>CAYGPR010000008.1:70287-101201 GCA_964351985.1 uncultured Maribacter sp. | reverse complement strand
GGAGTTAGGAGTTAGGAGTTAGGAGTTAGGAGTTAGGAGTTAGGAGTTAGGAAAATTAAGGATTTTCATGAAGTTTAGATTCATTTTATATTTTATCGTTCCGACAATATTATTGGGCAGCTCTTGCAAAAACGAACCGAAGAAGGTCGTTACCACCGAACCGGTTGTATTTACCAAAGAAGGGGAACTATCTATCTTCAATAAGAATAGTGATTCATTATTCATCAAACTTGATATAGAGTTTGCCGAAACGGAATACGAGACTCAGACCGGACTCATGTACCGAACATCGATGGAAAATGATGAGGGTATGTTCTTTATTTTTCCAAAGGAAGCCATGCACTCCTTTTACATGAAGAATACCGAATTCCCTCTAGACATTATCTTCGTAGATGCGGATTTGAAAGTCGCCAGCTATCAAGAAAATGCCCAACCCTTGACCGAAAGAGGCCTTTCATCTAAAGTGCCCGTTCAATACGTACTGGAGGTCAATGCAGGGCTCGTTGAAAAATGGTCGTTGGATGTGGGTGACAGCATCGAATTTAAAAGATTAAAGCAATGAATTTGCTGCTTGAGGATCAGGAAACGGAACGCTTGAAATTCAGAAAACTTACGCCTGATGACTTTGACACCTGGCTATCCTTTCATCAGAACCCTTTGAGCACCGAACACTGGTTCGGGGAAAATCCGGATCCCATTATCGCCTGTCAAGATTGGTTCAATAGGGTTTTCCATCGCTATGAAAACGGAACGGGAGGGTTGAATGCTTTGATTTGTAAAAAAACAGGAGACTTCATCGGACAATGTGGATTACTAGTGCAGGAAGTTGACGGTGAAAAGGAGCTGGAAATCGGATATTCCATCCTACCAAAATATTGGCGACAAGGTTTTGCTACAGAAGCTTCAAAACAATGTAAAGAATTCGCTTTTGATAACGATTTGAGTGAATCCTTGATTTCCATTATCCATATCAAGAATGTTCCATCCCAAAAAGTAGCCCTTGCCATGGGTATGCGACTTGATAAAACCACTAAGTACAAAGGTAACCCCACACATATTTTTAGAGTTCGTCAATGACAAAAAAACATTGGGCCATTTTCATAGATAATACCTCCGATAAAAGCAACCTGATAGATGGGCTTTTAAATAATGGTACTATTACTGGTTTCGAAGAGCTCAATGGCCTACATGGTGCATTATTCTCGAAATTGGCATTGGAACAATTTATAGATGAAGAAGAACGGCATGGAATTAAAACGATTCAATCCGATACCTTTCAAAGTCTTACCACCCGCTCTAGTGGAGAACAGAAAAAGGCGCTTTTAAATCATGTTCTCAAAAGCAATCCGGAGTTCATTATTTTAGACAATCCCTTTGATAATCTAGATACCGTTTCCCAAGAAGATTTCTCACAGCAACTACAGAAAATAGGCCAAAATACCTTCATTGTACAGCTTATTAGCAGAACATCAGATCTTCTACCCTTTGTCAACACATTTGCCAGACTTGAAAATACCGACTTAAAATTCTACGCAACGGTCAAGGAGGCCAGAATTAGTACCCCTTCGGAAATCTTTGATCGTACCATTCCGTCGCCAATTGATAAAATGGACTTTGAAGACAATCTACTCATTGAACTTAACCATGTGAATGTTTCTTATTCAGAAAAACCTATTCTTAACAATATCGATTGGAAGATTAAAAAAGGGAGTTTCTGGGAGCTTAGAGGAAAAAACGGAAGTGGTAAAACAACCCTACTATCGATGATTACCGGAGAAAATCCCAAAGGGTACGGTCAAGATCTTTACATCTTCGGGCAAAAAAAGGGAAGTGGCGAAAGTGTATGGGAAATTAAAAAACGTATCGGGTACTTTACCCCGGCTATGACGGATAAATTTATGGGATACCATACCGTCGAGAATATGTTGATTTCTGGCCTTACCGATTCTATAGGTCTCTATGTCAGACCGTCCGAGGCTCAAACTCGATTGGCAAAAGAATGGCTAGAACTTACAGGCATGTGGAACAAAAAAGATAATCTCTTCCATGACCTGACCATGGGTCAAAAACGATTGGTCATGACCGTGAGGGCCATGGTAAAGCATCCATTATTGTTAATTTTAGATGAACCTACGGCCGGACTTGACGATGCTAGTGCATTTCTTTTTGTTGCCCTGGTCAACAAATTTGCAAAAGAAAGTGATACGGCCATTGTTTTCGTCTCCCACAGAAAGGAACGAGACCTTCATTCGGATTATGTTTATGAGCTTACTATGGGTGAAAATGGATCTACAGGAAGGGTAAAATAAAAAGAACCGTTTTGCCCATTAACTTCTCACAGGGTCAAAACGGTTCTTTTATTTATAATTTTTACTAACTACTTTACTTCACCCAATTTTACACTCTTTTTCAAGAAATCAAACATAATAGGGGTCGCAATAAAAAGCGACGAATAGGTACCTACTATTATACCAACTATCATAGCGAACATAAATCCTCGAAGTGATTCTCCACCAAAAATAAAGATGGCCAAAAGCACGACCAAGGTAGTCAGCGAGGTATTCAAGGTTCGGCTTAAGGTACTGTTCAAGGCCAGATTAGTATTAACACCTGATTTCCACCCTTTTTCGTTGATAATCTCTCGAATACGGTCAAAGACCACCACGGTATCGTTCAAAGAGTAACCTATTACCGTTAGAATAGCTGCAATAAAGGCCTGGTCTATTTCCATATTGAAAGGCATAATCTTTCCGAAGAGAGAGAAAACACCTAAAACGATTAAAACATCATGAAAAACAGCCGCTACTGCGCCTAACGAAAATTGCCATTTTCTAAATCGTAAAAGAATGTACAAAAACACTACGGCCAAAGAACCTATAATCGCTAAAAAGGCATTTTTCTTAATGTCATCGGCAATGGTCGGTCCTACCTTCACAGATTGCATGATACCAATGGATTTTTCACCACTACCCGTGATAAAATCAGATTTAGTGATTCCATCGGGCAAATATTTCTGCAATGCGGTAAACAACTTATCCTGAATCTCATTATCTACTTCAACGCCTTCAACATCTACTTTATAAGGGGTTGTGAGCTTTATTTGATTGGCGTCACCAAATTCTTTTACGTTCGTACCACTACCAAAGACCGTATTAAGCTCAGATGCTATTTCAGATGGGTTTACTTCGTTCTGAAAACGAATCTGGTATGAACGGCCACCTACAAAATCAACACCTTGCTGCAGACTATTGGTCATTAATGAAAAAATACCTATACCCAACAAAATAGCAGAAAAAATGTAAGCTATCTTTCGTTTGCCTAAAAAATCGATATTGATGTTCTTGAAGAGGTTCTTTGTCAAGGCGGTTGAAAAATCCAAGGTTCTTCCTTTACCACCGATATACCAATCGACCAACAATCTAGTAATAAAGATTGCCGTGAACAATGAGGTAACGATACCGATCAATAAGGTCGTGGCAAAACCTTTGATAGGCCCCGAACCGAACACGAATAATATCAAGGCGGTTAGACCCGTCGTAATATTGGCATCCAAAATCGAAGATAGCGCATTGTCGAAACCATCAGCAACTGCTTGTGCCTTGCCTTTTCCTTTTGCGAGTTCTTCTTTTATCCTTTCAAAAATCAGTACGTTGGCATCGACCGACATACCGATGGTCAAAACGATACCTGCAATACCCGGTAATGTCAATACGGCATTCAAACTTGTCAACACTCCGAAAATCAATAGAATGTTCAGCAACAAAGCAATATCGGCAAAAGCACCGGCCTTGCCATAATAGAAAATCATCCAGACCAAAACAATGGCCATAGCAAGCATAAATGACATAAAACCACTGTCTATAGCCTCTTGACCCAAGGAAGGTCCCACAATGGTAGATTGGATAATTTCCGCTGATGCCGGCAATTTACCTGCCCGTAGTACATTCGCAATATCTTTGGTCTCGTTCACTGTAAATACACCCGTTATTTCAGACCTTCCTCCTGAAATCGGCCCCGAAGAAACTCCTGGTGCTGTATATACTTTATTGTCCAGCACAATGGCAATACCTGTCTGGTTTGTATAGGCGTCGCCGGTCAATTTTTCCCATTCTTTGGCACCTTTTGTGTTCATGGCCATGGTAACGGCCGGTTTACCGTTTACGAATTCATCCCTCGCATCACTGACCACATCACCACTTATTCTTGGGATACCATCCCTATTCGATTTTAAGGCAAAAAGGTCTACAACTTCGGTTTCGGGCGTTGGCGGACGTTCCCATACAAATTTGGTAAACTGTATATCGGCGGGAAGCAAGCGTCGAATTTCGGGCATGCGCAGGTATGCCCCTACTTTGGCAGTATCCTTTATAGCCGCCCTGAACATGGCATGGCTACCAGGATTTGCCGGAATCAACAAATCGAACAAAGGATTCACCTGGCTGGCAAGATCCAAAGAATCGGAAGCGACATCGGAAAGCAACGAATCAATTTCAGATTCCTCCTTTATAGGCTCTTCGACCTGTGTCGTATCGACCATGGTCTTCAACTTGTCATTGGCAGCAACTATAAATTGGCTAAAACTAGGATTGTTTTGTGGATAGGTTTCCCAAAACTCCAATTGGGCCGTACTTGAAAGTAGATCTTGGGCTCGAGCAATATCCCTGGCACCAGGCAGTTCAACCAAAATACGTCCTGAGTTACCCTCTCTTTGAATATTCGGTTGTGTTACTCCGAAACCATCGATACGCTCGCGCAATACTTCAAATGCAGAAACAATGGATTCATCTATTTTTCTACGAATGATAGGCTTTACCTCATCATCGCCCATTTGAAAATTGACTTCGTCGCTTAACGTCTTGTTTGCAAAAATATCCGGAGAGGCCAGTTTGGCATCTCCCTTAATGTTATCGAAAGCTTGGAAAAACAAATCGATATAGGTATCATCACTACTCTTTGAAGCAACATCGGCATCGGCCAAGGCCTTGTTGAAAATTGGATTTTTGGTATTGTTGGCAAGACCTTTCAAGATATCCTTGATAGAAATTTGAAGGGTAACGTTTATACCTCCTTTAAGGTCAAGACCTTTGTTCAATTCTTTTTTCTTGGCCTCGTTGTAGTCGGTAAAGCCTAATATCGGGTTACCTCCTATGGAATCCAAATAGCTTCCCTCTAAAGCTTCGCGCTTTGAAACATAGTCCTCCTCCGAATCGGAAATTCTACTTGCGGCAAAGACTTCCGCTTCGTTTTCGACCTTACTGGTTATGAAAGTATAGGATAATTGATAGATACTCACTAGACCGAAGAGGAGTGCAAAAAGCTTTATAAGTCCTTTATTCTGCATGGGTTACGTTTATGTTTGAGATGCTTTTATTAACAGCGTGCAAATATATGATTTACCCTATGAATTGACAATATATTTATAGGTAAACATGAAAAACAAAACGTCCCCTCACCATGACCATGGGGAAGGGACGTTCTAAAATTGTATTCCGCAAGAAGCCGTTAGAGTTCTAACAGTCCGTTGGTTTTTGTGACACCGGCCGCACTTTCTTGCATTTTTGCCTTCTCTGCATCGCTCAACGGAACATCGACAATCTTCTCGATACCATTTTTGCCCAAGATCACCGGTACACCAATGCAGATATCGTTCAACCCGTATTCACCTTCTAAAAAAGTAGAGCACGGAAACATTTTCTTCTGGTCACAGGCAATGGCCTGAACTAGACTAGAAACTGCGGCCCCCGGGGCGTACCATGCACTAGTGCCCAACAATTTGGTCAACGTGGCACCACCTACCTTGGTATCTTCGGCTACTTGTGACAAGCGTTCCGAGGAAAGAAACTCAGAAACCTTGATGCTATTTCGAGTGGCATGCGAGATTAAGGGAACCATTCCCGTATCGCTATGGCCACCGATAACCATTCCGTCAATATCGGAAATTGGGGCCTCCATGGCTTCAGCCAAACGGTATTTGAACCGGGCACTGTCCAAAGCACCGCCCATGCCAATGATTTTATTTTTGGGCAAATTCGTCGTTTTGTGTACCAAATAGGTCATCGTATCCATTGGGTTACTTACAACGATCAGCGTCACATTCGGTGAATGCTCGATAAGGTTCGAAGAGACCGTTTTTACAATACCGGCGTTGATACCTATAAGTTCTTCACGTGTCATACCGGGTTTACGGGGAATACCTGAGGTAATGACGGCGATATCGCTTCCTGCCGTTTTTGAATAGTCGTTGGTCACACCAGTAATCTTGGTGTCAAAACTGTTCAACGAGGCGCATTGCATCAGATCCATAGCCTTTCCTTCGGCATATCCCTCTTTTATGTCCAACAAAACGACTTCCGAGGCGAAATTCTTTATTGCGATATACTCCGCACAACTCGCCCCAACGGCACCTGCACCCACTATGGTTACTTTCATATTTGTAGTTTTTAATGATTTGAATTTGTGAATTCAAAAATAGGTATTTTAACAGATATAAGTGGCCGTCCAATATCATAATATATTCTGAACGATGTATTTCAACGATCGTTAAAATGCACCCTTGTTAAAAAAAGAGGGTTTTTAACGAAGAAAACGGGAATAGGATACCGTACATCGAATTTTGACAATACCAACTCGAAATCGGACGTTCTTATAGTACCAAATCTTGAATCAGAAAATACCTACATAATGAAAAAGCTCTTTTCATTTTTGGCGATTATCGCCATCATCTTCGCAAGCAATTGCTCGCGAATACCCGAAAATAACGACCCTGTAATCGGTATATGGTCTCGTGTCGAAGTCGAGACAACGAATACCGCTAAACTAACTGTTCGTCACGAATGGATTTTTAACGATGCCTATCTCGGAAGGTTCCATAGAATTGAAAACGGTTCGATAAAAATTAAATCAGATTTCAAGTGGTCATTAAATAGTGATGATACCTATACCATCTCATATCCTGGTTTGGACAGGGCAGATGATACGGTAAGTTTTAAAAACTCCGATGAAAAATTGCTATTGGAACGAGTAGACGGTTTCATGCTGGCAAGTAGAGAATAGTAGATTAGTAATGATAAAATACCTTTAAAAATAATATCAGTAGTAGTAGTAGTAGTAGTTATACGTTTTTTAGTTAACACCAATTAAAAAAGCGCCTCATCCCCCGATAGGCGCTTTTTTGTTTGATGTTCCGCCTTTGTAACCTACTCAAAAGCGACACCAGTAGAAACTCTAAATGCAAAAGCATATACCACCAAAAAATAACTCAAAATACAAAACCATTAAAAATCTTTTAAATAGTATTACCCTAGTCAATGAACACCTTCAAAATTTTCTTTGACCTGAAAAATAGTTTCTAGCTCCGCTTAATTTATTTTAAAGTACCTCATACCCCGAGAGAAACTTTAAAAAGATTTCTGCCTTGTCACCTACTCAAAAGCGAAACCGGTAGATACTCTAAACACGAACGCATAAAGTAAAACAAGATAACTCGCAAAGCAGAACCATGTGAATGCCTTAAAATAAGATTTAACGAATTTTGTGCCCAAGTCTTTGAAGGCCTCTAGATAAATTTCTCGAATCAATAGTACGTTTTTCATAATGTTTGGATTTGGGATTACGCTTAATTACTGCATTGAATTTATTTCCGATAAATCGCTTCATCAGGCCCTGTATTAAGAAGGAATATTCCTACCTAATATTGGATATTTTCGATGAATGGTTCATTTTTACCGATAAAATGTAATTTTCCTCAAAAACACTATCGATTAAAGGCAATTTTTTTGGATAAAATGCATCATGAGTAGGATAAAATATGTTATGGTGTACCTTACCTAGGATGTGGAACCGTAGCCAATAATAAACTCGCACTCCACATTACCGGAACTTGTCGTCGAAGGAAATAAAAAAAAAATCCCGAATCCTTAAAGAGAAAGAATTCGGGACTTCAATGAGTTGGTTCAGTCAGGCTTATCTAAACCCAAAGTTCACACCAACCGATAGACTATTGAATTCCGCCACGGTGTAATCGGCATGCAACCTAAAAAAGCCTAGTTTCAATTTAGTACCGATATTCGCGCGAACCCCACTGGCATCCTTGCTTACTGAAAATGGATCCTCATAAGTCTGCTGAAAAGGTCCCGATTGTACCGTATACGTCCCTAATACATCCGTTGTAGACTTTCCTTTCAGATATCCCAATCCTCCATAAAAGTTAATAATCGGAAGTTTTGTGGAAACAACGGCCTGAAAAACCCAGGTATTCAATGTCATATCGATTCGTTGATCACTACCTGCTATGATATTGGTATTCGTAAAATCGTAGGTACCATCTAGGTGAGTATACCCGATGACCCCAGAAATCGCGACAGGAAAAACCTTCTCCGCCGAAAGGTGCTGTGTGAATTCGTGCTGTATTCCGATACCGTAAAGTCCGATTGAAGATTCCTCAGCATTGATTTTTGGTAAAAAACGTACTTTGAGCTCAGTGCCTTTTATGAGTCCAACACTGGCCTGTAAAAAGGCGGAAGGAATAAAATTAACGTTCTCCGAAGCTAATCCGGTAGGTAATTCGAATTCTTCGCGCGCCGATACGCCGGGGGCAATTTCCCCTTCAACGAAAACAATGACACCTTCAATATCTCCTAATGCCGATGAGACCATTTTAGAAGTGCTGCCGTCATCAAATTGAAGGTTTTCATAGTCGGCCGTATTTAAGGTAAAGGCCTTTTTAGCGTCTTTATTCTTGAAATTGGCCATATTGCCAATAATGGAAATCTCGAAACCACCCAAGGGCTTAGCCTTTCCGTGGTTATACCACCCATTGGAAATACTGTGCATTGCACCTTCTGAAACGGGAGCTAGATAGTCATTTGTAAATCGTTCGGCATCGTCTAGACCTGCGGCCAATATTTCATTGATATTCGATTGTGCATTCGCTTGCAAACCGAATAGTACAACCAGTAGGAAAAATACTCTTTTCATAATGTAGGTTTTTCCCAAAACTAAAAAACCTGCACGAGCGGTGCAGGTTTTTGTTGTGTAAGTGCCGTTTCTTATGCATCAATGTTCGCATAAACGGCATTTTTCTCAATAAATTCCCTTCTTGGTGGCACTTCATCTCCCATTAACATAGAAAAAATACGGTCAGCCTCAGTAGCGTTATCTATGGTTACTTGACGAAGTGTCCTGAAATTCGGATTCATCGTGGTATCCCATAATTGCTCAGCGTTCATTTCACCAAGACCTTTGTAACGTTGAATACTTACCCCACCGCTATAGCTGTCGGCGATTTCATCGCGTTCCTTATCGTCCCAGGCATATTGTTTTTTACTTCCCTTTTTTACAAGATACAAGGGTGGTGTTGCGATATACACGTGCCCACCTTCGATCAATTCGCGCATGTACCGAAAGAAAAAGGTCAGAATAAGCGTTTCAATGTGACTTCCATCAACGTCGGCATCACACATGATAACTACCTTGTGATATCTCAATTTTTCAAGGTTTAAGGCCTTACTATCATCCTCGGTACCGATGGTCACGCCTAGTGCCGTATAAATATTCTTTATTTCTTCGTTCTCAAAAACCCTATGGGTCATTGCTTTTTCAACATTCAAGATTTTACCTCGCAATGGAAGTATGGCCTGAAAATTGCGGTCACGACCTTGTTTGGCCGTTCCGCCCGCGGAATCACCCTCGACTAAAAACACTTCACATAACGCCGGGTCTTGCTCTGAACAATCGGAAAGTTTTCCCGGAAGTCCGCCAATACTCATTACCGTCTTACGCTGTACCATTTCGCGCGCCTTGGTGGCCGCATGCCTAGCTTGGGCCGCCAAAATTACTTTCTGTACGATTACCTTGGCATCATCAGGGTGCTCTTCCAAATAATCGGTGAGCATTTCAGAAACCGCCTGTGAAACTGCGGAAGAAACCTCGCGGTTACCCAATTTTGTTTTGGTCTGCCCTTCAAACTGCGGTTCCTGTACTTTAACTGAAACAATGGCCGTCAATCCTTCACGGAAATCATCTCCTTGTACCTCGAACTTCAATTTATCCAACATACCAGAGGCATCGGCATATTTCTTCAATGTGGTCGTTAGGCCCCTTCTGAAACCGGACAAGTGCGTACCGCCCTCGTGGGTATTAATGTTATTTACATAGGAATGTAGATTTTCCGTATAACTCGTGTTGTAGATCATGGCCACCTCCACCGGAATGTCATTTTTCTCGCCTTCCATAGCGATAACATTCTGAATCAAGGACTCTCGGTTACCATCTAAAAATCGTACGAATTCCTTCAATCCCTCATCGGAATAGAACGTTTCAGAAACAAACTCGCCTTTATCATCTTTTTGCCGCTTATCGGTCAATGATATGGTCACCCCTTTATTCAAAAAGGAAAGCTCGCGCATTCTATTGGACAGGGTCTCATAACTATACTCAATGGTTTGGGTAAAAATTTGACTATCTGGATGGAAAGTAACCATCGTACCCCTGTCGTCTGTTTCCCCAACACTTTTTACCGGATACATCGCCTTACCGCGCTCGTATTCTTGCTCCCAGATTTTACCATCTCGATATACGGTAGCTTTCAAATTATCTGAAAGTGCGTTCACTACGGATACCCCGACACCATGCAATCCACCGGAAACTTTATAGGAATCCTTATCGAACTTACCACCAGCACCGATTTTGGTCATGACAACCTCAAGTGCCGAAATGCCTTCTTTCTTATGCATGTCCACTGGAATGCCCCTACCATTATCCCTGGTAGTTATTGAATTGTCCTCGTTAATGACAACACTGATCGTATCACAATGACCGCCCATAGCCTCATCGATGGAATTGTCGACCACCTCATAGACCAGATGGTGCAATCCACGCACACCGACATCGCCTATATACATGGAGGGACGCATACGTACGTGCTCCATACCTTCAAGGGCCTGAATGCTATCTGCGGAATATGCTTTTTTGTTTTCGCCGGTAAGGTGTTCTACGGGCTTTTTGGACTCGTCTTTTTTCTTCGATTCTTCGTCTTTATTCGCTTCTTCGCTCATAAGATATATTGGTTGTTTTTACTTCAAAATTTGCAATCTTACAAATATACGCAATACCCTATGGAATATGGGGTTTTGGGATTTTTTTAACCTCGAAGTTATTAACATTTTTTGTGGAAAATTCAGAAGTCTGACGATAGGTGATTTCATATAAAATTTTATAAAAATCTTAGTGTTATGTCAAGTTTATTGTTTCGGTTAAGCCAGCCTTATTTTTTATCTGACCAAGGCTTGGGGCCTCGGAATGATCTTGACAAGACACTTAGTTCGTAATATTTAAAAGGCCCCACTGATAGTGGGGCCAATTGACTAATTAAAATAAAAACTGAGTCTGCCACAATAGACAGGAAAACAGAATCTTCAATTTTTTATAGGATCGGACATTAACCGATACTCAGTATATGTGGTGACATCAAAACCCACCAACCCCCTTACAAAAGGAGTATCTCATCATTTTCACCTTACATAAGCATCGTCATGAACATTGGCCACTGCCCTACCCGACGGGTCGTTCATATTCTTAAAAGCCTCGTCCCATTCTAGGGCAATTTTGGTGCTACAAGCAACGGAAGGTTCTTGTGGAACACAAAGAGCCGCTGCATCACTTGGAAAATGAGCTTCGAATATCGAGCGATAATAAAACTCTTCTTTGGTGGTCGGCGTCTGTAAAGGGAATCTGAACTTCGCATTTTCCAGTTGCTCATCGGATACTTCTTCGTTGACCATAAGCTTGAGGGTGTCTATCCAACTATATCCTACGCCATCCGAAAATTGCTCCTTTTGCCTCCAAGCTACACTTGCCGGAAGCATATCTTCAAAAGCCTTTCTTACTACCCATTTTTCCATGCGTTCACCATTGATCATTTTATCTTGGGGATTGATGCGCATGGCGACATCCATAAATTCTTTGTCCAAAAACGGAACGCGGCCCTCGATTCCCCAAGCGGCCAATGATTTATTGGCACGTAAACAGTCGTACATGTGCAATTTACTCAACTTACGAACCGTTTCTTCATGGAATTCTTGTGCGTTGGGTGCCTTATGGAAATATAAGTACCCACCGAACAGTTCATCGGCCCCTTCACCGGAAAGCACCATTTTGATTCCCATCGACTTGATGACCCTTGCCATTAAATACATAGGCGTGGAAGCCCTAATAGTGGTAATATCGTAGGTCTCCAGGTTATAGATAACATCCTTGATAGCATCCAAACCTTCTTGTATAGTAAATTTTATTTCATGATGTACGGTTCCGATATGATCGGCCACTTTTCGTGCGGCGGCCAGATCAGGAGAACCATCCAATCCGACAGAGAAAGAATGCAATTGCGGCCACCAAGCATCGGCAGTATCATCTGATTCTATTCGCTTTTGGGCATATTTTTTGGCAATGGCCGAAGTAACTGAAGAATCCAAACCACCTGAAAGTAGAACCCCATAGGGCACGTCGGACATCAACTGTCTATGTACGGCAGCTTCCAAAGCTTCTTTGATAGCCCGTATGCTCGTCTCGTTTTCTTTAACGGCATCATATTCCATCCAATCCCTGGCATACCATTTTTTGAATTCCCCATCTGAACTGTGTAGATAATGCCCCGGTGGAAATAGTTCAATTTTAGTGCACGTTCCCTCGAGCGCCTTCAATTCAGAAGCAACGTAGAACGTACCATGTTTGTCCCAACCAATATAAAGGGGGATTATTCCCATATGGTCCCTAGCAATGAAATATTCATCCTTTTCAACATCGTAGATGGCAAAACCGAAGATACCGTTCATCTCATCAATGAAATCTACACCCTTTTCTTGATATAGGGCTAAAATTACCTCACAATCCGATTGGGTCTGAAAGTTGTACTTACCCTCAAATTGTTTTCGCAGCCCACGGTGGTTATAAATTTCGCCGTTTGCGGCAAGAATCAATTTTTTATCTTCGCTAAACAAAGGCTGCTTTCCGGAAGCTGGATCTACAATAGCTAAACGTTCATGGGCCAAAATGGCCTTTTCATCCGCATAGATTCCACTCCAATCCGGTCCTCTATGTCTTACTTTTTTCGACATTTCTAGCAACTGGGGGCGAAGGACTTCCGTAGACTCTTTCACATCAAATGCACATACAATTCCACACATAACACTAAATTTAATTTCAAATTATAGTCAAAGATGATACTAATGGTTCTAATATAAAACAATAAAGAAGTTATTGATTATTCATTATTCATTATTATGAATAATATCAACTAATCTGTAATTGAACCGAAGTGAAAATGGAATTTATGCAACCAATCTGTAAGCAGTGGGAAATTTAACGACTTTTTAGCACAGATTCACTTGAATACTCCTTAGTTTTAACGCTACAAAAAACAAAACACTATTATGAAAAAATTACTTACGATTACAACTTTAGTTTTGGCCTTGGTTTTCACTACAGAAAGTATGGCCCAAGAGTTTTCAGGATTGGACAAAAGCCCGATGGATGCAGCTGCCTTTCCTTCAACTTACAAAGTATCGGACAAGGCTGTTCGCATTATCTATAGCCGCCCACAATTGAAAGGTCGATCTATGGCCGAATTGGCCAAACCGGGCGAAGTCTGGAGAACGGGAGCAAACGAAGCTCCTGAAATTACTTTCTATAAGGATGTCAATTTCGGAGGAAAGGATATCAAAGCTGGCACCTACGCTCTTTTTACTATTCCCGGAGAAAAGGAATGGACAGTAATTCTAAACAAAAACCTGAACCAATGGGGTTCTTATACCTATGACGAATCTGCAGATGTTGCAAGGGTATCCGTACCAAATGGCTCTGACGCCACATCTTTAGAAGAATTCTCGATCGCCTTTAAGGAAGTCGATAACGGAGCACACATGGTCATGGGATGGGACAAGACAAGAGTTGCCGTACCGATTACCATGTAGATTGAAATAAAGTCAAGAATGAGAAAAAGCCGGGACTATGTTCCGGCTTTTTTATTATCGGACTTCACCTCCGACAAATGTCTGCTGCGCACGTATGCTGGGAATTTGCTTTACCGGAACTTCCATAAGGTCATCACTATATATCGTAAAATCGGCAAATTTACCGACTTCGATACTGCCCTTTTCATTTTCCTCAAAATTACTATAGGCCGCCCAAATGGTCATACCACGCAAAGCTTCCTCTCTAGAAAGGGCATCTTTCATTTGAAAGCCGCCCTCAGGATAACCATCCACATCTTTGCGCCCTACAGCAGCATAAAAAGTAAGGAACGGACTTACTTGCTCCACTGGAAAATCGGTTCCCAATGCTACCAAACCTGCCTTGTCTAAAAGTGTTTTAAAGGCGTAGGCACCTTTGGTACGCTCTTCGCCCAAACGCTCTTCTACCCAATACATATCGCTGGTGGCGTGTGTCGGTTGAATGGATGGGATTATTCCATCCTTAAAATAATCGAGGTCTTCTGGCGTGATTACTTGGGCATGTTCCACTTTCCAACGTCTGTCTTTCTCTCCCTTTAAAGCTTTTTCATAAGCCCTTAAAACGGCTACATTGGCAGAATCACCGATGGCATGTGTGTTCATTTGGTATTCTGAAATCGCCAAACGTTGGGCCAGATCCTCAATTTCGTCGACCGGTGTCACCATGGCCCCGTAATGGCCCCATTTATCAGAATAGGGTTCTTTTAAAACAGCGCCTCGCGAACCTAAAGCCCCATCGCCATATACTTTTACAGAGCGCACGTTCAATCTTTCAGTCTTATAAGGCCCTTGATAAATATAATGCTTGAGGTTTTCTGGAGTGTTGCTCAGCATGGCATATATTCTAATAGACAATTCACCCGCTTGTTGAAGGCTATCGATCAATTCAATGGTGGAACGATCAAGGCCGGCATCGTTTACCGTGGTCAACCCATTGTTCAAGCAAATACGTTCTGCATCCTTCAAAGCCCTAATCTTTGTTTCGAGATCGGGTGCCGGAGTGACACTGTCAATTAACCGAATCGGATTATCTATCAGAACCCCGGTAATTCCTGAAAATCCATCACTCCATTTTTTTACTATTTCGCCACCTTCGAGTTTGGTATCCCATTTAATACCGGCCATATCCAATGCTTTTTGATTGACCAACAACGCATGACCGTCGATTCGTTCCAATGCCACCGGAGTATCGGGATAAAGCTCGTCCAACTCTTTTTTTGTCGGAAATTCTTTGATCTCCCAATCGTTTTGATCCCAGCCGCGCCCAAGAATGAAATCTTTGGGATTCCGTTGCTGAAAAGTCTTTACCCTATCAAGTACCTCTTCAAAACTTTTGGTTCCGGTAAGATCTGCGACCTGTTGGTTCATACCAAGTCTAAAAAAATGACAATGCGCATCGATGAGACCCGGAGTTATGGTACGGCCATCAGCGTCGAGTATTTGATCCGAGGTATAAACATCCCTAATTTCATCGGAGGTTCCGACGGCAATAAATTTACCCTTATGTACGGCGAAAGCTTCTGCCTTCGAGAATGCATCATCTACGGTATAGATATTTGCGTTAATAATGACCAAGTCGACTTTTTCTTTGAATAGCTCGCAACTTGTTAGAAGTAGAAATAACAAAAAAAGAATTTTTTTCATTGCCCCTTATGAATTGAATCGCTTAAAAATAAGTAAATGAACTCGTTTAAACGAGTTCAATAATTAGTATTTGAATCCGTGAATAAAAAAAACCCGTCCTTGGGACGGGTTTTTTCAGAATTTGATTTCGTGTTACCAGATTTACTCCGCTTTTGGCATGCGCTGGCCCGACATAGTAAAAGGACCTGAGGACGATGATCCGTTCCCCTTAAAAGAGTCCCCATCGAAATTCAGGGTAATCGCTACGCGATCGCCTTCAACATAGACAACGAACTTCACTTCATTGCCATTGACCTCCAATTCTTCAGTGGGTATCATACTGTCGCCCGCACCCTGAATGTTCAAGGCATATTCGCCATTTTCCTTGGTAATATGAAAAATACCTTTCTGGTATTGGGGATCTACATTCTGTACATCGTACGCCCAAGAACCTTCAATATTCTTTACGTTGGTGAAAATACCATCCGTTGAAATTACAGTATTTGCCATACTGGGGGAATAGTAAAATGCCATGGCCAAAACCATAATCAGCATTGTTAGATTTTTTTGTCGCTTCATAGTTTAATAGTTATTGATTATGTATTCGATAAAAATACATAATTATTCGTATTGACCTAGCGACTTTTTTCTGAGGCCATCCAACCCTCGATTTTTTCCTCTAAAAGTACCAAGGGCAAACTACCTGAATTCAATACTTGATTATGAAATTCTTTGACGTCGAAATTTTTTCCTAGTTCGTTTTCGGCTTTATTTCTAAGCTCCCTGATTTTTAGCTGACCGATTTTATACGACAATGCCTGGCCGGGTGTAGCCATGTACCTTTCTACTTCTGCAATGATACTAGCTTCCGATTCGGCTTCATTGTCCAAAGAATATTGAATGGCCTGTTCACGGGTCCATCCTTTAGAATGAATTCCCGTATCGACGACCAAGCGGATGGCCCGATGCATTTCCATACTCAACATGCCGAAATACTGGTACGGATCTTCATAAAGTCCTAATTCTTTGCCTAAAGATTCTGCATATAAAGCCCACCCTTCAACAAATACGCCCATACTTTCAGGATGTAAAAACTCGGGCAAATCTTTATTTTCTTGTTGAAGGGACAATTGATAGTGATGCCCGGGAATCGCTTCATGCAGAAAAAGGGCTTCATCAGCATATTTATTATACTTCGTAACATCGGGAATCGGCACATAAAAAATTCCGGATCGGCTGGCATCTTTGGAACCCGGTACATATTCGGCACTGGCGGAAGCTTCCCGAAATGCTTCGGTGCGCCGGACTTCAAAACCGGCCTTGGGTTTTAAATCGAATACTTCGTTCAACTGGGCTTCCACCCTTTCTTGAATGGAATTGAAATTGGCGATGACCTCTTCAGGGCTTTTGAAAGGCATTTGACTTTTGTTCATACGTACGAAATCGAAAAACGATCTAAGATCACCATCGAATCCGATTTCTTTTTTTGCCTTTTCCATTTCACCTTTAATACGCACTACTTCATTTTTACCAATTTCATGGATTTCATCAGCGGTCATATTGGTAGTCGTATGTAGTTTTATCAAATAATCATAGGTTTCCTTGCCATGTGGCAATGCTCCCAGTCCAGAAGTTTCCCGCCCAGCGGGTAGATAGGTAGTGTTGATAAAATTACTCAGTTCTCGGTACATCGGAACCAGCTTTTCTGTAATAAAAGCTCCATATGCGTTAGTCAATCGGTTCTTGTCATCTTCAGTGAAATTTTCCGGAAGTGCGATAACAGGCGTATAAAAAAGATGTTTTTCGAGCGGAGCATCGACAAATTCCTGCAATTGCGGAATCATTTTTTCGATCAACACCTTTGGGGGAACGATACCTTGGGCAATACCTTCGTTCATTTTGAGAATACAAGTATCCAAGAATTGCATGTAATCCTCTAGCCTGCTCAACCAATTGTCATAATCCTCCACAGTTTTGAATGGCTGTACACTATACCCACCCGCCAATTGCGCCACGTATAGATGCAACGATTGAATTTGAAAAAGTGGCATCAGTTCAAAGCTTGGCAAGTTATAAATCGGAGAGGCCATGGTCGCCAGTTCATTGGTGAGTCCTTCTCGCTGAATGGAACAGTCCCATTTCATGACCCGAAGACTCAACCATTGGGCCGGACTCATATTAGTGGAATCGTACTGTGCCAGTTGGTTCAGAAAATCAGCATACTTATCTTTTGCGTATAGTTGGTAACTATCGGAAATATAATTCGCTATCGTATCGTTATATTCCGTGAAACCCGCCTTGGTCGCCTCAATGGGATTAATACTTTTCTTGAACTCGTAAAACGCAATGAAAACACTATCGATTGGAGCGAGTTGTAATTGTATTTCTTCGGATGGACTTTCTTTACAAGAGAAAAAAAGAAGGAATAACGCCATGGCAGGTATACACGTTTTCAACATAAAGTGCGATTTTGTTTCAAAAATAAAGATTAAAATCTACCTAAGTATTTATGCAATGTTCTTATGTCCTTCTGGGAAAGGTCGATAGGCGTAGTACTGCAATACTTCTTCAATGGCCATTTTAAGGGCCTTGTTTATGGGTAATATAATTGAACCCAAGTGATAGTCAATTTGGGAGAGTTGCATATAATAGTCGGTGAAAATAGGAACCTGCATTTCTTTAAGAATCGCCTCTTGGGCATTGGCATAAGCCTTAGTCTGAGATTCTTTGATTACTTTACAGGTCGCTAACCGTAAGGCCCCATACTTGTCTCGATTAGCTCCAAACCCGAAGAGCCTACAAATCAGTCCGCGGTACTTATAGTCGCCACAACTGCCTTTGTCGTTTTCCAATAATGATAATGGTCTGTAAACATGGCAGATGGTACTTGACTTTATTTTTAGTTCTGCCAATGTTTTTTCGGCAGCCCCGTTCAAGAACAAATGAAAGGCCCATGGTAAAAATTCCAAGGGCGAGGCATCGATATCAGGGTGCGTACAGCATTTGCCGCAACCCACCTTACATCGAAGACTTGATTCATTTTGAAATTTTGAGACCTCTTGGTCAAGACCGAAAAAAAGCTGTTCGACCGACCTCACCTTTCTTTCTATGGACATAGCTCATTTTTGGCAAATGTAGCTTAAAGCTAACTCTAAACCGCAGCTAAGAACACTGCATTTTAAAACCCTATATTAGTTTCTATTTATTGGCCCTCGAACGGGATTTTTGTTTCTCCTTGATCTTGACGTAGATCAGCTTTTTACGCCCTTTGGAATCTTCCCGACGTTCCACCTCGAAATTCGTGATCGAGCTTATTAACGGGGTTAGCTTCTGAAAGCCGTAGTTACGTGAATCGAAATTGGGCTGCTTCTTTTGCAAAAGGCTGCCCACATCGCCCAAAAAAGCCCAACCATCATCGTCGGCGACGTCATCGATGGTATTCGAAATCCATCGGATTTCTTTTTGGGTAATCTTATCTATGCTACTCTTCGCTTTTGAATCTGATTTGGTGGTATCCGAACCGTCATCGCCAGACTGGTCCTTTAAAATCTCGATATAAATAAACTTGTCACAAGCCACAATAAAAGGACTCGGCGTTTTTTTCTCACCGATACCAAAGACCTGCATGCCGGCCTCGCGAAGTCTTGTGGCCAAACGCGTAAAGTCGCTATCACTGCTGACGATACAAAAACCGTTCACCTTACCGGAATACAAGATATCCATGGCATCGATGATCATTGCCGAATCGGTGGCATTCTTTCCTTGGGTATAGCCGTACTGCTGTATTGGGGTAATTGCGTTCTCTAGCAAAACGTGTTTCCATTTTCCAAGTCTGGGGTTCGTCCAATCCCCATAAATACGTTTTATGGTCGGGTTGCCATATTTGGCGATTTCCTCCATCATCTCTTTGACATAGGCCGAGGGAATATTGTCGCCATCGATGAGTACTGCTATATTGAGATCCATTGGTTTAAATTATCGGGTTAGTGGTTATTGGGTTATTATATTTTGAGTCGTCGCAAGTTACGATTAAAATAGTCCGGTTTTTTTGTCGTACACGTGAATCATAAGATGACTTTTAGTTGTTATTTAAAATTAAATACATTGTTTTTTAATACTTATTTATTGTTTATCAATAATTTTTTGTTTCTTTACAGTATATATTCAATCCCGTAACCTATGAAAAAAAGAACAATCATTTCGGCAAAGTCTCTGATCATATTCCTACGCTACTCCTTTATGGGAATGTTTTTATTGAGTTCTTTTAACCTGGCGTACTTTTTCTTCATCGAGTTATGGCCAGCACTTGTACATGGTAAAAGACAGGGCGTAAATCTGCCCATTGTTTTTAGTCACACGGAAAAAGGAATTTTAACCTTGCCTCATATCGACTATGAATATATATTCCGTATTCCCCATGCAACTGGTACATTCCTTGCTTTTGGACTTCCCTTAAAACTGTTCTATATTCAATCCATCGGCACCGTATTGAAAAGTGCATGTGTTCTTCTAATGCTCTTTTTAATTATTAAAATGCTCAAAAGCGCACAAAAAGGTATCCTTCTGGTTGTCAAAAATGCGATTCGGTTGCGTTATATTGCGATATTATGTATTGCGATACTTCTTATCGATCATATAGTCTTTTTCGCTTCATCGGCATACCTTCACAATAAATTAGAATTTCCTGGCATTGAATTCAGCAATTTAAATTGGTATTCCTCTGGAAATCATAAATTACTTTTCTTATTTCTATTTCTTCTTATTATTGCCGAGGCTTTTCGATTAGGTGCCCAATCAAAAGAGGAAAACGATTTAACCATTTAAAAGCAGCGCATGCCCATAATTGTAAATCTTGATGTGATGCTAGCTCGACGAAAAATGTCTTTGACAGAGCTTTCGGAAAAAGTAGGTATTACCATGTCGAACCTTTCCATCTTAAAAAAGGGAAAAGCGAAAGCTGTTCGCTTTTCAACTTTGGAAGCCATCTGCGAAGTCTTGGAATGTCAGCCTGGAGATATTTTAGAATTCAGGGCAGAAGAGTAGCATGTCTTTATCGCTTAGCTCTTTACTGGCAGAAATAATATTTATCAATCAAAAACAATCCATCCAATGAAAACTAACAAAACTGTTTTATTCGTTGCACTTTTAATTTCAACATTATCAATTTACGGACAGAACTTACCAAGTCTTTTGACCGAAAAAAACATCAACTCTACTTTTTCCATTCTTGCCTACGATGAAAAGGTCAAAGAATGGGGAATTGCCGTAGCTACAAACAACATTTACGTCGGGAATTCAACCATTTATATTCAACCCGAACTCGGTGCATTCTCGGTCATAGCTGAAACCGAGCCTCAATATGCCATTGAGGGCTTTGAAAAATTAAAAGAAGGTAAATCTATTGAACAGTCCATCACAGAAGTCAGGAACAATGATGATCAATCAAATTATCGCCAGATATCAGGAATAGATGGGGAAGGAAATGTTTTTGCCTTTACTGGAAAATCATTGAAATACTGGAACGGAAATGCATCGGAAATACTTGGCAAAAATTATGTTGTAATTGGCAATCAACTTGCCGACGGAGTACTTTCCGAAATGTCAAAAACCTTTGAAAGCACCCAAGGAACTTTGGCCGAACGACTTTTAAAAAGTCTGGTCGCAGGACAAAATGCAGGCGGACAAATTTCTGGAAAGCAATCCGCCGCTGTCGTGGTAAAAGGAGCTAACAACGAATGGTACAACCAAATCGACCTTCGTGTTGACAATTCCAAAAATCCGATGGACGAGCTACAGACGCTAATGAACTATCATTATGGAAGAATACGCTTAAATCAAGCGCTCTACGCACATCGAGAAGGTAATTCGAAAAGGGCGAAACAAAAATTAACTGAGGCGGAATCTATGCTAGAAGGTTGGACAGGAATGTATTCGAGAATTGCCGGTGCCAACACCGTGATGGGAAATGAAGAAGTTGCAGTCGAATGGATTAAAAAAGGACTCGCAGAAAACCCGAATTGGTCGGTCAATGTTCCCGCTTTTTATTTTTTACGTAACCATCCGGAAATGAAATCAATTATTCAACCTGATTCATTTGATATAAAAGATTGGGAAAATGCATTGGGAATGCTGAGCAATCTCGGCCGTGAACTGGAAGCTATTGAATTGGCACAAGAGCTCATCGATAAAAATATAGAATCGTCGTATTTGAATTTCTTACTGGGTAGGAGTTACCTTTATGAAAAAGAGCAGAACAAAGCGATTAAACACCTGGATAAGGCTTTGAAAATGGACAGCGAAAATATAGAGGCCCAAAATTTATTGGACAAAATAAAGGCATAATAATAGAACACGTCCACTTCCGATAAAGGCTCTTATTGTAACAAAAAAAGCCCTGACATTCTTGTCAGGGCTTCTGTCTTAAAAAACTAAGTAGTATATATTAAATTACTTTAACGTTTACTGCGTTTAATCCTTTATTACCTTCTTGTAGATCGAATTCGACCTCATCGCCTTCGCGAATTTCGTCAACCAATCCTGATACGTGTACAAAATGATCCTTGTCAACGCCTTCTTCAGTTATAAAACCAAAACCTTTGGCGTTATTGAAGAACTTTACTGTTCCTTTGTTCATTGTAAAAATTTAAATTAATTATTTATTGTTTTACAAAGATAGTGCCAATAAACGTAAATACCCTGTTTTAAGGTAATTAAAGCATTTTAGTTTTGAGAGTAACCATTTGATAATTTAAAAAGCATAGTTCTAAAACGGACTAATCTTCCAAGTTGCTAGTTTCATAAAACCTTCGTTATATGAGGCTCATTTTAATTAAAATGAGAAGTGCATATTACTTGAAATCCTTTAGTCTTGCCCCCCACCCAATAACTGCCTAAAGTCCTGCGGCCAGACCAGACTTCAACACCATGGTGTTGTTTTTTAATATGCTGTTAGCGGCTTTATTAATTTTCCGCCAACTTACATTTTTCCATTTCTCAATATTTCTTTCAAAACTTCTACCAAATATCTTTTTGGAAAGATCATTCATAACATCATAGTTCGCAACGGAATGGGCGTTTTGGCTATTAACATTTGAATTGGTAATAAAGAATTCTATAAGTGTATAGATTGTGGTTTTGGCCAAACTTAATTCTACTAATTTGGACCGGTACTCCAAGTCGGTATTTTTAAGATTCTGGAATTGTTTTTTGTCCAAAAAATGCCTGCCTTCATGGGCCAAAAAACTCACACGAAAATCTTCGCTTTCCAAATCATATGACTTTTCTACGCAGAAAAGCCCATCTGCACCGACCCACCCTCCTGGATGGTGTGTTCCAAGGGTTGCATATTCCATCCACCCTAATGAGATAAAATCTTTGAGTAAAAACACTTTAATTTTAGATTTCTTGTTATCTAATTTAATCTCATAAATTGTATCTGTTTGCGTCTTCCAGATTACTAGGTCAATCAATCTGCCTTGATAATCAATTTTGTCCAAAGTGTTATACCCCTTACTTTTTATGTATCGACTTAGGTAAACCCCAATACTGTCTCTTTCTACCTTCACATCTCTGATGGGCGGGAATTTTTCCATAAGAAACGGAACAATATTTTCACCTAATTCACGACTATACTCTTTGTCCGGGTTTAGTAATGAAGCCCTCCAATAATCACGGAAGATTCTCAAGAGGTCACTTATATCCGATTCCTTTCCAGATAAATAATTACTTTGATCAGACGATCCTTTAAACCTTGCTTCATATGCAATTTTCAGCTTTTTGTCCACTGCCGAAAGGTGAACCGTATCAACATCGACCAATGTTAAAATTGACTTCACATCTGCATCCATTCCATGGGCGTAAATTTTTTCGCGTGGGAGAGAACTTAAATTAGAACCGAAGTTTTGTGCAAAACTAGCGTTCGGAATTAAAAATAATAAAGCAAGCGCAAAAATAAATAGCTGTAATTCTTTCATAGGGATATCAGTTTTTGATAAAAGTACAACTGCCAGAATGAACAAAATTGTACCAGATTAACTTTTTATCCGAAGTCTGAACTGATGAGGAGATATTTTATAGACTGCTTTAAAAGAACGAATGAAATGGGCGTCGTCATAGAATCCGTTTGCAAATGAAATGCTCGAAATGGTTTTTGAGGTATTCAAGAGCAATGAAATAGCGTTCGTCAGTTTCGACCTTAATTGATATTCTCCTAAAGTTAGCCCTTTCTTTTCCTTAAAGGCACGTGCAAGATAAACAGGATGCACATGTACACGTTCGGCTATCTTGGTCAAAGAATGATATTGGCAAAGTTCGTTTTCCAATATTTTTGACACCTTTTCTACACAGGATAGACTAGACCTATCAATGGTCTTTTGGTTGATCGCGAAAAGCCAATCATATATAAATTCCGAATTAGCTTCTAGATTCGCATTGCCTTTAAAACCAATCAACAACTTATAAAGTGAAGGCATACTTGCCGATTGGTATTTAACATGCTGATCAGGTAACTTGAACTTAACGCCAAGTTTTTGTTCCCAATCGACCATAAACTCTACATTGAAACAAGTGCCGATCGAATTGTTGAATGTGTTTTGGTGGTTATAGGTTTTCGGCCTAAATAATATATCTCCCGCACTGACCAAAAGAGTGTCTTGATCATTTTTTTCTATATAACTTCCTTCTATGAGAATACTAAGATAATTATTGGTATGGCAATGGTTAGCGATAAAGCTGTCATTTCGGTATTGGGTCAAACTAAGTTCGAAAATACCGTTATTGCTTAACTTCAAGTTTTCACCAAAGTATTGGCCTTCAGTTAATATTTCCATTTTGGTTTCTGAAGTTTCATTTTCTATATGACACAAAATAGAACGGATTGTTACGGTTTAGGTAATAATCCTAGATACTAACAACACTTAATTTAAAATGTAGATATTACAGAGTATCGTAAAACGTTCGTTTTAGAGTACCGTATGTATAACTTGTTCCATCAAATTCAAAAACAAGAGTTGCTAATAAGTCTCTCACTTCGGGAATCAAAAGCCTCTTATCCTTTTGAAAGTTTCTATCAAGTCGTTTTGGAGTTTGCGTTGAATCAAATTCACTACTATTGTTATGCAGTTTAAGAGCTCAACTACCCTCTATGGTCGGAAATCGAATTAGTCTCTGTAATACTGTCCTATATAATGAGGCGAAACAATCTTTTGCTATCTCGGCTGCTCATCCGCATCTATTCCCATCATGGCCTTGGCCAAGAACTCTCGCGATAGATAACCATTTGCCGGGTGAATCTTGCCCAATCGTGCATCTCGGAACAAGCGTTCGAATCCGGCCTTGTGAAGCAGTCCGTAGCCGCCCATGATATCCATTGCCTTGTCTACGACGCTCCATGAGCCTTCGACCGAACGGCATTTGGCCGCAACGATCTTTACGCCCCATGCAGGGCCATAGTCTTTACCTTCACTCCATTCGCGAGCAACGGTATCCAATTGCGGACCGATACCCTCGATTTCCATGACCATTTCGCCAACATCGTGCTGAATGACCCCGTTGTATGCCATAGAGGGCCGATTAAAAGAAATGGATTTCTTTTTCGGCAATTTCTCTAGAACAAGATCTAATACGCGTTGTGCCAGACCATAATAGACATTTGCAAATCCCATCAACGCCCAACAAAAAATACCGAGTACAAATCCATCCATACCTTTAAATCCCGTCGGTAGTTTTCTGACGATTAATTCATCGGGCACAAAAACGCCATTCAATATGGTGTCATCGGAACGCGTGGCCCGCATACCGAGAACATCGTCCCAAGTTTTTTTGATCTCATAATTTTCCGTATCCCTAGGCATAAAAGCGTGAATCACCATCGGATTATCAGGGTCGCTATTGTCTTGACCATGAAAGCCCAAATAATCCCATACGGGCGTTAAGCTACCAAACATTTTATGGCCTGTAAATTTGTAGCCGCCTTCCACTTTTTCCGCTTTGCAAGTGGAATAGAGACCCGGAGAATCATTGCCAGATTCCCCATGACCAGCAGCAAATACTTTTCCTTTTCCAGCTTCTTCCAAAAGCCATTGTATCGAGGTGTCCCCGCCCCGCCATAAATCGGCCACAAGTCCGGTCCAATAGATATGCATGTTTAGGGCGACAGCAGTTGGCGCCGCATGATAGGCCAATTTTCGGGTCAGGGCCGTGCATTCATCGAGCTTCATACCGTAACCGCCAAATTCTTCTGGTACCGCGATAAGCAGATACCCGGCTTCTTTCAGTTCATCGAAATCTTCCTGAAAAAATAAGTTATTGGCATCGTAGTGTGCTGCGCGTTCTTCGCACTTTTCAAAAATGCCTTCCAAGTTTTTTAAAAGCGTCTCTTTCTTGTTGGTTTGTGTCTCTATCATGGGTGGTAATTTAATTTTTAATTGATTTATTTTCTTAGCTTAAAGTTGGATCAAGCCTCTAATATCCTTGAGTAATTTAAGAACTTAGGTTTGGAGGATTCTATTTTTAGCCTTAAACGGGGGAAGTGTGTCAGGTAACGCGTATCGCTAACTACCATACTGTTATAAATTTACAATACAAATCTTCCAATAGATGTAAATTTTGTATCTAATGATGAAACAAATGTATCATCTGGGTGTTTCGGTTGTCAAATTCAACCAACTCTAGACGAACACCTCTTTACAAAAAATACCGATGGCCATCACAAGCACAAACCAGCCAAAACTTCTTTTAAGTTTTTCGCTCTTGATAAAAGACGACAGAAATACGCCCAGAAATATACCAGTTATGGAAATCAAGGTAAAAACCAATAGGAACGACCAATTAATATCCAAATTACCAAGATCCCCGGTAAATCCAATCAATGATTTCAAGGCAATAATGAACAGGGAGGTAGCCACTGCCTTCTTCATGGGCAGTTTTACCAATAAGACCAGAACCGGAATAATCAAAAATCCGCCTCCTATACCAACGATACCCGTTAATACACCGATAACCGCACCTCCACTTACCATCATGGGGTAATTGTACCGGGCCTGTTCATTTTCCTCAATTGATGGTTCTTTTTTTCGCAGCATGGATATCGATGCGATTAGCATCAAGAGTGCAAAAAGTAACATAATCCCCATATTCTTTGTCAACACAAAATTTCCTACGGAAATCAATTCTTCGGGGATAATCGGCACTACAAACTTTCTGACGATATATACCGCTACAAATGCAGGGATGGCAAAAACCAAAGCTATTCTAAAGTCTATTAATCCTTTTTTAAAGTTCTTCAATACCCCGACCGAGGAGGAAGTGCCCACTACGAACAACGAATACGCCGTTGTCGTAATGGGACTAATTTGAAACATATAGGCGAAAATAGGAACCGCCATTATTGAACCGCCACTTCCCATCAATCCCAATACGAGACCAATGACCAAGGCTCCGAAATACCCCAAAATTTGGATGGCTTCCATATTCTTTAGAACTACTATTTACTACTTCCCTTCTTTTATATATCCCCAACCCAACTGCTGTTTCGCAACAATCTCGTAAATACCATCAGGTACGGTAGTAACTCCAGGAATTAAATCGTCCTTGGTTTTGTTATTCCTTTTCATGGTATTTTGACATACGACAATCGAGACATTCTTGTTATTTACAATTTCCCTAAGTGTCTCGCCCGCAGATGAAGAATTATTATCCACCATTTTATAGGCACTGCTATAGACAACCATTTCAAATTCTGAATCTGGATAGGTCTCTGACATTAATCGTAAATGGCGGGCCGCAGATTTGTGCACATCTGTATTACCACTGGTAACATCGAATACAACCTTGATAGGTTTTTCTTGGGCAAAGGCAATGTTCGTTATGAACAATGCCAGTGCCAACTGTATAAGCTTTTTCATGATTTTATTTTCTAAAATTTAAACTGCGTTTCCTGCAAAGATGTAACCACATCCCCGCTTTTGTGCTTCGCCCAAGGCCCACACACCCGAAGGCACAACTTGAATTCCAGGTTGCACCGCTTGAATCCATTCCTCATAGGTTTCTTTGGGGTCGAGTCCCATTTGTTGGGCGACGGCACCACTGTAAACCGATATTGCCAAATTACAAACACAGAACATCGCGCCCCTAGCTTGCATGTCTTTTATGCCCTGAATAACCGGTAATGGAAAATCCCCCTCTTGAGGTTCGTAATACGGGTTTCTTTTATACACATTGCCATCGGCCTGTTTTACATGAAATATATCTCCCAAGGGATACTTCTCCCATAATTCAGATTTAAATGCGAAGGGAATGGCGTCATGACGAAGGACGGTCATGGCGGTAATGTCGCTATCGTCGGCTCCCATCTCGTTATGACTTAGATAGAAAGCCCAGTTCCAGATGACCGGAAACCCTTTATGTGGGTAGGAACCATCATACACGATTCGGTTTTTACCTTTGATCTTCTTGAACCAGTCCTCGGCCTCACTCATGTTTTCGGCATCATAAGTTGGTAAATTGGCATACATGGGATTGGCAAATAATGAAAGTGTACTTGCGGTCGCACCTATCATCATCGCACCCATAAAGTTCCTTCTTGAATTTTTACTCTTTGTTTCCATAATCGATTATTTAGATTTAACAATATTGTATTCAGTTTTATAATATTCCATGATAGGTTGAAAAGGTCCCAATTGATGTTGCCGTATTGAAAAAGTATCAGCATACGGGGGATAGGGGGTCGAGACCGGTTTCTTCGTGAGGTCGGGAAAATCAGCTTCCCGATTTTCTTTTTTGGGCCTAAGCTGTTGATTTATATAACCGGCAACATCATACGCCTCTTCATCGGTTAAAATGGGATTCTCATAAGTGGCCCCAAAAGGCATATTAGCCTTGATGAATCTTGCGGCCGTAAGCACCCTGGTCATTCCCGCTCCGTTGTTATAGGAATCGTCGCCCCAAAGCGGCGGGTATTCATAGCCATGCCTCTCTAGCGATTTTACACCTTGCCCATTCTTACCATGACACAACACACAGTTCGTTGTGAAAATCCGTTTTCCGTTTTCAAGATCTACCCCTCTTTTGGGGATATTGATTTTTACAAAGCCCTGTCCTTTGACTTTTCCGTTTTTGGGAGCAAATCGGCTCAACCAGTTCAAATACGAAATCATAGCCTTCATTTCTTCGGTCTCTTCTGGCATCATTCTACCATTCATACTGCGCTCCATACACCCATTGATACGTTCTTCGATCGTTCCTATCTTGTTTTCCCTGCCCCTGAACTGGGGAAAGCGCTGTATAATTCCGATCAAGGGGGCGGCATAAGGTTTTGTGCCCGACCCTAAATGGCAATTGGTGCACGACAGATTATTTCCGGCGTAGGCCTTGTTCTTTTCCGCGCTTGCCGGACCGATATATTTTGAGGTATTCTGGAATACTTCGTAACCCAGTTTTATTATTTTGTTTTCTTCAGAATCGTCCAGCCGTGAAACATCATAATTCACGGCATAAACATCTTTAGTGGTATTCTCGTTCTCATTCCCTTTTGAATAACCATCCAAACAGCTCCAAAGCATAAAACAAGGCGTCACCAACAGTATCCAAAAGGGTATGTAGCATCGGAATTTTAGCCCTACACTATTTTTAATTAACCGATTTTTTTTGATAGTATTCATCTCTTTTGCGTGCTACTTTCCATCCATTATTTACCTTAAATTTGGACAGTATCATCCTAGCGGACATTGGGTGTCCGCTTCCACTTTTGAATTTATGGGGGAGTGTCATCGGCAAGATAGACCGAAGACCTTGCTCTAATATGATACAGTAAATCTACGATTGGAAATAGGAGAAAAATGTAAATTTTAGTTCAAAGGTTCGCACAAATGAACCATGGGTGTACTTTTTGGTTCAAATGATGAAACAATTGTTTCATCAAGAAAATCAGCCTTTAATCTCAGGAAGAAAGTTTTGCAAAAGCAGTCGGAAGCATCTCATATCTTTTTCGAAAAACGCGTGTGAAATAAGTGGGGCTGTTAAAACCCAGTTCATAAGCTATTTCAGCGACGGTCATTCCCTTCTGATTTAGAAATTCCAAAGATTTACGCAAACGCATTTCGCGGATAAGTTCGTTAGGCGACATACCCGTAAGTGCTTTTATCTTGCGATAGGCTTGTGCCTTACTCAGGCCCAAGAGATTATTTAAATCATCAATTTTGAAATCTGGGTTTGACATTTCATGCTTTAAAGTTTTCCATAGTGTTTCAAATAAGACAAAATCACCGTCGGAAACCAATTTTACAATTCCCTTATCAGTATCTGATTTATTAAAGTTAGTTTGCAGAAGCGCCTCAGTATCCGTATCTATATGAACCGTTCGGTTCCCTCCCAGACGACAGAGCATTTGCAATCGTTTTTGGGCTTCCCCGAAAAAATTGGACCCGGTTTCATCAACAGGCTTTCCCGTTACGACGGCCATAGTATAATCAATGTTCATCGAAACGTTTTTCAACAGTCGTGACACCGTCAAACAACAAGCAATCGCATCCGAAGCATGCACAAAAGAGGCCATGATATAGTCATTTGGCTGATTAATATTGCTGCCTTGGTATTGACGTATCAGTTTACGGACCTCATCGATATACTTTCCATTTTTTCCAGTAAAATCTACCAAAGCGACCATCATCAAGGTGCGGTAGCCGGTATCGATTTCCCCGGTAAGGGTAAGTGCAAGATCGTCTTGATTTTTAGTGCCCTGTCCTAAAAATGCCCTAAAGTCAATTTCATCTGAAACTTCAATGACGTTACAAGGTCCGATTCCATGGGCAGCCAGATGCATATCGACACAAGCCTTTTTATCGGCTGCCTCCATAAGGCAAAAAACCTTTTTTTCGGGAAGATTCAAAAAGTATTTGATGTTTCTAACCCCATACCTGTTTTGTACCGCTAAATCTTCGCGATGACCTTCTCTAGCGGCTATCTCATTAAAGGCTTCTTCCTCGACGTTATGTATATCCATGAAAATGGGCATAGGCTTTTTTAATTTTATATATCCTCAATTTTAGCATAGCCTAATGGTAGCAGGCCAAACCGTTTCTGAAAGCATTTTATAAAATAAGAGGGGCTATTGAAACCTGTTTCATAAGCGGTTTGGGAAACATTCTGACCTTTCTTCCCTAACAATTCCAAAGATTTTAATAGCCTATATTCCCGCAAAATAGCATTAGGTGACTGTCCGGTAACTCCTTTACATTTTCGATAAAGCTGCGATTTACTTATGGAAAGCTTTTCGCAGAAGTCTTGGAT
>CAYGPR010000008.1:0-70277 GCA_964351985.1 uncultured Maribacter sp. | reverse complement strand
ATTCCGAATTCGGGATTTTGCCAGTTATCACCCAAAATATCTACAAAAAGCTCCAGCGATTTTTCTTCATATGCGCTAAGTCTTTCAATAGTTCCTTGTAAGCTTTCTTTTTTTCGCAAATCCGGCTTGTACAATTCGCCCACCATTGAAGACATTATAATCTGGTTTTTACCTTCAAGAGTGCAAAGGTATTGTGCCAGTTGCACCGTTTTTCCGAATATCGATTTACTTTGATCTACCGGAAGTCCAGCGTGTAGGCCCATTCGTAGATCGATAAGTTCTGCGGCTACGTGCAGTGCTTTTTGAATGGCGAGGGCACAATCTACCGCCAGGGAAACCGATGTAAATGAGACAACAAAGGCATCCCCGTCCATTTCTACTTCGCTGCCTTCGTGTTGCCGTACCTGTTCCCTGACCGTTTCGTAATACAGTGAAAATAGCTGTTTGGTCCTGTTTTTTCCCAGATCATGATGAAGCAGGCCTGCATCTTTTGTCTTGATTGCCAAAATGACCCTAAAGGCAGGGTCGTTGAATATTTTAAGGCCTGGTTCATTAGGATCAAAGTAGGTTTCGGGGTCGGCTATCCTTCCCAAAAAAGCTTCCACCACTTTACCGTTTACGGGTATGATTTCGTGGGGCACCATGCCATGTGAGTGATTATGCATTTCCCGAACCGCCTCCTCGTTTGGGGCATCTATCAAGCAGAAGACCCGGCCCCTGTTCTCATCTACCCAATAGGTCATATTACGACAACCGAACTGGTCTTGTACGCCCAAATCTTTCTTATGGGCCGCGGCCACGTGTTTGGCCTCGACCCCCGGAACAATATGTGAGTCCATATATATCGGCATAGCTTAATACTTTAAAATAAGACTTTTGATTCAAAGGAGGAGGGAACTAGTTAAATATACGGATTCTACGGCATGAAAATCGAACTTTTGATTCAAATAATGGTAGAAATGGTTCAGCAACTAATAAAAATTAGGTCTTAATGAATGAACCTCAGCACCAAAAAAATATAAGTTCTACTAATCGGCCGTTATGAACTTACAATTAAACCAAAGCAAAACTTCAACCAATTGATGTCCTATTCTTGGTCTTTTTTAGTATTCTCGTTAATTGACCTTTTACGAGACATTTCTGGGCTTTTTACGCAAGCATTATGATGTAAGCTATATAGTTTAATAAGCGAGGAATTCACTTTTAAAAGTGTCCAACTTCAAATTTTATAACTTTTTCGTAATCACAAACTCCACCCGCCTATTCTTCTGTCGCCCTTTTTCGTCCGTGTTATCGGCAATCGGTTTTGTACTTCCATGGCCGGACCAGTTGATCCGTTGTTCGGGTAGTCCCAATCGTATAAGATAATCGGCGACGGTCTTCGCCCTATTCTTGGATAGGTCTTGGTTGTAGTCTTCAGAACCTTTATCATCGGTATGGCCATTGATCGTAATATGCAACATCGCATTTGCTTTTAAATGGTCATATACCTTTTGGAGTTCTTTTTTTGAAGTTTCCAAAAGGGAGGATCGGTCAAACTCGAAAAGGAGGTTTTTGAAGATGTAGCTTTTATCGAGTTCAATATTCTTGGTTTCCTTACCGTCAGCGATGGCGATCAGTTCGCTCGTCTCGCTCGGAGGGTCGTCCAAAACGACTGAGACCATATCGACATAATAATAAGCCCCCTGTTTGGCATTCTTCTTAGTTCTGAACATTCGGGTTCGGGCATTGGTCTTGAAATTGCCTAAAATCAAATAACGTTCCGTGCCTTTGGCGATGAATTGCGTGTGTACTAAAATCCAATCTTTGGTATCGGAGTAAAAATTGGTGTACCCGATTTCCATATATGTGTAGTCGTTCTCTTTCTCTTCGTAGCGTTTCTTCTTCGACAACTCCCTTTTGGTAGGTACGTTTAATTGATTGCTGGAAAATAGCACTCCGAATTCTTTGATCGCGAAATCGGACCGTTCGGCAAGGCTCACGTAGAATGATACGGCATAGTTTTTTCCAGGAACCAATGGTTCCGAAAGTTCGGCCTGTAGGTATTCGCGATAATCATCAGGGGCGTAGAGATAGAGTCCGGCATAGCCTTTACCAAAGTCTGCAGGTTGACTACCATTAAAGTTCTTGGGAGTACCCATGGCTTCGCTACAGGCATTGAAATAATCGGTAGAACCTTCGGTCGGCGTGGACCAAAAAGTTACATCGGCATCGAAGTTGCCCAAGGCTTTCGGACAATTCAAAAATGTTTCGAAACTTGGGTTCTTGACTAGGTTTTGACTTTGCAGCATAAGAAAGCAACCCATCATCAAAGCGATAGCACAAAATTTAGATTTTAAATAGATATCCATTCTAAATGGTTAACTACCTCTAAAATAGGAAATTATAGGATTGACGCTCCGAAATTGAGGTTTCAATCGTTAAAAGAGCATTACTGGTGGTTAACCGGTAAAGCCTATCCACGGGTACAGTTCCACACCATCGTCCGATGCGACGGAAAGATTCTCGCCTACGCTGGCATAAATATAAATTACTGATTAAAAATCAAACTTATACGTAGCCCCACCCAATATCTGCAACCCTTGTACGGGGTAGTTCGCCCAACGTGCATAATTGTTGTTCGCGATATTCGCTGCCTTCACGAAAATGGACAGTTGATCGCTCAACCGATGACCGATGTGTGCATTGGCGTCAAAGTAACTATCGAGTTTAATAGGTGTCGCAGGAAATTGCGATGGTGGAACGTTGGGCTGGGCAATCGAAGAAAAATCCTCCCGTTCGCCAACATAGAATAGATTGGCACCCATAAACCATTTTTCACCGATCTGGTAATCCATGAACAACGAGCCAGTGAGTTCGGGAAGGTTCCATGCGGGATTATCGGTTTCCGTATTGTAGTTGAAATACTCGGCATTCACGCCTAAAGTGAAATTGCGGTTCACATCGATGTTCAACTCGCCAAACACGCCCAAGGTCTTGATATCATCATAAAATACCTCGAAAGAGTTACCGAAATAATATCCATTTTCATCATTGCGAAATGTATTACTCGGATTCAATTTGAAAACTGGCCTTCTATTTTCAGCCGTATAGGATCCTTTGATATTATAACTTAGATTGGGCAAAAGTTGACCTCTAAGCCCTATATACGCATCATACTGCCGATCTGTAGGAACTATAGTAAGTGTCGGGGAAACAAAGGGATTTTCCTCTACAAACCCATAGTAGGAATTCTGCCTCAGTTCTCCCTCGATTCCACCGTAGGCAATAGCAAAATCTTCTAATAATCGATACGAAGCGGTTACCGCTGGATAGATGTAGAAATTACTATCGCTCAACTCGGTATCCAGCCCATAGACGAGATTTACCCCCAAATTCAAAGAAAGGTCATCACGCAACAAGGTCAAGCTGGGATTGATGCCTACCTGCAGGTGACTATATTTTATTCCTTCCAAATTTTCGGTATCGTTGATACTGGTATTTTTAAAACTCCCGTTGACATAATCCACTTTCAATTTGATGCCAAAAGTCTCCTCGTTGACCGGAAACTCAAAACCTGTTCCGAAAATGGCCCGGTTCTCACCCGATTTTACGCCATCCCAAAATCTTCTATACTTGAGTTCGGCATTCGAAAAATAGGCATCTTCAACATTGATATGGGCCCCTGCCTCTCCCATAAAATAATTTTGACGTTCATCGATACCGGCCACCGTTATCGGATCAGTACCTTCGGGCAAACCGTACCAATTATAGAGCTGATGCTTTACCCCCAAATCAGCGCCCCAATTCAAATCTCGATCCCGCTTTGCATAGGATGCATCAAGTTTACTTTTCGAATAAATATTGTCCAAAATTACTCCGGCGATATCGCCACGAGAAGAATTATGGTCAAGACCCAATGTAAAGTTAGATTCTCTATCTATGGTTAGTGCTGTATAGAATTTGGCCATAATGTTGGCTGGATTACCCCCACCCGCCGAAGCGTAAGAATTATATAGAATCGGAGGAGGAGCTTTTTTGACCGCCGAGGCTTTGCCCTTTGCCGGCGTAAAAGTTGACGCCACCGGAACCGAAAAAATACTATAGTCAATTTTCTTTTTTTGAAGGACGATGGAATCGTTCAGGTTCGGCATCGACTTAATCTTAAAAGCATCGGAAATGGTGGGCGTGTACGCTTTCGTTACCGTTACGGTCTCCGTTCCTATGCCTTCGTCGTCCTCATCTTGCGCTTGGGCTATCTGGAAAAATCCAAGCAAAGTGAAAAGGGTTATTTTAATGTAATTGTTCATGTGTGTTCCTTAGTATTCGAATAATTTAATTTCCATCCGGATTTACGGAAGAATTACTTTGCGCCTCCTTTGCCTTAATAATGGATAGTTCACCACGTGCCTCGGCAACTATTTCAGGATATTGGCTGAAATTCGTAATCACATTATCCAAAATATATGTGGCTTGGTAGGCATCACCCAAAGCATAGAAGTTTTTGGCCATAATGATAAGACCTTTACCTCCCCACTCTTTATAAGCTGAAAAATCTTTTGCCAATTTCTGCACTGAAGTGTTAGAGGTTTCATGTTGCCCGGCTTTGTTCTTGAAATAAGCGTCGTAATACAGTGCTTCGGCGGCAGTCTCCCCTGATGCTATTTTCAATACTTCGGCATATGCGGATTCGGCTTTTGACTCATTCCCAGTGGCGATGGCCGACCTAGCGATCATTATCTGCGCATCACTTTTGATACGGTTATCGATACTCGGAGTTGCCAATACCTTTTCGGCATACGCTAAGGTGCGATCATAATTCTTTTGCTGATAATAGCCCTTCATTAAATTCGACTGGGCAAATGTTCTGTTCTGCTGAATATCGGCCGTGGCTTCTAATCGTTCCAAATAAGGTAGTGCCGAGATATAATCCTTTTTACCGATGTAGATTTCACAAGTACGTGTCAATGCTTGTTCGGTATATTCACTCGTTCCCTTATCGGCCACATATTTGTAATAGACCAATGCCTTTTCCTTATCACCTTGAGCAAAATACAATTGGGCCAGATTGAAATTCGCTTTAATCGCATGCAATCCGTTGGGGAATTGTTTGATATAATTTTCATATCCCCTGATAGCGGCATTTTTATCTCCCTCGAGATTCTTTTTATCGGCCGATTCAAAAGTGGCATTATCCAACTCGGTATCGGTCACTTCGACAAAATCAAGGTCACGTACCCAAGCGGCGTATTCATCGACCCGACCCATATCGACATAAACAAGTTTTGCGGTAGATACGGCCTGAATCGCTTCTTGGGTGTTCGGAAAATCGCGCACCACTGTTTTGAACTTCGCTAAGGCCTGATCGTTTCGGCTGGCATTGTAATGCACCAACCCTTGCCGCATGATGGCCTGGGGCACAAGGGCACTGGCCCTGTATTCACTGATCAAACGATCATACGCCTGAAGGCCACGATTCTCTTGACCCGAAGTGATATAGGAATTTCCTAACTCAAAGAGAGCATCATCTTTTAACGTTGAATTCGGATATTTCGAAGTGAAGTTTTCCAATTCCTCGATTTTCGTACTTGCCCGATCCACAAATCCATAACTTAAAGCTTTGTGATATGCGGCGTAATCCTTTTCGGGACCTGTCAAATCCAAGGCCTTATTATAGGTTTCTATGGCAGGCCAATATTTACTGGTTACGAAATAACTGTCGCCCAATCGGAGATAACCATCATAAAGTTTTTGCGTGTCGGAAGGCGATGAACTGGTAAAACTGTTGAAATTAGAAATGGCCGGACCATATTGTTTTAGCTTAAAATGGGTATAGGCCAAATTGTAATCCAAATCTTTATACTCCTCCGTTGATCTTGCGCTCGAACTTTGTTGGAATCGTTTGTAACTTGCCAAGGCATCTTCAAAGCGATTCAACATATATTCCGATTCTGCTTTCCAGTAGGCCGCCCGTGCCTCAAAAAGAGCATCCTCGGCACTGCCCAATGATTTTTTGAAATTCTCCGCCGCCTCGGCATAGTCTGCGTCAATAAAGAGTTCGACCCCGCGATAGAAGGCAACTTTCTGATAGGTCGTCTTGCTAGCGAAATTTCGATTCTTTTCGAGCAGCTCCATGGCCCCGGCAAAATTTTTCGAGGTGATATACGAATCGACCAATAATTCTTGCATGGCCTGTGCATTTTTATCGTTCGGATATTTGCTCAAATAATCTGAAATGACCTGTGGTACGGGTTCATAAGGATTTCCGATTTCATAACTCAAACGGGCATAGTTCAAATAGGCATCTTTTTGGATCTCTGGAGAGAAATCCATTTGAGAGGCGTTTCGAAAAGCGTTCAAGGCTTCCTGTTTTTTATCGAGTTTTAAATAGCACTCCGCCAAATGGTAGTATGCATTTTGCGAAACGCTGTTCGTTCCACCGATAATTTTGTTGAATTGTTGAACGGCATTGAGAAAATCACCTTGCTTGTAGTAACTATATCCCAAAAGATAATAATCGGTATTGCTCCATTTTCCTCTTTTCCCTCTATACTCCTCTAAAAACGGAATCGCATTTTCGTATTGCTTTAGATTGAAATAACTTTCTCCGATAATCTTGTTGAGTTCCGAAACTTCACTTCTGTCCGCTTTGGTCAACTGTTTCTTGGCCAAGGCAATGGCCTCTTCGAATTTACCAAGCTTGAAATTCATGTCCGCCTGGTAATAACTCATTTTTTCCTCTAGAATCTCAGGGTCGGTAATCTCATCAAAACGTTCATTGGCCGTTTGATAATCATCTTGTTCGTAGGAGATATAGCCCATGTAATATTTTGCTTGGGAACCATAAATTGGCGATTCTGTAACCTTGCTTAGATACCGTTCGGCCTCTTTGGTCTTCTTGGATGAAAAAAGGGAATACCCATAATTGAAGTTGAATTTGTCCATTTCCTTTCTCGAAAGGGCTCCCTGGTCTACTTTATCGTACCACTTTAAGGCATACGGATATTTTCCTGTCTCGAAATAATATTCCGCCACATCGGCGAAGGCGGAATTACGTTTTGTGGATGTTGGGTATTTTTCCACAAAATCTTCCATGAGATTATCGGCCCCCAATTGATTTAGGCGTACGGCTGCGTTAGCCTCATAATAGGCACTGTTCGCTTTGGTCTCAAGATTGTCGGTGGTGTTCTTTACCTTACCGAAAATAGTCTGTGCGGCTTGGTATTGCTCATTGTTATAGAGCGCCAAAGCATCTTCGTAATCTTTATTTTCGTGGGTATAGATTTTGGTTTCTTGGGAAGTGCCCCAAAATACCATTCCCAAAAGGATAGGAAGGAAAGTGGATATCTTTCTAAACATAGTGTTCTAACTATTTTCTAGTGTGTATAACGTGAAAAATGGAATCAAAGTATATTGCTCTTCGCTTTTCGCTCAACGCTATTAGCTCTATGCGGAAGAAAGTGTTTTACTTGCTCGGCACGTAGTTTTTTGCGTGAAGCGCACTGCGTTCGGCTTACAAAAGAAAAAGAATTAGTAGAACGATAATTTGTTATCCGGGTTAACTTATTACTTTTATATCAACAAACAAGTTATGAGTTATGGGTTCAGAGTTATGAGTTTTATGTTGAGAATTACTTTGACCATGAAGATTAACCATTAGCCAAGAAAATGTCCGAAACTGTACTGGAACTTAACGATGTCGCCATCTTTCAAAAAGAAAGTCTCATTTTGAACGAGGTCAGCCTCGAGGTCAAAAAAGGGGAATTCGTATACCTTATCGGAAAGACCGGAAGCGGAAAAAGTAGTTTTATGAAGACGCTCTATGGCGACCTTCCACTGCAAAAAGGTTCAGGAAGTATCGTCGGTTTCGACCTGCAAAGGCTAAAGGAAAATGATATTCCCTATCTACGCCGGAAACTTGGCATTGTCTTTCAGGATTTTAAACTGCTGCCGGACCGAAACATCAACAATAATCTGGAGTTCGTGCTCAAGGCTACAGGTTGGAAAGACAGGGCCAAAATGGACAAACAGATCGAGGAAGTTTTGGACAAGGTAAGGATGAAAACCAAGGGGTTTAAATTTCCCCATGAACTTTCTGGTGGCGAACAACAGCGAATCGCCATTGCACGTGCTTTGTTAAATGACCCTGAACTTATTTTGGCCGACGAGCCTACCGGAAACCTTGATCCACAGACCAGTGTGGAGGTCATGAAAGTAATGCAGGATATCAATAAATCGGGACGTACCATTTTAATGGCCACGCATGATTATGCACTTATTCTCAAATATCCTTCAAAAACCTTGAAATGTGATGGGAACAAGGTTTTTGAGGTGGTGCAAAGGGCGGTTTGATTCTTGCATTCAGCCCTCTTTTTTCAAGGTACGAATATCAATGATCAATTGATTAATAGAAGCACTGTTCAAGCCGTTGTAGATTCCACGAATATGTTTGTTCTTGTCAATAAGGAGGAAGTTTTCGGTATGTAAAAAGTCATTGATGTCTTTCGGAACGCCCAAATCATTTTCTGCGAAATATTCATTTCTACCCAAGTCATAGATTTCTTGTTTGTCTCCCGTGACCAAATGCCATTTGGAATCTAAAATTTTATTTTTATCCGCATACGTTCTCAATACCTGCACCGAATCTATTGATGGAGTAACCGAATGGGATAGGAGTAAAATTTCGGGGTCATCTTTGAAATCCTCTTGCAACTTTGACATATTGCCCGTCATTTTTAGGCAAATTCCGGGACAACTAGTAAAGAAGAAATCGGCAATATAGATTTTGTCGTCAAATGTTTTTTGGGAAATAGTATCACCCAGTTGATTGACCAAACTAAAATCGCGAATCTTGTGAAAAGTCTTTTCTTCCATACTATTTGTTGTCAACCAATGGGGAGTAAAGAATTCTTCATTGTAATACGGCAAATGTTCCACCCTACTGGTTTCCTCCACTTTCGCGATTTCTTTTTTTACTTCCTTTTTACAACCCGCAAAAATCATAATCAAATAAATGAGTAATACACTATAATTTTTCATCCTTAACAACGATTTCATTTTCTAATTGATAACATAAATTAGCTCTTTTCATTCCGAATATGCGTCCGTTTTTGGCTTCATAGTTGACATAAAGCTTTCCGTTCGGCAACCATGCTTTTTGTAAACCTTCTTCATTGCCGTCAACAAGTTGACGCAATTTGGAAAATTGCCCATTGGGGTACCATTGTTTTTCCTCACCTTGCTTCTGACCATTTACATAATATGATTCTTCGGCTATCGCACCGTTTTCCCACCAAGTCTTATAGTCTCCGACCAATTTGTTTTTATGATAATAAGACTCCACACGAAGTACCGCATTCTCTGACCATCGTCTTGCGATCCCTTGTCTTTTTCCCTTATAAAAACCCCATCGTTCCTCTGTATTTCCATTTGGATATAGTTTAACGGAATAGCCATTGTAAGGCTGTCCATTAAGATACCATTTACCTTCGTTTTGATTTAATACCAGTTCTTTTTTAGCCACTTCCATGGGGGGCACGACGAATACTTCCTCCGCAAATAAGAAAGCGATATCGTCTTTATCCACTAAGGCCTTTTCCTTGCAATTGAAAACTGTTAATGCCAGTAAAACCAAAAATAGTCGCTTCATGGGTTACTTCTTTTTGTTTGGTCGGACCTGCCCGCAAATACGCGGACAGGTTTACTTGCCAATTAGCACGTAGGATTTTTTTTTCTTCATCATAACTTATATCTAGTATCCTTGGTAAGGACCGGCAAATGCTAGATATGACCCTGTAGTCGAATAGACTTCATTGATAATATGGTAATGATACTCTGCTTCTCCTTCAGTGTACTGGGTGGCACTAATATGCCCGCCAGATGCATCTAAATCAGTAGGGTATGTTCCGGTAGCATTGCATTTTCTTCCGTAAAGAAAAACACCATCCAATAGAATGCCCACCAAGTTCTCATCATCATCTGTAAAAGCAACCGGTTCTAGGTGATAATGATAAACTCCGGGGCCAATGTGAGCGCCTGTCCAATCAAGACTTGCGGCTGCCTGACCCAAAGGGCCATTACCCTCTTGGTCATTGAAAATAGAGGCACCGCTTACCGCGATGCCTATTGTATTCAACTGAGTATCAACCGTATTTCCGGTTAAATCTGGAGTCGCATCAACGGTTATGGTTGTTGCATTGTTATTGCTCGATATAATGCTTGGTGTTGTGTCCACATCTGGCTCATCCTTATAAAGCGCATTGCCTTCTCCCCAATAAATAGTTTCATGATTTGGAAGGCCTGTGGTTTCGATTACGACATTGGCGCCATCTAAATAAATTGTGGTGGCATCTGGGTTGAATGCCGTATAGGCCGCATGTAATGTTGCTGACTCTTCCTCGAAAGCATCATCGTCGAGTACAATGTCATCTGTAGCGTCATTGCTACAAGAGATAAGTGTGGCCAAGCTCAATAAAAATACAAGGGCCATAGGAGCTAATGTTTTCTTAATCATTGCTGTTTTGTTCATATGTATTGTTTTTAGATGTTATCTTTTGAAAAACTTGTGCTTGATGTGAATTTTTTTTGAAAATGCTTCGAAATTGCTTTCGAAGCATTTCTTTTCAAACCAAACCAAATTAATTTTTTTCTGCTAGTTACTTAAATAACCATTTACTGACGATGCGCGTTGTGAAGCATGCGCATTCAGTTCACTAATAGCCGCCTGAAAATCAGCGCTATTGTTCAAGAAGGTATATCCCGCTACTTCTGAGGTGGCATAGGGTTCAACTAAAGAGGAGTAGGTTGCATAGACCGATTGTATACGGGATGTTTCAAATGGCCCAGCCATGGTTTCCTGTACATAGTTGTCATAGATTGCCTTATAGGTTTCATCAGCATACAGGTACTCGATCAAAGGCCACTCATTTGACCCCAAGTCCGAGAAGTCCAAATTCAACGAGCCTTCCCTATTTCCTTCTTGTAAGGCTTCATTGTTATCCCAAGGAATCCATGTGAGTTTGCTGTTATCTGGATTGTTATACAGATAATAGTTATGCGGCATTCTACCATAGGTATCCCAATTTTGCATGACTGTGTTTACTGCGAGATAGTTCAAGAAAACGTCGGTATCAAAAACAGCATCAAGATTTGCTCGCCAAGCTGCGGGATCCGTAGTTCGATTATCGTCGTGTAAGGCCCCGAACAAGGCTTCAATATCGCTCCAATCGGCATCATCTTCGTTGGTCTTTTTCTCAAAACCTTCTTCATTGAACATACCCTCCGCAAAGTTTGCACCATCATCTTCGGGCTTATATAGGTTACCGTTATCGTTTGAGAACTGGGTGTCGATTACTGTGCCATCCACTTCTTCGACTAAAGTGTACAGTCCAAAATATTCGGGACCATCGCCATGGTCTACATACAATGTATAAAAAGCGGTATTGGAAACTGCCAAGCCTGCATCTGAAAACACTTCTGCCGCCACTTTTTCTCTTAAGAAGGATCGGTCATTATAATTATTCTTTAAACTGAATTTCTTAAAGCCATAAAACCGCTGGTTGTCTATTTGTGGATAATCATCTTCGTACTCATCAAAATCCATTTTAAAGGCCAGTTTTAAAATTCCTGCTCCCCAAGCGCCTGCCAAACTGGAATTTCCTTTAAAGCGCAGGCCTACCTTATACCATTCTTTACCGTTGTAAAAAACCGACCCTGGCACAAAAATTGGATCCTCATCTGAAAAGGTTGTTTCGCCACCGGTACCTCCTGGGCCTCCACCGCCTCCAGGACCACCACTCGAGCTTCCGAAATTGCCGTATAAATCGGTCATATCGTCTAGCATCAGTTGCCAGTTATCTTCCGAGATTACAAAATCAAATCTTTTTACCGTGGTATTATCGAATACCTCGTCAAAATTTGGATCCGCATCGTTACTGTGGGTTTCTGTGGTCCAATCGGTTGCGACAAAGTCGGCATCTTCTATTGTTGTGCTGTCATCGTCCGTCGAAGAATCGTCATCGACAACTGAAGTATTGTCATCTGCTTCAATTATCGGGTCATCATCAGAACAACCTGTAAATAACAATGTTGCTAGAAATAAAATACTTAAAACGGTAATGTATTTAAATGTGAACTTTTTCATTGTACTGCGTTTCTAAAATTTGACTTTGTTTATTGTTTTCCTTGTTGCCTTCCTTTACCGCGTTCTGGTTTGGGGGCTTTTTCCAACTCTTCCTTAGAAAGGAAACCATCTTCATCTGTGTCGATTTTGGTAAAGTCATTTTTTACAGGACCTTTTACTTCCTCTTTTGAAAGCTTACCATCTTCATTCGCATCCATCTGCTTGAAGAGTTCTTCTACAGAAGGGCGTTCTTTTCGTTGCTGTCTGTTACTATCATTCTGTGCATTCATTTTACAGGAAGCAAATAGGCCAATTACCATTACGAATACTCCTAATTTCATTGTTCTTTTATACATGTCGTTTAATTTTTAGTGTTTGAATTTGATACCAAAGGTGGTCATAAGTCTAATGTCAAATGACTGAAATCAGCGAATGCAGGTTCCTTTTAAGTGAATGGACAATGTGAGACGGCAACTCTTATTTTAATACCTATCTGAAAGCGGGTTTTCGATAGTCGAATGATTTTTATTTCCTTTTATTTGTAGTATGAACCAACTCAAACGATTTCTTTTTCAAGTAGTTTTATGGCTTGTCGTATGGCTGACTGCTTGGTTTTTTCTCGGAGAGAATTTTCAATTTTTGAAGGAGAATGGCCTTGCATTCGTTTTCCAGATTTTGGTCATAGCCGTACTGGTATTTTATACAGCACCAGCGCTTTTATTCAAAAAGAAGTATTTGCTATTCGCCTTAATATCCATAGGGATACTCTTATTGTGTACCTTTCTTGTTCCTGATATTGCGACGGTTCAAGGCTCGGGAGTAGGACCAGGAGCTGGACCCAGACCTGGCCCCGGAATGGGACCGCCTCCTGGGCCAGACATGAATATTTCTAGGGGGATACAAAGAAAGCCGCCACCGAAATTCTTGATAAACCTGTTGATGCTGTCCATTTCTTACATAGCGGCTACGTTTATAGAAACCTTTTTGTTTGCCCAGAAAAAGGAAGAAGAAATGATAGTCAACAAGAACGAAGCCCTACAAACGGAACTCAAGCTTTTAAAATCTCAAATCAATCCTCATTTTTTGTTCAATTCACTGAATAATATTTATGCGCTATCGGTTATTGATTCTGGTAAGACGCAACAGAGTATCGGTTATCTTTCCGATATGTTACGCTATGTATTGTATGAATGTGAGCAAGAACTGGTACCGCTGGAAAAAGAGATTACCTATATTACAAACTATGTCAAATTATTCGAACTAAAGAGTAGCAAGCAGTACCCTATTGAGGTTGATTTTAAAGTGGCAAATCAAAATATCAAAATTGCACCCATGCTTTTTATTCCCTTTATGGAGAATGCTCTAAAACATGGTAATATTGAAAAAATAAAGGATGTATTTATTCGGATGAAGATTGATGCTGATGAAGACAAAATTTCGTTTGAAATAGAAAATAGTAAACCACATGTGCCAAGAGTAAAAGATGAAGTAGGCGGTATTGGTATCGAGAATGTTAAGAAAAGATTGGCTATCGTATATCCAAACCGACATGAATTATCGATCAACGAAACTTCCCAAGCTTTCAAGGTAGACTTAAAAATAGATTTGAATGGCAACTATTAAATGTTTGGTAGTCGATGATGAGGAACTCGCGAGAGGTCTTATCGCGACCTACATCGGAAAATTAGATTTTCTGAAATTGGTCGGTTCCATAGAAAATCCGCTAGATGCCCTACAAATTATAAAAAACAAGAAAGTTCAATTACTTTTTTTGGACATTCAAATGCCAGAAATCAAAGGAACTGATTTCGCCAAACTACTTCCTCAAAATGTGCAAATTATTTTCACGACCGCCTATTCCGAATATGCTTTGGAAGGGTTTGAACTCAATGCACTTGACTACCTTTTGAAACCAATCACTTTCGAACGTTTTCTAGCTGCCGTAAACAAGGCGAAAAGCGCATATGAAGAAGAGACTGATTCGATAACCGTAAAATCGGGGTATGATTTGCACAGACTTCGCTATGACGATATTCTATTTATCCAAAGTGACAGCGAATATGTTATATACCATACAACGCCATCGAAAATAATGAGCAACCAATCGCTTAAAAAATTAGAGGACCTACTTCCAAGCGATATTTTCATACGCGTCCACCGCTCCTATATCGTCAATACCCAAAAAGTGTCGGCCTTAAAAGGACGGGATTTGTTGATCGGTGAAACCAAAATTCCCGTTAGTGATAGTTATTTTAATACAGTTCGTGAAAAATTGTTTTAAGTATTTAAGTCCGACCCACTATCTCTACTTCGTGTTTTTTGTACCTTCATACCTATTATGATAGGTGTTACATGATCCTCAAAAAACAAGTCTACCAGCCCGACAAAAAAGCGAATCCGATTATCGGGATCTTACTTTTTTTGATTTCGATTTTGCTGTTGGTGATTACCGCCCCCCTCGGGTTTATTTATGGAATTTTACATTCCTTAACCACAAAAGGATTTCGTGGTCTTGGGGAATATTTACTTAAAATTGCCATCTCCATCGACCAACTGGGCAATGTAATGATGCAACATTTGCTGAATGTATTGTGGATTAAAAAAGAAGGGTACCGATTCGGTAATCGCGACGAGACCATTTCAAGTGCTTTGGGCCGAAATAACCAATTGGGCACTTTAACAGGCTTCGGAAAAGCTATTGACAAATTCCTTGATTTTATCGACCCGAACCACTCCTTGAATTCCATCGACTACTACATAGAACCTTCAGACCAGATTATTGACAAACTGGCCTGGATCCATATCGTCGATGGAAAAATTCTAAGCACCCGCTCGAAAGGTAAAACAAAATACTACATTCCGGGTGGAAAAAGGGAAGCCAGCGAAACAGACGCTCAAGCCCTATCCCGCGAAATAAAGGAAGAACTGAGCGTCGAACTCGAACTGCCAACCTTAAATTTTATAGGAATTTTCGAAGCACAAGCCGATGGTCATAAACCGGGAATCTTGGTGCGAATGACATGTTATTCGGCAAATTACAGAGGAACACTGCTGCCCGATTCTGAAATCGAAGAGATGGTTTGGCTCAATTATTCAGATATAGATAAAGTCGCGGCGGTGGATGTTTTGATATTTGACTTCTTAAAAGCGAGTGGCATGTTGAGTTAAAAGTTTTTCATCTTAGAAACTGTAACAATTCTTTTCCCCCTTCCTCTTTTTACCACAATCAAAATCGAACATCCATGAAGATGATAGTCCTTAAAATCTGTTGTTTCATTTTCCTCTTTATTAATGGTCTTGTAAGCTGCCAAACGCCCGAGGCATTAAAAGAAGAACTGATATCCCTAACAGATGAGTATCTGAAAGTGAATTCTGAAGCGAGCGGAGTAATTGCCGCAGTAGACTATCCGAATGCCTTGAATTGGAAGTACAGTGTGGGCCATGTCGGTCTGGACAAAGAAAAAAAATTACAAGGCGATGAGCTTTTCATCGCCGCCAGCATTACCAAGATTTTTGTTGCCGTTTGCATTTTACAAATGGAGGAGGAAGGCCTTTTATTCCTCCAAGACAAGGCAATCAAGTATCTAGATGAGCAGATGATAAAAGAGCTGACCACTTTTGATGGGAAGACCTATGAAAAGGAGTTGACCCTAGAACACCTTTTACGCCATACAAGTGGCATTGCAGACTATCTTAACAAAGGACAGGTACACCTCGACGCGCTCAAAAATGAACCTGAAAGAAAATATTCATTGCAAGACCGAATCGATATTGCCTTGAAAGTTACGCCCTCGGTCAACAAACTTGGCAAATATAATTACTCGAATACGAATTATATTCTTTTGGGAATGATCGCTGAAAAAGTTCAAAAGAAGAACATTGCTGATATTATCGATAATCGAATCGTCAAACCCTTGGCGCTGAAAAATACATCGTTGCAACCTTCTGCACAAGTTCTTCCCATGATGTTCAAGGGCTACTATACTGATTGGGAATTGACCGAATTCACCTTGAACTTCAATCATATGAATTCTGCTGGCGGCATTCTTACCAATATCGATGACCTACTCTTATTCGGACAAGCTGCTTTTAGCGGCAAACTTTTCAAATCAAAGACCACTTTGGATAAAATGCTTGATTTTGAAAAGGGATATGGTCTAGGGGTCATGCTTTACGATACATCGCGAAAAACAGGAAAAATCATGGGTCATAGTGGTTTCGACCCAGGTTACAGTTGTTACTTGGCGTATTTGGAAAATCAAAATGCTACCATTGTTACTGTAATCAACCAATCAGAACTCAAAGTCGTCATGCCCGCATTTTTAATCGTAAAAACCGTAGATCGAATCAAAAAAAGTTTGTAGACACTTTTCACTAACTTGGTTACTTCTTAAACAACCCGACCGAGTATGTCAAAATATTTTCTTGTATTTACCATAATGGCCGTTTCGGTTTTGGGTTGTAAAGAAGAAAAAGCCGTTATTGAAAAGCAAAGTCGCCCAAACGTTCTTTTTATTGCTGTGGATGATTTGCGCTCTGAACTCGGTGCCTATGGAAAGAATTATGTAACCTCCCCCAATATGGATGCCTTGGCATCAGAAGGAAGCATTTTTCTAAACCATTATGTGCAAGTGCCAACCTGCGGAGCTTCGCGTCACGCATTGTTAACAGGTTATCGCCCTTGGAAGAAGATTCATTTGCAGAACAATGCCATTGAAAAGGAACTCTCCGACAGACCGGAAGATTCGATTCCCGAGACATTTATCCATCGTTTAAAACAAGAAGGGTATCATACCGTAGGAATTGGGAAGATCAGCCATTCCGCAGACGGATTGTTGTACGGATACGAAGACCCGGTTTCTTCAAAAAGAGAGCTGCCCCACAGCTGGAGCGAACTTTTATTCGACTCCGGAAAATGGAAAACCGGTTGGAATGCCTTTTTCGCATACGCCAATGGTGAAAACCGCCAGAGTCTAAAAAAACAGGTAAAACCCTATGAGGCAGGGGAAGTTGATGACGAAGGATACCCTGATGGGTTAACGGTCAATCTCGCCATTTCAAAACTTCGAGAACTCAAAAGTAAGGACAAACCCTTTTTTATGGGGGTGGGATTTTTCAAGCCCCACTTACCCTTTAACGCCCCTAAAAAATATTGGGATTTATACAACCCGGATTCTATTCCGTTAAGTGACAATCCGAACATCCCTGAAAATATAAATCTTAAAAGCCTACATGAAAGTGGAGAATTCAATCAATATGCCTTGGGTGACGAAAAAGCCAGTCTTTCAAAATCGGTTTCCGACGAATACGCAAAAAAACTGAGACACGCCTATCTCGCCTCCATAAGTTATGTCGATGCCCAAATAGGGAAATTGATGAAGGAACTAAAATCCACCGGACTCGATAAAAATACCATCATCGTCATCTGGGGAGACCATGGTTGGCATTTGGGCGACCAGCGGGTATGGGGCAAGCATACCCTTTTTGAAAATGCACTGAAAAGTACATTGATCATCAAATCGCCATTCATTTCGCAACAAAGTAAAAAGGTTGAAAATATTATCGAATCGGTCGATATTTATCCCACGCTTTTGCAACTCTGCAACATTCCATTAAAACATAAAATCGATGGTGAAAGTTTTTTCGATGCCATGCAGCCCAGAAGTCAGAAACCAAATACCGTCGCCTATAGTTATTTTAAAGATGGTATTTCCATGCGCACCGATAGGTATAGACTGACTCAATATTTTAGGGAAGAACAACCTGTGATCGAGTTATACGACTATGGTCAAAGTGACTCGGAAGAGAGAAACATTGCGGCAGAAAATCCTGAATTGGTCAAAAAACTATGGCCTCTTTTCAAGAAAGGAGATACTGGGTTGTATCGATTTTCACCACAGAAATAAGCTGGTTCATAACATTATTTCAATGTTGGGTAAACTTTTCATTACTTTGCGCCCATAAAATCAAATCCTATTTCATGGAAATTCTTGGTATTGACGTTGGTGGCTCTGGAATAAAAGGTGCCTTGGTGGATATGACGACCGGGGAAATGACCACGGATCGTTTTCGAATTCCCACGCCTGAATCTCGAAAACCTGAGGAGATGGCAGATGTGATTGCACAGATCATTGAACACTTCGATTATAAAGGCCATGTGGGCTGCGGGTTCCCTACCGTTATCAAAAAGGGAGTGTGCAAATCTTCCGGTAATTTGCACGAATCTTGGGACGGTCTGAACGCGGAAGAACTTCTTGAAAAAAGAACAGGACTCGAATTTACCGTTATCAATGATGCCGACGCAGCCGGTTATGCTACTATGAATTATGGAACTGGCAAAGGCGAAATGGGTTTCGTCGTCATGATAACTATCGGCACAGGTTTGGGCAGTGGTGCTTTCTTGGACGGTCGATTGATCCCGAATTTTGAATTGGGCCAGATTCCCTATAAAAAATATGATAAAATAGAAACCTGGGCGGCGGCCTCGGCCAAAGAACGTGAAGGTCTTACCTATAAGAAATGGGGCAAACGTTTCAATAAATTCCTAAAATATGTTGAATTGATCGTTTCTCCAGATCTAGTTATTTTAGGGGGTGGCACTTCGAAGGACTGGGACGAATTCAAAGATTATATCAAAGTCGATATGCCCGTCATACCGGCCGAACTACAGAATCAGGCGGGTATTATCGGGGCTGCTGCTGCATGCCATGTGCGACATCAGTTGGTCGAATAGCGATTTACATTCTTATTGTTATCCATGGTCGGTACAACCTAATACTATCTATTGTTCAACGGATTTTAATAAAATTTTTAGCTGTTATTTTTTTCGCTTCATTATAACATCTTCTTCCTCTAAGTACGCCATGGTCTTTCGTAACTGTTTATCTATATCCATAATCGGTTTAATAGCATAGATTAGACTGCGCTTCTACCATCTGTCAGTTTTTCTAAAATTCGCTTCGCATCTTTATCCTGTGCTAAAAATATTTGGAGCGCTTCGGGATTTTCCACCCCAAATGGATTCTGGTCTTCGTAAAATTCAAAAAACACCTCATCACACCAAACTTCTATTCAAGGAGTTCAAATTATTTATAGAAAGGATGACAAAAAAGTTAAAGCCGCCCAAATGGCCCAACCCACAAGAGTAGGAAATGCTGCTTTCGATAGTACCAATGAGACGAACCGCTTTTTTTTGGGAAACTGTTCAACAACGGGGGCATCGATTTGAAAGTAGAAATAACCGCCCTTTCTTTTCTCAAGTTGATGTATCGGCTGGGTAAACTTGAATTGCGGCATAAAAAAAGTTCTTATTCGAAAATAAGAACTTTATCTTTTTAGCTAAGAAAACCGACCAAAAATGTCTAATCTATCTTATTTCGTTTTCTATCCACTTCTTTTAAATAGATTTTACGAAGTCTCAGGTGTTTCGGCGTTACCTCGACATACTCATCTTTCTGAATATATTCCAGCGCTTCTTCCAAGGAGAATTTTATGGCGGGAACGATTTTTGCTTTATCATCCGCTCCAGAAGAACGTACGTTGGATAGTTTCTTGGTCTTCGTGATGTTGATGGTCATATCGTCACCTCGGGAATTTTCCCCAATGACTTGACCCTCATAAATATCTTCGCCTGGGTCTACGAAAAACTTACCGCGGTCTTGGAGTTTATCTATAGAATACGGAATCGCTTTTCCCTTTTCCATGGAAACCAAAGAACCGTTCTGACGTTGTGGAATATCCCCTTTCATAGGTTGGTATTCTAAAAATCGGTGAGCCATGATGGCCTCACCGGCAGTAGCGGTCAGCAATTGGTTTCGTAGTCCGATAATTCCTCTTGAGGGAATCATGAACTCACAGACCATACGGTTGCCTTTGGCTTCCATACTGGTCATTTCTCCCTTCCGAATAGAAACCATTTCAACAGCTTTACCGGAAACCTCTTCAGGAAGATCTATGGTCAATTGTTCTATGGGTTCACATTTGACCCCGTCGATTTCCTTGATGATAACCTGAGGTTGCCCGATCTGTAATTCATAACCTTCACGGCGCATCGTCTCGATCAAAACGGATAAATGCAAAACACCGCGGCCGAAAACCAAAAATTTATCGGCACTATCGGTTTCGTTGACCCGTAAGGCCAAGTTTTTTTCCAATTCACGTTCCAATCGTTCCTTGATATGACGAGAGGTCACGAATTTACCGTCTTGCCCAAAAAACGGACTATCATTGATCGTAAACAACATACTCATTGTCGGTTCATCGATTGCGATGGTCTTCAATCCTTCAGGATTTTCAACATCCGCAATGGTATCACCAATTTCAAAACCTTCTAGACCCACGATGGCACATATATCTCCCGCGATAACTTCTTTCACTTTCAAGCGGCCCAAGCCCTCAAACGTAAACAGTTCTTTTATCTTCGATTTTACCAAGCTTCCATCTCGTTTGACCAAAGAAATCTGTTGGTTTTCCTTCAAGGTGCCACGCTGCAATCTTCCGATGGCGATTCGTCCGGTAAATGAGGAATAGTCCAAAGAAGTAATCAACATTTGGGTGTTTCCTTCCTTGACCTCAAAAGTCGGAATGTGCTCAACGACCATATCCAAAAGCGGTTCAATATTATCGGTCTCATTCTTCCAATCGTCACTCATCCAATTATTTTTGGCCGAACCATAGACGGTCGGAAAATCCAATTGCCATTCTTCGGCGCCCAATTCGAACATCAAGTCAAAAACCTTTTCATGCACTTCTTCGGGCGTACAATTTTCCTTGTCGACTTTGTTAATGACCACACAAGGCTTCAAGCCCAAGTCGATAGCCTTCTGCAAGACAAAACGGGTCTGTGGCATTGGGCCTTCAAAAGCATCGACCAATAAAAGAACGCCATCGGCCATGTTCAGGACACGCTCAACTTCACCACCAAAATCGGCGTGACCGGGCGTATCGATGATGTTGATCTTAACATCTTTATAAACAACTGATACGTTCTTCGAAGTAATGGTAATTCCACGCTCTCGCTCCAAGTCATTATTGTCCAAAATCAGTTCCCCAGTATTCTGGTTATCCCTGAACAGTTGACAATGGTGCATGATCTTGTCGACCAAGGTGGTCTTGCCATGGTCTACGTGCGCTATGATCGCTATATTTTTTGTTATTGACATAATTCTAATTTAGAGAAGGTGAAACAAATCAATCACAAATTTTTTTAGTTGTCCTCCATTCCCGTTTCCTCACGAAGAGGAAATGATAATAGGTTTTATGATTGATTAGTCGAACCTCGACTTTGCATAAGGGCTTTTACCCCTTGCTATTTTAAGCGTGCAAAGATACTGCTAATTTCTGGCTAACAATATAAAGTTATGTTATTTTTATGTTGTTGATTTTGAAGGAATTAATTCTTTCTTTTGGAAAGTACCCAACCCAGTTTCATATCGATAAAGATGGCAGCGGTAGGATCATTATCCCTGGTATAAAAACCGGGGCCAAAGGAAAGCCCCCAATAAAAACCTTTTTTATAGGTACGTTGCAGTCCGTAGACGAAACTTGCGTTATACGACAACGGGCCATCATATTCCAGATTGCCTAAAATAGGCGCGGTCACTAACAATTGATTCACGAAAGCGACATAGTTGCCACTATTTCCTGAAATGGATTTTCCTTTTGAGATACGACGTTCCATATTGGTAAAATATCGGAAATCAGCTCCCACCGCGGGGAAAATCTCAACAATATTTCCCGAGAAAGCAGGATACAACGTGAGGTCAAAATTAAACGTCGTGTTTTTTCCGGCACCTAGCTCATAAGAGGCGCCTGGTAAAAAAGCATTGAGCTTGAATAATCCCGACTCGACATTTTTGCTCGACTGTGCACCCATAAAGGTGGCCATTGTCAAGAATACGACTAAAAGACTTTTTCGCATTGCTATTTGATTAGGAATTAGATTCTAACATAACACCAAATAGTGCGCCAATATTATAATCAGATCACAAATTATTCAAAGGTCGGTTTTCTCGATTTTCGTTTTGTGGCGACCCAGCCGAATTTAAAGTTGAATAACGGTCCGTAGCCTGATGGTACCCCATCTCCGACATAATATCCCGCGCCCACCTCTGCATCAAAATTGAATCCGCTTTCGTAAGTGCGTTGAATGCCATAGGTAACCCCGTAAAAACCAATGTTAAAGTCATCCGGGCCTTCGATATTCGTTGCCAATCGCAATGGGGAGAAAAAAATACTTCTAGCGGCCGCAATATAATTTCCTGAATTACCTGAAATATTCTTGTTATTGTTGATTCTTCTATTAAAATTATGATAATACCGTACCCTGGTATGCAACGTCAGACCAATGGCATAGCCTTCTTGATAGGTGGCATAACCAATACCAAGGCCTCCGGAAGCGGTTACGTTTTTAAAAATTCCCAACTCATAACTAAGTCCGGGAGAGAGCAAATCGAACTTGAATTGATGGCGCTCCAAATTAATGAGTTCGAAAGTTTTACCTCGCTCCTTGACTTGTCCAAAATTGTTTATTGGACATATCAGAATTCCCAAAAACAATATGCAAACGAAATATAACTTCATGTATAATGGCTTTGTCTCCGATAAATCTAAAAAGGAAACCACAGTTAAATGCTATCTTTGGGGAAATTTTAAGAAATGGATCTTTCGCTCATCCCACAAATAAAACATACCGATAAAGACAATTTTTTCTTGCTATCAGGACCCTGCGCCATAGAGGGAGAAGAAATGGCCTTGCGCATTGCGGAAAAAATAGTTTCGGTAACGGATAAACTTCAAATTCCCTATGTTTTTAAGGGGAGTTTCAAAAAGGCAAACCGAAGCCGTGTGGATTCATTTTCTGGTATCGGGGACGAAAAAGCATTGAAAATACTAAGAAAAGTTTCGGAAACTTTTCAAGTACCGACAGTGACCGATATTCATGAAACGACAGATGCCGAAATGGCTGCTGAATTTGTTGACGTGCTGCAGATTCCCGCTTTTCTTGTACGTCAGACAGATCTTGTAGTAGCAGCCGCTAAAACCGGCAAAGTGGTAAATCTTAAAAAGGGACAATTCATGAGCCCCGAAAGCATGAAACATGCAGTGACCAAAGTAACGGATTCAGGCAACAAACAGGTCTGCATCACCGATCGTGGTACCATGTTCGGGTATCAAGATATGATCGTCGATTTTCGGGGAATTCCCACCATGAAACAATTCGCCCCTGTAGTTCTCGATGTAACCCATTCTTTGCAACAGCCCAACCAGGCTTCCGGTGTTACCGGAGGTCGTCCCGAACTCATCAATACTATGGCGAGGGCTGGAATCGCAGCGGGGGTCGATGGGATCTTTATGGAAACCCACTTTGATCCATCCATTGCCAAAAGCGATGGTGCCAATATGTTGCATCTGGATTATTTGGAGCGGCTGTTGACAAATTTGGTCGCGCTTCGGAAAACGGTGAACTCGCTGCAATAATTCAAAGACAAAATAGTTATAAAAAGGTACCAAACCATTGACCATGTACCTTAAGTATTTTTCTGCCTTAGTTCTTTTCTTGACTTTTTCCGCAACCTCCGCTCAAATGCCCGATACTTTTGGCAAGCTGACAAATTCAGAAAAGCAGTTGACCTCATATGACAAAGATTCCACAGCCCACGCTGTGGTACTTCATGAACGAGGCGATAATTATTACAAACTTATAGACCGACGAGTTCGGCTGGTCAAAGAATATCATACAAAGATCAAGATTCTAGATGAGAAGGGATTTGGATATGGCACTATTAAGATTCCATTGTACCATCATAACAATCTGGCAGAAAAAGTAACGAAGATAAGGGCCGTTACACACAATGATGGTGCGCAGTACAATGTGCTTCCGAAAGAAATATTTACCGAAGATCTTTCCGATAGGTGGCAACAGAAAAAATTCACTTTTCCGAAGATGCAAAAGGGTAGTATTTTAGAATACTCCTATACGATAATAACGCCTTATGACTATAATTTCAAGGGATGGTCGTTCCAATCATCCATTCCTAAACTGTACAGCGAATTCAATGCGAAAATTCCGGGAAACTATGTATTCAACCGTTCGTTGACCGGTGCACTTGTCTTAGACATCAACGACGCCAAAGTTCAAAAAGAATGCTTTCATATCGATGGATTTGCCAAAGCGGCCGACTGTGAGGTACTTAAATACGCCATGAAAGATATTCCGGCTTTTAAAGCCGAAAACGAATATATGCTTTCGGAAAACAATTATATTTCAAGACTTGAGTTTGAACTTTCCCAATTAAACCGCTTTGACGGAACCACGGAGAAATTCACAAAAAGCTGGAAAGATGTTGACCGCGAATTTAGAACCGATAAGGACATCGGCAGGCAAATGAACAAAAAAGGGTTCTTTGAAAAAAATGTGCCCGAATCACTTTTGACCGATGGAGATGCCCTCACAAAGGCCAAGAACATTTATGAATTCGTCAGGGACCATTATACTTGGACAGGCAAAAACGGAAGTATCTTCGGCACCGTTCGCGTAAAAGAGGCATTTGATGAAAAAAAGGGAAGCGTGGCCGAAATTAATATGTCATTGATCAACCTTTTAAAAGCCGCCGATATAAAGACCAATTTGGTTTTATTGTCCACACGCGATGAGGCCTTGCCAAAGAAAATCCATCCGGTCATATCCGATTTCAATTATTTTATTGCAAAGGCCGAAATCAACGGCGAAGATTATCTTTTAGATGCCACCGATAAATTCAACCCTTTTGGCATGTTACCTTTCAAGGCCCTGAACCACTACGGCCGTGTCATGGACTTTAAAAAGGAAAGTTACTGGTACGATATTAGGCCCGAAATGAAGAACAGGTATCAGATACGGGCAAATCTCACCTTCAATGTTCAAGAACAAAAGGCCGAGGGTATTTTCGATGTTACCGCCATGGGGTATGATGCGGTCTATATCAACAAAGTGCTAAAGCAATCTACCGAAGAAGAATATCTCGATGATATGGAGGAAGATATCAACGGAGAATTTCAGATTACGGGCCATGAACTAATAAAAGAACGGAGCAACGAAAAAAAGACCTCGGAACGGTTTACTTTTATGATCGAAGATATCTTGAAGGGAGATGTGGTGTACTTAAATCCATTTTTAATCACCTTCTTCGATGAAAACCCGTTTCAGATGGAGGAGCGAAATTATCCGATAGACTTTGGGTATCCGAGAAATTATAAATACTCCATAAATATTGAAATTCCCGAAGGTTATGAGGTTCAAGAACTGCCTGAAAAACAAGCGGTGCAAGTAGGCGATGAACTAGTTTTTCTGCAGTTTTTCCATCAACAAAATTTGAACCAGATAGCCCTTGTTTTTGAGCTTTCCATGAAGAATACCCATTTTACTGCTGAAGCCTATACCCCACTTAAAAATCTTTTTAAACATGTGACCGACATACAGAAAAACTCCTTGGTGGTTTTCAAAAAAATCGGTGGGTCAAAATAGTTATATCTTAAATCTGGAGATAGAATAACATCAATAGGCTAATTTTTAGTATTTTGGATTTCCATCAAATGTATTCCCAGTGAAGTCCATATATCAATTTATCTTACTATTTACCCTTATTATCCAATATTCATGTGATAAATCGAATTCGAATATAAAAGGGCCCGACCGACCCAACATCGTCTTCATCATGTCTGACGACCATGCCTATCAAGCCATCAGCGCATATAACGATAAACTCATTCACACTCCCAATATCGATCGTATTGCCCATGAAGGGATGCTTTTTACGAATGCGAGCGTTACTAACTCTATCTGCGCTCCTTCGAGAGCCGTTATCCTGACCGGAAAACACTCACATATCAATGGAAAAATCGATAATATTTCTCCATTCGATACCACGAACGTAACTTTTCCACAACTATTAAAGTCATCGGGCTATCAAACCGCCATGTTCGGCAAATTACATTTTGGCAATAATCCCGAAGGGTTCGATGAATTTAAAATTCTACCAGGTCAAGGGGACTATTACAATCCGAAGTTCATTACACAAAATGGCGATACCACCGTTAACGGTTATGTTACCGATATTATCACGGACCTCACTTTAGACTGGATGGACAAAAGACGTGATAGCACAAAACCGTTCCTTTTGATGTACCTGCATAAGGCACCCCATCGGTCTTGGCTTCCGGCAAATCGTCATTATAAGGAATATACCAAAAAGGAATTTCCACTTCCAGAAACTTTATTCGATGACCATACCACTAGAGGTGAGGCCGCCAAAACTGCGGAAATGGGTATCCTCAAGCATATGCTTTTACAGTACGACCTGAAAATCCCGAAAAATATACTTGATGAATTACATATTGAAGAACGCCTGGGTGCCGGTGGGGTGAACCAACTGAATGAAGCACAGAAAATGGCTTGGGATTCGACCTATCTTCCTATTGCCGAAAAGTTCAAGGCGGCTTATTCTTCGATGTCCGATTCCACATTGGCTGTTTGGAAATACCAACGGTACCTACAAGATTATTTGGGTACCATTGCCGCCGTTGATGAAAATGTAGGTCGGTTATTGAACTATCTTGATTCGAAAGGACTGTCTGAAAACACGATTGTTGTTTACACCTCTGACCAAGGTTTCTACCTAGGGGAACATGGTTGGTTCGATAAGCGATTTATGTACAACGAATCGTTCAAAACCCCCTTGCTCATTCGTTGGCCCAATATCGTAACGGCGGGCATCACATCCGAAGAAATGGTCCAAAACCTAGATTTTGCCCAGACATTTTTAGAAGTCGCAGGTATTATACCTCCTGAAGATATGCAGGGCGAAAGCCTAGTACCACTTTTGAAGAGGGAAATGGAAAAATGGAAAAGAGATGCCGTTTACTATCACTATTACGAATACCCAGCGGAACATGCCGTCAAAAGACATTATGGCATCGCAACCGAAGATTATAAGTTGATCCATTTCTACTATGATGTGGATGAATGGGAATTGTTCGATAGAAAAAAAGATCCTTACGAAGTTAATAATGTCATCAACGACCCAAAATACAGCTCCATCGTCAGTGACTTAAAATCAAGGCTAAAGACACTGCGCAAAAAATATGGTGACTCCGATGAACTGAGTAATCAATATATTCAACTCTATAAAGATAAAGGATGGATTGAATGATCGTTCTTCTACCTGTACCTTTTACAGTCAGGACCATATTTAGGTTATATTTTTAAATTTTTTAGGCAACCTTTTTAAATTTACCTGCGTCTACATTGTAAACTACCTTGGCGCAAGCCAACGAGGCATTGAAAGGAAACTTAAATTTAGATTTCGACGCAAGCGTCGGAGCATTTTAATCTCAATTATCGAGTAAAGGCACCATTACTTTTCTAAATAGCTTCCCCAACAAGGTATATTTTTAATCAATTTTGAGGTAGTGGGCCGTTTTGAATCCATACTCCCCATTTGATGCTACACTGTTAAATTTGTACCTTTCTAACAATAGAATGTCAATTTAGTCCCTAATTTACGACTGTAGTTGCATATGAAAAACACTTTCCTATCCTTAATATTGATGATCCTGACGGTTGCCTGCAACAAGTCTGAAGAACCGTTTATCAAACCCGTTGAGGGTGGAACGCCGCAAACCCCTGTAGCTACGGATAACGATAACCCTCCTGCAGATGGAGGCGGTACGGGAAATACGCAGGGCAACCTGGATGATATTACGACAGGGTTCGAATCATTACGTGCGTTGTACGGTTACCAAGGTGCCCAAATTGCGATCACCCGAAACGGTAAGCTCATTTATTTGGAGTCTTTCGGAATGGCCGATATCGAAAGTAATATAGAGGTGGACGAAAAATCGCTTTTTAGAATCGCCAGTATTTCAAAACCCATAACCTTATTGGCAATTTCAAATCTGGTCGCGGAAAGTAAACTTGATCTCGACGCTACCGTTTTTGGACCAAATTCAATTTTGGGCACGGAATACGGCACACCTCCTTATGAGGCGGGGGAAGAAAACATCAAGGTTTCACATTTGATAGAACATAGAGCGGGGTTCACCGATGAACCTATCGATATAATGTTCGACGACATTTCATTGACACAAGATGATTTGATCGGAAAAGTGCTTGACGAAAGATCGTTGGCATATTCCCCTGGCGAAAAATATGAATATTCCAATTTCGGGTATTCCTTGTTGGGAAGGATTATAGAAAAAGTGACCGCACAGCCTTATGAGGAATATGTAAAAGATGCAATTCTTGCGCCCATGGGTATTTCGGATATGAACATTGGTGGCAACACAAAAGAAGAAGCTTTTGAAAATGAAGTGAGCTATTATTCAGACTGGATGTCTCCTTACGAATTGAGCGTAGGTCGAATGGATTCTCACGGTGGATGGATAGCGACGGCCAAATCGCTGGCGTTGCTCGCCGTACAAACTGATGTTAATACTTCGGTCGTTGATTTTTTGCCTCCTGATGCAGGCGTGAACTATTTACGGTTCGGAACGTGGAGCCACGATGGGGCCCTACCCGGCACTACCGCGGTCATGAATGTCGGACATCCGATTTCGTATGTCGTTCTGTTGAACAAGGGGGAGGCCAATTTTACGGCTACCATCCGAAATATTCGTGAATTCATGAACTCGAAAATTAGCGACAGAACAGATTGGCCCACCGAAAACCTATTCGATACCCAATAGTATTAGTTCTCCAGGTCATTATTTTATTCTGAGATGAGATAACTGAAGAATTATTTCCAAAACTTCTTATCCCGCACTGAATAGGCATCTTTCAGCACCTCAATTAAGATTTTATCATTGATTTCTTCCAACGAGTTATACCGCAATGACTTCATCATTTTTCGACCGGCCGTAGTCATGAATTCCAAATTTTTGGTCAGGTGTGCGGCGTTCCAAAATCCCACATCGACATAGTCCCTGCTTTGGTTCAAGTAACAAAAAGGCCGTCCTTCAGTATAGTAGAACGGAATTCGGTATTTGAATTTCAGGTCTACATCGGACACCGTATGCTCGATTACCGATTGTACATGTAAAAGTATACTCCGAAAAGGCTCAGGTTGATTTAAGATATATTGCTCAGCAGGGTTCACGGCTACAGATTTGTATTACTTCGAAAAATACAAATTATCTTTAAGATGTGTCGTTCATCGTTTTTTTGAATACCCTTGTTGCACGAATCGAAAATAATTTTAACTTTGTATTTCAAAGTACTTTAAATATGGAATCAAATAAGTATCTCGAAGACATTTCCGAAATCAAGAATATGATGAGCCGTTCGTCTCGGTTTATTTCGCTAAGCGGACTGTCAGGAATTTTAGCGGGAGTCTATGCCCTTATCGGTGCGGCGGTGGCATACGGTAAGTTAAAAGTCGTTTCTGCCGATAATTATAACAATTTCTCGGGAAGGAGTTCGGCCCTATTCGGCTCACAGTTGATCAATGAACTTATAGTGATTGCTTTGATCGTAGTGTTCTTGGCCATCTTGACCGGAATCATTTTATCATATCGAAAAGCTAGCAAAAGTGGTGAGAAGGTATGGAACTCGGCAAGTCGTCGTCTTGTGCTCAATTTCTTGATTCCCTTGGCCGCCGGAGGTATTTTTTGTCTTGTCCTCCTACAGTACGGTTTTACGGGGCTAGTCGCGCCCGCTACACTTGTTTTTTACGGATTGGCCTGTGTCAACGCCAGCAAGTACACCTTGGGCGACGTGCGCTATATGGGGCTGGCTTTTATCGCAATCGGTTTGATCAGTACTCAATTTATCGGATATGGATTGTATTTTTGGGCCCTCGGGTTCGGGGTTTTTCATATTATTTATGGGTCGATGATGTACTTTAAGTATGATAGGAAGTGATGTGGGAATTTGGATGATGGATGATGGATGATGGATGAGGGATGATGGAAATAAAAAAATTGAATTTGAATTTTAAAGAAATAGGTTCCCTTGCAGGAGGGAATGCAATAAATGAGCATAATTAACAACATAAACAAAGCCTTTGACCACCGCATCCGATTGGGGATCATGAGTATCCTCATGGTCAACGATTATGCGGATTTCAATATGCTTAAAGAACTATTGGGAGCAACCGATGGCAATTTGGCCAGTCATACCAAAGCACTTGAAAAAGAGGATTATATAAAAGTGGAAAAGCAATTTATCGGTCGCAAGCCGAATACCCGATACTCCACTACTCCCTTGGGTAAAAAAGAGTTTCAAAAACACATCGATGCCCTCGAAAAACTAATTGGAAAATAATTTTTTTATCATTTTACTTTGAATTTCAAAGTACTTTTAAAATATAAACATGAGAGCTATTATTCTTGAAAAGTTATACGAATGGAGTTTGGTGCCCTATCAAGCCCTAAAACAAAACGATGCATGGAACACAAGTATCGGTGAATTATTGAATTATCGCAAAGACTCTTTGGGCTATAATCTAGGTTGTTTTCTGTCAAGAAACGACTTCGACCTTCAGCAAAAACTCGAAAGTCATGATGTGTTTCACGTCCTGACAGATACCGGAATTACGGTACCCGAGGAAATCAGTATGCAGTTCTATTTGCTGGGCAACGGTAAACGGAGTCCCTATCTCTTTACCGTGATTTTTCTAGGTAGCCTACTGTATCCCGATTATCTGAAATTCTTCTATAAAACGTATCGCAGAGGAAAGTCAGCCTTGAGTTTTCACAAACTCGATTTTCAAAAACTATTGGACCAGCCGATTGAAAAAATCAAAACCACATTCTTGATCAAATAAAAATCTTATGAAACTTACGTTAAATTATTCTAGAATACTTCATAAGAACATTGCACTAATGTTGTGCTTTGGAGTATTGTTATTGATTCTCCGTTTCTTGTTAACGGGCAATCTTTCTTTTTTCTTTTTGGTGTGGAACCTCTTCTTGGCGGCCCTGCCCTATTTTATATCCCAAACGATCGTCCGCTTACCCGAGGCCCGACTTCCTATTTCAGGAAAACTATTCCTCTTCCTGCTCTGGTTGCTGTTCTTACCGAACAGTCCGTACATCATTACCGACCTCATACATCTACATAACGATGGATCTCAGCAGATTTGGTTCGATATGTTCCTGGTCTTTGTCTTTGCCTTGAACGGACTTTTGCTTGGTCTTTTGTCATTACTCAATATCTACTTCTTTTTAGCTGAGAAACTCTCCCTAAGAACATCCAAGTATATCATATTTCTTATTTGCCTCTTAAGTGGTTATGGAATTTATTTAGGCCGCTTTTTGAGATTCAATTCGTGGGACATTCTGACCAAACCCTTGCAACTCTTTAGTCAAATGGCATATAGCGTTTATGAACCCAAGGCATGGTTTATGACTTTGGCATTCGGTACATTCTTATGGATTTTATTTCTGTTGCTCAAATCCGTGAGATATCCCTGAGAAAATGGGAATCAAGCATAATAAATTAACCATTTTGTATCCAAGACATTTCGTTTTTCAGTATTTTCATGGAATATAATCCACTATTTTTGAACAAAACCGACCGAGATGAAACTATTGAAATTGACCTTACTTTTGGCTTTTACTTTACATGGATTACAAGCCCAAAATCATTCCCATAGTGGGGCGCAGCCCCTCACCTATCCCGATATCGAAGGATACAAAACCCTGAAGACCGATCTGCATATGCATTCCGTTTTTTCGGATGGAAATGTATGGCCGACCATTCGGGTGCAAGAAGCACTTCGCGAAAATCTGGATGCCATTTCCCTAACGGAACATTTGGAGTACCAACCACACAAGGCCGATATTCCGCATCCCGACCGAAATCGGGCTCACAATCTCGCCCTCGAGGAAGCCGAGGAACATGACCTTTTAATCATACCCGGATCGGAAATTACGCGATCGGAACCTGTAGGACATAGCAACGCCGTCTTTATTTCGGACGCGAACACGTTACTTCATGACAAAGCGGAAGATGCCTTTGCTGCCGCCAAAAAGCAAAATGCCTTCGTATTTTGGAACCATCCGGCTTGGTATCGACAAAGTCCTACAGGAAATCCCATATTGAGCGATTTTCAAAAAGAACGTATTAAAAATGGGGAATTGCATGGTATCGAAGTCATCAATTCCCTCGATTACGCCGAGGAATCCTTGGCACTGGCATTGGAACAGAACCTGACCATCATGGGGACCAGCGATGTTCACGGACTCATCGATTGGGACTACACTGAAAACGGAAAACATCGGCCCATTACCTTGGTCTTCGCCAAGGAAAAAAGTGTGCAAAGTATTCGGGAAGCCCTTTTTGCAGGCCGAACGGTGGCTGTCTACAATTCACTTTTGGTAGGAAAGCCTGAATATCTAAAACCGCTACTTCAAGCAAGTGTAAAAATAAATAGTGCGGCCTATCATGAAGATACCCAAGTACTGGCCGTGGAAATTGAAAATATTTCTAGTAGCGACCTCCTTTTAGAAAATGCATCATCCTATACTTTTTACAGCAATGCGCCTATCTTCACGCTGAAAGCAGGAGAAAAAATGACATTGCAACTGAAAACGTTGGAAAAATTGGAAAGTGCAACCCTAAAATTAAAAGCGATGGGCGCCTATACGGCACCTAAAGAACATCCTGTAATAGAGTGGGCGATAACGGTCGAATAAGGCTTTCTAAAAAGCCTTATTACAATCTATTCTAACTATCGTTTCAGCGTAAAGTGTCCACTAAACTGTACATTTTCATTGTTATCGGTATCGATGTAACCGGCCCTGAACCAGTAATCGCTTTCTGGTAATGGGGTGCCATTGTAAAGACCGTCCCAGCCAATTCCATTTGGGTCTAGTTGTTTTAAGAATTTCCCGTATCGATCATAAATGTTAATGAAAGCACTGGCGGTAATACTTGGGTCGTTTAATCCTTCAACGTTCCAATTGTCATTGAATCCGTCGTTGTTCGGGGTAAAGAATTTGGAATAGTTGATGACCAAAAACGATTCACTGTTCAGCGTCATCCCACAACCAGAAGTGCTTCTAACGTACGCCGTATGCATTCCCCCCGCAACATCTCTAAAAACGGTCGAACTTTGGTACGGTCCATTGACATCGTCCAAGGCATATTCAAAACCACTGGTATCGCCATTACTGGAAGTCGTTATAATGGTCACCGTGTTGGTCGTATTACCCTGTGAAGGTGAAAAGTCCACTTCCACTTCGACCGATAGCGGTTCTGCGCCACCGATTATTACCAATGTCACAGCGGTTCTAGCAGTACTGAAACAACCCGTTGCAGTTTCCTCAGCTTCCGCATAATAGGTATAGCTACCTACCGCGGTATCGACGGGAACATAGTTTAAGGATGTCGCCAATACCGTTCCCCCGGAAGGCACATCGTACCAGTTCACAGCATCACCAAATCCGCCTGCGGGCAACTCAACGGTTAAATCAGGATTGGGCGAACCAACGCAAGTTTGAGCATCAAAAGGATTTATAGGCGCATCGACCAAATTACAGCTACAATCAGGTGCGGTCACGGGATAGGTGGCCAAACAGCTATTGTCGTCAACTGTGATGACAATATCCGTTCCATTCGGAATTCCCGTAATGGAATTCCCCGAAACGGTTCCGGCCGTAGTCGAGACGATACCGGCACCTACTGTGAAATCAACCGAATAAGTGGTCGAATCGGTCGAACATGTTGTACCATCTACCGTTAAAATTGGTAGCGGATTAACCGTTACCAAAGCAGTTTCCGAACCGGAAACGGAACAAGTCGTCAAATCATCTGTAACGCTTAAGACTTCAAGGGTAACGTCCATGGCAGGTGCGGCCACGGTAATCATAGCACTACCTGTACCATCAAGTGTTATCGAAGGTGTAGTTCCTCCTCCATCGATAGTATAGGTTACAATATCATCAGCATCGCCCGTTAGCGTAAATTGTGCATCGTCCCCTTCGCAGATCGGATTTGAGATTGCAACCGGCACAATCATCGTAGGCGTTGGATTTACCGTAACCGTTTCCGTATGAAGATAAGGAGCGGTATAAATTGTTGGACATGAGGGGTAAGTCGGATTATCTATACGTAGTACATCTAAGGTGACATCAGCTGTAATATTGGGTACCGTTACCATTGCCTCGGCGGTAATCGGATCAAAAGTTAAGGTATTGGTCGTTGCTCCCCCGTCCACAGTATAGGTTACAACATCGGTAATATCATTTCCTGTCAGTGTAAAAACCGCATCATCCCCTGAACAAATCGTATTGGAAGCCGCAGTCAAGTCAGTCAAAATAGGATATGGATTAATGGTCAACATCCCTTGGGAAGGCGTTCGACAAAGATAATCATCGCCCCAGACCTCAACACGATAGATATTTCCGTTATCTGCGGCTACCGGGGTAAAGGTCAAGGTGTTACTCGTCTCCGCTAAAGGAGCGCCGAAGGTGGTTCCTCCATCGGTACTTACCGTCCATTCGTACTGTAGCGTACCGCTACCGGAAGCACCTACTATAAATTGAGCCACATCGCCCAAACAGACGGGAGTATCGACTAAATCCGTGTTTATGGCTACATTTCCTACCGAACGTACATTAGGGCTAACAGGCGTTGTATATCCTCCAGAACCTGTGACCAATCCGTTTCCATCGATTGGCGCGGGGGAATTTCCTAATTGTCCGTCCAAATCGCCATCGTCAAATCCTGCTTCGATAACATCAACACACCCATCGTCGTCGGAATCAAAATCGTTACAGTCCTTGATACCATCGCCATCATAATCGAAATCGATACGTATGTTGTCATAATTTCCTGCCAAATAATCCGTAGGAGCCGCGGTATGCGTTATTTGTATCAATAAGTTCTCACCTATGGACGGGTCACCGGGCGGAATCACAACATTGACTTCGAAATCCGTCCACATGCCGTTTCGGGTTTCCGTGGGCGAAATAGTTCTGGCAGCTAGTGTCGTAAAACCGCCACCATTATCATATCCTACTTCGATCAGACTTATTCCATCATTTCGGTACGGCCTTTGATCCTCGATTCCATCACCTAGGGCAACCGTAACGATATATCCTCCCTCTTTAATAATAGGGTTAAAAGCCGTGGGCAATTGGGTCATCGTACCCGTATCGTTGATATAGGCGAACTGGTCATCGAGGTCATCAGGATTATCCGGCAATCGGGTACCATCGGTTTGATAGTTCGGAGCGTAATACTGACCAGAATACTGATCGATTATCTGTTCGACATTCGCTAAGTGTACACCTATAGCTCCTGAACCGGATAATGACCAGTGGGTAATCGTTCCATTGTTATACGGATCTTCAAGAATTCCCCCAGAACCTGGACTAAAAAAGGTACTATTTACAGGATACTCGAAATTATATGCTTCTTGGTTTCCTCCTGAACTAAGGCCACATTCTTCGTTGATATCGGTGATACCGTCATTATCATTGTCCAAATCAAATTCGTCGTACAGATGGTTTCCTGAACCATCGATGTAGTAGGCATCGCCGTTTATGAGGGTATCTAAATCCTCATCTTGAGGTGTACAGCCCAACACTGCAGGATCGGTTACGGCCGAAGTCGTTCCTACAGGTCCCTGTCCGTTGTCCACGGAGCCATCGGGATTAAAGCCCGTACCCAAAAGCTGACCGGAACCATTATCGATCATTCCCGCTTCGGAGGTATCGGAACATCCGTCACCATCGCTATCGAGATTAAAGCAATCGATAACTCCGTCATTATCCGCATCGATTTCCAATCGGATATTATCATAATTTCCAACCAAAGCCCCCGCAGAGCCGATATGGCGAATACGGATCAAAATACCCTGACCCAAAGCAATATCCGTTGCGGTAATGGTAACGCTCACGCTGAAATCGGTCCAAGTGCCCCCGGTCGTTTGGGTAGCCCCGTCAACAAACGTTGTATTCAAGGTAGTGTAGGAAGCAGCATCGGCACCATACCCGAGTTCCAATTCGGTAGTAGCGTCGTTACGGTAGGGTGAATTGTCGATTCCATCGCCTACCGCCACGGTCAGCACATACCTTCCAGGAGCATAAAATGCCGTCGGCATCGCCAAGGTGGCATACGTTTCCCCACCGTCTATGGTATTTAAGTACATAAATTGATTCCCCTCGGCAGCATTGGTATAATTCGTAGCGTCGAGACCGTGGACACCGTAGGCTTGAAAATCCGGAGTGGTTCCGATCCAACCTATCGGATCGACCCATGCCGTATAATTATTCGGAGGTGGCGGTAGTGTATCCTCTTCAAAACTAAAATTTGTAATGGGCATGGTACAACCCGGTTCATATTGATCATAAATACCGTCATTGTCATCATCTACATCACAAACATCGCCCACCCCGTCGCCATCAAAATCTTCTTGATTCGAATTAGCAGTGTTCACACAATTATCTACGGCATCCAGAACGCCATCGGAATCCGTATCCTGGGCGAAAGAACTTGCTGAAAACAGGAAAATAAATAGGAAGAGCATCGGATTCAAGCTTCGCCGTATTGCACTAAAAACCAGGCTGTTCATGTTTTTGGGGATCATCACAACTATCTTTTAAACAAAAATAGCTCCGTAGAAAAATCGTACACTAAAAAATCGTTGTTCTTACGTAGTATTAGACCATCGGACCATTTCTTATGACTTAACGCCATAACCTTCGAAATAGTATGATTTTTTTAGTGCAGTTCGTCGACAAAATCTTACTGATAAGCGTATCGAGGAGAAAGTTTTGTTATTGGGTACCGTAATTGGTAAGAGGATACGTGTTCATGGCACTCATGAAATTTAGCGCGTTCATATTTTATAATTTTCGGTAAGTGTTACGCCATTTCTTTTTTGGCATTTACCAAAAGGGCATGCAGTATTTCTGTGGATAGACCATGAAGCGTCAATCGGAATGCGGCACCATAAGTTGGTAAGGGTATCATGGGGTGTTTGTTGTTCAACCCGATCAATTTTTCCGGACAATCCATTATTGTTGTGGCGTAGATTCCGATAACTTCATCCAATTGCAATGAATTACTGGCCCTCCAAAAATCATTATCCGTCAAGAAAAACTGATAGACGGGAGTGAAAATTTCAATTGCGGTGGAAAGATCCATGAAGTTGGACCACTTGTCCCTAAACTCCTCAAAAGGAATTTCTTCCATGGTCAGCGCACTAAAATCAGGGCGATCGACCTTCTCGACTTTCAATCCCTTTTCTTTGATCGCCGCATTGAGATTTATGATGAAGTTGTACAGGTTCAGATCGTGCTCCAAAAACAAGTCGTTCTTTACATCATTTACCGACAATGGTTTTAATGGGTTCATGGGCATATCTTCAGTACCTTTCACATTGTCCTTGATAAATTTCAATATTTCAGTACCTAGATAAAAGTGTCTTAATATCAAATAGTTGGCTTCGGGACTCACCATGTATTTCATTCCGAGATACAATGACTTATGCAGCATTTTCGGAGCGTTGATCAAATTGGGCGAAATGGCCTTAAAAAGTTGCATCAGAATGATAAAAAATCGCGCAAACACCCTGACAAAGGGCAACAAGAACTGTCTTGATTTTCTACCTGAATCATAGAGAAAGGCCGCTTTGGCATCCGGACTGAAGGGAATGCTTTTATCAAGGTACAAGGTGTGCCAATGACTGGGATCCCGTGGATCGTTCTTTAGATTCTCAAAATACTCACTTTTGTGCAGCATGGGCCGTTTTTTAATAATTACCAATCTCCGCCAATTGCATACGATACAATTTGGCGACCACCTTTGCGGTCTTCAATATTCTCTTTGCCAATTCTTCGGTCAGGGCATCTGAATTTATCGCATTTTCAAAACGTTCAAAATGGTTTTCGTTGCTATCACTGATTTCATGATAAGTAAAAAAGGAGACTTGATCGTCGTTCAAATGTAGTAATTGTTGTACTGCGCGACCCCATTTACCGGCAATTCTGTTGCCGAGACCCTCGATAATGAACATCGCGCCAAGCAGGTCAAAAGGGTTGGGCTTGCTCGCCGTATGGAACATGAAGGCACTCAACGCCTCGCTGCCAACATTTTTTTCTCCGTTGTACAGGTCATCCCTTTCTCCTCCACAATTGATATAGTTTTTTTCCAACATTTGGTAATCACGGTGCTCGTCCCTAGAATGTGAAATAAAGGATGAACGCACATCGAAATATTCCATACTGACGTTCGAAGCGGCGCGGGCAATCCATTGTGACCCATCGACCACTTGCTGTCGAAGGTTCAATAACAGCAGTCGATATTCTTCCAGGGTAATCGTGCCGTTGTATATTTTTTTTATAATCGGAGCGCTACGTAAATCATTTTCAAAATCGACCCAAACCGAAGTCAAGCCCCTGACCAACCACTCTTGTAGGGGCTTGCCCTCTGTAGAAATCGTTGGTGCCAATATTTTGTCATCCGCATGCAGTGGCAATGCCTTCTTTTTACTCGTTGGCCCTACCACGGTCAATAGCATAAACGAGGTGATAAAGCGTCCGCTTTCGGGTACCATACAGAGAATCTTTTGACCATCTTTTAAGTCCTTTTTGTACAACAACTCTTCGAGCATAATAAAAATGGAAGCCGATCCCGTATTGCCTTTTGAATGCAGATTGGTGAACCATTTTTCTTGGGGAATTTCGACACCGCCCTTTTGCAGTAAATCAAGAATCGGTTGCTTAAAATATTCGGAAGAATAGTGGCAAAGAAGCCAATCTAGCTTTTTGGGGTCTATCTTTTCTTCATCGATGAGTTGAAAAAAGTGTTGAACACCTAAACTAACAATATGGTTCACCAGCCTAATATCTTGCTTTAGATTGATGGCCCCGGAATTATCGGCGTCGCTGAAACTTTTAAAATCGATCCATGACGGTCCCTGCCCCCCTTGTTCTGTTTTATTCATTCCCGTATACATACAGGGTTCAAAAAGTGTGGCATGCGATTTTAGCTCGATCCATTCCATTTTTAGGGAAAATGCATCCCGTTCAGGTTTATCTTGCAATAAAAAAGCACCGGCTCCATCGGAAAGCATCCATCGTAAAAAATCGGTTTCCAAGGGAAGCGACCCCTTCTCAGTAGTTGCATCTTGATTTTCAAAACGCTCCGCCTTGAACATTCTACTGGCCAATTCTCCCGCACAGGCAATTGCGGTATCGATTTCCCCGGACTGCACATGCATAAAGGCATTTTTTATGGCCATCATACCTGCGGCGCATACACTTTGATGACTAGCTATGCCACAGATCGGCAAATCGGATTCCCCATGTACCATACTCGCAAAACCGGGAATGGGAAGATCACCCTGAGTCGTGGCAGCACTCAAAAATTGAACGGACCCTTTATCGCTTGTATTTTTTTGCAAACAATCATCGATCGCTTTTACCGTCATACCTGCCACCGATTCGGTAGTTTTTTGGTTCTTGTCCAAGGCATAATAACGGCTTTTGATTCCGTTTTGGGTCAACATTCTGCTTTTACTCCGTGACGGTTTGCCGCCGATCATTCCCAAATATTCTTCCATCTCATTATTAGCGATGGGTTCACCGGGCAAATATTTTCCTATGGCGTTTATATAAACAGGTTTGCTCATTTATTTCATTTTACTTTTTGGGGTTGCCGTTTTAAATAGCATATCGAGATAGGGTAGCATAAACCCAAAATTGCCCTTACTCCACTTGTGGTGCATCGTATGCCGGAATGTAAATCTACCCAGATAATCCGGATTTTTCGTCGTCTCCGCCTCATGGTTCCAATGCCCTAAAAAATTCAGTGCGATACTCATTATCGGCAAACTTAGAACGGAAATGATATGGAAAGGATAAATGAGTATCGGCAAGAAAATTACAGCTCCCAGTAGAAAAGCCTCGAACCAGTGAAAACTATATACCGAATACAAGGTCGGTTCGCGGGAGGCATGATGTACGTGATGCACGTTCATAAAAAACCATTTTTGGTGCAAGAGCCAATGACTGGCATAAAAATAAATCTCGTTCCAAATGAACAGAACAGGAATTTCCCAAAGTAGGTTCAAACCTCCGTACTGGCCGAATTGTACATAGCCATTTTGATACAGTATTTGCAGCGAAATGGCCTGTAAGGCGAATATCAAAATACTGACCATCGAGTTTTTTATCTCTACCCTTTCTTGACCGGGCTTTTTGAAATCGATAATGCGATGTAGCACCTTCTTTCTTTTTAAAATGCTCAATACGATCTGTAGGAGAAAAATTCCACCAAAGTAGAGTACCGTAAAAAATAGGAAAGTAAACAAAAAGGTAATCCGCCAATCAGAAAAAATGTACGCTACGGTTGAATCTATCATACGAATGCCCAATACTTTTTAAACGCTAAAATTAAAGTTGGCGTACATTCAGATGGTTTATTTTACTCGATAATCGAGATTTAAATGATCTAGGGTTATTTACTTGCCGGCGACATAATCCTTGAGATACGAATACCGTTTGGTCAACTTTCCGTTTTTGGTCATTCTGGCGCGGTCCAAGACACCATCTTTATCGTTATTAAAAAACGCCGGAATCACATTTTTTAAAAAAGCCTCACCAAAACCCTCACTGGCATCGCGTGGAAGTTCACACGGTAGATTATCCACTGCCATCACGGCGACGGCGGATTTATTCTTGAAATTCACCTCAATTTCCTTTTGGGGATTATACCCGTAAATCGGTTTCGCAATGGTGGAAGGGCGAATTGTCGTCGCCACCGGCCCATCTATATCACAACTGACATCGGCGACCACCTTGATCTTAAAATCGGGATGCTTTGCATCGTCACGGGTAAATAGGTACGGTGCACCATCTCCGTAGAAATGGCCCGCGATATAGAAATCGGTCACCTTGGCGAACCTGAAAAAGTTAGATTTATATTCATGCGGATTGGCAAAGAAATCCGCTTTGTTACCCCGAACGCCGTCTTTGCGTCTGTTGTATTCCGAAGCATCTATTTGGCAGTAGACGGGTTCTTTGAACTCCACCTCGAGGTATTCGGCTACGTTGACCCTTCTTATACCCATTCCGTCTAGCATCTCTCGCGATCCGTTTCCGACCCTTCCCTTTCCGGTCAATAATATTTTGATGTTCGGTAGTTTCGATTTTATCTTTTTCAGTTCGGTTATCAAAGCCTTTTGATCGGTGAGTTTTTCCGCTTTTGGGAGTTTAAAAAGTCCGAACTTGAGTCCGTATGTCCTAAATCCGTTATAGGCCCCAACAATGCCTGCGTATCTTCCAAAAGCCACCAAACGTTGTTCTTTTTGGTTCGTAATGACCTCGTGGTCGTAGAGTTCGATATTCTTTTCGAGAATCGCTTGAAGTAATTTTCGATTGTAAGGCTGCTTTTTAATGGTATGGGAAAAGAAAAAATATTTCTTACCGGGAATCAAGGATTTAATCGGCACTTCCTTTACCCCAAGAAGCACATCACAGTCTTTCATTTTTGAAGCTACCCGTATTTCTAAGTCCTTGTATTCTGCATCGGTATAGGTACGGATCGGCGAGGGTTCCACGATTATTTCCGCATCTTCATAACTAGACAGGACTTTTTGACAGGCTTCGGGAGACAATACTACGCGCCTATCGGGCGGATTTTTACGTTCCCTGATGATTCCGAATTTCATTTTTCTAGTTGCTAGTTGTTTGTTGACGGTTGTTGGTTGCTCGGTGCTTCGTTCTTTATGCTTCTGATAGCACGTTTCAAAGATTTAACTTCGCGCCTCCAGCATCCTACTTCCAGCCTTTTACCCAGAATCTAACTTTAACCACCAGTTCCGTTTCAAATGTAACTGTTGGCAGGACTATGACAAAACTTTTTTTGGAATACTTTTTGGGGTATCTTTGGCGGCTATGCCTACTTTTCAAGCCATGCTTGAATACATGAATAGCGCATACGTTCTTTGAAAAAATAATGAGACACGTATTCTAAAACTTAGGTTGAGGAGTAGAATGTCCTCCTTCGCTCGAGGTTACGCTTGAGCCTCGGAGGACGTAATTCGATAACGGCACGCAAAGCGTGCCTATCTCATTACGGGGCCGACTGGTTTTGACAGCGAGACCAATGGCAATGTAAGCATGTCGAGCGCTGGGGTACAGCTCGTTAATATCATACTTCACACTTTTAATTGGCGATAATAATTACGCTCTTGCCGCGTAATCCGAATTATAGTAGGATTATGCCTCGTCGCTACTAGGTAGCGAAGCGAGATGTTCCTGAATAGCCTCTGTCGACGGCGATTCAATCAGGAGCACCATAAATGTCGATATAAGGTTGTTAGCACTTCGATAACAACACTAAAACTTAAGAAGATAAGCGTTTGTTAGGCCGTTTCCGGTCAGGCAGGCGTCGAAAATCAATCGGAAACTAAACATGTAGAAAGCTTTGTAATTGCTTGTTTGGACGAGGGTTCGAATCCCTCCGGCTCCACGATCAAGCGCAACTGGTTTGCGGATTTAAACAAATAAAATCTGTCGAGTATTTTCACTTGAACAGATTTTTTTGTTTGAAGACACCTGGACTGGAAGGACGGCCAGTTGCATTTGCAGGACGGGAGCCACTAGGGAAAAACAGAGTTAATCCCTCCGGCTCCACTTCAAAAAGCCACCAATCGGTTGGCTTTTTTAATTAAGAAAAATAAGGAATACCATTATCTTCGTAACTAGCAAAATCCCATGTCAGCATATAAATCTTGGTTACGAACCCTAATCGACCTCGTCGAAGTTTTTTTTAATAGTACCCAACGAAGCAAACAAGGCCGAACGTGGCACCAACATGTGGTGCCGTTTGAAGAAGGTTGGGCAGTACGCCGCGAAGGCAACCAACGTATCACGAGTAAACATCGAAAACAGAGCACGGCGATTCGCAAGGCAAAAAGTTTAGCTAAAAAATATAAATCAGATGTCATTATTCACCGCGCTAGTGGCGGTATTCGAGAGCGGATAAGCTATGCTGATTAGTAATCCAATGATAAAGAACTATCTAGAAGGATAAAAAAACCTAACTCACAATAAACTCTTTACATAAGGTGCATACTGTAAAGAGTTGCCTTTCATGAATATCGAATTCTGAGGATTGTACAATATTGCAACCTATTCTACATTTTCAAAAGCCTTATAGTACGTCAAATTTTATGTTTCTATTTTACATAGCAAAATTATGGTACAATTTGAACTATAAGTATTTCAGGTTCAAATTCCATTTTCACTTTGAATATAAAAACATAAAATTTGCCGTACTTTAAACGCAGCGAATTTATTTTGGTATCTTTCTTAATCATAAGCTAAGTGCTATGCTGAACTCATCTAAAAAATTAAGGGGCTATTCAGAAGTTTTTCAGACTGATTCTCTTTGTAAAGAAATTACGATTGATCAAAAATTTAAAAAACTCTATGAGTCCGAATCATTGTTTCCGAGAGGCAATAGTTTTACACTGGTCACGAACACACTTACCTTAAAATACCACTACATAAGTCCGTATATCGAAACTTGCACAGGCCTAGAACGTGGGCGACTTGAAGATGAAGGTGTACCGTATTTCGTTGAACATGTGCACCCCGATGATATAGAACCGTGGGTAAGGTCGATGCATGACTTAATGGATTTCTGTTTGAACAAGACGAAATTAGCCGAACGAAAGCATATTTTTTTTCAATATAACTATCGTCTACATATAGAGGGACACTATAAAAATATAATTGAGAATGTGGTGCCAGTAGCTTTGGACAAAAAAGGAAAGCCAATTGTTGGCCTTGGGCGTTTTCAGATATTGAATACGACCGCCAAACTACCTAATACTGCTTCCGCACGGAGTCTAAACAAACGAAATCAGCTGGTTACGGTATTCTATAAAAATTATAGTAGCCAGAACATTTATGATGAACTTACCCTAAGGGAAAGGGATATCGTAAGGTTATTGATCCAACGGGAATCAAGTAAAACCATAGCCGCCAAACTTTATTTAAGCACCCATACCGTCGATACACATCGTAGGAACATACTTCGAAAACTTGGGCTAAGCGCTACTGCCGAACTGGTGGCAAAACACGAATTACTACATTTTTTGTGAATTTACTCAAATTGAGTATTGTTTCTGATTTCGAATGAAACTTACTTTACATAACACTTAAATATAGGGCATTCTTAAGCGAATTTTTAACCAAAAATTTCTCATTAAGAATGGACGGGGCTAACCGGATTATTTTGACAACGCTAAAAATGGGATTTTCCAGACAAACTTTAATGTGGCTATATACTATGATGGTCAAAAGAATTTTACGATTCAGTTCTATGGCATTTATGGTCTTACTCGCATGTTGTAGTGGCGAAGATGATGACCCTTATTTACTGGATTCTCCATCAGCTCAAAATACTAAATTAGAAGGTACGATATCCTTTATTTCTTCCGTCAGGGCGCCTGATGGTAGTTTGAATATTGGTAGAACGGTAACTGATGGTGTTACCTCCGAAACCTTTTTACTAACCGATGGCCCCAATAACGACTACAAACCTGTGATAAGTCCCGATGGGTCTAAAATCGCTTTTTTCAGAGCATATGATGAGGGGAATAACTTCTTTCTTTGGAACACCGCGATTTGCGTGATGAATATTGATGGATCCAATTTTCGCGAGCTGACCGATCATCAATTTATGAACACAGAACCTTATTGGCAAAGAGATGGTTCGAATCGCATTATTTGGAACCGGATGATTCACTCGACCGAAGGTGCTTACGGAACATATGTTTTTGAAACTACATTGGATGCCCAGAAAGGTGAGGAAAAACAGATTTCAACTGATCAATGGAATTGGAGCAATAGTAGCCTGAAGGATGGTCGCATCTTTGTACTAAAAAACAATGCCTACCACTTGATGACATCAAATTCTTCGGGAAGTCAATATGAAGAAATAAATTACCCAGATGTCCATCATTACTTGCATAAGGCAACTATTTCAAATGATGAGACCATGATCGCTTATATGAAAAAAATAGATGCCAATGGAGATGATTATTATGGTTCACAAATTATCTATGCCGATTTCGATGCCTCGATTCCCATGATTACCAATGAGGTGGTCTTTGTTCCCAAAGACCGGTCCAAGTTCAGCTGGTATGTAAGTATTTCGGCAGACAAGCAATATATCATCTATGCGGAAGATGGCAAAATCTTGCTGTATGATGTTGCTCAAAAAACAACTTCACAAGTAACTACAAAGCCAAAACTGGAGTATCGGTATCCGACATTTGTAGGAACATCAAAATAAATGAAAAACACTATTTCCATATATTCATCTTTCATTTTCCTTTACATCGTTTTTGCTTCATGCAATAATAAAGATGATGCTCCGCCCTATTCCAATTCCGATAAGTACGTTGTTGAAACATTGGCCAGCGGCTTCACCATACCTTGGGCCATAGAAGTGATTAGCGAAGACCAATATTTGGTGACCGAAAGGTTAGGTCGGCTGTTTCTATACAAAAATGGCACGCTCCACGAACTGAAGAACATACCTCAGGCAAAAACCATAAATGCGAAAGGATTGACTATAGGAGGCCTAATGGATGTTAAGTTGCATCCGATGTACGAAATGAACCAGCTTGTTTATATTGCTTACGTTGGCCTGGACCTTAAGATGAAGGTTGCGAGGTTCGAACTAGGCGAAAATGAGATTACAAACCTCGAAGTTGTTTTTGAATCGAATGCATTTTCCATAGGCTCCAGAATTGCATGGCAAGATGAGGAGCATTTCTTCGTAACTCATGGTGTAGCAGGAGATCCATATCCTGTGGTCGGTGCTCAAGACCTATCCATTGATCTTGGCAAGATACACCGACTTATGGATGATGGAGCAATACCACCGGACAACCCAATTTTTATCCCCAGTACGACTCCGACAAGTATCTGGAGCTATGGCCATAGAGACCCCCAAGGTCTTTATTATGATTCCGAACAAAATATTCTATATTCCAGTGAGCATGGCCCTCTTGGTGGTGATGAACTGAATATAATCATTAAAGGAGCAAACTATGGCTGGCCTTTGTTTTCTTATGGTCTTAATTATGATCGAACGCCCGTATCGAATATGTCAGAAGCCGCCGCCGCGACAATTTCAAACTTACCGATAAAGTATTGGACCTCTAATTTTAATATTGCCCCTTCTGGCCTTATCAGACTTGCAGAAAGTCAATTTAATGATTTTAATAATTTTTTTGTGATGGGGTCGTTGGCCATGCGCAACTTAGTAGGTTACAATTTAGAAACTGATGAAACCAAAATATTTATGGAAAATATTGGCAGGGTAAGAGATATAGCCCAATTGCCGAGTGGAAATCTATTGGTTGTTATTGACAAAGGAAGTCCTAGTCAATCTGATGATGGGAGAGTTATTAAATTATCGATTAAGAAACCCTAGCACCTGCCGAGCGATATCACCCACTATAATACTATAATGTTTGATCAGAATAAGAATTCATCCTAAATGGTTACTTTTCATTGCAAATATTTATAATTTTAATCTTCTGTTCTTAAATCATTTCACACACATTGCCTTCCCTCCTATCGTCGGCTCATATGATAAGTGTTCCATTTCCTTTCAGAAGAACTATTTAGAAGAACTATTTAGAAGAAAATTTAAAGAAAGTGAATTACAAAATACTTTGCTTTACCAAAGCAAAGTGTCACAATGCAAGACATTATATCAAATAGCGATAAGTTATTGGGAATTTAAACCAATTCAAAGCCAAATTGTAGGTAAGGTAGTTTCGTTTTAGGCATCTTGTTTTTTGACGCTTCCAAAGGTACTTTGATTTCTAAATCACTCAGGTAGTCCTTACCTATATCTTGATAGTTTGCAGTCTCTATTATGGAACTCTTTACATAATACCCGTCGGTCATGTTTTAGAATAGAGGTTGGCCTCCACTAACTATACTTCAAAAAGTGAAACTCTTTACAAAATCCGCTTTATGCAAAGAGTTGAAAAAAATAAGAAAATACGTTCTTGAGAAGATTGAATGCTTCTATTGACAAAACTTCTAAGTTAAAGATACAATCCCTTTTGCTTCAAGAATAAAGTGAATTCCAATGACAATTAGTGCAATCCATTCCGCCCAAAAGAGATTGATAATTTTACCGTTGACTACATGTAATAGTAGTGCTATGATTGATAATACGGCAATGATATAGCGCAAGATTTTATCTGAATCATTGCCAAAAAAGGCAATACTGATACTGCATCCAACAAAAAATAGAACTGCAATCACATAATGCGTTTTGGGTTGAACGTTTAATGGAAATAACAAAACTCCGAAGAGTAAAATACCCAAGATGATATTGTACCCATGATGTGTCCAGAAAGAACCGCCTAGCAAAGAATACTCTGAATTCATTGTGAGTTGAATGACCCCATTGTATATGAAAAGCATTGCTGCAATCGTGCATACCATGCCGAAGATATAGCTGCGATTTATTAGAACATAGTGACTTATGCTATCTCTAAAAGGAGCCCAATCATCTGCAATTCTCAGAAAAATTGGTATTAGAATACAGAAAGCTGCTAAAAAAATCTCTAGGGTAATAATGTAATTTTTCATAGTACCAGGTTTTTAATTACCGGCAGATTTAAATGGACTTTTATTTAACCTAAACGAGAAGGACACAAAAGGATTAAATCTATAGTACTTTTCATGTAAATCATCAAAGCTTAATGCGCTGATTACCGTTCCGTTTGCCGCGTATTTTGAATGGAGCCTTTCTTGATTATGAAAAGCCACCCCGGTAGTTACAATGAAATTCTGGCCTACAGCCATGGAAAATCCGGCAAAAACCGAAATCTGTTCCAAATCAAATCCAAGACCGGCCGAACCTCCCCAAGATATGTTTTTAGAACGGTCTAAAAAACTGAACATAACACTTGGAACATATTCAATGATTTTTTGGCCACTATCACCCATTACCTTAAATTCATTCCCATCTTCAACGGTTTTGTAGGTATCACTGTTTATCAAAAAAATTGCATTTATTCCAAACGTGCTTGACCAATCCCATGTAGATTGGGTCTTAAAGACATACTTTCTATTCTCTACGACACCATCTTTATTTAGCTTGATTAAAAAGGTATAAACTGTATTGCTTCTAAATTCCAGTGGATGAACATCAAGATTCAAATTGATACTATCAGTGTCCTTTGGGGCTATTGAATCATTTGATTCCGTCTTCAGAACGAGCTGGTCATAGGTCTCTGCAGCCCTATTTACCTTAAACTCTAAAATTTCAATTCCTTCTGCTGTCTTTACTTCAATGTCATAACTACCTTTCCTGACGATAATTTCCTGATTTTGAACATCGCTTTGTAAGTCAATTATTAATTTTTTATTTTGACCAAAAACGGACACGGAAACTAAAAAGAACAGTAAAGATTTCATCATTTATGATATTAAGTCAATACGAATCTATCTTTATTATGGAGGCCAAAAAATCCCTATTCATGGGTATTTTTTGGCTAAAACCCTAAGAATAAAATGATTGAAAATAAAAAATGGAGCCACACTCCATTTTACCAACTTAGAAATGATTTTAAAAATCAAAAATCATACTTTCGCTCCAACGCATACCTAAGCAACTCCCCCGCCCCACTTAGCCCCAGCTTGCGGATCATATTTTTACGGTGGGTATCCACTGTACTTTTTCCGATAAAAAGCTGGTCCGCAATTTCATGCGAGGTTTTACCGCGACCGATCAGTCCGAGAATCTCCTTTTCCCGAGAAGAAAGCAAACTTTTAGAAGTATTCTTTTCGGCCGTCGGAATATGGATCTTTTTATCAAAATAGGTCTTTCCGGCACCGACGGCCCGAATGGCTTCTAAGACGACGTCCAACGAAGAGTTTTTCAGAATATAGCCTACCGCTCCCGCTTGTAACATCTGCCGAACGGCATCTTCTTGATCGAACATGGTAAAGGCAATGACCTTGGTGTTCGGGTATTTCTTTTGAATGATTTTGGCCGCGCCAATGCCATCGACCTTGGGCATACGAATATCGCAAAGTACCAAGGTCGGGCTTCGTTTTTCGACCAGTTCTATAAGGGCTTCGCCATCATTGGCGTGACCGACAATCGTAATATCATCTTCGTACTCCAGATACGATTGGATCCCATCGATCAGGGCTTGGTGGTCTTCTGCTATCGCTACGGTGATCATACGGGTATATCGATTAAAATGGAGGTTCCCTTGCCCAATACACTATCGACTGTAAAAGTACCCCCTAAGTGTTCTATGCGTTTTTCAATCGTACCGAGGCCCATGCCAGTAGCGGATTTTTTAATGGCCGACCTCGTAAAGCCTTCGCCATTATCCTCGACAATAATATTGAGGTTGTCCTCATGTTGAGTGAACTGTATTGTGGCTTGGGTGGCTTTGGCATGTTTGATGATATTGGTGGTCAACTCTTGAATGATCCTAAAAATGGTGAGCTCTAGGGAGTTCTCCATACGTTCGGCCATTCCGAAATCTTCTACCTTGACTTCCAATGCTTTGGTCTCGCTGATGGTCCGCGCCATTTTCTGCACCGCCGGCAGCAAACCCAGATTGGCCATAACACCCGAATTCTTGGCATGGGCCATACCACGTATCTTTTGATAGGCCTTTTCGAGCAAATCCTGTGCATTTTTTAGGGAAGGGTCTTTTTTATCGACCTTGACATTATCAAAATGTAATTTTACGGTTGCCATAAGGCTACCTAAATCATCGTGAAGTTCGTTGGCGACTTTGGCACGCTCTTTTTCTTGCCCGGCTATCATCGCATCGATACTGATCAATTCTTGTTCCTTCAACAAGGTTTCGACTTTTTGCTGTTCGAGCAGCGCTTCTTGCTCGGCCAGTCTTCGTTTTTTTATCGTGTTCTGGTGAAGAAAAAAGGCTATCAATGTACCGATAATCAATAGGGCTATGACGCCTATCAAATAATTTTGATTGGTCTTTCGGCGATTGTCCAAGCGTAACTTGTCTAGTTTTAGCTTCTCGGTCTGGTTCTCAACCGAAAGAAGGGCCGATTGAAAACGTTGTTGCTTTCCATCTACCAAAGCCTCTGTAAACACCGATTCGTTCAAATAATGATATGCCGAATCCATTTCGCCAATATCCTTGTAAATCCATGAAGCCAAACGTTCGTTATAAAATTTATTTCGCAGTTTTTTGGAAAGGGCAGATGACCGATTCCAATAAAACAGAGCGGAGTCTTTTCTACCTCCCAACAAATGCAAGGTCGAAATATGCCATATAGCAGCCTCCTGTATCGCTACATTTGCAGGTTGCCCATTCGCATTTCGAAGCGCACGTCTTAGCTCGTCCATGGCTTGTTCGTATTTTGCCTCCAACTTCAATTGGATGGCCTTTTCAAAATAGTATTTTGTCTTCAACGCCCGCTCATCCGATACATCTATAAAAAGACTATCCAATTTACGCATCATATCAAGCCCTTGAAACTCACTGCTCATATCATCTTTCTCATTGGAATTAAGTCCGATTTTATATAGCAACAAAATGCGCGCATCATCGGTGTCGGTAGCAATTTCCCGGTAATGGTTAAGATAGGGTAAAAAGTACTCGTCTCCGAAGAAAAACTGTTTTCGCAACAGTTCAAGCATACTGGTCAACGAGAATTTTAAGGCGTTTACACGATTGTACGAATCGGACAATTGAATTGCCCTTGAAAAATTTTGAAACGCCGCTACCGTATTCTCGTTGTCCTCGGCCTCATTGGAATACCCATTCACCAAATGCCACAATATTTTTCCATCCACGCCCAATTCCGTAGTATCGGTGTCGAAAGTTTGTGCTGTACCTTGGTATGCTTGTAATAAGGCCAAGGCCAACGTATTATTTCTACTCTGCCGGGATTCTTGCAACGCCCTTTGTGCCTCATCAATCTCCATTCGGCGCAGAGCATCAAAAAACACTTCAATGGTCTTGGGCGATTCATCATGGTTATTGTCCATAGTTTGTGCGGCAGCAAACAAGCAGCCCAACAAAAGTATGAGAAGGAATAGAAGGCTGCGAATCAAATCAAATTAGTTTTGCCAGGGTACTCATGCAATGACTTGTCGGGCTTCCGCCGGTAGGAGCGTTCGTTTTAGGAGGGCCAGGTAAATGGTCGTCCATACGATCGAGTTCCGCGATATAGGACCCATTTCGCACATAAAACTCGCTATCGAAAATGGCATCCTCTAAGTGATCAGCAGGTGATGCACTGCTCAAACAATGTAATTTACGGCCTACGAACAATTCATCGATACTCGATAGAAGAACCGGCTTCCCCAGTACAATTGTTCTTTTTCGATTCACATTGTTCGTATATTGACTATCATCGACTTGTACATGTAAAATGATAACGGCCGTTTTCTTTACCACATCCCACGAATCTTCGGTTTGTTTTAAAAATCCAATATTATAGAGTCCCTTGTAATTATTTAGGGCGAGTTCCATGCCGATCAAGCTTTTTTTGTCGTCGGAGAGTAGAAGTTTTGCGCCTACGGCAAAAAAAGTTCCATATAATTGGCTAGCATAAATCAATTGGTAGTTTTCGTCATCGCTCTTTTTTACATTGACCGTTAAAGGAGTAAAGTTTTTAGATCTGTACAGTTTCATAGTTAAATCGAATTTTTGGTTATGTTACAATTTTCGTTCATTTTGAAATGATATACCATACCTATTCATGGGGATTTTTTACAGGTACAGGTCATTCGTTTAAATCTAAAAAACTTTTAACACTTTCATCAATTCCACTACCATGGATTTGTGATGAATCGGGTCGCATTCAGATATTCCCTTATTTTTCCTACAGGAACAGCTAATAAATACCCATCAATGGGTATTGATAAAGCACGGTCGTACCCCTAGTTTTGTTTAAACATGCCAAACGATGCGAACTAAAAACACTAAGACTACCGATCAAATACGCTCTTCATTGAGCCCAAAACAACAAAGGGCCATCGAAAAAGCATACCAATTATCAGAAAGTGAAATCCGATTTTTGATGACTTTTTATCAGCGGTATAAAAGGAATTCAAATTCCCTGATTACAAAATTGCTACAATACTGAACGAGGGCCATTAACTAGAACCTTCTGCGAAAGCATAGCGGTTAATCGGGGGAACGATCGCTATGACTCCAACGGAAGGTTTTTTTTGAAAAACTATTTCAACATGCTAATGACTACCAAATTAAACGGTACGGTTACAGATCCACATCGAATACCAACGTATCCAATTCACTTGCTTTCCATGGTGTTATTTGCCCTTGGCTGCGAAATCGGATATGCCCGATCGTGCCACTGGAAATGGGAGTGGCCGAATTGCCCCATGAATTTCGAATATAGGTCGCGATGGCCGCAATATCCTCATTTTGTAAGGTGGTAAAAGAGGGCATGCTGGGCAGGATATCGGGAATATCATAATTCTTACCATCGACCACAACCGGACCTTCCATACCATGCAACAAGATCATGGCCAACTTGTATTCTTCCCCATTGACCCATTCGGAACCTTTTAAGGGCGGGGCGAATCTTTTCATTCCCTCCCCCTGTGTACCGTGACAGTTCGCACAAAGATTCAAGAATTTTTGCCGCCCATTGGCGAATACCTTGCTATCGATTTCGTAGTCTGCCGCTGCTGCAATGGCTACCTTCGGTTTATCGGGCCAGATCAATTTTTTATAAAGGGGATGATCCGTGCCATCGATTTCAAGAAACGAGGGCTTTTTAGTCAAAACGATCTCCCCAGCCTCATTGGAACCTTTTGAACTTGCAATACCGTTGACGATCGCCGAACCTATCCATTTGTTATCCTCGCCCTGCTGTGCGTCGACAATTTTAAATAACTGTAATAACTCTTTTTCTTCTCCGCTATTCGCAATGGCGGTCACTAACATCTCGGTAAATATCTCATGGTTTTGATCGTAGTTCTGCCAAGCATCGTCGGAAATAAGTTTTGTCAGCAGTTCCATCTCACGATCTTGCATACCGCTCATTACCACATCGCGCGCTACGGGAAGTCGACCAAATCGTTTTAGGAATTTTTCAGAAATGGCAAAGGCTATTTTCGAGTCGATGTTATCGCTTGAAAGCACCATCTGCATTTGTAGATAGGGATGGGCCGTATCATATTTTTCTTGGACAAAACGCTCCAGTTCCATTTTTACATCCGTATTATCGGCCTTTAGATTTTCCAGCATACGGAATGCCGTTGTAACGACTTTTGGCTCTTCGGATTTCAAGGCGGGAAGCACATTTTTAGGTTGGGCCACGCCCAAACCTTCCAACGTCCAAAGGGCATGTAGTTGGGCCAAGGAATTTCCCGTAGCCAAAACATTTTCCAAATCGGAGGTAATGGAATCTCCTTTTTGGACCAAGAGACGCTGGGCGGTATCCCTTAACCAGCCATTGGCGCTTCCCAAGAATCCAATTAAAGTTTTTGAATCGGCCTGAGACAGATCTGGTAGTTCGTTTTTCGTATTATCCTTTTTGGTAATCCTCCAAATTCGACCCATGTGAACGGGCTTGTCGAGTTTGCGTTCCAACGTCACTTTGCGCAAATAATCGCTCATATAGGGGCCGTGCTGTATAATCCCTTTGTACATATCGACCACGTAGATAGCCCCATCAGGACCAGAGGCTAGTGAAATGGGCCGAAAGCGTTCGTCGGTCGAAGCAAGAAATTCACGGTCTTTGTAGAATCCCTGCGCGCTTAGCATAAAGCCTTCTTCGGTAATTTTGTTTCGTTTAATCAAATTCCCGGTAGGTTCGCAGACAAATGCATTTCCAGAAAATCCATCCGGAAGGGCATTTCCACGATATATCAAAGGACCACAGGCCGAGGCGAATTCCAATAACTTTCCTTCCTCGTCAAGTGTCCCTGGAACGTATCCCCGGTTCACCGCCGTATTGCTCCGAATCGGAAATATTTCACGCTCCAAAGTAAGTCCGTGGTCAATTCCACTTGAAGGGATATGGTTTTTGTTCTTTAGCAATGCGTTCGGCGGTACCAAATCGCCATGCAACTGAGACCAGTTATAATTATAGAACAAGCGGCCCGCATCGTCATGCACGATACCCCACTGCCCCCGGAATTCGGTTTCATCCTTGACCCATTCGCCATCTATATTCTTGTAACGATATTTCGATTTGGCATTGTAGATCCAATTATCCAAACCGCGCCAAAGTCCGTTCGCAGAATGCTCGGGCATGCCCGAACCGCCATAGGTGGAATCGATCAGTACTTTGGTATCCGCCTTAAAATCACCATCGGTATCTTGTGCATACCACAGCGGAATATTTTCAGAAACCAAAATCCCTCCTTTGACCAAGGCCATGGCACGTGGCATAACCAGACTGTCCAGAAAAATTATACTACGATCCATTTGTCCATCCCCATCGTCATCGAAAAGTACCGAAACCCTGCCGGACGGTTCTTCTTCATCGGAGCCATCGATATCAGTCATAAAACCCAACATTTCGACGACCCATAAACGACCAGCCTCATCGAAGGTTATCGCTACCGGGTCTTGCACCAAGGGTTCGGCGGCGACCAGCTCGATTTTGACATCATCCTCCGCTAAAACAAAAGTTTTTAATGCTTCTTCAGGGGATAAAGGAGGGGAAGGTTGTTTTTCACAGGCCGAAAAAAGTACAAGAAAAGTACAAAGCAACATCGTCTTCATAATTATCCGTTTTGCCGTACTATTTTCAAACATATTTCTGTTTATAATCTATAGGATAAAGGATGCAATATAAATCATCAATGCCGCAAAAACACCGACCACCAAGGTTCCTAAGGTGTAGACCCTATACCCTGTTTTAACATCGATTCCAGAAAATTGGGTCAAAATCCAAAAGCCGCTATCATTGGCATGTGATACGACCATGGCACCCGCACCAATCGCCGCAACTACCAAAGCCTTGTCAATTTCGGTACTGAAACCCATCGTCAATAATAAGGGAGCAACAATGGATGCCGTTGTAATCAAGGCCACCGTCGAAGAACCTTGTGCGGTCTTGATCGCGGCACAAAGTAGAAAGGGAAGCCAAATACCCAGATTAGCCCCTGAAAGGGCATCTGCCAAAACATTCGCAATGCCACTATTTTGAAGTATCGTTCCAAAAATTCCCCCAGCGCCGGTAATCAATATGATATTGGAGGCATCGGTAAGCGCCTTTCCGACCCATCCGGTGGTCGAGAGCATTTCTTGATCAAACTTTTTGGGCAATAAAAAGGATAAGAACATCCCGATTAGCAGAGCAATTATCGGAGAGCCGATAAAAGATATAAATTTTACAAGACCTGTTACTTCCTCTCCCTTGACGAGATTAAATTCCATTATCGATTTACCTACGATCAAGAGAATCGGAATCAAAATAGGCAAAAAGGACTTGAACGCGCTGGGCGCCTGTTTCATTTTCTCGGCGATGACCTCATCGGTCACATCGGGATTGGGGTCGATGTACGTTCTAGAACCCATTTTTTTACAATAGATGATAGCTACCACCAATGACAATAATCCTACAACCAGCCCGACCAACATTACCAGCCCGACGTCAGCACCAATGATTCCTGCTGCAGCGATGGGCCCCGGGGTCGGTGGTACCAAAACGTGCGTAATCATCAGACCTAATATCAAAGCTGTTGCCGTTCCCACGATGGAGAGTCCGGCTCTTTTGGTCAAACTCTTGTTCAAGGGATTCAAAATAATAAATCCGCTGTCGGCGAAAACGGGAATCGAAACGATAAAACCTACGATACCCATCGCCTCATGCACTCTTTTCTTGCCGATGACCTTTAGCACTACTTCAGCAAGCTTATAAGCTCCCCCGGAATGTTCAAGAAAGGCGCCGATGATAACACCTAAAATGATGACAATACCGATTTTGCCCAAGGTGATTCCGAAGCCATCATTGACCAAGTTCACAATAGTCTCTAAATCCATTCCAGAGAACAAGGCAAAGAACAAAGCGGCCCCGAGCAGGGCCAAAAACGGATGGACTTTCCATTTTACGGTAAGTAAAATGATAAACAATACACTGAGTACTAATAAGAGAATGGCTAACATAGGTTGGTTTTTAGTGAGCGTCGCGTGTCACATCGGCACTGGATTTTCCGACCAGAAAATCAAGGTCGGCGCCAAGATGTGATTGTTGAACGTGTTTTGTATATAGACTGGTATAGCCTCGATCCACGGGAGGTGTGGGGGGCGTCCATTCGGCTTTTCTTTTTTGAAGTTCGGCTTCTTCGACATCTAAATGAAGCTTTCGATTGGGAACATCCAATATAATCCGATCTCCCGATTCTACCAGAGCAAGCAATCCGCCGACCGAAGATTCAGGAGATACGTGAAGAACTACCGTACCAAAAGCGGTACCGCTCATTCGGCCATCGGAGATGCGCACCATATCCTTTATTCCCTTCTTCAGCAATTTTTCGGGAAGGTCCATATTGCCCACTTCGGCCATACCGGGATATCCGACAGGCCCAACACCCTTTAACACCATCACGCTATTTTCATCAATGTCTAAATCAGGATTATCGACCGTTTGTAAAAATTCCTCAATGGTCTCGAATACGACCGCCGTACCTGTATGGCTCATCAGTTCTGGCGTTGCCGCCGAAGGTTTGATGACGGCCCCGTTTTCACAAAGATTTCCGTACAAAACGGCAATTCCTGCTTCTTCCATAAAAGGCTTTTCGAATTTTGCGATAACTTCTTCGTTATAACATTCCGCGCCATCATTATTATCCAACAACGACTTCCCGTTCACGGTAATCACATTATGGTGCAGGTGTTTCTTCATTTCGTTAATGACCACGGGCAAACCTCCCGCATCGAAAAAGTCCTCCATTAAATAGGGTCCGGAAGGCATGAGGTTGACCAGTAAGGGGATTTTACTACCTAAGGTATCGAATTCCTTTAAATCCAACTTGACTCCTACCCGACCTGCGATGGCCAACAAGTGAATGATAAAATTGGTAGAACCACCTATAGCAGCATTGACTTTTATCGAATTTTCAAAAGCTTCCTTGGTCAATATTTTCGATATTTTCAGGTCTTCCTTGACCATTTCGACAATTCGACGACCTGATAATTGGGCCATCACTTTTTTTCTTGAGTCTACTGCCGGTATCGCAGCGGCACCCGGTAAGGTGAGTCCCAATGATTCGACCATACAGGCCATTGTTGATGCGGTACCCATCGTCATGCAATGTCCGGCGCTTCGGGCCGAGCATATTTCTGCTTCGATTTGATCTTCGGGCGTGAATCCCTCATTTTTTATCTTGTCTTTTAGCTGCCAGACGAATGTGCCCGATCCAATGCGTTTTCCTTTGTATTTTCCATTCAGCATGGGTCCGCCCGGCACCACGATAGTAGGGAGGTCCACACTACAGGCACCCATAACGGTTGATGGTGTGGTCTTGTCACAGCCAGTTAAAAGCACAACTCCGTCCAGCGGATTGGCGCGAATGCTTTCTTCGGTATCCATACTGGCCAAATTTCGAAAAAGCATGGCCGTTGGTCGCATCAAAATCTCACCACAACTGGTCACTGGGAATTCATACGGTACGCCCCCAGCTTCCAAAACTCCTTTTTTGACGAACTCGGCAAAATCACGTAAATGGGCATTGCAAGGTGTCAATTCAGACCAGGTATTACAAATGCCGATAACCGGGCGACCTTCGAAATAATCGGTCGGCAAGCCTTGGTTTCGCATCCATGAACGATGAATAAATGCCGATTTTGGATCTTCGGGACTAAACCATGCAGCACTCCTTAATTTCTTATCCTTCTTATTCTCCATAATTATCAATTATCCACTCGCGCGAAAATGCAGTTCTAAATTTTCGAAATCAAGGTATCATCTTTAATGGAGTTTACAAAATCGAAATCTTATTAATTTCTCAAATGATTCTTCTTTTTATTGAATACACTTCAAGTATGGGAATCTTTTGTTACTTTTATTTTTGAGGGAATCTTAAATTTCTATCGAATCCGTAGTATGCAAAGACGACACTTTATAAAGATATCGGCAGCGGGAAGTCTTATGATGACTTTACCGGTATTGCCTTCATTTTCTTCGGATTTTGCCAAGACCCGTTTCGGTGTTGCGGATGCATCTTATATGATGCGGCGTTACCGAAATATCGAGAGTGCGCTTTATCCGCCCTTTACCGATGCCATGGAAATGATTAATCATTGTGCGGACTTAGGTTTTGGTGGGATGCAAGTCGGTGTCGGGGGATGGGACCCAAAATTCGCCAAAAAAATACGGAAGCGAAAAGAAGAACTCGACGTTTTTCTGGAAGCCCAAATCAGATTGCCCCAAGAGGATGAGGATATTTCCCGTTTTGAAGAAGAAGTGAAAAATGCGAAGGAAACAGGCATAGAAGTTTTCCGAACCGCATGCCTTTCCGGAAGACGTTACGAAACCTTTGATTCCATGGAAGCTTTTCAAAGCTTTAAGGAAGCCTCGATCAAATCCATGCAACGCGCGGAGCCTATCGTTCGGAAACATCAGGTAAAATTGGCCGTCGAAAATCACAAAGATTGGCGTGCGGATGAGTTTATTCAGATCCTGACGGATTTAAACAGTAAATGGATCGGGGTTACCTTGGATACCGGCAATAATGTTTCGCTTTTGGAAAATCCGATGGAGGTGGTGGAAAAATTGGCCCCCTATGCCTTTTCCGTTCATTTAAAGGATATGGCCGTGACGGAATATGAGGATGGATTTTTAATGGCGGAGGTCAATTTGGGAAAAGGGTATCTGGATATAGAGGGAATGATTACAACGATAAAAAAGCATAACCCCGATATTCGGTTCAATTTGGAAATGATAACACGAGATCCTTTGAAAATTCCGTGTTTGACCGAAAAATATTGGGCCACGTTAGATCAGATTTCGGCCAAGGACCTCGGGCGGTATCTGCATCATATCAAAGAGATAAAATCAGAAGCACCTTTGCCCATACTCTCCGACAAGCCGACCGATGAACAATTGCGACTCGAAGTCGAGAACAATCGCATATCAATGAACTATGCCAAACAACATTTAGGATTTAGATAAAAAACATTAGATTCCCTCCTTTACTGAAACAAGTTCAGCACAGTCGAGGGAATGGAAACTAAAATTAATATTGATGAGTGACACGAGTTTACCAGGAATAAAGTTGTTTGAAATAAAAGGGCGATGTGCCCTAGTAACAGGAGGTTCAAAAGGCCTAGGTTTGGCGATGGCCGCCGGACTTGCCTCCGCAGGTGCTAATATTGCCTTGTTGAATAGAAATTTAGAGGAAGGTGAAGCCGCCGCCCATCAATTGGCCAAAGATTATGGTGTAACGGCAAAGGCATATGCCGCCAATGTTACCGATTTGCCCGAAGTAGAATCTGTAGTGGCTTCGATTATCGATGAATTTGGCCGTTTGGATATTCTTATCAATAGTGCGGGCATCAATATTCGTGGTGCCATCGATGAATTAACTCCCGATGAATTCGGTCAAGTAATGAAAGTAAATGTTGATGGTACTTGGAACGTTTCTCGGGCGGTAACTCCGCAAATGAAAAAACAGGGCAGCGGCAAGATTATCAATATGGCAAGTACCTTGGGGTTGGTCGGTTTGGCGAATCGCACACCCTACGCCACCAGCAAGGGTGCCGTGGTTCAGATGACCCGTGCCCTAGGTTTGGAACTGGCCCCGTTCAATATCAATGTCAATGCGATTTGTCCCGGTCCTTTTTTGACTGAAATGAACATTCCGATCGCGGGTACTCCCGAGGCTAAAAATTTTATTGTCGGTGCTACGGCACTTGCCCGTTGGGGCGAACTGAAAGAAATTCAGGGAGCGGCACTTTTCTTGGCCAGCGATGCCGGAAGTTATATGGTCGGGTCCATGTTGACCGTCGATGGCGGGTGGACAGCGAAATAGTTTTATTTGGGTTTCGTAATCACTCCGATTTCGGCGATTGAAGCCCTGAAATCTTCACCATCGACTTTCGCACCCTTGAATTTTATATATCGAGCCTTCGAAGGCGCGAACGTAACGGTTTGAAGTATACGGTTATTAACCACATTTCCAAATTCTCCCGTAGCGACCGTTTTCCAATTTTTGTTGTCCATACTCACGGAGAATCCATATTCGGTTATAATTCCAAAGGGATAGCGTTCTTGAATGGGCCAATACGTGAACCCTGTCAGGTCATACGTCTTGCCCAAATCGATGATAATCTCTTGTGGGTTTTTGACCCCTTCATCGGTAGCCCAAAACGTATCTGGGTTTTCATCGATCATCCTATCCGTATCCTCTAAATTGCCCGAAGAGGTCCAAAGTACTTTCCATTCTTTTTTGTCGATGTCAAAATAAAACTCCTGTGACGAGGACTGTTCATTAGTATCAGGATTCAGGCTTATCGCCCTTACGACCGTCGGTTTTTTGATGAGTAAAGGGGCCTTATATTGAGGTGATTCCGAGGAAGGTTCACTCCCGTCCAGTGTGTAGTGAACGTTTATATTTTTATCAGGAACATTGAGATAGACCGTACCTTCCCGATTTCTTTTGGCTACGGGCTCTACCAACAAATTCGGTGCCCGGTACAATTCAATATTGGAGATGGCCAAAGGACCTTTGGCATCCAAAAAGTTTACCCGTATTTTGGTAGCTTCAACCGTGTTGAACCGTAAAATTCGTTTGTAACCGACCGTGGTCTGCCCATCAATTTCCCGCCACTTTCCGTCTATTTCAGCATCGAGAATAAATCGTTTTACCCTTTGACCGAGCGGAATATGCTCTTGTATCACTATCCGGTTCACTTCCGTAGGTTTTTCCAAATCAATGGTAATCGTCGCCCGCGTCACACTATCATCGGTCGCCCAATAGGTCTCAGGGTCTCCATCATTTACATTTTGGGCACCGAACCGTATTTCAGAACCCCTTTCGTTTGTTGCCGCCGCTACTTTATCATTTGCGATTTCGGTTGCAAAATCTTTGTCCAATTGATTTTTCAGGGCCATGAGTTGTTTCGTATCCTCCTCATGAACAAGACCTCGTGTATCAACTGGAAGATTCAACAGGAAATTACCGTTTCGACCAATGGATTCATAAAACGTTTTTATCAATTTGGGCAGCTTTTTCACTTGATGGTCTTCCCGCGGATGATAATACCACCCGGGTCGAATGGAGGTGTTGACCTCGGCAGGTAACCAATGGGTACCATCTTCGTGGCCTGAGCGCAATTCAATATATCTGGGCCAACCCGGATATATTTCATTACGCCGCATAATGCTCCAATTTGTTTCGTTTGCCCATCCTTCTTCATTGCCGACCCATCGAATATCGGGTCCGCCATCACTGAAGATTACGGCATTCGGTTGAAGCTCGCGAACAATGGCCGTGGTCTTATCCCACTCATAATAGGTTTTATTATCAATTTTCCGGGTTTCGTTAGCGCCCCCGTAATATCCGGATCCGCCATTTGCACCGTCGAACCAGACTTCGAACACCTCACCGTAATTCGTCAAAAGTTCTCGAAGTTGTTCATGGAATTTCTTCACATATTCCGGATTTCCATAGTCTTTATCATGCCGGTCCCAAGGAGAAAGATAGACTCCGAATTTGAGTCCGTATTCTTGGCATGCTTCCGATAAATCTTTTATCATATCACCTTGACCGTTTTTCCACGGTGAATTCTTGACGGAATGTTCGGTGGTCTTGGTGGGCCACAAACAAAACCCATCATGGTGTTTGGCAGTGATGATAATACCCTTCATACCTGCTTCTTTGGCCACTTTGGCCCATTGCCTCGTATCGAGTTCCGATGGATTGAACTGTTCGGGCGATTCCCCGCCCGTACCCCATTCCATATTCGTAAAGGTGTTCATGTTGAAGTGCACAAAAGCATAATATTGTAAATCATGCCATGCTAATTGTCGCTCGGAAGGTAAAGGCCCGACCGGTTCAGGAGGTTTTACTTGCGAGCATGCACATAGTAATACCGCCAGCATCAAACCCCATAGTTTTTTATTCCTTTTCATTAGGTAACATTTCAAGAGGATATTCCACAGGCTTGCCTGTAATTTTGTCAATGGGCATTTGGGCTTTTTTAGCTTTCAATTGTGTCGTGAGTATGGATGCCATCTCCAGTAATTTTTCAGAATTTTCGGAAGCCAAATTTTTGGTTTCCCCGATATCCGTTTCAAGGTTGTACAGTTCCATTCGTCTGTCGGCATGAAAATAAATGAATTTCCAATCGCCTTGCCGTACCGCACTTGCCGCCCCGATACCGGGACCAGTAACTCCCCATTCATTGGGGTAATGCCAGATTAAGGGCCGTACACCTTCATACTTTGGTTCGCCCTTGAGTACCTCGACAAAACTTTGCCCATCTACTTTTTGCACCGTCTCCAAACTATCGATACCCGCCATTTTAAGAATCGAGGGATAAAAATCTTCAATGATGATTTGCTCGTTCGATACGGTTCCCGGTTCAGTTTTGTTCGGCCATTTGACCAACATCGGTTCTCGAATGCCACCTTCGTACATAGAGCCCTTACCACTTGCCAGTGGTTTATTGTGGGTATTTGGTTCACCACCTCGGGCATGGGCGCTCAATCCGCCATTATCTGACATAAAGATAACGATAGTATTCCCCTCAATATTTTTGTCGGCCAAATAATTCATGATGTCTCCTAAGCTTTTATCCATACCTTCTACCAAAGATGCGTATTTAGCTTCGATGGAATCGAGGCCTTTTTCCAGATATTTTTGAACGAAACGCTCATCACCCATGATCGGTGTATGTACGGCGTAATGCGACATGTACAGAAAGAAGGGCTGTTGGTTGGTAACTGCGGAATCCACTGCTTTCAATGCCTCCTGGGTGATAGCCTCTGTCAAAAAGATATCTTTACCGTAGTAATCCTCTAATCCGGGTACGGCCCAGATTTCTCTGCCTTCCGTGCCATTGCCATAATTTTCAGTGCCCAGATAACTTCCGGGGGCTCCGGCGGCATGGCCGGCAATATTTATATCAAATCCTAGGTTCAAGGGGTTTTCTCCGGGTGTGCCAATAGCTCCCAAATGAGCTTTCCCAGAATGTACCGTAAAATAACCTATATCGTGCAAGGCCTGTGGCAATGGCATGGCATGCACTGCTAGGGAGTCACCAGCAACAGGACTCATACCATTCATGTTCCATTGCGGGAACTCAAGTTGTGGGTGGTCGGTTTCCATAGGTTGCAGCGAATCTTTTTTCAAGGTCCAATTGGTAACGTGATGTCGTGCGGCGTTCATACCCGTCATCAAACTTACCCGCGTAGGAGAACATACGGGCGTGGCATAGGCTTGGGTGAATTTCATTCCTTCTTTGGCAAGACGTTCCATATTCGGGGTATGGTAACGGTCATTGAACGCAGTGCGCTCGCTCCAAAACGGCACTGAGGTGTCTTGCCAGCCCATATCGTCGACCAAAAAGAGAACAATATTTGGAGGTGGTTCTTGAATTTCATCATTTTGACATGAACCCAAAACCAAGGCCATGATAAGTACTCTTCGAGCATTTTTAGTCATTCGCCATATACTATTTATCGAGACAAAAATATCCTTCATTTATTTGAATATTGAAATCTGTTTCCAATCCTTCGTGCCGAAGGCTTCCGGGTTGTTCTTTTGGGTCGGTCCTTCCGTACTTCTTCCGTTTTCGATATAGGAAACCATTAAGGCTCTCAGTTCTTCTACTTTATCTGGATACGATGCGAGGAGGTTCGTTCTTTCACCGGGATCTTTTTCTAAATCGTACAGTTGAAATTCGGGAAGTTGACCAACACCTTCTGAATTTGGTTTAGGGTCGCTCCAACCCCCGGAATCTGGACAAAAAATCAATTTCCAGTTTTCTTTCCGTATGGCAAAACTTCCGTTGATGGAATGGTGAACGGTTGCCTTTCGTTCGTATTTTTCAACATCTTCACCCTTGAATATCGGAAATAACGAAAAACTATCCTCCCCCTCATTTTCCTGTAAAGGTATCCCTAAAATATTGGCGCATGTGGCCATCAGGTCGGTCAGGCAAATAGTGTTCTCCGCTATCGAATTGGGTTTAATTTTTTCAGGCCATCGAACAATGAACGGAATACGATGGCCTCCCTCGAAAATATCCGCTTTATGTCCTCGATATATCGAACTTGGTCGATGTCCATTTTTTGCCAAGATCTCAAAATCGGCTTCAGGGGAGCATCCATTATCACTTGTAAAAATAACCATTGTATTTTCCTTCAATCCTTGTTGTTCCAATACGTTCATCAATTCACCCACATATGAATCTATCATAGAAACAAAATCGGCATAGGGGTTCAAGCCACTTTTTCCTATCCATTCCTCAGTCGGCAAAATCGGGGTATGTGGAGAAGGCAAAGCCAAATAAAGAAAGAAAGGTTTCTCTTCGGTCGACCTTTTCTTTATATAATCCACCGATTTTCTGAAAAAATTAGGAGTGACGTCATCATGGTCGAAATCGGAGGCCGTAGGTCCTTTCCGCCACCATGTATATTTGTCGGTATCTTCGGTAATCGAATTTACTTTCGCGGTTATGTTACCATTCTCAACATATACATAAGGTGCCATATCCAGTGATCCCGAGTGACCATACGCATAGTCGAAGCCCATATCGTTCGGGGTATTCTTTACCGGACCTGTAAAGTCGATATTTTCAAAATCATCGGCGATCCATCCTTCACCGCCAAAATCGGATGTGTCTTTTTGGGCCCAATCCCAACCTAAATGCCATTTACCTATAAACGCGGTATGGTATCCTCCTTTTTTTAATAAGGATGCCACGGTTGTTCTATTATTGGGAATCAATGCTTTGGATTTTCCTGTCAACACTCCACTTTTAAGAGAGCTACGCCAATTATACCTACCCGTAAGAACACCATAACGTGTGGGCGTACACACCGCCGAAGGACTATGCGCATCGGTAAACTTCATGCCTTCGGCGGTTAGTTTATCAATATTCGGGCTGCTAATTTTACTTTCAGGATTAAAGCTGCCAATGTCTCCATAACCTAAATCATCCGCGAGAATATAAATGATGTTGGGTGGCTTTTCATCCATCGGTTTTGAAACTTTCTTACTAAAAGGAAAAATCAGCAACAACAAAGTCAATAGCACGTTGGAGTTGATAAAAAACGGTGCTTTCATAATGGTGAACTTGAATTAGTGAGTAACTAAAATTAAGCAATTCAAGTTATAATATGGATTCGGATAGAAATGCCGCCAAAATTGTATAGCGTTTTGTATGTCATTTGAAGAATTTACGGCTATTTACCAATCCTTTATTCTCTACTGAAATTTGACGAAGTACTTTTTTTAGTAATAAAGTAGTATATTTCGTAGGATACGATTTAGAAAATTCCCCGATATATTGTAATTTTAAGCAACACTATTTGCAAAGTTCCCTCCGATAGAATTATTTGAACTAGTGTTCGTCATAAAAAGCCACTCGTGAGTGGCTTTTTTGCTCAAAGTTTAATCCAAAAAAAATCCTTCAAGATTTTGCGCTAACTTTATACTCATCAGAAATCAAAATTGCAATTGTACAGTATTATCGATATAGAGACGACCGGAAACGGTATTAAGGGCAACAAGATTACCGAAATCTGTATTTTCAAATTTGACGGTCACGATATTGTCGATGAGTTTACCACTTTGGTCAATCCCGAATGTGAAATTCCTTATTTCATTACCGGTCTCACAGGCATCGATAATGACCTGGTGCGAAATGCCCCAAAACTGGAGGAAATTTCGAAAAAAGTGCTTGAATTCACTAAAGACACCATCTTTGTTGCCCATAGTGTGAATTTTGATTATAACGTAATCAAGAACGAATTCAAGAATTTGGGACTGGAATTCACAAGAAAAAAACTATGCACGGTACGTCTCTCCCGTAAATTGATACCTGGCTTTCGTTCGTACAGTTTAGGAAAGCTTTGTTCTGCACTCGGTATTCCACTTACAGACCGACATCGTGCAAGGGGCGATGCACATGCTACGGTTTTGCTTTTCAAAAAACTACTGCGCACCGATGGCGCCGAACAGGTTTTTAAGAGTTTTCTGAATTCACGTTCTCAAGAGGCGACCCTACCACCTTCATTACCCCGACCGATTTACGAAAGATTGCCCACGAAACCGGGAATCTATTATTTTAAAGACCGTACAGGAAAGATTATTTATATAGGAAAAGCCATCAATATCAAAAAACGTGTTCTGAGCCATTTTTACGATAAGGCTACAAAGGAGGTACGCATGTGCCAAGAAACAGCGGATATCGATTTTGAGATTTCCGGTAGTGAGCTCGTCGCCTTATTGATGGAGTCACATGCTATAAAGCACTATTACCCTACTTACAATCGAGCCCAAAAAAGAAGCTTGCTTCAATATGCAATTTTCTCGTATGAAGATCGCAACGGAGTACTGCATCTGGCTTTTAATAAGCTAAAGGCCGCACCCAACGCATTGATTACATTTTCGAACACCTCAGATTGTCGCCTTTATTTAGAAGAAATCTGTAAAACCTATGGACTTTGTCCTAAATATTGCCATCTACAAGAAAACGTAAATACATGCTCTCATTATCGAATTCCCAAGTGCGATGGTATTTGCAGGGGGAAGGAAACCAGTTCTGTGTATAATGGGAAAGTGATGGCGGCAATACATCATATGCAGCTGAGAAAAGAAAATTTTATCATACGCGAAAAAGGAAGAAACTTCGAGGAAGAAGCTTTTGTGCTAGTCCAAGACGATAGCTATCAAGGATACGGGTTTCTAGAAAAAAATATGGAAATTTCGTCCTTCGCGGATTTAGAACCTTTTCTGATCCGAAGTAAGAATACAGTGGAAGCGCAGGGGATTATCAAATCATATATCAATAAAAATGCGGACAAGGTATTACCGTTTGAAGAGCTATCAACATATTACGGTTCCTAGTCCTTTAGCTCTCGATACATCCGAATTATAAAAAGTAGCCACGCCAAAAAGATGACCGACACGAAAATGGAGTATATGAAAATGAAATCCACTACTTTTTATATTTCAGATAGTTCATAAAACCTAATATGGTCGGTGCCCAAAAGGCCACGAAAATAGCATCCAATTTTTTTCCACTCAGAAATAGATATTCAGAGACTATGATGATGGAGACCACAACCAGTAACAACAAACAATTCATTGCTCCGACCTTCTCAATAAAGTTCTTAATCATGTTACGTAAAGTGATTCCTGTTAAATATAGTTAAAAAAGATGGAAAATTAGCTAAAATATTAAGACTATCTTAACATTTTACAACTTCTTAAAAAAAGGCAATAAAAATGTTCTTTTCCACAAAATTTCATTGCTCAAAAGAAAATATTCTATTGTAAATCTAATTAAAAAATATCAAGTGCTCTTTTTATCCTTTCCACTGTTCATTAAAAGTAAAAGCGCCGTAACCAAGGCTATACAGACAGCTACAAAAACGACGATCATAATGATTCCGTTGTTCCAATTGACCAGGGGTAACATTCGAAGTAGTGACATACGATTCAGTTTAGATAGTCAAAATTATGAATCCACAACACGAGATTATATGATAAATATCAGAAAAACTTAACTTTTTGTCTTACATGTATTCATTCCGAACAGGGTGTATAACGGACAAAAATTCAGTAAACTGGTTAGCACGAAAATACCTGCCACTGCAAGTAAGATATAGGCCAAAGTTCCTTGAACAACATCAAAATAAATTAAAAGCCCTACAGCGATAGCAACGATCAGACGGACCATTTTGTCCGTTTTTCCCATGTTTTTTTTCATCGTTTTATTCTTCTTGGTTAAAATATTGGATTAGAATTACTGTAGCCGAAATCAAACCGATACAAAGCAAACAAATCAAAATCAACTTCATAACCTTGTTCAACTTCATTAGGCCAAAGGTATCTTTCTAGGTTATTTATAATAATGATAAATATCACTTAAGCGTTGTCGGACAAACATAGTCCGTTACCTCGATACCGGATTCCTTCATGGCACCAAATCCCCCTGCAACATCAATTAAATTATGTATTCCTCTGCTCTTTAATATGGAAGCTGCTATCACTGACCGGTAGCCCCCAGCACAATGCACATAAAACGGCGCCTCTTTAGGGAATTCGGCTAAATAATCGTTCAAGAAACTCAACGGGGTACTTTTCGCATCTTTAGCATGCTCCGAAGAAAACTCACTAGGTTTCCTGACATCAAAAATCTCTTGATCTTCGTTTGCCATCCTTTCTTTTAATGTTTCTGCGGTAATCGATGTAACAGTATCATATTCTTTTCCTGCCTTTTTCCAAACATCGAATCCACCGTCAAGATAGCCGATAGTGCCATCGAACCCCACTCTTGATAGTCGAGTTACGGCTTCTTTTTCCTGCCCGGTGGGGGCAACCAGCAAAATAGGTTGTTTGACATCGGCGATCAGCGTACCTACCCAAGGTGCAAAATCTCCATTGAGTCCGATGAATATGGAACGGGGTACATGGCCCTTTATAAATTCATTCTGATGCCGAACATCAAGAACGATTGCTCCGGTCTCGTTTGCAGCAATTTCAAAAGCTTCGGGAGACAAGGCTTTCGTTCCACGATCCAAAACATCGGCAATGTCGTCATAACCTTCTTTGTTCATTTTTACGTTCAAGGGAAAATATTTTGGTGGGGGCAATAAACCTTCAGTAACTTCTGCGACAAACTCTTCTTTGGTCATATCGGTACGCAGTGCATAGTTCATTTTCTTTTGATTACCGAGGGTATCTACGGTTTCTTTCATCATGTTCTTTCCGCAGGCAGAACCCGCACCGTGCGCCGGGTAAACGATGACATCGTCGGCAAGGGGCATTATTTTATCTCTTAGACTATCGAATAGGGTTCCGGCCAAATCTTCTTGTGTCATACTGGCCGCTTTTTGGGCCAGATCGGGTCTGCCGACATCCCCTAAGAACAAGGTATCACCAGAAAATATCGCATGATCTTTTCCTTGAGTATCCTTTAGTAAATAGGTAGTACTTTCCATGGTATGCCCTGGGGTATGAAGTGCCTTGATGGTGATATCACCTAGTTTGAATTCTTGTCCATCTTCTGCTATAACCGCTTCAAAAGAAGGATCGGCATTCGGTCCATACACGATAGGGGCACCCGTTTCTTTTGAAAGAGTCACATGCCCACTCACAAAATCGGCATGAAAATGGGTCTCAAAAATATACTTGATCTTTGCGTTATCTGCCTTAGCCCTTCTCAAATAAGGCTCTACTTCACGTAATGGATCGATAATGGCCACTTCGCCATTGCTTTCGATATAATAGGCCCCTTGGGCCAAACATCCGGTATAAATTTGTTCAATCTTCATATTTAAAAACTATAATTAATAGAACTCGTCTTGAGTTAACTTTAGTCACTGTTCAACCGATTTTGGTAGGCCACCTTGCTTCCCACCGCGGAAATTGTATCAGGGTTGTCAAAACACGCGACCGCCTCTTTGGTCTGGACAAAGAGATATTTCTTATCCAGTTCGTTGATGATGCCGCTACTGAAAATAATATCACGCGTCGGACCAATGGCACCTGCAATATAGAACTGTAAACCACGCCCATGTATTTCATGGATCGTTTTGGTCAATATCTGAGCCGCTGTGGAATCGATATAGTTGATGGCCTCGGCATTCAGTATCACCCCTTTTAGCGTAGGGCCTTTTGCATCGACATGCTTCAACAACTGCCTTTTAAAAAATCCGGCATTGCCAAAATACAATTGGGCATCGAAACGAACGATCAACAAATCATCGCGAACAATAACCTCATCACCAAAACGATCGATATTTTTATAATAATCGGAGTCCCTTACATTGCCCAAAACCGCAAAATGAGGTTTTGAGGTACGATAGACCAATAGTAACAACGAGAAAAGAACGCCCATTAAAATGCCTTCTTTTATCCCTATGAAAAGTGTAGCCAAGAAGGTCAGCAATAGCACAAAGAATTCATCTTTTCGATATTTCCAGAGACTTTGGGCATACGCAACATCGATCAGTCCGAAAACAGAAACCATAATGA
>CAYGPR010000007.1:0-101875 GCA_964351985.1 uncultured Maribacter sp. | reverse complement strand
CAAAAGCCCTGGATATTCCGAGACGTCTATGGACAAATTTGGTAAGAGCTGCTGATATCGATAGCGACTTGAAATGGGCCGATGTTACAAAAGTTCAACTTCAAAACTTAGCCCAACAACTTACCCAAGGAGAATTTCGAGTAGATGGTAAAAGTACTTTCAAAGAAGAATTCGTAACGGCCGGAGGAGTCGATTTAAAGGAAATCAATTTTAAGACGATGCAAAGCAAGGTGTTGCCAGGGCTTTATTTTGCTGGGGAGGTAATCAATGTAGATGCCATTACGGGCGGCTTCAATTTTCAAAATGCATGGACGACAGGGTTCATTGCCGCCAAGGGAATTGTTCAAGAAAAATAGTTTCAAGTTTCTATTATTTCTTGTTCTAAGTTGTTATTTTGAACATTGAACCGGTCACACTTATGTCATGCTTAGCATGTCTAAGTGCGAAACCCAAAACCCTATGAAAACATATATCGTCTTTCTTCGAGGAATAAACGTAAGCGGCCAAAAGAAAATAAAAATGGCCGACTTGCGTACGATGCTTGAAAAACTTGATTTTCAAAAGGTAGAGACCTATATTCAAAGTGGTAATATAGTCCTAAAAAGTAGGCTGTCAAATGGAGAAGAAGTAGCCGAAACAATAAAAACGGGCATTTCGGACTCCTTTGGTTTTGACGTACCGGTCTTGGTTAAAACGTATGGAGAATTAAAGTCAATTTTTGAGAATAACCCGTTTACCGATCTTAGCGATATCGAGAATAAAAGGGTCTATTTTGCACTGCTAAAAGAAGCCCCCGAACCTGAATTGTTATCGGAATTCAAAAAAGAGAAATTCGATAATGAGGAATTCTTGGCTACAACGAACTGTGTATATCTGAACTGCTTAAAAGGAGCTGGCGAAGCAAAACTCAGTAACAATCTTATCGAGAGAAAACTAAAAGTTTCGGCAACAACCCGAAACTACAGAACTACGGTAAAGCTATTGGATATGACCAAAGATGTTGACTAAGTAGCCCTGCATATTTAATTCGGCCAACACTACTTATGGCACAATAAACAAGTAATGCACAAAAGAGCTTGTTTGTTTAATCTTTAACCCTAATTCAACTCCCAAATCTTATAATTAAGCACGGTCGCAAAGCATATCCATAGAAGATATGGCACTAAAAGGTATGCGGCTAGTTTGCTGACCACACTGAACCAACGAATGGTGAGAATAACCAAAACCACAAGTGTGCCGATGATTAAAAGGGCCCAAAAAGGTTCCTTTAATCCGAAGAAAACAATACTCCAAGAAGCGTTGAGCAAAAGTTGAAAACCGTAATGGTACAATGCGGTCTTGACCCATAAATGATAAAAACCTTTCGCCCACACAATACCGGCCGCAACCCCGATCATAATGTACAGCACCGTCCACACCGGTGCAAAGAGCCAGTTTGGGGGATTAAAACTGGGTTTGTTCAGACCCAAATACCAATCGTTGACCGAGCTTTGGGTGGCAAAACTTGACAAGAATCCGATAAGTATGCAAATACCTACCGATATGGCGATATAGGTCAGTTTTTTTTTCAAGATGATTGGAGTATTTGTCCTAAAATAGTCAAATATTCTGATAATGAGTTGAAGAAATGAGTGTTCACCTCAAATAGATTCCCGACTTCATGTGAATGATAGTAGCTAATGAAAATCTTATCTTTGCGTAAACTGTGGTTCATGACGGAAAAAGACTTTATTCCTTCAACATATTCAAATGAAATCTACGAGGGAGTTGTATCATGGAAGGCTCCCAGCAATATCGCACTTGTAAAATATTGGGGAAAGAAAGAAAATCAAATTCCCGCGAACCCTTCGGTCAGTTTTACGTTGGATGCGTGTGCAACGAGTACCATTTTGACCTTTAAGAAAAAAGACGCCCCCTCTCATTCATTTTCTTTTGATTTTTGGTTCGAAGGAGAACCCAAAGAAGATTTTAGGCCCAAAATAGCTACCTTTTTCGATAGGGTAGAAAAGTATTTGCCCTTTTTGAAATCGTATCATTTCAAAATCGAATCATCCAACTCGTTTCCGCATAGTAGTGGCATTGCCTCTTCGGCATCCGCTATGGGTGCATTGGCGTTATGTCTGATGGATGTCGAAAAGCAACTAAATCCTGACGTGACCGAAGATTTCTTCAAACGCAAGGCCTCCTTTCTGGCGCGTTTGGGCTCGGGTAGTGCAGCAAGAAGTATCGAGGGCAGCTTAGTGCATTGGGGCGACCATAAAGATACCGTGGGGAGTTCCGATTTGTACGCAATTAAATATCCTTATGAAATACATTCCATTTTTGAAAAATTCCACGACACAATTCTTCTAGTGGATAAAGGTCAGAAGCAGGTAAGCAGTACCATGGGCCACGATTTGATGCATAATCATCTCTTTGCAGAACGACGGTTCGACCAAGCGCATAAAAATCTGACCAAATTAAAACCGATTTTCGCTTCAGGAAATCTAGAAGATTTTATTAAAATCGTTGAAAGTGAGGCGCTAACGTTACACGCCATGATGCTGACAAGCCATCCTTATTTTATTCTCATGAAACCGAATACCCTTGAAATCATCAATAAAATATGGGCTTTCAGAGAACATTCGAAAACACATGTCTGCTTCACTTTAGACGCAGGGGCCAACGTTCATGTGCTTTATCCTGAAGGCGAAAGGGATGAGGTATACCAATTTATTCAGGATGAGTTGGTTGCACATTGCCAAAACGGACAGTATATTTGTGATCGAATTGGATTTGGTGCAAAAAAAATGTAACTTTTTAATCAATTTGTACGTATATACGACGTTAACTAGAATGTCCCAGATCAAATAATTATGAAAGGACCCCTATTTTATTCAAAGATTCTTCTTTTCGGAGAATACGGAATTATCAAAGATTCCAAAGGCCTATCGATTCCCTATAACTTTTTTAAGGGTGCGCTGAAGACCGATGATATCGGTTCTGAAACCGCGAAAAAGTCGAACAGTGGCCTGCGTGAGTTCGTGAGCTATTTGGAGATGATACATAAGAATAGCCCTGAGTTGGTCTCTTTTGATTTTAAAGCATTGAAAAAGGATGTTGATTCGGGGATGTATTTTGACAGTTCCATTCCGCAAGGTTATGGAGTAGGAAGTAGTGGCGCTTTGGTTGCGGCTATCTACGACAAATATGCCTTGGATAAGATAACTGTACTTGAGAATCTTACACGAGAAAAGTTATTGAAACTAAAAATGATTTTCGGAAAAATGGAATCTTTTTTCCACGGAAAATCATCGGGCTTAGATCCTTTGAACAGCTATTTGAGCCTTCCCATCTTGATCAATTCTAAAGACAATATTGAATCGACAAGTATTCCTTCACAAAATACCGAAGGCAAAGGAGCGGTTTTCTTATTGGATAGTGGCTCGACTGGCGAGACTGCACCGATGGTACAGCTATTCATGGAAAAAATGAAGCAAGAAGGGTTTCGAAATATGCTCAAAAACCAGTTTATCAAACATACAGATGCCTGTGTTGAAGATTTTGTAAACGGAAACGTGAAATCACTTTTTGGCAACCTAAAACAATTGTCACACGTGGTGCTCGATAATTTCAAGCCTATGATTCCCGAGAAATTCCATCAGCTTTGGCAACAGGGTATCGATACGAACGAATATTACCTAAAACTTTGTGGTTCTGGCGGCGGCGGTTACATTCTAGGTTTCACCGAAGATATCGATAAGGCTAAAAAGACATTAAAAGATTATAAACTAGAGATCGTCTACAATTTCTAGTACAATTCTTAGAAAACATGTTGAGCAGAAAAAACAAGCTCTTGCTGCTAAAGTTGTTGAGCCTGTTTTCTGTGGTACGTGGGTATAACATTTTAATGATTGTTCTGGCCCAATATCTGGCTTCGATTTATATACTTTCTCCTGACTTGCCCTTACGAAAGGTCATTTTCGATCTCAACCTTTTCATTATTGTTTTGGCTTCGGCTTTGGTCATTGCGAGTGGTTATATCATCAATAATTTTTACGATGCCGAAAAAGACCTGATCAATAAACCTCGCAAGAGTATGCTCGATCGGTTGGTCAGCCAACGTTTCAAATTGACCACCTACTTCGTGCTGAATTTTTTAGCGGTTTTTGCCGCAAGCTATGTATCCTTTAGGGCCGTACTTTTCTTTTCGGCCTATATCTTCGGTATCTGGTTCTATTCCCATAAATTAAAGCGTGTACCCTTCTTAGGTAATTTTGTATCCGCGACTTTGGCCATTTCCCCATTCTTTGCCGTGTTCGTTTATTATAAAAATTTCGAGACGGTCATTTTCGTGCATGCGATATTTCTTTTTCTGCTCATTTTAGTGCGTGAAATGATTAAAGACCTTGAAAACCTGACAGGGGACATAGCCCAGAATTATAGAACCATTCCCATTATTTATGGGGCTCGTACCTCGAAAATCGGTATTACCCTGTTGATTCTCTTGACCTTGCTTCCTTCATTATTATTGATCTTCAATTTTGATGTGGGGCACATGTATCTTTATTTTGTTGCATGTAACGTGCTACTATTGATTTCCCTTATTTTACTGTGGAGGTCATCATCGAAAAAGGACTACGTACTATTGCACAATATTTTGAAATTTATCATCATCGTCGGGGTTTTCAGCATCTTGTTGATTGACGTAGATTTGATACTAAATCGATTCCGACAATGGAACATCATTTAAAAGTTGCACTTGCCCAAATCGCTCCCGTTTGGTTGGATAAAACTGCTACAACTCAAAAAATTGAGAATGCCATTCGGGAAGCCTCAAAAGAAAAGACCGAATTGATTGTATTTGGAGAGGCCCTTTTACCGGGATATCCATTTTGGTTGGCGTTGACCGATGGTGCAAAATGGGATTTAAAAATCAACAAGGAAATCCATGCGCACTATGTCAGGAATTCCATTCAGATAGAGGTCGGAGAACTTGATTCGATTTGCAAACTAGCCAATGAAAATAAGATTGCGATTTATTTAGGAATTATGGAGCGTGCCAAGAACAGGGGCGGGCATAGTCTTTATGCCTCATTGGTCTATATCAATCAAAAAGGAGAGATAAAATCCGTTCATAGAAAACTACAACCAACGTATGATGAACGTTTGACCTGGGCATCAGGTGATGGAAATGGATTACAAGTACATTCGCTCAAACAGTTTACGATTGGCGGACTCAATTGTTGGGAAAATTGGATGCCGTTACCTCGTGCTGCACTTTATGGCCAAGGAGAAAATCTGCATATAGCGGTCTGGCCCGGTAGCGAGCATAACACAAAAGATATTACCCGTTTTATCGCCCGTGAATCCAGAAGTTTTGTGATTTCGGTTTCTTCATTAATGAAGAAGGAAGATTTTCCGAAAAGCACGCCACACCTGAATAAGATTCTTGAGCAAGCACCTGATGTTCTAGCTGATGGAGGTTCTTGCATCGCCGGCCCTGATGGTGAATGGATCATAGAACCCGTATTACACAAAGAAGGACTGATTTATAAGACTTTAGATTTCAATCGTGTATATGAAGAACGACAGAATTTTGATCCTGTGGGGCATTATTCAAGGCCAGATGTGACCAAATTGATTGTAAATCGAGAAAGACAGTCAACTGTAGAGTTTGAGGATTAAGGGTATCTTTGTAAAAATTGAATTTTATGAGCAGGTCGGAGTCGAACAAAGGGGGTAAGTCGTCAAACAGGTCAGAAGGGAATAAGGGGGGGCGTGCGTCGGGAAGGCAAGGCGGTACCTTTCGAAAGAAAAGCTACGCCCGAGGTAATGCACCCATAAAAAAACGAACGGAAAATCAGCAGACTTCCAATCCTGATTTGATTCGTCTGAACAAATATGTAGCCAATTCAGGAGTCTGTTCACGCCGAGACGCAGATATTTACATTGCTGCCGGAAATATTACCGTAAACGGCAAGCCCATCACTGAAATGGGTTACAAAGTAAAATTGACCGATGAGGTCAAGTTCGATGGAAGATTGCTCAACCCCATCAAGAAGGAATATGTATTGCTGAACAAACCGAAGGATTTTACAACGACCGTGCGCGATGAAAAAGGCCGCAGAAATGTTTCTGGACTGATTTCCAAAGCTTCAAAAACACCTTTGCTTCCTGTCGATAAGATGGATAAAAATGCAACGGGACTTTTGCTTTTTACCAATGATGGCGACCTGACCAAGCGATTGAAAAGTCCAAAAAACGGACTCCGAAAAATCTATCATGTCGAATTGAATAAAGATTTGAGAAGTGCCGACCTGAAAAAAATACAAGAGGGTATTACTTTGGATGAAAAACCGGTTCGCGTTCAAGAGATCAGTTTTATCGACAACGCCCCAAAACGTGAGGTGGGCATCGAAATTTATAGTTCAAAGAATAAAGTCGTCGAACATCTATTCGAACATTTGGAATATGAGGTCGTAAAAATCGATCGTGTCGTTTATGCCGGCCTGACAAAAAAAGATTTGCCAAGGGGTCATTGGCGGTACTTGACCGAACAAGAGGTCATTAATTTGGGGATGATAAAATAAAAAAGAGACTTCTAATAAAGCCTCTTTTTTGAAATCCAATTATTTGTTTTGAGTCTAAAACCTAGTTAGACTAAGTGCGGCTTCCCGAATGATTATTTGACCACTTTGATATCCGCGGTCATGAAATCACCATCGTTACTTTTCATTTTTATGATTCCTTTATTTCCTTTCGCATTTTCGAATAGAATCGCAACAGGATATTCAACAGGGCCCATGGCATCATCCGAATGTATTACGGTCAGCACGTTCAGTTGCTCTTTTCGCTCTATCAAATCATATTGTTCAGCCGTCATGCTGGGCTCATAATTCTCGATTTTGGTAGCTGTGGCCCCGGGCATGACTAGGTCACCGAAAAGATTACTAGGATCTTCCCAAAACAAGAACCCACGATTACTTGGGCTTGAATCGTACCAGACCAAGTCGATCGTGGCACCGATTTCGGCATTTATTTCATTGAAGCTATATGATTTTCCTGAAGTTGTGGAAAAAAAGCGTTTGCTATCTACCCCATCCTTATCCACCGCGAATTTTACGTTTTCATAGATGGTAATACCTTTTTCAGGTAGTTGTTGTTCCGGCTCTTTTTCATCTTTGGAGCATGATACGAAAACAAGCGAACATATTAAGATCGCTTTTGTAATGGGGGTACTTTTAAATTTCATTATCATTGTTTATTTGGGTTTTAAAATGAACGCGTCTGAAATTGACTTATTACATCTTACTATCTGTTTTGAGCTATTAAAATGGCTAACGTACCGGTGATCATTGATTTATAGATTATTAAATAGACTTTGTCATCTGGCGGAATAATACCCTTCTCCAAAGCGATAGCTCAACATTAATCCATGGGTATTGCCCAAGGCAGAATCTTTGATGGCCATATTGTAGTGATATATAAGTCTTAGATTTTTAATAAAATAAATACCGGCCAATACATTTACCGATGAACTGGTTCTAAAGCCCGCCCCGATTTCAAATCTATTCTTGAAACTTGCCGCTAAATTGATATCGGCCTGAATCGGTGCACCATTCTCATATTTCAAAAGCATGTTCGGTTTGATCATCACCTCTTGAAATAGGTCGGTAAAAAAGCGATATCCAAAATACCCGTAAACAGGATTCGACAAATCAAGGTCATCTCTATTCGCCAATCGGTCTCCGAGGATGTTGGTTGCCGAAGCACCAACATAGAACCTCGAATGATTGAATAAAAATCCTGCTCCAATTGTGGGTATGGTCGCAGTGATGTTCTCGGCGAAATTCGGATCATTGGGTATACCAAGCTCCAATAGGTTGTCTTGGTATTGTTGAACACCTGCTGTAAGACCGAAGGATAGTACCCCGGGCTGATAAATTTGCCAATAGGGTCGATTATCATCAAAATCAAAAAAGATTTTGTATGAATAGGCTGCGAAAAAATTGGTATTTGTGGTTACACCGATCTCATCGCGAACGAAACCTGCTCCTAATCCGACCTTTCTATTTCTTAAAGGTGAATGGAAACTCAGCGAGAAGTTTCTCGGACTCCCTTCGATGCTATTGGCAAAACCAGAATTGGAAGCGGTCATTTCCGTGGTTGGCAATAACCCTGCATAGGCAGAATTGATGATAAATGGGTTATAGTTATATTCCGGAAATGCCGCCGTCTGTTGTGCATTTGAATTTACGCAGCCAAAGAAAATCAATAGCGCTAGGCCTTTCGTGGCCTTGATCATATAATTCGTCTTCATAGTTAGCGCTTTATGACCAAATAGCCGGTTAATTTTTTCATTGTTGTTTCTCCGGAAACCTGTATTCTAAAGAAATAAGTGCCTGCCGGAAGCGTATCTGCACCTAGTCCGTTAAGTTTGTTGGCCTCTCCTCGGAATACATTCGATTGGTTATCATACCCTTCAATGTGAAAGACCATGTCTCCCCATCGATTGTAGATGTAAACAACATTTTCAGGATGGTTTTCGATTCCGTCGATTTCCCAGAATTCATTTATTCCATCGCCATCTGGTGAAAAGCCGTATTTGGTTTCGTCTTCGTTTAAAGGCTCTTCGGGTTCCTCCGGTTCTTCGACGGTAACGAAAGACAGTTCTGTACACGAATCATTTGTACCTTCTGCATTGTACGGTGTAATCGAAACAAAAATAGTAGTGGAAAAAGGCAAATCTTCAGGCAGTGCGTAACTTGTCAAAATGCCTAAATCCGTTTCTGGAAGGATGACTCCACCTGCATCTGTTCTAATAGATAAAAAGTAGCCGTCGGCCGTGTTGACATCATTCCATGCTATAGCACTCGTAACCGCAACGTCGGTGGCACCGCTTAGTTCTGCCACAAATTCTGCGCATGCTGGTACGACAGGAGCATCAGCTGCTACAATGGTAAAGTTTTGCGAAGTGGCACACCCTACCGCGTCCCCGGTCGAATTGAAAGGAATAATGGTCACAGCTACAGTTTCCCCATTATCGAAATTACCAGGCAGTGAGAACGAGGTTCCGGTAATGTCCCGATCGGTGATATCATTTACGTTACTCGAACTTCCTTCTATGGAAACCCTATAAGCCGTTGCATCGGAAACTGCCTCCCAAGAAATACTTGCTATATCACTTGGAACATCAGTTTCACCAGCTGACGGACTTGCTAAATCTGAACAGCTACTGGGCACGGTTGCCGTAGCCGCAACAATAGTAAAGCTTTCGTCGGTACAAGGTCCTGTGGCATCCCCCGTTCCATTATATGGAATAATAGTTATGGTCACAACATCCCCATTTTGAAATGGTGTGGCAAAAGAATGTGTAAGCACATTGTTCAAATCGGTTAGGGGCATATCGTTGTTGCCGCTGGTAGAACTTACAGCCAGTCTATATCCCGTTGCATCGCTTATACTGTTCCAAGAAATTCCGGAGATATCAACGGCCACATCTGTGTCGTTGTCAACTGGTCCAGGGGCAGCAAGCGATGTGCAGCTAGGAACTGCACCTGTACTGGTAAGAATCAATTGAAAGGACTCCTCACTTGAACAAGAAACCGCCCCATCATAAATGTATAAGGTTACAGGATAACTTGGAAAATCAGCAAAATTGATTATGTCACCAGCTGTGTATCTCGTACCACCTCCATTGGTTTCTGTGTAATAGGCCTCTGTTCCAGTTAATTGAGTGCCCGTTATCACGGGTAGTGTATACGAATCTGCGTGGTTTTGGTCTGCTAAATAATTTACAGCGGATCCTGCGGGTCCCCCATCGGTAATGGTCCAGTTGTCTGAACTAGTCATATTGGCCCTTGCTGCGGCACCATCGCAATATTGACTGAATCCTCCGTTAAAAGTGACATTAGGTTGTAGGTTTTGACTGTTCCAACCAATTAAAAGTGCATCATAATTTGCCGTGGAAAGGGTGACACCTTGTAACATATTTGTAGCATTGGTCAGACTTGTTACATCCCAACTATCGAGAGGTTGATCGAAACTCCCATTATTTTGAAACATAAATTCCATATTGGTTACATTACCCATGTCCCAATTGTTTATATTGGAATTGAAGAGCCTACAGGTAGCGAACATTACTGCGGTGTTGGTAACATTGGATAAATCAGGGATATCAGAGAAGTTTCCAGTTAAATTGATACACCCGGTAAAAGCTCTCTCCATTGAGGTCCAAGGGTTGTTGCCCCATTGTTCTATAGTCAGGATTTTGGCAGAATTGTCCGTTGCAGTCGGATTTCCGTTGGTGTTGAAATAAATTCTTGGAAAATCTCCGGTAATGCTTACGGTGTATATGCCTGGAGCAACATATGTGTGAGTGGCATTACCCGTTTCGCCAGTAGTGATGGTACCATCACCCCAATCTACCGTATAATTGTAACCACCTCCTGTGGTAGGAATTGTTATAGCTTCATTTGCAGTAGTGGTTTGCCATGTGGTAATAAAGGGTCTATTAGATGCTGATCCGGTTATGATAAAACTCTCTGAAGCACAAGGCCCAGTCGCGTCGCCCACGCTGTTATATGGAGTAAGGGTCACTGTCACTAAGTCTCCATTCTGGAACGGTCCCGAAAAAGGATGTGTAAGCACGTCGCCCAAGTCGGTAAGTGGCAAATCGTTGTTTCCACTAGTACTCGTAATCTCTATTTTGTAAGCATCGGCACCATTTGCCGGGTTCCAAGATATACTCGGAATATCAACCGGGACGTTGATATCGCCATTCCTGGGAGAATTTAGGGACGTACAATCAGGCTCTACGGCAGTGGCATTGGTCGTAAAAGTTTCTTCTGTACAACCCCCAAAATCGCCATCATCGTAATAGGGTGTGACGGTTACTCCAATGGTTGTATTCTGTGGAAAGTCAGTAGTTGGGTTGTATAACGTTACTTCACCCACATCTACGGTCTCAATAACAGTATTGGTGTCTACATTTCTTAGTGTAATCTTATAACCACAGGCCCCAGGGTTGTCGGTCCATTCGATACCAGAATTGAAAGGTACATTGGTATCTGTATTCATCGGGTTGGCCAAAGTGACACAATCTTTGGTCGCATTAACCGCCAGAGTAATATCATTTCGGACCAAAAGTAGGTTTTTGCCGTTCGTACCCGGAGGATTACTATTTTCAAAAGGTACTAGGTCACTTGTGATTTCAGAATGATAGACCCCTGCATCGCAGGTATTCAAATCGGTAATCGTGTATTCGGGACTATCGGTATCAGGTATGGGAACCCCATCTTTAAACCATTGGTAATGATTTTGCGCACCGCGCACGGTAGTGGTCAGCGTAATATTCTCCCCCGCATTTCGCGTTGGGCTTTCAATGGCATTTACTTTGGCCTGCGGAGCGTAGTCATAGTCGCGCCAAAAAGGTAAAAAGGGACTACTGCTCCAAGTTTCTGTTAGAGCCGAAAGGTACGCGGCGTGTTCAGTCTCGAAATCGCCGAATTCAAAATTGTTGTCATTAAACCGAAATTCAAAATAATTTGTTGTCCTATCTTCTATTAAAGCGGCAAAGTCAGGAATTCTGCCTGATAACTGGTTGAAACTAACATCGAGCCGGTCTGAGGCATTCAAAGCACCCCTATTGCTCCAAATGGTGTGATACTGATCAATGATATCCGTACCTGTGAATAGATTATTGGTTAGAACTAGCGTGCCCAATCTTGGATTTTGTGAGATGTTCAATGACTCAATTTGATTATCGGAGGCATTTAAATTGTCCAATTCTGGATTTTGCGTAAGGTCTAAACCGGTTGTGGTAAAAAGATTTTGACTGATATCCAACCTGAACAGCTCTGGGTTATTGGTCACATCAAGGTTGGGAATCTCATTGTTGCCCACGTTCAGATCTGTGAGTACTATGTTGCTTGAAACATCGATTGATGGCAATAGATTGTCCGATGCATTCAAGTCTTCCAATACCGTGTTCTGAGACAGATTTAAGGCAGTAATTTGGTTTCTAGAAACATTCAAATCTTGTAACGAGGTATTTTGGTCAGTATTTAGACCTGTCATGTCATTGTTGCTTAAATTAACATCCAATACATTGACATTCTGCGTAATATCTATGTTGGTGATGTTGTTGTTAGAGGCATCTAATCTTTGTAAGGGGGCATTGTTCGTGATGTCTAAATTTAAAGGACCTGGAGTGCTCTTATTCGTTATTTGTAAGTCTAACAGCCCAGAAGCATTTTGAAAATTTATGTTCGATATATTATGGCTTGAAATTCGAATACGTTCAAGGGTGTTGGTAATAGGAAGTTGTAGTGTTTCTACGTTGCTAGTTTGAAACGAAAGGTATTCTAGCGCCAAGAAATTGGATAAATCTGGGTTGATAATATTGCCCCCTTGAAAAGAAGCGGATTTCAGCGTATTTTGATTGTTCGGAAGAACGGCGTTTATGGGTAAGGCATTGTCAAAATTTGTACTAAGCGTTAAAGTTTCCAGGCTGTCATAACCTGAAAAGTCAACGGTGATGCCCGCAGCTGTCTGAAGCAGGTATACATATTCCACCGTATCGGTATTGGGAAAGATTACATTAGCAAGGTTTCTGAAATTATAGATATGAATGTATTCTAGCAAGAGGTTGTTGGATAAATCCAATGTTGCCATTGGTGCGGTATTTGTTCCGCCATTGGCCCTAATATTCAATAGCCTTAAATTGCTGTTTGAAGAAAGGTCTAGGTTTGCTAGAACAACATTCTGGTTAAAAACCAATTCTTCTAATAGTAAAAGGGTATTGAGTGGTAGTGTAGCGAATTGGTTTGTCCCGGCATTTAAAGATGTCAAGTTTACAAAAGCCTCCAACCCAGTAAAATCGGTAATGTCGTTTCGGGTGACGTTAAGGGCGTTCACGGCCTGGGCATCGACATCGAGAATATTTCCGTTCATACCATTGGTATCAATACCTTGATCAACGAGAAATTGCTCGAAATTCGTATCGGGTATGGCAGTCGTCTGGGCAAATATTATTAGGCCGTAGAAGAAGGCCAAGGCTAAACACAGGTTTTTGATCATAATCGAATATTATATGGGAACGGGACTTTTTTGATGCACCTAGGTTTTCGAGGCTACAATTCGTTGATCATAAGGTTGGCCAAGACCATTTCGATTTCGGTTTCTGTTAGCCCGGCAGGTAAATCGGCGTGGTACATTAAACGAATAATCTCTTCTTCGATCGGAAGGAAATCGTTGTCAACACTGATTTGGGAGCATAAAAAACTGTTTTCGTCTTCGCACTTGTTGGAATGTCCGAAACCGAGCGCATGCCCTAGCTCATGTTTTAGCAGTACTTCCACTGGATTCGAAATCCAGATTCGTGTAGAAACTAGAATTGAATTTTGCGAAGGAGTCATAGCATACCCAGCATAACTGCCATCTTTGATTTCATCGTACATATCTGGCCAGATTGCCTCCACTTCTGCCTTCGTTCCGAAAAATAGGCGTGCATTTGCGTCAGATTCATTACCAACCAATGAAATGTTGAAATCGCCGTCAACCGTCAAAGTGTTGTATTGTGCAATAACACTTTCGACTGTGGCCCTGTAGTCGGTTGAAATCGCGCCTTCAAGATGGAGCATCATATCACTGCCCCACTTTTGGTTGAATTGTACCGGGGTATTGCTGGCTCCTTTCCAAAAAGCTAGATGCTGAAAGTAAGTGATAAGTTCTTTTTGATCATCCGTTAGTAGCGTAGTTTCATCTATATCTTCGATGGTCAAATTGAAATCTTTTTCGGCAATGGCCTTTCCGTCAAAAACCGATATTGTAAAAGGGATACTCTGATCTGTTTCAAAATCGAGTTTAAGGTTGGTCCCTACTGTAAGTTCGCCTGTATTTTCGATAATTACGATATCGGCGTCAGAATCGATGGTAAAGGTTAATTCGTCATCTTCAATATCAGAAGCTTCCACAAAACCTATAGAAGTTCCTGATTCCGAATGTTCAGGTATGGTAAGTGTTTTGGCATTGATTGTTGGAACATTGTTTTTAGAATCCGTGGATTCGCTCTCAGATTCAAAGTTAGTAGGTTCGGAGTCTGAACTACAGGCAGCTAAGAAAATAGTGCTAAGGATCAGCAGGGGTATTTTTCGCATATTTTGGTCGATTTGGGACGTTAATCTCGATAAGCGACCAAAAATAGAGGGTGAACGGGAAGGATAAAATTATTTGTTGTGAAAGCGAATAAATCCGAAGTGAAAGAAACGATATCTGTTTTTAGCCTCTTGGAAGAATGCTAACAGAATTATTTAAAGGGCATCCATTTTCTTTTGTATTTCCTCCAAACACAAATTCCCTAAACTACCTTCGTGGGAGTGAGAAATATCTCGCTTCGGCGCGAATTTACCTTCTTGAATTTCCTGCCCCATTTTTTTATAGGCATCTCGAAAAGGCATTCCAGATAAAACCAGTTCGTTAAGTGTGTCTACACTGAAGAGGTAATCGTATTTTGGGTTATCCAAAATGCTTTTGTTCACTCGGATTTCTTTTAATGAAAACGTCAAAATCTCTAAACAAGCCTTCATATCCTGAATAGCCGGAACAATGATTTCTTTGACCAACTGAAGATCACGATGATAACCAGAAGGCAAATTGTTGATGACCAAAGTCAATTGGTTCGGAACCGCCTGAAGTTTATTGCATTTTGCCCTGACCAATTCGAACACATCCGGATTCTTTTTGTGAGGCATAATACTCGAACCCGTGGTCAACTCATCAGGAAAGGAAATAAAATCAAAGTTTTGACTCATATAAAGACATATGTCCATTGCCATTTTGGATAGTGTAGCGGCAATACCGGCCATGCCGAATGCGGTCGCTTTTTCGACTTTCCCACGCCCCATTTGGGCGGCGACTACATTGTATTTCATAGTTTCGAATCCCATTTCTTGGGTTGTTAAACTTCGGTCGATTGGGAATGAGCTTCCGTAGCCAGCTGCGCTTCCAAGCGGATTTTGGTCGGCCACTTTATAAGCCGCATTGATAAAATAAAGGTCGTCTATAAGACTTTCTGCGTAGGCCGAGAACCAGAGTCCGAATGAAGAGGGCATCGCAATCTGTAAATGAGTGTAGCCGGGCAATAAAAATTCTTTGTGTTTTTCGGCAAGATCCAATAGTAAACCGAATAGCGTTTTTGTTTGCGATTTGATTTCACTCAGTTCATCCTTTATATAGAGATGCATCGCGACCAAAACCTGATCGTTCCGAGAACGTGCCGTATGGATTTTCTTTCCGGTATCTCCTAATTTTTCGGTGAGCAGGAATTCGATTTTGGAGTGCATGTCTTCAAACGAATCCTCGATAATAAATGTTCCTTTCTCTATCGATTTGGCGATATTGTCCAATTCAGAGACCAAAGAAGAAGTCTCTTGATCCGATAATAGTCCGATTTTGCCCAACATTTTTGTATGGGCTTTCGAAGCGATAACATCATATTTTGCCAAATGCAAATCGAGTTCACGATCATTGCCGACCGTAAAATGATCTATTTTTTTGTCGGTGCTAAAGCCTTTGTCCCAGAGTTTCACGATTTTTCTTTTTTGTCTTTCCCGCAAAGGCGGGAAACTGTTTAATCATTTTCGTTTATCATTCCCTTGAAGAAGGGAATCTATTCAATATTTCAAACACAAATTCAAAAGTCAAATTCAAATACAATTAGCTTGAGTTTGTTTTTGATATTTGTGTTTGTATTTATTTTTTAAGGAATCCATCCAAAATCTTAATATACAAATCAATCCCTTCTTCGATTTCATGAACGTAAATATACTCATCCGCAGAATGGGAGCGAGTACTATCACCAGGCCCTAATTTTAATGATTCACAAGTTAGGGCAGCCTGATCTGAAAGGGTAGGAGAGCCATAGGTTTTTCTTCCCAATGCAATTCCAAACTTAACTAGCGGATGGTCTTTCGATATGGCCGAAGAATTCAGTCGCAACGATCTTTCTTTCAATTCGCAGGGAGCCTCTTTTTTTAGAATCTCAGCGATTTCAGCATTTGTGTATTTATCATTGACCCGCACATCGATGACCAGATCGACCTGGGCAGGAACTACATTGTGCTGGCTTCCTGCATTGATTTGGGTTACGGTCAATTTCACTTCGCCCAACACTTCAGACACTTTTTCGAACTTATAATTTTTAAACCACTCCAATACTTCAATAGTATTATAAATGGAATTATTATCGTTCGAATGTGCAGCATGCGAAGGGGTTCCCTTGATCGTTGCGTCAAAGACGATCAATCCTTTTTCGGCGATGGCCAAATCCAATAAAGTGGGTTCTCCAACGATGGCGACGTCGATTTTTGGAAGCTTTGGCAACAATCCGTGTAGACTATTGGGGCCTGCACTTTCCTCTTCCATTGAGGCGACCATTAGAATATTATGGGTCAAGTTTTCTTTAGCATAGAAATGCGTAAAGGTAGCCAAAAGTGAAACTAAGGCCCCTCCCGCATCATTACTTCCCAGACCATATAATTTTCCATCTTCAATATGTGGATGAAAAGGATCCTTGGTATACGCGGAATTCGGTTTCACTGTGTCATGATGGGAGTTCAACAATAAGGTCGGCTTGCTTTCGTCAAAGTATTTATTGACTGCAATTACATTGTTCAGTTCCCGTTTAAATGGAATGTTGAAGGAGGTTAACCATGCGCCAATAGCATCTGCGGTCTTATCCTCCTCGGATGAAAAAGATTGTGTGGAGATTAATTTTTTAAGCAGTTCCAGGGCCTTTTCCGTCAACATTTTTTGTTCCATCTTCATAAGGTTATAGTAGTGAACAATTCGGACTTTCCGTCAAGCATCGAAATGTTACCTATACAGACTTTGGTTACGTTCTTATTCAAAGCATGGAAGCAATTTTCGATTTTTGGAAGCATTCCGTCGGCGATGATTTTCTCGTCCAGTAAGTTTTTATAGGTTTCCGAATCAATGTGTTTCATGACGGATTCATCATCATTTACATCCTTTAAAACCCCTTTCTTTTCAAAACAATAGTACAGCGTTGTTTCGTAAATTGCGCTCAGGCCGATTGCAAGTTCAGAGGCAATTGTATCGGCATTCGTATTCAATAATTGTCCTTTTCCATCATGGGTCAATGCACAGAATACTGGTACCAAACCAGACTTTAAAAGCGAAGAAATGATTTCGGAATTGACTCCATCTACATCCCCCGCAAATCCATAATCGATATTTTTTACAGCTCGTTTGTGTGCTTGGATGGTGTTGCCGTCGGCTCCGCTGAGACCGATGGCGTTACAACTGTTCGCCTGTAATTCGGCCACTATAGTTTTATTGGTCAATCCGCCGTAGACCATAACGACGATCTCCAAACTTTCAGCATCCGTAATTCTTCGCCCACCGACCATTTTGGGAACAATACCCATTTTTTTCAAGGTCTCTGTCGCTTTTTTCCCTCCGCCATGGACCAGAATTTTAGCTCCGCCCATCTTCGAAAACAATACTAGAAATTTAGACAGTTCTTTTTTGTTCTCGATAACGTTTCCGCCTATTTTTACTATGGCTAATTTTTCTGTCATGCTACACGTTTAATATTCCCCCATCAATGGTCATGGCCGTTCCCGTTATCCAAGAAGCATCTTTTGAAACAAGAAAAAGTGCTAATTTTGCTATCTCTTGAGGTGTGCCCAATCTCTTCATTAAAGTGGCCTTTCCCGCATTTTCCACAGCTCTTTCAGGATTTTCAAAAGCTTTTGCCGAATCCCATAACAATGGAGTATCGACAGGTCCTGGACATATTGCGTTAATTCTGATTTTAGGGCCGTATTCCACGGCCATTTGTTTCATCAAGGCAATAGAAGCCGCTTTTGAAGCGCAATAAGCAGGATGGTTCGGAAAGCTTTTATAGGCCGCGATGGAGGCATTTATCAAAATAGTCGCCCCTACCGCTTTTTCCAAATACGGTATGGCATATTTTGAAATATAAAAAATGGAACTTAGATTGGTATTCAAGGTTTTCTGCCATTCTGCAATGGGTAAATCCACAACATTTCCCAGCCCTAAAATTCCTGCATTAATTGATACTATGTCTAGCCTTCCAAAGTTTTCAATCGCTTTATTGACAAGTTTTTCATTATAGCTTGGTTCACTAACATCCCCAGCCATGAAAATAGCATTCCCTAATTTTTCGGTTAGGGCATTTCCCTTTTCTTCATTTCTTCCCGATAGCACCAATTTCGCCCCTTCTTTATTAAATGACTGCAAGATGGCTTTGCCCATACCACTGGTCGCCCCGGTAATGATACAAACCTTATCTTTTAGTTTTTGCGCCATATCGCTATTCTTGATGATTCTCCAAAATTCTCTTTAAAACCAATTGTGCAGAATAAATTCTATTATTAGCCTGTTCTATGACCAACGATTGTTCACTATCTAAAATCGCATCTTCGACAATGACGTTTCTTCTAACCGGAAGGCAGTGCATGAATTTGGCCTGCCCCAGTTTTTCTTGAGTCATCATCCAATCGGAATCTTTATTTAAGACCTTTCCATAGTTCGAATAACTGCTCCAATTTTTTACATATATAAAATCTGAATTCTCGCAGGCTTTTTTTTGGTCATATTCGATGGTGGAATCTTTGGTGATTTCGGAATTCAATTCATACCCTTTCGGATGGGTTATGACGAATTCGGCATCTTGCAACTGCATTATTTCCAAAAAGGAATTGACCACGGCATGTGGCAAAGCCTTTGGATGTGGTGCCCATGAAAGTACAATTTTAGGCTTTGGTTTGACGTTATTTTCTGCCAAAGTAATTGCATCGGCCAAAGCCTGAAGCGGATGACCAACGGAACTTTCCATATTTACTATGGGAACGGAAGCAAATTTTTTGAATCCCATTAAGACCTCTTCCGCCTCATCTTTTGCTTTATCCTTTAATCCTGCAAAAGCACGGATTGCCAAAATATCACAGTATTGCGAAACTACCTTGGCAGCTTCCTTAATATGTTCTGCCTCACCTTGGTTCATGATGGTACCATCGCCGAATTCCAACGCCCACCCTTCATTGCCGAAATTCATGACCATGACCTCCATGCCTAAGTTCATGGCTGCTTTTTGCGTGCTTAATCGAGTGCGAAGGCTGTTATTGAAAAATAGAAGGCAAATTATTTTTCCTTTGCCCAGTTCTTTGAATCGGGTCGGATTTTCTTTTAGCATTCTCGCTTCGGATACCCAATCGGGCAGTGAGTCGATATCTTTTATGGATAGAAAGTGTTTCATTTTTTTGAATGTCTTCTCGAGCGCGGTCGAGAGGTTTTATCAATCTGATTTTCATTAGGTCTCAACTGCGCTCGACAGTCCCTTCCTTATTCACTTAATTCTTTTTTAAGGGATTCGAAGAAAGTATCTAAATGTTTTTCCGTGATGTTCAACGCAGGTAAAATTCGAAGTACGTATTTATCCTTGGCTCCTCCTGTAAAAAGATGCTGATTATAGATGAGCCTCTTTCGGAGTTCGGCCACTTCAAAATCAAACTCCAGTCCTATCATCAACCCCCTTCCTTTTACTCTCTTGACCTGTGGAATTTCATCAGTCAATCCACGAAAATAACCTTCAAGCCTTGCTGCATTTTCAATCAATCGTTCATTTTCCAGTACTTCGAGCACGGCCAAAGTCGCAGCACAGGCAAGATGATTCCCGCCGAAAGTGGTGCCCAATAGCCCATACGATGCTTGAATTTTTTTATGTATCAAGATACCCCCAACAGGAAACCCGTTACCCATGCCTTTAGCGATTGAAATAATATTCGGCTCAATATCATGATGTTGAAAACCGAAGAATTTCCCTGTACGTCCAAAACCGGATTGCACTTCATCGGCAATTAGAACAACAGCATTTTCTTTACAAAGCTTTGCTACGTTTTGGTAGAATTCGGTAGAGGGTTCGTCCAAACCGCCGACACCTTGAATGGCTTCGATAATTACCGCGCAGACATCTCCTTTTATAATTTCCAATTGGAAGGACTCCAAATCGTCAAAATCTATAAATGTAACTTTTTGTTGTTTATTTAACGGGGCGTTTATTTTTTCGTTGTCCGTTGTCGCCACGGCCGCAGAAGTTCTTCCATGAAAACTGTTTTTGAAGGCTATGATACGGGATTTCCCGGTATGAAAGGATGCTAGTTTTAGGGCATTTTCATTGGCCTCCGCTCCTGAATTGCAGAGAAACAAATTGTAGTCTTGGCAACCGGATAATTTCCCTAGCTTTTGTGCCAACTCCAACTGCAGGGGATTTTGAACCGCATTGCTATAAAATCCGATTTTATCCAATTGGTTTTTCAACCGTTGCACATAGTGAGGGTGCGAATGTCCAATGGAAATTACGGCATGGCCTCCGTAAAAATCTAAATAGTCTTGACCCTTGTCATCAGTGACCACAATTCCCTTTGCCGAAACCGGAGTGACATCATATAACGGATAAACATCGAATAATTTCATATTACCCTTTTTTAAATTCCGTTATTTTATCAAAACTCGCCACGATTCCTTGAATCAACGACGAGCTTAATCCTTGGTGCTCCATTTCGTTCAAACCCTGTATGGTACAGCCCATAGGCGTTGTTACCCTGTCTATTTCTTCTTCAGGATGGTTGCCTGATTCGATCAGCAGGCTGGCCGCTCCATTACATGTGTGCATGGCCAATTCTTGGGCCTCTTTTGCATCGAAACCTAGCTGAATCGCACCTTGGGTAGTAGCTCGGATCAATCGCATCCAAAAGGCAATTCCGCTAGCGCAGATGACCGTTGCCGCTTGCATTTGACTTTCAGGTATTTCCATTGAATGCCCCATGCGGTTAAAGATGGCCTTCGCCAGATCGATACGTTTTTTTCCGGGTCCATTGGCACAAATACAGGTCATTGATTTTCCTACTGAAATTGCCGTATTGGGCATACTTCGAATGATGAATTTGTCATCACCCAAAATGCTTTCCATCTTGGCAATACTGAATCCAGTAATGGTGGAAATGATGACGTGTTTTTCGGTCAGAAGGTCTTTGACATCCTCCAAAATTTGTGCAAAATGCCCGGGTTGCACGGCAAAAATCAGGATATCGGAATTTTTGACGGCCTCCAGATTGTCTGAGGTTACCGTGACATTCCCGTATTTTTCTAAATCCTTTATGCTGTTTGTATTGCGTTTTGTCAGGTACATGGTCGTGGCGCCGTTGGTATGGAGCACCCCTTTTGCAATGGATAGTCCTAGATTTCCTGTTCCTATGATGGCTATTTTCATGGTCATTAGTAATTGGCAATAAGTACAAAGTATTGAGTACTTATCCCTGGTTAACAATATTTACTGAATACTTCGTACTCAATATTTAGTAAACGCCTGCTTTCAGATTCAATCCTTCTTTTTCATTAAACCCGAACATCAGATTCATATTCTGTACCGCTTGACCTGATGCTCCTTTTAGGAGATTGTCTGTTGCGGAGGTAATTAATAAAATGTCATCATATTTATGCAAATGAACATGACATTGATTTGTATTCACCACTTGTTTTAGATGTATGGGTGCTAAGGCCATATGCGTGAAAGCGGCATCTGAATAAAAGTCTTTGTATAGTTGGATAGCTTCTTCTTGGCTTCCTTCAAACTTGGTGTAGGCCGTAGCCAAAATCCCTCGAGTGAAATTTCCTCTATTAGGAAGGAAAAAGAGTTTCCCCGTATCTTTCTGCAATGAATGTAAACTCTCATTGATTTCCCCCAAATGCTGATGTGTAAAAGGTTTGTACCAGCTCACATTATTATTTCGCCAACTGAAATGAGAGGTCTCCGAAGGACTCACACCTGCTCCGGTACTTCCGGTGACTGCATTAATGTGTATTTCTTGACTCAACAATCCGGCTTTCGCCAAGGGTAATAGTCCTAGTTGAATGGTCGTAGCGAAACATCCGGGATTTGCGATGTATTTTGCATCTTTTATTTTGAATTTATTTAATTCAGGCAATCCGTAAACAAATTTCTTTCCTTCAAAAACGGCATCTTTTTGCAAACGGAAATCATTACTTAGATCGATGATTTTCGTGTTTTCCGAAAAAGGATTTTCTTTTAGAAATTTCGAGGAATTGCCGTGGCCCAAACACAAGAAGACAACATCTACAGTTAGGTTTGCGCCTCCTGTAAATTCCTTTTCGGTGGTGCCCAAAAGATCGGGATGCGCCGAGGATACTTTTTTGCCTGCCCGGGTAGTGCTGTACACAAAGTCGATTTCGACTTCGGGATGGTTCAGCAGAATTCTAATGAGTTCCCCTCCTGTATAGCCCGAACCGCCAATGATGCCTGCTTTAATCATGATTTTGATTTACGTGGTTCGCAATTTTTCCAGGATTGGATAGAATTTTAATAAACCCTTTGGCGTCATCTGCCGTCCAACCCTTGTTCATTTCTCCATAGCTTCCAAACGAGGCGTTCATTAAATCATGTTTCGACGAAATTCCGTTCAATCGAAACTGGAAAGGGTACAACCCCACAAAAACATCCCCCGAAACATTCTTTTGGGTATCGGCCAAAAAGGCCTCGATATTACGCATGACTTCATCGAGATAATTACCTTCGTGCAATAACATTCCATAGAAATTACTTAGTTGCTCTTTTTGAAACTGTTGCCATTTGCTGAGGGTATGTTTTTCCAATAAGTGGTGTGCCTTGATGATAATAAGGGCCGCCGGAGCTTCAAATCCGACACGGCCTTTTATGCCGATGATGGTGTCGCCTACATGAATATCACGTCCAATCGCATATTTTGAAGCCATAGCTTCAAGTTTTTCGATGTTTGAAACCGGATTGTTTTTCTCTCCATCAACTGCAACAAGTTCTCCTTTTTCAAAGGTCAGTTTAACCTCCGACGGTTCTTTTTCCTGTAATTGGCTCGGATAGGCCGAATCAGGTAGTGGTTTTTCTGAGGTCAAGGTTTCCTCGCCACCAACAGAAGTTCCCCAAAGTCCTCTATTGATAGAATATTTTGCCTTTTCCCATGAATAATCAACACCATTCTGTTTGAGGTATTCGATTTCTGCTTCCCTAGATAGTTTATTATCCCGAATCGGAGTGATGATTTCTATCTCGGGGGCGATTATCTGAAAGATCATATCAAAGCGCACTTGATCGTTGCCGGCACCCGTACTACCGTGAGCAATGTATTGTGCTCCGATTTTCTTGGCATGGTTTACGATTTCGATAGCCTGCACTATCCGCTCGGCACTGACCGATAGTGGATAGGTATTGTTCTTCAATACATTTCCGAATATCAGGTATTTGACCACTTTTTCATAAAAGGTCTGTACTGCGTCGATCGAGGTATAGGTAGTCGCCCCCAATTGTAATGCCTTTTCTTTGATATCGGCGATTTCTTCCTTTGAAAATCCGCCTGTATTTACGCTTACGGCATGCACGTCAAAACCTTTTTCTTTGGATAAGTATTTGGCGCAATACGATGTGTCCAATCCGCCGCTATATGCTAGTACTAGTTTTTTCATTTTGTTTTTTTCTTGAGGAACAGACTCTCCTTAATACTTTTCAATCTTTTGAACGCTTTACCGTTGATTTTCTCTTTGCTTGACGTTTCTTCCTTAACTTTTGCGTTCGGGTCGTGCAACATACCGGTACATAGGCACATTTTTTGTTCCGTACGGGTCAGGATATCAAAATTCTTGCAGGTCTGGCAACCCTTCCAGAATTCCGGGTCGTCGGTCAACTCGGAAAAGGTTACGGGTTTGTAGCCTAATTCGTAATTAATTTTCATGACGGCTAGCCCTGTCGTTATTCCGAATATTTTGGCATTCGGAAATTTCTCCCGGCTCAAATCAAAAATCCTCTGTTTTATTTTTTTTGCCAAGCCTTGCCCTCTATAATCGGGGTGTACTATGAGTCCAGAATTGGCTACGAATTTTTCGTGTCCCCAGACTTCGATATAGCAAAACCCAGCAAAGGCATCTCCATCTAAGGCAATGACGGCGTTGCCATTTTCCAGCTTTTTATGAATGTACTCGGGTGTGCGCTTGGCAATACCCGTACCTCTGACTTTCGCAGACTCGGCTATGGTATCGCAAATAATCGGGGCGTATTTAAAATGGGCTTCGTTCGCAATAACAATTTCCATTGTTACTTGATTTTAGGATAAATTTGAAAATAATTTGTTGAATATGCGGAAATGGACTCACCTATTTCCATAATTGGAGTGTACCCTTACGGGCGACGGCGAACGGGTACCAAAGAACGAACCGGAAAAGACTTCCAGTTATTAATTTCAAGATATAATTCGTTCTTCATAATGGTTCAAATGTACAAATTAATTTGAACTGGCATAATTTGCACCATCTTTTTTGCGAAATAACACTTTTTTACCGCTGACCGTGATAATTTCATAAATGAGAAATCCGTATACGACAATATACTCAATGGTCAAGAGCCAAAGGTTTTCTTTGAAATCGGAGAGGGAATAGGCAAAATAGCTTAAAATAACCACCCCCGACCATAACAATGCGTACCGATATTCTGTAAATATAGCAAGCAGCACTAAGAATATGATGTACCACGGATGCACCGTTGCGGAAAGAAAATAGTAGAGGGTCAAGACCCATAACATATTCGTAATAACATTTTGTAGTTTTTCGTTCTTACCGAAGAAAGTCAAGAACAATGTTGTAGCAATCACTAAATATGGAGTGATTTTCCCGTAGGTTTTGATGAGTTCCCAAGGTTTGGCCCCTTCTAGCACGGCAATTTTTTTGACAAGGTTATAGAACCCCGCATTGAACTCGAAATTGGAGAACCATAGTCCTACCGTATCGGAGTAATTAGAAATAAACTCCGGTGCGAAAAAGGGAATCAAAAGCAATATTGATGTGGTTGCGACAATTAAATAGAAGAATACACTTTTTTTAAAACCCAAATACATTAGAAACAAAGGCAAGAACATCAACGGCACTAACTTCACAGATATCGAAAAAGCATAAATTATTGCGGCCAGCATCCATCTGTTGACAGAAAGTAAGTACAGGGCCCAAACGAAAAAGAATAGCATGACCCCTTCAAAATGTAGGTTTCCGGTAAGTTCGATGATGATCAATGGATTTAGAAAGTACCAGAAAATCAAATGTGGCGAACGGTTTAGGTTTTTGAGCAGTTTTCTCCCGAAATAGACGATACCTACATCCGCCAAGATAATGGTCAAGCGCATTGCAATAGAAGCACCTAAAATACTTTTGCCGCTTAGTATGGCCGAGATAGCGAAAATCAACTGGTTCAAGGGAGGATAATTACTAAAGTGCCTCGCACTCAAACTACCCATACCGTCATAAAGGTCTTGAGCATTGGCGACAAGCAAATCTCTTTGCAGTATCAAATCATCAGGAAGAAACAGATACGGATTTATTCCATTTCGCACCAATTCCCCGTCCCAAATAAATCGATAGAAATCTTGTGAAAGATTGGGTTCTGCAAATAGGAAAACCAAGCGAAATAGAATTCCAATAGCCAAAAGAAACTTGAAATTCCATTTTTCGAACTGAATCAATTTGAAGCAGAGAAAAAATAATGCCGCAAATAAAGTCAATAGCTTGATGAAATCGGTACGTTCGAGATGATAGGCAAAAGTGTAGTAGAAGCCCAAGCAGAGTAGTGCCAATAACAACGGAACCTTATGGAGGTTTAGATATTTGACAATTCTATTAGGCATCGGTTGGTTGTTAGCAACCGAAAAAATAAGAAATTTAAATGGATTAGAGCTTTTAGTTCTTAGCCGAATCAAAGAAAATGAAATGGGGGCAACTAGGCCCTTGCAGTCAATGACTTTGTAAACACAAACCCAAAGCCTAGGAACAACATCATGTGAAACGGAAAGAGTCCGAAATCATCTAACGGTATTGCGCTGTACATTCCGAATAGGAAGTAGACCATCAGTCCGAATTCAAGGATCATGTTCGGCGACAGCTTCTTGGTCAGGTATTTATTGCCTTTCCAGCTATCTGTCAAATTATTGAGGTTGAATTTCGGGGTGCGCACGAATTCACTGCGCTTGCCCATGTGTCCTTCGAGAACGGCAATGGAATTGTGCAAAGAGAACCCAAGAGCAACTGCGAAAAAAGTAAAGAACAGTTTAATATAATCCACAAAATTATCGAAGCTACTGCCCTGAATACTTTTATAGGTAAACCAATAGCAGATAAAAAGTATAATCGTGCTCACAATGAACATATTGAGGGCGTTGAAGAGGCCATCGAATTGTGGGTAAATATTCTTGATGTACATGGCGGGAATACTCAACAAAGCCACAAGAAACACACAAAGAAACATCGAACTATTCAACAGGTGCATCACACCATGGAATTTCGTTTTGAACGAAATGTTCTTGGCGCTGACCACACTCCAAAAGGACTTTCTAAAATTTTCGGCCCCACCCTTGTTCCAACGGAACTGTTGCGAACGAGCTGCACTGATTACCACAGGAAGTTCTGCAGGTGTTTCAACATCCTCGAGATATTTGAACTTCCAGTCTTTCAATTGGGCACGGTAGCTCAGGTCAAGATCTTCGGTCAAGGTATCGCCTTCCCAGTTACCGGCATCAATAATACATTGCTTTCGCCAAATACCGGCGGTACCATTAAAGTTGATAAAGTGGCCTTTCGAATTACGTCCAACCTGTTCCAAAGTGAAATGCGCATCCAAAGCGAAGGCTTGAATTCTAGTCAATACGGAATAGTCTCGGTTGATATGGCCCCAGCGGGTCTGTACCACACCGATTTCCTCATCCTTGAAATAAATGACAGTTTTCTTTAACCAATCGCTGTCAGGTAAGAAATCGGCATCGAAAATCGCGATGAATTCTCCTTTGGCAATTTTCAAGCCTTCTTTTAAGGCACCAGCCTTAAAACCTTGACGGTTTTCCCGGCGGATATGCACGATATCGAGTCCGGTTTCCTGTAGTTCTTTTATGCTTTCGGCGGTTTTGATTACCGAGTCATCAGTTGAATCGTCCAAAACCTGAATCTCCAATTTACTTTTTGGGTATTCGATTTTCGCAATGTTCTCCAACAAGCGGTCCATTACATACTCCTCATTATAGACAGGAAGCTGTATCGTCACATAAGGAATCTCCCGTGGATCCAAAAGATTGAATTTCGGAGCCGTTTGGTTTCTTCTTTTGTACCCTAAATAATTGACCAAAAGGTTCAATTGGGCAAGGCTGTATAGAAAGATCAATAACAGCGAAATACCGTAGACCGCAAGGATAATATATGTAATCACCATTCCCATTTTATTTAAAACTATATTTAAAAATCCAACCCAGGATTTTTACGCCTGCAAAGATACTACCTTTTACGGTTCCCGACACCTTAGAAATACCAATTCTTTTCTTGTAACGTACTGGTACTTCGGTGTATGTCAGTTTTTTCTTTAAAGCCTTCAATTGCATTTCGACCGTCCATCCATAGGTCTTATCCTCCATCTGCAATGCTAACAATTTATCATACTTTATAGCCCTAAACGGCCCTAGGTCGGTAAATGTTGCCCCAAAAAACAATTTCATGAGGCTGGTCGCCAGCCAATTACCGAAAATCTGTTGAGGCGTCATGCTGCCTCTTTCCCTTAGTCGCTTCACGCGTGAACCGATTACAAAGTCAATATCATTGTCCAATATGGGTTTTACGACCTTTGTCAGCTCTTCGGGGAAATCGCTATAGTCTCCGTCAATAAATACGATAATATCGGTTGGTTCGGACTGTTGTGCGATGTAATTCATTCCACATAAGCAGGCATGCCCATACCCTTTTCTAGGTTCGGACAAGACCGTAGCACCAGCGTTTTCAGCATTCTTCGATGTATCGTCCGAAGAATTATTGTTGATAACTATTATTTCGGAAACTGTACCTGGGAGCTCATTAATCACTTTGGCAATCGAATCTGCTTCGTTGAAAGCTGGGATAATGACCTTGATATTAGGATTTAGTTCAAATGCTGCGGTCATTATTTTAGATCGGACAGGTTATTTTCTCTTTTGAAACTGCGGTAGTCATACCAATCCTTTAGTTTTTTGCCATTTTTGTATTTGGATGCCGAGGCGATATCCCCATAATTATATTGCAGGCAATATCCATTTTTGATACCATTTGATAGTTGGCACTTATAATCGAGCTTACCTTTGTTATCATAAAATAACCACCAGTTTGCTTTTTTGCCGTTGCGGTAATGCCCTTCTTTGCTGGGGATTCCGTTTTCGGCATAAAAATACCAATATTTTACCCTAAGATTATTTTTGTAGTGACCTTTTTCAGATAGCTTTCCGTTTTTGTGATAGAATTTCCAGTATCCGGTTCTAATACCATTTTTAATCCAACCCTCGGCTTTCGGCTTCCCGGTTTGGTAGTATTCTTTGTAGTACGATCCTATGTCTCCGGGAGTGTTTCCGAAGAGAAAGAAAAGCGGGATTACAAGGAAAATTTTTGATAACATGACAAGCGTTTATTTTTCTTTTGTCGAGAAAATAAGGGACAACTAACGCAGCAACTTTATATTCAATCTATGATTGCTTTTTATTGACGAGCTCCATCAAATCAACGTCATTGCCTAACAATACTTCAGTAGGGTTGATTCGACCTTCAAGAGGTCCGTTCTCCAATTTAAGTACGCCACGAGGACAAACGGCTGAACAAATACCGCAACCTACACAACTTGACCGTATGATGTTCTCACCTTTTTGGGCATAGGCGCGTACGTCAATACCTTGTTCACAATAGGTAGAGCAGTTTCCACATGAGATACATTGCCCTCCATTGGTGGTAATGCGAAAACGTGATTTGAATCGCTGCACAAAGCCTAGATAAGCCGCCAAGGGACAACCGAATCGACACCATACACGGTTACCGAAAATGGGATAGAACCCTGTGCCTATGACCCCAGCGAATACTGAACCGATAGCCAAACTATATGTATTTTGAACACTTTGCGTCTTGATACCTAAAACAGTACCAGACTCGGCAAAGAAACTATATAAGGTCATTCCGGTCATTGCTACGGCGAAGACCAATACCCCGTGTACCAACCAACGTTCAACCTTCCACGCAAACAAAGATTTATCGGAATGCTGTCGATAAGGATCACCTAAAGTTTCGGCCAAACCACCACAACCACAGACCCAAGAGCAGTACCACCTTTTTCCAAAGAAATAGACCATGACCGGAACAATCACCAAAGTCAATACAATGCCCCAGACCAAAATGAAGAGTCCGATACCTCCGCTGTTCAAAAGTTCCTTTAGATTCCATTGAAAAAAGAAATCATAATCGAGCGGAAAGGCATTCTTAAAATCATAATATGGCATTTGAAGGCGCACCATGATTTCGGGAATCAAAAAGGCAAACACAATCTGAAAGAACAATACCGATGTGGTGCGCACCATCTGGTATACGTTATGACGGTACTTGATGTACATGCGAACGGCCATTACAGTCATGACTACACAATACATAAAACCATAGACGAACCAGTGCCCTGCCGGGTTGCCGCTTAGACTTTCGCTAATCGGATCCACTAGATAGGTCCAATTGACAGCAAATTGAGGACGGAAATATAATATCAAGTAAAACCCGACCAAAAAAATAAAGACCAACCATGCTATCCAGCCTCGGTTCGTTGCGTTTTTATGATAGATACCATCGTTCTTAATACCTTTTTTGCCAAGTAGAATTACATTGGGCAAAATGAACATTAGCGCACCGATAATCCCAAGGCCAAATGTCAAAAACCACATCAACCCTTTGTTTTCAGCAATGAATCCGCTCCCTGATTCTTTGCCGATAAGTGCAGCCATATCATGAGATTTGGTATAGATTACCTTCTTGTACTCTTTGTTTTTTCTATGCTGTGCATTGGCATTTTCAAGAGCATCCGCAATTTTTGGTGAAAGCGTAATCATACTTGAGAACTCTTTACCCACAACCTCTTTCTCCATCGTCTGAATGAACAGCTCACTCTTAAAACCTTTGTCAGCGACAATTTTCTCAAAAGTCTCCTGGTCTAATTTAAAATCTCCGATTAAGGGAAGTGCGGTGAAAATCCCTAATCCGATCAGGAAGATTACAAGACCTATGTTTTTTATTGCTTTCATTTATGCATAGACTTTTTCAAAAATTCGTTTCCAACTTTTTTTCTTAGGGGAGATGTTCGTGCCAAATTCCGAATTGAATTTCGATACGATTTGAGATTCATATTGCGCATAGAATTCCGGGTCGAAGTTGGCATCCTTTAGATATTCCATGACATGGTCGACACTTCTTTTTTCGGTCAACCAACGGTCAAAAATTTCATGGCGCATTCGAATCCCGAAGGTATTGATGCCCAAAAACTTTCTGTTCTCTTTATCAAAGGCGACGGTTATACAGATATATTCTTTTGGATGTCGCCAATGAAAATGTTGCTCGTTTTCTTTCATTCCCCTTTCGCTGAAAACCCAGCCGTAGGTCTGGTATTCAATATCAAGAAACTTGGCGGAGTTGAACCAATGTCCGGGATTGTACTCGCGTTTTTTGCCGCAAATCGTCTGCGCCAAAGCTTCGCCCATCATGCGCCCCGTATACCAAACAGCCTCGATCGGCCTTCGATTTCCTATGGCCTCATGTTGTTCTGCGCAATCGCCGATGGCATACACATCTTCAATATTGGTCTCTAGATTACGATTGACCTTCACCCCGCGACCCAATTCGATTCCGGAATCTTTGAGAAAATCAATGTTCGGGGTCACTCCTGCCGTCAATCCGACCACATCGCATTCGATGGTATCGCCCTTGTCGGTTGTCACCGCTTTGGCCTTACCGTTTTCGTCCGATATGATTTCGACCAAATTTGTTGCCAATCGCAAATCGATATGATGCTCACAAATATGTTCGTTGATCATTTCTGACTCCCCTTTCGGTAGTACGCCGTTCCAAAAGCTACTTTCGCGGACTAGAAAGGTTACGGGAATGTCACGGCTCCGAAGCATTTCGGCCAATTCAATGCCTATCAGTCCGCCTCCAACGATAACCGCTCGCTTGCAGACTTCGTTATTTGGGGCGTTGGCCTCCAGTTGATCTAGATCTTGTTTAGAATATAGTCCTTGCACGCCATCAAGGTCTTGACCCGGCCAGCCGAATTTATTCGGTTTGGATCCGGTCGCGATTATCAGTTTGTCATATGTCATTGATACCCCGTCATCGAGGATGATTTTTTTGTTCTCATGGTCGACCTTCGAAACATAACCTTTGACCAAATCGATACGGTTCTTTTTCCAAAACCAGTTTTCATAAGGTTGGGTATGTTCGAATTTCATGTGACCCATATACACATACATCAGGGCGGTACGTGAAAAGAAATAGTCGGTTTCAGCCGAAACGATAGTAATTTTTTTGTCGGAGTTTTTTCGAATATGGCGGGCTGCCGTAACTCCGGCGATGCCATTTCCGATAATAATGATATGAGCCATAGCGTAAATTGGTAAATGAAGGTTATGTCGTTTCTAAAAGTAAGAACTTAAATAGGATTGCTTAATTTAGAAAGAATTTAAATACTAAAACATCTTGTAAGGTTTTAATATGTTCTTCGAACTTGTATATCGCTGATTTCTAAAAACTTAAATTAATCTTAAATTTTTATTCTTTTTGTAGGGTCGCTGGATTCTTCTCGACAGAGGTTTAAATTTTGGCATAGTACTATCATTATGAAAAAAAATACAACAATACTAATACTCTTATTAGGAACCTTTCTTGGGTCCGCACAAACGACCGCCGACTTTTATAAAAAGTCAGATGCTTTTTTCAATACCCATGTAAAGAATGGAAAGGTGGCTTATGAAGTGATCAAAAGTAATCCCCAAGCCCTTGAAGAATTGGTCGATATGGCAAAGGTAATATCCGTTGACAAAGAGAATGCCCATGAATATCAAGCGTTTTGGATCAATGGATATAATCTTTTGGTAATCAAGGGAATTGTTGAAAACTATCCCTTAAAATCACCATTGGACGCGGCAGGATTTTTCGACAAAACGAAACATGACATTGGCGGAACCAGCATTACATTAAATGATATAGAGAACAAACTGCTTCGGGCCAATTTCCCATCTGAACCGCGGTTTCATTTTGTTTTAGTTTGTGGTGGATTGGGTTGCCCTCCCATCATAAATCAGGCCTATATGCCATCGACACTGAATGCACAACTGGAAAAACAAACCCAGTTGGCCCTGAATGACCCCAAATTCATTCAGGTCAATAAGAACAAGGTAAAGATATCGCAGATTTTTGAATGGTATAAGGGAGACTTTACGCAAGATGGCCAAGATGTGGTCGACTTTATCAACACCTATAAAACTGAAAAACTACCTGAGAAAGCAAAGGTTTCCTACTATCCCTACGATTGGACCTTGAACGAATCGAAGTAAAACAAAGCCTCAATTTTTTAAAACAACTAATATGATTTCAATAAAAAGAAACCTATTTCTTGCAATATTGCTTTTGTCATCGGCCTACATATTTTCGCAAGACGATGCCGAACCACAAAATCAACCTCAACAACAGAGTAACATTCAACAATATACCCCATCGAAATTGATTGGTAAGGGTCAGATAGATTTGAAGTGGTTCAACAATCTCTACACGCAGACCAAAAGTACTTTTTCGGAAGGAGACGAACCAAGAGAAACTTTTTTCACTTCGACTTTAGAAGCATATACCGGCGTCGGTGAGAACAAAAGATGGAATATCGGCGCCATATTGGAATTCCGTTCGAATGTCATTGCTGATCGAAAAGCTTTGGATGTATTTAGTTTTGATGGTGAATCGGGGACAGCGCGTTCAGGATTAACCTCCATCGCACCCTCAATTAAATTTGTGCCTTTCGCTTCGGTGAGCAACTTCAGCATACAGAGTTCGTTTTTCATTCCCTTGGTGGATCAAGAGACAGAAGATGGTATTATTGACCAAGCTACCGGGCAGACGACTCGAAGGGCGGTATTCTTGGATCAAGATGGTTTTATTTGGCAGAACCGATTTTTCTATGATCATACTTTTTCAGGTGGTAAGTGGCAATTATTTACAGAATTGAATTCTGAGTTCAGTTTCGGTAATGATTCCGTTCGTGATAGTAATGGTAATACCGTAGATGGTAGTTTTGCAAATAATAGTTTAAACCTCACTCCGGGTATCTTTTTAAGTTATTTCCCAAGTTCGAAGTTTACGATTTTAGGTTTGGTACAGCATTCGCAGCGCATCGACCTTGGAAATAATTTTGCCCAAGACTTTACGGCAGCTGGTGGCGGCATGAAATATCAATTGACCGATGCCTTAAATTTGGAGTTACTCTACACTAATTTCGTAAGGGGAAGCAATACAGGTCTTGGGCAGACCTTTAATCTTGGGTTACGGGCCATTTTTTAAAGAAATCATTTTAGTTTGGGGATTCTTGCTTTTGCGCAGTGCCCCCTCTAACTCTCCCAAAGGGAGAGGATTCCTGTTCGAATAGTAACCCCCACGATGATCAAATACTGAAATGAATTCCCTTCCTCCTGGGGAGGGCTAGGGAGGGGACAAAAAAAAACCTATTTTTGAAGTTCTTAATTGCTAATGAATGAGGACTTTAGGTTTTATAGTGCTTTGCTTTCTCCAAATGTCATGTTCTGGTCAGGTCAGGGAAAAAATCAACGGAATCAGTTTTGTGGCTTCTAGGGAAGAAGTTGCTCAAGCACATATCGACGAGGTGGTGAAAGTCAATGCGAACCATGCTGCCGTGATGCCCTATGGATTTATTCGAGATATCAATACTCCTGAAATTATACATAATACAGACCGGCAATGGTTTGGAGAAACCAGAGGCGGTGCCTTGCAGTATATTGATATGCTGCATAAAAATGGCATTCAGGTTATGGTAAAACCCCATATTTGGCTTTGGCATGGTGAGTTCACCGGAACATTGGAAATGCAATCGGAAGCTGATTGGAAAACCTTGGAAGCTTCGTATGAAGATTTCATAATGACCTATGCCGAAATGGCTCAGGAAGCTAAGGCCGAGTTGTTATGCATCGGTACCGAACTTGAAAAATTCGTCACTCAAAGACCTGACTTTTGGCATCAACTTATATCAAAAATTAGAAATGTGTACAAAGGAAAATTGACCTATGCGGCCAATTGGGATGAATATTCTAGAGTTCCATTTTGGGAAGACTTGGACTATATCGGCATCGACGCCTATTTTCCCCTGGCTGAGGATCAATCTCCTTCAGTAGAACAGCTGAGAGGGGGCTGGCAGAAATGGAAAACGCCCATAGCCGCATTGGCCAAGCAAAAGAACAAACCCGTACTCTTCACCGAATATGGATACCGAAGTATGGACTACACGGCAAAAAAACCTTGGTTGGTCGACCAAAACGAAGAAAAGGTAAATTTAGAGGCGCAAGTCAATGCGACCCAGGCGATTCTTGAGGAATTTTGGCCCGAAGACTGGTTCGCAGGTGGCTATGTCTGGAAATGGTTCATCAATCACAAAGAGGTAGGTGGTGTTGAGAATAATCGTTTCACTCCCCAAAACAAACCCGCCCAAGAAGTTATCAGTCAATTTTATAAATTGAATTAGAATGAACCGTATTTGTTTCATCTTGGCTTTATTCTTTGTTTTTGGCTGTTCCACAGATAATGTGGCCAACGAAGAAACGCTTTCCTTTTTCTTGGAAGATAGTCAAATCGTTGTTGACAATGTAATCGCCTGCGCTGCCAGTAATGCAGAGGATTCACTGGTAAGTGTATTCTTTTATCCGAGGGAGAGAGCCACTAATCTTCGTTATTTTGAAACGGTCGATGCTACGGTCGATAAAACCGATTTCTCCAACTATACCGAACTAACGCTTCGGCCTGTAGACATTTTTAATGGGTATCTGAAAAAATTCGAAGTGGCGGTTTCCGAAGAAAAATGGGTGATTGTTACCTTTGATGAAGATGGCAAGACCCACCTATCGACCCCCATACGGCTAAAACAGATTACCAAACCAACGGAATATCTTCCGCAGAACATTACGGTCGATACTTCTTCTGAAACCCCCGATTTCTCTTGGCTCGATGGTACCTATGATGATACGAAGATTTATTTCCAGGTCATTTCCGACGGGCAACAGAATCTAATTTCAGGCACCTATACTTTTGAAAGAATGTTCAGGTTTTATGAGTTGGACAATGTTGTTTTGAATATCACCAGGGGAACTCCTCCCGCACTCAAAATGAATCTTGCGTATACATTCACGCTCATGGGCGTTAGTGAAGATAATTGGGTTAACCAGTTCTCAGTAGTATCCTTCGATTTGTAAGTGTGTAACCTATTTAATATGGATGCCCGTGATTTCTTTGTTACAGCTATGCCTTACCTTTACGGCTTGAACTATTTTGACACTGGATGAGGTCATACGCCATGCTTTTCTTCTTTTTGCTATCTTTTACTGGCTTCTCGCAAGATGATGTGATTGCCGATATCAAGATTCAAGGTGCAAAAAAAACCAAACCTGTTTTTTTGAAAAGGTTGGTGAAAATGCAAGCTGGAATGCTATTGGACTCCACCTTGATGCAAGAAGACATGGAGCGACTAAAACGGTTGCCCTCTATTTCACATGCCTATTTTCAGGTTTTTTCTTCAAATGACGGCAGGCATAATATTTTCTATAATGTTGAGGAGAATTTTACACTTATACCGTATGCCAATCTTTTTAGTTCGGCAAACGACGATTTTGCCTTTCGGATAGGACTTCAAGAATTCAATGCGTTAGGCAGAAATATAACCCTAGGAGGATTCTATCAATTGGATGTTTTTAATTCATTTGGTTTAAGCGTAAGAGCTCCGTACTTATTTAGTAACAAAATGGGGCTGGCCTTCAATTATAATAATTTTATTACCCAAGAACCTGTATTTTTTGCCGATACTACCGCAGATTATCGTTATAATAACGAGGGCTTTGAGCTTTTGGGGCTCTATGAAATAAATTTTAAGAATAGAATTGAATTAGGAGCCAGTCTGTTCACCGAAGATTACGAGTATCTTTCAGGGGCTACCGACCCCAATGTGCCCCAAGCCCTTACGGTAAACAAACACCTTTTAAAGCTTATTTACAATTTTGACGCCGTTTCGTACCAATATCAATATCTGTCAGGTTTTCGAAGTTCATTGAATTTTCAATACGTAGGTACGACCAACAAGGTGCTTCCTGCTTTTTTAATCGGTTTTAACGATTTCGCCTATTTTCATCGCTTCGGCAAGCTAGGTAACTGGGCCAACCGACTTCGTTTGGGGCTGGCGAGCAACGTAGAAACTCCATTCGCTCCCTTTACGGTCGACAACAATTTGAATATTAGGGGTGTGGGGAATACTATTGATCGCGGTACCGGAGCTATTGTCTTCAATACCGAATATCGACATACTTTTATAGACAAAAATTGGTTCGTACTACAGGGTAATTTTTTTATCGATGGGGGGTCATGGCGAAATCCCGGAGGAGACTTTGGAGACTTTGCCGATGACCGGAATATTCGAATTTATCCCGGAGTAGGCCTCAGGTTCATACACAAGAGAATATTCAATGCTATTTTCCGTATCGATTACGGGTATGGCATCACAAAAGATGCATCTAGAGGTATTGTTTTTGGAATTGGGCAGTATTTTTGATAATCTTTGTATGAACAAATTGCTAGAAGGTGTCCATTAAAAAGTATTTCCCGTTATTATTTCTTTTATTATTCGGAATAAACATAAGCTCAGCTCAAGACTCGTTGATAACGGTCAAAGCGGAAAAAGGCGATGGTATTCTATCACTACTTCGTAAACAGGGTGTGAACCCCTATGAGCGTTACGATGACTTTATCGCCATGAATATGGATAATCTTCGCGATAGCGTACATCTCTATGCAGGACGAACCTATAAAATCCCCTCAATTGCCATAGATAGTGTAACAGTAGTAGATTCCATTCAAAAACAGGTTACCGAAGTAAAAAAAATCGAAGGAAAGTCTTTTTCCATTTTCGGCAAGGGTAACGAAACCGTTCTTCCCAAAAGTGAGAAGCTTAAGGGTGCAGTATACTATTTGGTTTCGGGCCATGGGGGTCCGGATCCAGGAGCCATGGCCACCTACGCCGGAAAAAAAATTGCTGAAGACGAATACGCCTATGATATTACGCTACGTTTGGCCAAAGAACTTTTAGCCCATGGTGCAGTGGTCTATATTATCATTCGTGATGAAAATGACGGCATTCGAGACGAACGAATTTTGGAAATCGATCATGACGAGGTAGCCTATCCAGACAAGGTAATTCCCTTAAATCAGATAGCTCGATTGCGACAGCGTGTTGATATTGTAAATGAACTTCACCGCAAACATCGAGGTCAATTTCAGAGGCTCATTGTAACCCATGTAGATAGTCGAAGCAAAGGTCAGAACATTGATGTTTTTTTCTACCATCACGAGAAGAGCAAAAACGGGAAAAAATTGGCGGAAAGTATTCACAAGACTTTTCAGAAGAAGTACAAAAAATATCAACCCAACAGAACTTACACAGGCACTTTTGAAGATCGAACGGCACTCTATCTGGTAAAAAAGACGCATCCTGCGATGACCTTTATCGAGATTGGGAACATCAGAAACAAGAAAGACCAGAGAAGAATCTTAGATCCCGAGAACCGACAAGCCCTTGCCAAATGGATTTCCGAAGGTGTACTGCTGGATTTTGAAGGGGGAGAAATCGGCCCGATCCGCTAGTAGGCGATTTTCTTTCGGTAATAATCATATAACTTTTCAGGTCCGGCACCCAAGTAGTTTTTTAGGTGAATCATTCCAAAATGAAATTGCAATTTGATTTCGCCTTTTTCTTTATATCTCCGGGCCGAGGTGATGACATGTCTTGGTAGGATCTTGAAATTTGCATAGCCATATAACCTATTGGTAAATTCATTATCCTCGTAGATTATATAGCTTTCGTTGAAACCGCCTGTTTTTTCGAATAGTCTTTTCGTGATAAACAGTGATTGGTCTCCGCCACGACATACTTTGAAATTCAACTTGGTGAACCACGCAAAGAAGGCCAAGAACTTACTTTCACTATCAAATTTCATGCGAAAACAGCCTGCCTCATGTCCATTTTGGACGGCGTTGCAAATCAACTGGTCAAAGCTTTTTGCCGGCAGTGTATCAACATGAAGAAAGTAAAGTATTTCGCCTTGGGCCACCATTGCCCCATGATTCAGTTGTTTTGCCCGACCCTTCGACGTTTCAATGACGTCTGCCCCCATTCGGCGAGCAATAGCTACGGTTGCGTCTGAACTACCTCCATCAACTACTAAAACTTCTTTGATCGTGTCGGTACCGCTATTGTCTTTAAGGAATGTTAGCACTTTGCCAATGGCTTTTTCCTCGTTCAGAACGGGTATAATAATACTTATTCGGGGAAGCCTTATATCCATGCAACTAATTTTAGCAACATCCACCACCGTTATAATGCCAGGTACTTTCGCTTATATGAATTTCTTCACTAGAATCTGCGAGAGCGACGGCGGTTTTATCGCAAACTGCCAAGGGTTGGTTCTGCATTAGAACATGACCCATATGGTCATCGAAATATTCGGCATCTCCATAATAAATAGCAGTTTTTCCGGTAAAGATACAGGGGCCATCTGCAGGCATGGGATCTTTTATCGCCGCTATTTCGATGGACTCTATAAAGATCAGCTCGTCGGTCGGGTAGTGGTTCGGTGATAGCACACGGTACGATTTTCGAGCGCGAATCTCTATAGTTCCGAAACCTGCATCGGTCAAGACCTTCACATAGTCTTTTATGGGGATGCTGCCACTGAGACAAAGTGCCCGTAAGCGATCGTCATTACGCAGCGTCTCGTTCATAGGCTGTTCACAGGTGGGGTCGCTCATCACCAATCGGCCATGGGGCTTAAGCACACGGTACATTTCGGCCACGGCCTTTCTGAGGTCGTCTAACTTAAAAATATTGAACAAACAGTTTTGAGCGGCCACATCGATACTTTCATCTTCGACCGGAAGATGGAGTGCATCACCCTTGACCAATTTAACGAATTCACTATTGAACCAGTCGTTTTCGTCTTCGGCAATCTTGAAATTCTTTCGGGAGGCTTCCAACATTTCATCTACCACATCGACCCCGGTAACGCCTCCTTTTTGACGCGAAAAATAAGCGAACTGTAAGAGTTCCATGCCTCCTCCAACACCTACATAAAGTACTTTGGGATTGTTAACCAGGTCTTGGGCCGAAACCGTGCTTCCGCAGCCATAGTTCATTTCCTGCATAATTTTCGGAATCGAGAGTCCCGGAAACTGCCAAATCGGATTGGTCGTACAGCATAACCCGACATCGGGAGTAATGGCTGCTTCTTTGTACAGGTCATTCGTTGCTTCTAAATAGCTCATGGATGTGGGTTAATCGTTACTGGTTATTAAGTTATTGATACTTGTAGTTTCACTTGGTCTAAAATCGCTGGGTGCTCGGCGCGCGAAGCAAGGTGTTTTGCTTTTTAGCATCCAGCCTAAATCTCTTTTATCAACTCCGTAAAAAGTTTTATCATCTTAGGTTCCGTTTTGCCAGCAATTTCGATAATCTCCTGAATATTAACAGGTTGTAGATTATCTGGGTCGCATTCGTCGGTTAAGACTGAAACGGCTACGATGGGTAGTCGTAAATGATTGGCAACAATTACTTCGGGTACGGTACTCATTCCGACCGCATCGGCACCGAGTATCTTCAACATTCTATATTCGGCCTTGGTCTCTAGTTGTGGTCCAACGACTGAAGCATAGATTCCGCTTCTCAATGTGATACCTTCGCGTTCCGCAATACTTTTCAATTGTTTACGCATTTTTGTGTCGTAAGGTTCTAGCATATCTACAAATCGATCTCCGAATTCGGCCACGTTCTTAAAAGCCAAGGGCGATCCGCCCTGTAAATTGATATGGTCTTCGATCAACATCATATCGCCTTTTTTGTAATCGAGGTTGATGGCTCCGGCGGCGTTCGAAATGAAAAGATGCTGAATTCCCAAGAGATGCATGACACGTATAGGGTAGGTGATATCCAAAAAATCATACCCCTCGTACAAATGAAAACGGCCTTCCATAACTACGACCTTTTTACTGGCAATAGTGCCATAGATCAACTTTCCGGCATGGAATTCGACCGTAGCCAACGGAAAAAAAGGAATATGGTTGTAATGTGCCTCGATTGGATTCTCGATCTCATGTGCCAATTTACCTAGTCCCGTACCCAAGACAATTCCGATTTCGGGTCGGTCGAAACCCTTGTTTCGTAGATAGGCTACTGATTCTTCAAGTTGTTTTTGGGTAATTCTCATACGTTCTTTAGAAAAGGTTCGAATGCCGAAACATCCTTAATATCTTCATATACATCGACATCGTTTCTTTTGTCGAGCAAGTGAATGTGGTACTCTTTTAAACCGGACATCGTGTCTTGGAAAACGGAATCAGTGCCCCAATCTTTGTTTTTAAAGACGCTTGGCTCAAAAACCTTCATTCCCAAAAGATAGTACCCTCCGTCCGTAGCCGGTCCGATCACAAAATCTGATGAATCAAGTGCTAAAAATGCCTGCTCAAGATTCGTTTGGTCCAAATTGAACATATCGCTTCCGATGATGCAAATTTTTTCAAATCCGGAAGAAAATCCTTCTTGAAAAGCATAGGCCATTCGTTCGCCTAAATCATTTCCGACCTGTTGTTTTTTATCATATATGACATTGTCCCAAATATCATTTTCTCGAACACGTTCCGAGTAGTGCACTTGCTTCGCTACAGTTAAATTTGAGGTTATTTTTACCGTATGGGCCAATAGAAATTTATAGATTTCTAGGGCGGTTTCGTCGCCAACGGTAGCTGCCAATCGGGTCTTGCATTTGCCCAATTCAGGGTTACGCGTAAAGATAAGGAGTAGGTTTTTGGAGTCTACTAGGCTGTAGTGAACGGTTTTACGGTCTTTATTGGTTTTCTGAGGAAGTATAATGCCCATTAGGAAATTTTTGAAGCTAGCAATCTATTGTTCTACCTTTTCAGCCGGCCCGTAGACTTTCTCGCCCTTGGTCAATAATTTCCCCCAGTGCTTACTAAAGGCATGCACATTTTCCGTTTCCATTCCGTCAGCGTTGTATACCGGGTAGCCTCGATTTTTCCATTCGAATATACCGCCATAGAGATTTTTCACATTGGTAAACCCTGCTTTTTGTAGTTTCTCACCAATATTTTCAGAGCGAACCCCTATGGAACAATACACTACAATCTGTTTATCTTTTTGGGGAATTTTTTTTAGAAGGGTATCGATTTCAAAGGTCTTGTGCCCTACCCAAATGGCATCTTCAAGATGGCTAACCTCGAATTCCTCTTTTTCCCGAGTATCCAACAGTAGCGTTGTTTTGTTAGCGGAAAGTTCCCCGACCTGAATATAGGGAACACTCTCTTTATTGAATTTTTTTAAGGTCTTGTCCATTTTTTTTTGGGCTTCGACCGAAGGCGAAAAAATAAAGAACAGTGCAAGTGTTAAAAGAAATCGCATTTTAAGTACTTGATTAATGCCTCAAAGATACTATTTTAGGGGTACTTGAAATTACCTATGAACAACGTTTAGCGTAAAAAAATGAAATTAAAGAAAACCCTAATGCCAATTGTCTGTATACTATTCGCTTCTATGGCCTGCAAAGAAAAACAACCTGAAAAAATTGAAGATGTAGCGGAAGAAGTAAGAACTGAATATTATACGGAACCCTACCGTCCACAATTTCATTTTTCTCCCGAAGAAAATTGGATGAACGATCCCAATGGATTAGTGTATAACGATGGAGTGTATCATCTGTTTTACCAGTATTATCCCGAAGATATAGTTTGGGGGCCTATGCACTGGGGGCATGCGACAAGCTCCGATATGATTCATTGGGCGCATAAACCCATCGCACTTTTCCCAGATGAGCACGGTTTGATTTTTTCAGGAAGTGCAGTTCTTGACGAAGCAAATACTTCAGGGTTCGGAACGGAAGGTAATCCACCTTTGGTGGCCATTTTCACCTATCATCTTATGGAAGGCGAAAAAGCGGGGCGTACCGATTTTCAGACCCAAGGTATTGCCTACAGTCCGGACAATGGGGATACATGGACGAAATATGAAGGTAACCCCGTAATCGGAAATGATGGTATAAAAGATTTTAGAGACCCCAAGGTCTTTTGGAACGATAAAGAAAACGTATGGACGCTACTCTTAGTAGCGGGTGACCATCTTCAAATCTGGAATTCCCCTGATTTGAAAGCATGGGAAAAGGTGAGCGAATTCGGAAAAGATCAAGGAGCGCATGGTGGGGTTTGGGAATGTCCCGATCTATTCAAATTAAAGGTTGAGGGTTCCGAGGAGGAGAAATGGGTGCTTTTGATCAGCATCAATCCTGGGGCACCAAATGGAGGTAGCGGCACGCAATATTTTATCGGAGACTTTGATGGAACGACATTTACTTCCGACCAGAAAGATAATCGCTGGATCGATTGGGGTACGGATAATTATGCCGGGGTAACCTATAATAATGTTCCTGGTGGAGACCGAATTTTTATAGGATGGATGAGCAATTGGACCTATGCCCGGGATACACCTACCGAAAAATGGCGAAGCGCAACGACCTTGCCCAGAAAATTAGCTTTGCAGAAGATAAACGGTAGGTATGAACTTATCAACTATCCTTTGTCCAATCTGGATAAGATTATTACAGCAGGGTCGAAAGAGACCGTTACCATCGAGGGTGGAGCCAATGTGGAAAAGACCTTCGAAAATTTCAACCAATCTGAAACAAAGTTCTTAACTAGCTCGAAAGACTTTCAAATCACCTTTAAAAATAAAAACGACGAGCAATTGATATTGATTTCGAATGGTGAAAAACAACTATTGAGGCTGGATCGAAGTCGATCGGGCAAGACCGATTTTCAAGAGGACTTTGGCACTACAATGCAGATGCCCGTAACCAATCTACCGAATGGGGAATATGAAGTTCGTATTCTAATGGATCGATCATCCATCGAAGTTTTTGTCAATAAGGGGCAGTACGTGATGACGGCACAGATATTTCCTAATGAACAGTATAACAAGATGGAAATAATGAATACCTCTCAAAAGTCTTTCGAATTAAAAGATTTCGAAATCAATCTTGTCAAGCGCATATGGTAGAGATTATGGGTGATTTTAAATCACTTCAATAGGTGTTCTCCGCCATTTCTCGCGCCAAAACCTCTAAATCAATGCCAATGACTTCTTTGTTGACCCGCAGCACTTCGGTGCGTAAACCAACGGGCAGCTTAGAAAACCCATCTTTCGCTCCCAATATCATTCCAGCTACCGCGGCCACTGTGTCATTGTCCCTGCCGTAGTTCACGATAAATTGTAGTGTCTTTTCAAAATCACCGTGCCCGAATTGGAGTGCGGTGACCAAAATCTGCCATATTTCCCCAGCATGGAAGGCGATGGCCTTTTTATCTTTTTCCAAAAATTGATTTACCATTTCTTGACGGACCCAGTCTTTCTGATTTCCAGGATATCCGTTCGGTATCCTAAAAAGTATCGAATCTTGTCGGGTCAATGTATCATTTAAGACCAATCGTTCAACGGAGAGTACATTATTGATAGAGGCATCGGCTACCGAATGTGAGATACGGCCGACCAATCGACTATTTTGATAACCTTGTGGGTCAACGAAAGTGGCCATGTTCAAAATGGAATCCATATTTTGGGTCCTCAGGGCCATGTGGGTCATAGCGGCAACGAGGGCCGAGATATCCTTTGCATATCCCAAATCAAAAATGGCGTGTTGGTAAGCGGTGTTGTAGGCTTCTTCAGGTGTCTTGGCAACCAAGCCGAACATGGGCGTATATAATTGCCCGGCGCAAGACATTTCTCCTCCGTAAAATCGGTTTTGAGCTTTTTGGTATTCGGCATCTCCTTTTTTGTAGGCCATGGCCACTCGCGCCCATTCTTTGATCCAATCGAGTTTTTCGATTTTATCGTCCACAGCATCGGTGTCAGTCAAAATATCCTTGTCTCCCAACGTCTTGGCCACTGATTCATAATAGCCAATAATAAAGTCGGCAAAATTTTCTGCGTTCACATTACCTTTTGACTGTTCAAAATATTTAACCATCAAAAACTTCCATCGGGTGTCATCGGTAGTGGCCCCTGCCAAAAGATTGTGCGCCCAGGTGCCTTCAGGAGACTGTTCGCGAACGGCCGCAGTAAGACCTGTAATGTATCCGTATTTTAATTGAATATCTTTTCTATGCCACATTTCGGTGGATGCGCCCATCGCATCACCGATGGCCGAACCTACCAATGCGCCAAGAACTTTGTCGTAGTATGCTTCGCTACTCAATTGAAGTGTGTCAGAAACAAAGTCCATTTTTACGGGAGAGGGAATCGTAATTTCGGACTTCGATTTTTTGCACGCCAGAACCGATAGAAAAGAAAGTAGGCCAAATAAAATCAGTCTTTTAGTCATGCCATAATCATTTTATAGCCTTTTTTCAAAAGCGATTTTTTTTCTTCGATGGTGCGCTCCATTGGCAGTTGCGCCAACCCTATTAGGCGCCTCATAATTTCTATGCCCGCTACTTGTGCAACCAATTTTTCATCGGCCTTTCCGTCGTATTGCGCCAAGATCCGTTTCAAATACTTTTTCTTGCCGGAAGCCATTATGAGATGCGCCACCATGACGCCGAGATCAAATTCAGCGAATCCGACAAAACCGAACTCTGGGTCAATGACGTATAGGTTATTTGTTTCGGTCATCCAACTGCCGGGGTAATAATCACCGTGCAGAAGGGTTGTGCCTTCCGAAAGATAACGATCACCTATTTTTTTAACTACTTTTTTCAAAGTACTATCCTTTTTATAAGAAAGGGACAGTTCTTGTAGACCGGGTTGAATTTTATCCAAAGAAAAACCATTGTCCTCCATGAAGGGAAGTACGAAAATATGTTGATGATTAAGTTTTCGCATTTCGATGTTGTCGGGAAAGTCTTTTGAAACTTTTGTACGATGTATCAAGCCAAGAATAAATATCAGCTTTTGCAGTTCCTTTTTGTCGATGGTTAGCTTCTGGTAGAGGCTCGTCATATCCTCACAATTTCCCAAATCTTCAAGTAATAGTAGATGGTCTTCCTTATCGTATCCCCATATTTTGGGAATATGTGCACTCAAGGCACTATTTTGTATGACCTCATAGAATTCATGTTCCACTTCTATTCGGTCTAAAGGGGCCTCGATCTGTTGATATTTCTGTACAAAGGGCCGAGACTGTTTTAAAATGAGGGAACGCTGGTTCGTTGTTATACGCAGTACCACATTCATATTGCCCTCTCCGGGTTTTTCTACGCTGAGTATTTCTTCATTTTTCGATAACAACCAATCGTTTTGATGCATATATTCCTGCAATTCAAAAATCGGAATATCGAGGTCTATGTGTTTCATTTTCAAGCTACTCTTTTAAAACGCCTTGCCAAAAGTCGGAAATCATTTCTTCAAAGTATAGGGCGGTATATATGCCAATGGGTTGTTGTCTGTTTTCCTTTTAATCCATAAAAGTACTTTTTTCCACCAATTCTAGGTGTATCAAGTCTTCTATTATTGCCAAATCCCACATAATCCATCTTTACTTTCAATGAACCTTTCCAAAAATTTCGCATCTTCCGTCGATGCGCATATTTTGGAAAGTACCGATTCCCAATCTCTTGCAGCTTTGGTAAAGTTCTTTTTGAAATTATGGGTATTATGCTGCTCAAGACGATTTTCGAGATTTGAAGCTTCTTCTATACAATAATTTGTAGATTGTTTTACTGTGTAGAATGTATACAGGTAATGCATGAGTAAATCTAAACAAAAAACCCCGCATTTGCGGGGTTTTTGTGGTGCCTCCAGGAATCGAACCAGGGACACATGGATTTTCAGTCCATTGCTCTACCAACTGAGCTAAGGCACCATGCCCTAAAAGGGCTGCAAATATAATTTCAAATTTAGGATAAACAAACAAAATCGGTAAAAAAGGCTTTTGTTTTTTTTCATTTATTGATCTTTGTAAGATGAACCTAATTATAGATGCAGGCAATAGCCTTGTGAAGTTTGCCATCTTCGAAAAGGGAACCCTTCTTTTTGATGACTCTGTCGGTAATGAGCAGTTTGTGGATCATATAAAGGATATATTCAAAAAGTATCCCAAAATAAAGTATGCCATAGTTTCTTCGGTAGGCCATATCGATGAGAAAGACATTGCCGTACTTTCTATTTTTTGCCAGGTGCACCTACTCAGTCATGCCTCCAAAACACCTTTCAAAAACTCGTATGCAACTCCGACTACATTAGGGGTCGATAGAATAGCGCTCGCCACTGCCGCCTTTTATCATAACCCCAACGGTAATACATTGGTTTTGGATGCCGGAACATGTCTTACGTACGATATGGTCAACGATTATGGCGAGTATTTGGGCGGGGCGATTTCGCCAGGGTTGATGATGCGCTATAGTGCCCTGCACGAATACACCTCCAAACTGCCACTTTTAAGTCCGACACCGATTATGGATTTCATCGGCAACTCTACCGACACCAGTATACACAGCGGTGTTTTGAACGGTATTTCTGTCGAAATTGACGGGGTTATCGACCAGTATCGCAACCGATTTGCACATTTAACAGTTATTTTAACAGGTGGCGATAGTCAATTTTTGTCTAAACGATTAAAAAATACCATCTTTGCCAATTCCAAATTTCTCCTAGAGGGGCTAAACTATTTGCTGGAATACAACAAAATCTAGATGGTTAAAAAAATTGGTTTTGCTATACTGTGCTTCGTCACTTTAGGCATATTTGCACAAGACGGTACCATTTCTCCCTATTCTTATTTCGGTATTGGCGATATGCGTAATTTGGGCACGGTCGAAAATCAAATGATGGGCGGTATCGGTATGTTCGCGGACAGCATCCACATTAATTTTAAAAACCCTGCTGCATATAGTAAATTAGGTGTGCAAGCGGGAGAAGATTTTGGTATAACTACCTATGCGGCAGGAGTGTCACACAAGATGATACGGCTCGAAAGCTTTACCGAACAACAGAATACCTCGATTACCAACCTTGACTATTTGGCACTCGCCTTTACACTTCGCAAAGGGTGGGGCCTCGGTTTTGGGATTGCACCATTTTCTTCGGTAGGCTATAGTTTGTTTTCAGAAAATATCAATAGCAGTGGCGCCGAAGTTACTAATTCATACACCGGTGAGGGCGGATTGAACCGTGTATATATGTCTACAGGTTACCAAATTTTTAAGGACTTAAGTATCGGGGTGACCGCAAATTTTAATTTTGGAAAATTTGAGTATAGGAGGATACAGAGTGTCGAAGGTGTACAGTTCGGAACTTTGGATGATAGATTGTCCCGTGTTAATGGATTGGATTTCAACTATGCCCTGAGCTATACGCCTACTTTTAAGGATAAGTACAACCTTGTGGCTTCGGTACGAATCAATACACAGGCGAACCTAGTGTCCGAAAACACGCAACAAGTAGGTTCTTTCTCATTGGTCAACGGTCAAAATATAGAAGTGCTAGATGTCGACTTGGCCGCCCAAGATTTGCGAAATACCGAATTGAAGATACCGACCACCACAACGTTGGGCCTCGGCTATGGGGAGGAACGCAAGTGGTTTTTGGGCGCCGAATATAGTTTTCAAGGGTTAAGCTCATTTTCGAACGATTTTCTTGGTGTTGATAACCTAGAATACAAAGATGCCAGTAGTTTGGCGTTGGGAGGGTTTTTTATACCTGAAGCTACATCCTTCACAAGCTATTTTAAAAGGGTCACCTATAGGGCGGGTATTCGATTGGACAAGACTGGAATGGTCGTTAATAACACGGACATCAACAACTTTGGCATAACTTTTGGTCTTGGGTTACCGTTGGGAAGAACTTTTTCCAATTTGAACCTTGGGTTCGAACTAGGTAGAAGAGGTACTACTTCGGCCGATTTGTTGGAAGAAAGTTACTTCAAAGTCAATGTAGGTATGTCATTGAATGACCAATGGTTTAGAAAACGGAAAATAAATTGATAAAAATTTAGTACATTAACCACAATAAACAAAACAGTATGAAAACGAAACTTTACTTTACGGCAGTTATGCTTCTTGGTTGTATGGTGGCCGGTAGTGCCCAGGCGCAAAACCCCGAATGTATGACCAACCTCTCTATTTTTTCAGAGCATGCAAAGGTAAAAAACTATGATGCGGCCTACACGCCTTGGAAAATGGTCTATGATAACTGTCCAGACGCGAACTGGGCCATTTATGCCTATGGCGAACGTATTTTAAAGGATAAAATAGAAAAATCTTCAGGTGCCGATAAGGACGCACTTGTCAATGAATTGTTTGGCGTATGGGACAATAGTTTGAAGTATTTCCCTAAAAAAGCCAAAAAAGCTGACGTTATTATTGACAAGGTATTGTTGAAATACGACAATAAAATGATTAATGATGATGAGATTTATGTACAACTTAGCCAGGCCTTTACCGAAGACAAGGCTAATTTCAAAAATCCCAAGGCACTTTATTTGTATTTCTCAAGTTTGGTAGATTTACACAAGGCAGGTAAAAAAGATTTACAAGAGGTATTCGATGTTTATGATGAGGTAACCGAACAAATAGAGGTTGAAAATGACAAGTTGACGGACAATATCGCCAAGTTATTGCCTAAGGAAGAGGCGAATACCTTGACTTCAAAAGAGAAAAAACAATTGAGTTCGTATAACAGTTACTCTGAAAACTATGGTAAAATTGCGGGAAGTATTGATTCTAAACTAGGTGCCTTAGCTGATTGTACTAACTTGATACCGCTTTACGAAAAGAGTTTTGAAGATAAAAAAGGAGATATAACCTGGGTAAAAAGAGCGGTCGGTCGAATGTTCAGCAAAGAATGTACCGATGATCCATTGTTCAGTAAGATGGTCGAAGTTCAAGCAAGCCTTGATCCTTCTGCAGATGCTTACGTTTACCTTGGAACTCTTAAAATGAAGAATGGTGATTCAAAAGGGGCCTTGGCCGATTTTGACAAAGCACTGAGTTTAGAGACCGATGGTAAGAAAAAGTCCAATATCGCCTACAAAGTTGCCGTTATCAACAAACGAAAAGGGAGCAAGTCAACGGCTAGAAAATATGCACAGGCTGCAATAGATGCTAATGCTGCCAACGGGCGAGCTTATCTATTGATCGCTAATTTGTATGCGACCAGTGCCAACGATTGTGGTAGTACGCCTTTTGAAAAGCGTGCGATGTATTGGAAAGCTGCTGATATGGCCCGTAAGGCCGGTAGGGTGGATCCCTCTTTAAGTGGCTCGGCTAGCCAGTCCGCTGCAAGTTATGCGGCCAAGGCCCCAACTAAAGAAATGATATTCTCTGCGGGCATGGCAGGCAAAACGGTTACTTTCAGTTGTTGGGTAGGTGGCAGCGTAAAAGTGCCTAATCTATAAGATGATAAACCCTTTTGAAAATAAGTTCAAAGGCATTGCCGTGGTTTTTTCCATGGCAATGCTTTTTTTTACATGTACCGATAATTATAAGAGGGTAGGTGAAGAAGCTCAAAAAGAGATGTATCCTCGGGGGATAGCCGAGAACTCCGAACTGACCTATAGTGAATTGAACGAGCCTCTAGAGGGTGTTGAAGCAGAGGCAGCGAAGAATATTGCGGTTTTAAGAAGTCCGATTGCGTATAATTTTGAAAATCTACTCTTTCCATATCGACTATTCCCTGAGGGTCTGGAAGTTGATTTCTTTGATGAAAATGGAGAAAAGAATAAAGTCAGGGCGGATTATGGTATTATCTACTCTGCCACAAATTTAATAGATTTACAGGGCAACGTGGTCTTGGAGACTCCGGATGGCAAAAAATTGGAGACCCCCCAGTTATATTATGATCAAGATAATCAATGGATCTTCACACAAGAGATCTTTAAATTCACCAACCCTGAAGATGGTACCATTATGGATGGCGAAGGAATGGATTTCAACAGAGAACTAAGTTTTTTAAATGCGCATAAGACTTACGGTTTAATGACGATAAAAGAAAAAGAATAGTATGGGAAAATTCTTGAAATATACGATATATGTGAATCTCATTATTGCAATATTGTCCACTATAATGGCGTTCAATCTTTGGGATACCGATAGAAATAGAGCCTATATCTTTATTTTCTTGGCGGCCATCACCGGATTTATGTTCTTTTTCAGAAGGTTTTATTTCAAAAAGTTCGAACAACGAAAACGCGATAACCAAAACTGACCGTGGAGACATCGATATTGATCATTGTGGGGTCGCTATTGTTCTCTGCCTTTTTCTCGGGCATGGAGATCGCCTTTATTTCGGCCAATAAAATCCATATCGAAATTGTAAAGAAACAAGATGGATTTTTGGCCAAAGTGCTTACGCGACTGACCAAAAAGCCATCGAAGTTTATCGCGACGATGCTCATAGGCAATAATATTGCCTTGGTCATCTACGGGTTCTTTATGGGAGAATTATTGATGAACTGGTTTACCGGTATGGGCCCGTCTTCAAATGCTTTTTTGAATGGACTTTTGACCGATTTCAGCCTGCTTTCGCAAACCATTATTTCTACGTTGATAATCCTGTTTACTGCTGAATTTTTACCCAAAGTACTATTTCAGATATATTCGAACAGTCTTTTGAAGATTTTGGCGTTCCCCGCATATCTGTTCTATATTCTTTTTTCATTCATATCCGACTTCGTTATCAAGGTTTCTGATTTTATATTGAAGAACTTCTTCGGTACTGCCGGTGACGAGGTACAACTTGCTTTTAGTAAGGTAGAGTTGGGTGATTACATTACGGAACAAATGGAAACGGTAGAGGAAGAAGACGAGGTCGATTCCGAAATCCAAATTTTTCAGAATGCACTTGAATTTGCGGCCGTCAAGGCCCGTGAAGTTATGGTTCCCCGAACCGAGATTACGGCCGTAGAACTGCATGAGACCCCTAAAAATCTTGCCAAGATATTTACTGAAACAGGGTACTCGAAAATATTGGTATACAAAGACACCATAGACAATGTTATAGGTTATGTGCATTCTTACGAACTTTTCAAAAAACCTAAAACCATCAAGAGTATTTTGCTGCCGGTCGAGTTTGTGCCTGAAACGATGCTGATCCACGATGTTTTGAACGTGCTTACCAAGAAACGAAAAAGTATCGCAGTGGTATTGGATGAATACGGTGGCACTTCAGGTCTTATGACGGTCGAAGATATTGTTGAAGAGCTTTTCGGAGAAATAGAAGATGAACATGATACGACCGACCTGATTGAAGAACAGGTGAACGAGATAACCTATAAATTTTCCGCTAGACTTGAGGTAGACTACCTCAATGAACAGTATAAGCTAGAGCTTCCCGAAGATGACGAATACGAAACCTTGGGGGGGCTCATCGTCAACGAAATAGGAGAAATACCTGAAAAAGACTCCGAAATAAAGATTGACGGTTTCCTCATTACCATTTTAGAGGTATCAAGTACAAAGATAGACTTGGTCACTTTACAAACCATAGAAAAGGACTAAGCCTCTGAATGACTTCCATTTGGATGTTTTTACTTTTATTATTTCAAAAGAAAATGGTAATTTCGCCAACTGATTTTAAACAAACCATAGAATGGCAATTTTAGAGAATATTAGGAAACGTACGACCATTTTGATATTGATTATTGGTCTTGCCTTGTTCGCGTTCGTAATATCGGGAGTATTTACCAACAGTAGCATGACAGGTCAAAAAGTCGGTACTTCGGTAGCCGAAATTAATGGAGAGGAAATTTCCATCGATGCCTTTCGGCAAAAAGTCGAATTAGCTTCTCGTAGACAAGGGCCAACAACATCCTCGATGCAAGTGATTAACCAGGTTTGGGATCAAGAAGTGCGGAATACCATATTAAGCGAGCAGTTCGAAGATTTGGGTATCGATATCGAACGGGATCAGATTATGGACTATATCAAGAACATTCCTTCGTATTCTCAAAGTCCTCAATTTCAAAATGAGAGCGGAGTTTTTGATGAGAACAAGTTCAGGGAGTTTATTGCGGATATGAAAGTAAACAATCCGGCGCAATATGATCTATGGCTGCAAGATGAAGAGTCCATCATACAAAACGCCAAGCAACAGGCCTATTTTAACTTGATAAAAGCTGGTGTTGGTGCAACGTTGAAGGAAGGTGAACTGGACTATAAATTGGCGAACACCAAAATGGATATCCAATATGTTCGGGTTCCCTATTCATCAATTCCGGATAGTACCATCAATGTCACCAAAAGTGAAATCTCGGAATACATCAATGCCCATAAAGAAGATTTCAAACAAGATGCCGCGCGCGACATTCAGTTCGTTTATTTTGAAGAAAAGCCATCCCTAGAAGATGAAAACGCTGTAAAAGAAGAAGTGTCAAAATTGTTGGACGATACAGTCGAGTACAATGCACAGACCGATAAAACCGATACCATTTTGGGCATGAGAAATACAAAAAATATTGCTGCGTTTCTCGACCGTCATTCCGACACCAAGTTCGATACCATCTATCGGGCCAAGAACGAATTGCCTGCTGCAAGTTTTGCCGATACCTTAGTAACACTTGAGAAAGGTGAGATATTCGGTCCTTACAGGGAAGGGGATTTTTTCAAAATCTCAAAGATGATCGACCGAAAGCCGAACGGAAGTGTAAAGGCCAGTCATATCTTGATACAATATGAAGGTGCGACAAGAGGCAATCCTGAAATAAAACGGACTAAGGAGGAAGCAGAAGCAAAGGCCAAAGAACTCTTGATCGAGGCCAAGAAAAAGGATGCCGTTTTCGTTGAATTGGCACGTGACAACTCCGATGGCCCATCGGCACCGAATGGTGGTGACCTAGGCTATTTTCAAGAAGGCATTATGACACCAAAGTTCAATGATTTTGCTTTCGATAATCCTATTGGTACAATAGGTTTGGTAGAGACCGAATTTGGTTTTCATATTGTTAAGGTAGACGATAAGCAGGATATCATGCAGATTGCCACATTGACCCGTGAAATCGAACCCTCTGAAGAAACAATAAATTCGCTGTTTACCGACGCAACTAAATTTGAAATGGAATCCATAAATTCCGACAAATCCTTTACGGCCTTGGCCCAAGAAAATAAATATTCAGTGCTGCCCGTCAATAAGATCAAAGCGATGGACGAAAACCTGCCAGGTCTTGGTGCGCAGCGTAATATCGTGCAGTGGGCCTTTAATCCTGAAACGGAGGTGGGAGACATCAAGCGCTTCAATATCAATAACGGATATGCTATTGCCCAAGTTACGGCAAGTTATAAAGAGGGCCTGATGGCACCAGAAGATGCTTCAGCGACCGTACTTCCTAAAATCCGAAAAGAAAGAAAGGCCGTACAGCTGATTTCGGCCAATAACGGTAAGAGTATGGATGCCTTTGCGGCGGACAACAATGTAAGTAAAAGTACGGCAACGGCCTTGACCGTAAAGTCACCCACTATTCCCGGTGCGGGTAGTGAGCCTGTGGTCATGGGTACGGCCTATGCAATGGCCGAAGGTGAAACTTCTAACCTAATTCAAGGTGAAACGGGAGTCTACATGTTAGCACTGACCAAAAAAGAAGAGGCACCGAAACTGGAAAATTATAGCACTTTTGCAAATTCTTTACAATCTGCTAAGGCGGCCAAAGTGAATACGGCGGTGTATGAAGCATTAAAAGAAGCTTCTGAAATTGAGGATAGGAGAGCTACTTTCTACTAGTTGAAAAAGAATTAAACCAACACCATTTCGGAATAGGGTATGATAGTTTCATATCCTTTTTTTATGAAATAATCGGTAGTGTTTTCGTTGCCGATGGCCAAAACGAAATCTCCGCCCCAAGCACCGAGACTCTTTACTTTTCCAAAGTAATCAGAAAATAGCCTTTCTTGAACCGTGGGAATACCCAATACTTCTGATAGGATTTCTTCGTGTAAGGCCAGTAGACGATTAAAATCGTCAAGGTTGGTGCTTGACACCATCTCTTGGGTAATTTCGGAAATCTGTTCAATCAGCGCGTTTTTGTCAATCTTCCTTTGTCGATAGGCGGCAATCCCCTCTCTACTGTTCTGTTTTTTGTTGAGGTATATAAAATATAGTCTATCTTTAAAATGAGGATCGAACACAATCTCTTTCACAATAGGTCTCTTGTTTTCTAGTTGGTAAAGAATAGCCCGGTCGTGTTGTGCGCAGGCAATGTCATACCCACTTCCTCCAAAAGTTGCTTCAAGTAATTCAAAAGCGTTTACATCGGCCCATTGTGCAATAGTATTGATCAAAGTAGATGAAGAACCCAAACCCCAATCTTTTGGAAATGTAAGTTCGGTCTCAATTTCGTAACCCTGAGTATTAAGCAAGAAATCAGTTTTCAAATGTTGCGCTTCTGTTAATATTTTTAGCAACATTTTCGAGGTATCGGGATCAGAACTTTCGACCTCCTCAAGGGGCTCTGTTTTGTAAATCCCTTCGAACCAGATTTTTCCTTTGTGATCTAGACTTTTCCAAAAGAGATTTTGGCTTGTTTTTTTCGTCACCCTCAAATACTGTCCGAATTTGGTAGGAACCGCCCATCCTTGTGCACCATCCAAAATCGCATACTCACCTGACACTAATAGTTTTCCGTTGCTGTAGAATTCTTGGGTCATTACCGATTTCTTAGTTGTTCGAAAGCTTCGACAACGGCATTATGGGTGGCCGCATTTTTTTTGAAGTGCTCGATCAGCTTCTTCTTCTCATCATTATTGGCCCCTAATTGGTTTAAAATGTTCAAGAGATGCATTTTCATATGGCCTTCCTGAATTCCGGTGGTGACCAAAGAACGTACTGCAGCAAAGTTTTGCGCTAACCCGGCAACTGCGACAATTTGCATTAGCTCTTCCGCCGAGGGGTTTCCTAAAATTTCTAGGGCCAACTTTACCAAGGGGTGAAGACTGGTGAGCCCGCCAACAGTGCCCAAGGCTAGTGGAATTTCCATCCAAAATCTAAACTGGCCATTTTCGACAGATGCATGGGTCAAACTGGTATATGAACCGTTTCTCGCGGCATAGGCATGCACACCTGCTTCTACGGCCCTAAAATCGTTTCCGGTGGCGAGTACAACGGAGTCGATTCCGTTCATGATGCCTTTATTATGTGTGACCGCCCGATGCGGTTCTACCTTGGCAATGTTTACCGCCCTGACCATCTTTTCGGCAAATTTTTCAGCGGAAATAGAATTTCCGACATTCAACTCCGCGATAGGACAACTCACTTCGGCCCTGACCAAACAGTTGGGAACGTAGTTGCTCAAGATGCTCATAACAATTTCGATATCTTTTTCCTTATCAGTAAAGGCATTGAAATGTTGCGCTTCCTCCTTGAAAGTCTTGGCAAACTGTTCTAGACAAGAATTGATAAAATTGGCACCCATGGCATCCAAGGTCTCAAAGGTGCAATGTATTTGATAGTAGTTATCGAGTTTATTTGTCTTCTCGCGAAGTTCGATATTCGAAATGCCACCTCCCCTTTTTTCCATGTTTTTGGTAATGGAAGAAGTACTGGACAATAGTTTAGGATGTACTTCAACAAAAAAGTCCTTCAATTTTTGTACCTCACCATGGTACATAAAATGCACTTGACCAATTTTTTCAGTACCTAGTATAGCCGTTTTAAATCCCCCACGTTCTAGCCAGAATTTAGCGGCTTTGCTTGCGGCGGCCACAACCGAACTTTCCTCTATGGCCATGGGTATGGCATATAGTTTGTTATTGATCAAGAAATTGGGGGCAATCCCAAAAGGCAGATAATAGTTGCTGATTGTATTTTCTATAAACTCGTCATGCAACTTTTGCAGTGTATCATCAGAATTCCAATACCGTCTTAGGGTCTCTTTGGAAGTTTCGGGGTTTTCGGTATACTGGGTGGCTATCCAATCTATTTTTTCGGTTTTGGTCAGTTTGGAAAATCCCTCGATAGGCTTGATCATATAACTTTGGATTTCGGTATAAATATACTCATAATGAGATTAAGGATTGTGGTGGTGAGTCCATCGAGAACTAGCTCATTTTAAGGCAAAAGGCTATTTTTTTTGCAAAATTATCACTAAACTTGAAGGTTTTAATCCAATTTTTAACAAACAAATGCAAAAAACATTTTTACTCTTGTTCATGGCCACTTTTTTCTTGACCCATGTGGCCGCCCAACAAAAACAAATTACGGTAGAAGAAATTTATCAGGGTGCTTTTAGAACTGAGGGCCTAGATGCGCTTCGATCGCTCAAAAATGGTAAACAGTATACTATTTTGAACCTTGACCGATCCTCCCAGACCAGTACTATCGACACCTATGATTATAAAACTTTGGAGAAGGTCGCTACTGTAGTTTCATCAGACGATTTGACCGATGTGCCTTATTTTTCATCCTATGAGTTCAGTTCGGATGAAACCAAGATTTTATTGGCCAGTGAGATAGAGTCAATTTTCAGACGTTCGACGCTTGGTATATTTCATGTGTACGACATCGCCTCGAAAACATTGACCAAAATAGCGGATACCAAAATTCAGGAACCTTCATTTTCTCCTGACGGAAAGCAAGTAGCCTATGTTCATGAAAACAACCTATATATTTTCGATATTGCCAAAAAAGCTACAAAGCAGCTCACCACCGATGGAATTAAAAATAAAATCATCAATGGGGTCACCGATTGGGTATATGAAGAGGAGTTTTCTTTTGTAAGGGCTTTTGAATGGAATTCAGACGGAACAAAAATTGCCTTTTTACGCTTCGATGAAACCAATGTCCCAGAATTTTCAATGGATGTCTACGGTGAAGAACTATATCAAAAACCATATGTTTTCAAATATCCCAAGGCGGGTGAAAACAATGCGATCGTGACGTTACACATGTACGATGCAGCCTCTGGTACAATTTCGGATGTCGATTTGGGTGAGGCCTATTATATACCGAGAATAAAATGGATGAACGACCCGAGTAGTCTCAGCGTTCAGACCATAAACCGCCATCAGAACGATTTGAAATTGCAGCGCGTGAATACCAAGGATAATAGTGTTACCCTTTTATTACAGGAAAAAGACGCGGCTTATGTCGATATTCACGACAACCTCACCTTTTTGGCCAACGATAGTTTTATCTGGTCGAGCGAAAAAGATGGTTGGAACCATATCTACCTTCATAATGAAGATGGAAAATTGATGAACCAGATTACCAAAGGCCCATGGGAAGTTACCGCGTACTATGGTTATGACCAGAACGAAGACAAGGTATATTATCAATCCACCGAAAACGGTTCTATAAACCGAGGGGTTCATAGCATCGATAGCAATGGAAAAAACCGAAAAGCGTTGACCGCCGAGGAAGGCACCAACAATGCAGATTTTAGTGCAGATTTTACCTATTTCATAAATACTTTCTCTAGCTCTGATACCCCACCTACCTATACCTTGCACAAGGCTTTGACCGGTAAAAAATTGAAGGATATTAAAAATAATGAGTCACTTTTGGAAACTTTGAAGAGTTATGAAATTGTCCCTAAAGAGTTTTCTACGATTTCAATAAATGGCAATGATCTGAATATGTACATGATGAAGCCAAAAGATTTTGACGAGAGTAAAAAGTACCCATTGTTTATGACCCAATATAGTGGTCCAGGTTCTCAAAGTGTTTCGAACCGATGGATGGGTGCCAACGACTATTGGCATCAAATGCTGGTCGCAGATGGCTATGTCGTGGTCTGTGTCGATGGACGCGGAACTGGTCTCAAAGGGCGTGATTTTAAAAAAGTTACCTACCTGAATTTGGTAAAGTATGAGACCGAAGACCAGATTGCCGCGGCCAAGAAGCTGAGCGAACTCTCTTATATCGATGAAGACCGTACCGGAATTTGGGGCTGGAGCTTTGGCGGTCATATGGCTACGAACTGTATTTTAAAAGGTAATGATGTATTTGAAATGGCCATTGCCGTGGCGCCCGTTACCAGCTGGCGCTTTTACGATACCATTTATACGGAACGCTTCATGCAGACCCCGGCCGAAAACCCTAATGGATATGATGACAATTCCCCCTTTAATTATCCTGAACTTTTGGAGGGTAAGTATCTACTAGTTCACGGATCGGGTGACGACAATGTGCATGTGCAGAATAGTATGCGCATGATAGAGGCGCTCGTGCAAGCCAACAAACAATTTGATTGGGCGATTTATCCCGATAAAAATCATGGGATATATGGCGGAAATACAAGAATTCACCTCTTTACCAAATTGACCAACTTTGTAAAAGAAAACTTATAAAACCAATCTAATAATTTATGGAAGCTAAAAACGAATTTACCGATCAACAACAAATGTTCGGTCACCCCAAGGGACTTTTCTATTTGTTTTTTGCCGAACTCTGGGAGCGTTTTAGCTTCTATGGCATGCGGGCGTTGTTAACGCTTTACATGGTTCAAGTAATCTTTGAGGCTCTCGCGGAACGTGACTACGCTACAGCAGCTGTTTATGCTTCGTATGGCTCTTTAGTGTATGCTTCGACGGTGATCGGGGGCCAGATTTCCGATAAGATTTTGGGAATGCGTAATTCCATTTTCTTGGGTGGAATCTTAATGGCGATAGGCCATTTTGTATTGGCCATAGAAAACAATATAGCTTTCTTTTTGGCACTCGCCTTTATCATTGTCGGGAACGGGTTCTTTAAGCCAAATATTTCCACTTTCGTAGGGACCCTTTATCCATATGGCGACCCTAAAAAAGATTCGGGTTTTACTATTTTCTATATGGGAATCAATATCGGGGGCTGGGTGGCCCCTTTATTATGTGGTTGGCTGGCTTATGAATACGGATGGCATTACGGTTTTGGACTTGCAGGTATCGGCATGCTAACAGGTCTTTTGTTCTTTTGGAGCGGTATTCGAAAAAATGTCTTTGGGGATAGAGGGTTGCCTCCTAATGAACAAGTCATGGATAAAAAAGTATTGGGCATACGACAAGGTACGCTAGTACCGTTGTTGGCAGTTCTATCCGCTCCGCTAATTGCATTTTTACTTTCATCTTACAAGGCATTGGGCGATGAAGGAAGTTTTTTTGAAGACCAAAACATAGTCAACATAATTTTCAAATTGATTGGTATTTCTATACTTATTTATTTGGGTAGTATTATGTTCAAGGCGACGGTCGACGAACGTAAAAAACTCATCGTTGCTGTCTTGATTACATTTTTCATGACTATTTTTTGGGGCTTTCATGAGCTTTCGGGAAGCGTTATTACGCTTTTCGCGGCCCGAAACGTTGAATTGACTTTAATGTCTGCGGCACAGACCAATTCACTAAACTCCATGTTCATTATTATTTTGGCCATTCCTATATCAATGATGTGGACATACCTGAGCAAGAAGGGAAAAAATCCAAGAACACCCTATAAATTCGGTTTGGGATTGTTGTTCGCAGGCATTAGTTTTTACGTGCTATCTATCAGTGGTGCGAGTGCCAATGAAAATGGCTTGGTGCCATTCGCATATCTTTTGTTGATGTATTTCTTGCTTTCTGTGGGCGAACTCTTTATGTCACCTGTCGGTCTTTCAAAAATTACCGATCTTTCGCCCAAACGGATCGTCGCCTTTATGATGGGGGTTTGGTTTTTGTCATCTGCTTTTGCCTTTCAAGTTGTCGGGTTTATCGGGAAACAATTGGCCATAGAAAGCACGGATAAGAATATTGGGGGTTTTGAAACCCTAGCGGTGTATACCGATGGATTCATGTTGATTGCCAAATACTCTATCGGTGCGGGTATATTGGTGCTTTTGGCCTCTCCTCTGATTAAGAAATTGATGGGTAACGTGCATTAATTATTGAATTCAAAATAATACGCTCCCTTTTCACCTGTATAGTGAAAAGGGAGTCTTCTTTTGGTACAGGTTTTCTGCCATCTTTGAATATAGCTTTTGTAATTGCTGCCATCTGCAATAATCTTTTTGGGTTTTATGGAATCGATAAGTCGTTCCAGATTAATTTTTGGGGATTCGGTCAGTAACACGTATTCCTGATTTGGTCTGCCTTTTAGATATACTCCCAAACTATCGATAACAAGAAGTTTTTCGTTTCCAATACTATAACTATTCTTTAAATCGTGATTTTCGATGGAAGCGACCCTTTCGGCTATTTTATAATCGGTAGCCAATCGTTCGGTACGCTGTTTTGCATTGCTATAGACAATAAGATTATTCCCCGATTGATGCAACAAAATCGAATTCCGGTTTTGATGGGTCACAATTAGATGCTCTTCTGCCTGGGTTCGGAATGTCGAGTATAACATCCACGATTGAAAAAGAAGGATTCCTAACAACAAAGACGCTGTTCTTTTAAAGGTAGGTTTTGTAAAGACCAAGATGAGACTGAATAGAATCAAGTAGGCCAAAAATAATTGAACCCTGTCAAAGGGAACATTCTGAAAAACAAAAGCCTCCTGGTGCGCGACCCAGCCTATAACATCGTTCATCAATTCGATAACAAAATTATATCCTCTGGCAAGAAACTTTGGCAGCAAATTGGCAAGGGCGAGCAGAATGACCAAAATACCCATTCCCAAAATCAATCCTAAAACCGGAATGATCAATAGGTTCGAAACAAAGAAAAGCCCCGGAAATTGATGAAAGTAAAAAAGACTGATAGGCAGCACACCCAACTGGGCCGCAATGCTGACCGATAACAGTTGCCAAAAATATCGAGCGATTTTATTCTTTGGAAACCAAAACTGTTGTAAAAGGGGATAGATCCAGACGATGGCGAACACCGCCGCGTAGCTCATTTGAAACCCCACTTGAAACAACAACTTCGGATCGAATAGCAAAAGAATAAAGAACATCGACAAGGCTAGAATATTGAATGTATTGCTCGGTCGATTTAAATAGAGCGCATATGCCACGAAAGAAAACATGGTTACCGCCCTAATTATCGAGGCTGACAAGCCGGCCAATAGTGCAAAGCCCCACAAAAGAACGACGATTACGATGAGTTTTATGGTTTTTCCCTTGGGAACAGATTCCAGCGGTTGAAGTAAAAACTGCAAGAGCAACAGCAATATTCCGATATGTAGTCCTGAAACGGCCAAAATATGAACTGCTCCTGCATTTTTATAGTTGTTATAGGTCGTTTCTGAAATGTCATGGCGTTGTCCTAAGAGCAGGGCCTGTATGATACCTAGTTCTTCCTCTCCGAAATTTGCGTTTTTGAGTTTATCGATTATGCTATTTCTGAGGGAAGCTGCAATTCCGAAAATGGTTTTAGAAGCATTTTCCTGAACTACAAAATGCTCTTTTTGTAATCGTAGTTGATGTGTTATCCCCAAACTTTCCAAGTATTCTTTGTAGTCGAATTGATGGGGATTTAAAGGGGCACCTATTTCCTGAGCTTGCGCAAAAATCAAAAGTTCATCATCGACCTTGAGATGTCGGTCTGCGGTATCGACAGGAAGGTTCAAAAGTATTTTACCAGAACTTTTTTTACCATTCAATGTTCGAACCAAGCCCACGTAGCGATTTGAGAATGCCGTAGGCTTCATGACTTCTTGAACCTTTAATCGCCAGACACTATGTTTTTTGAGATTTTGATTTGAGTGATGTGAAGCATAGTTTTCTGATTGTGATAGTGACACAGAGAAAATACCGATGTTGAAGGTTGCAATGATTGCTAGTACACCAAATAAAATGGATTTTTTACTATCTATATTGAAGTGCGTTATCGCCAATAATCCAATGGAAAGAATTGTCAGAATTAATGAAGGATATATGCCAATTTTAAAATAATGACCCAAAAGTATTCCCACAACTAAGCAAAAGGTAAGCTTAATGGGAATAAATTTAAGAAGTTGCATTGGGTTCGGCTTATCCCCTAAAATAGGTAAAAACTACAGAACTCTAGTGGCTTTTACAAAAGCATAGTTCCAATAACCCTCACGTAACGAAGACACGATGACACCTCTCGAAGTCGAGGCGTGAATGAATTTTATTTCGTCTCCTTCTACCGCTACGACCATACCGACATGATTGATTCGTTTTTTGCGTTTGCTCGTCCTAAAAAATAGTAGATCGCCTTTTTCAACATTGTTGACCCTGATTTGACGGCCTTCTTCCGCCATTTGATATGAAACCCTGGGTAGTTGTATGTCATGTTCACCGAAGGCAACATATAAAAGGCCCGAACAGTCCATGCCCTTTTTGGTAGTACCGCCAAATTTATATCGAACACCCGAATAGGTAAGGGCGGTACTTATGATATTGTCTGCTTTGGATGAGGTTCTACTTGTTTTCTTTTTCTCCTCAGAGGTATTGCCGGTTGACCGCACCTTTTTGGTGGCCTCAACAGAAACCTTTCTTTCTTTACTATAGGTCGTTCTTTTTTTTACCGTACCACAGCTGAGAAAAAAAATTAAGGGAATATAGTATACTAACTTTCGCATTGCCTAGAGCGTAATTTGAATGCTTCGCCCTCAAAATTACATAAATATTTAAAATTGTTTTTCTTCAGGGGAGTATCGCTATTGAATACTATCGATGATGAGGCGGGCGGTTTTTTCACTAGCTCCAGCGCCACCCAATTTCTGGACTAATTCTGAATATAAGTCTAATTGTTCTCTACGATTTGGCCCCTCAAGAATTTTGGAAAGCTCTTTTTTTAGATTTTTTGTGGTCAGTTCATCCTGAAGTAATTCTTTCACCACCTCTTTGCCCATAATGAGGTTCACCAGTGAGATATAATCGAGTGTTATGATACGTTTCGCAATTTGGTACGATATCCAATTGGCACGATAGCACACTACTTGTGGCACTTGATAAAGTGCGGTTTCAAGGGTGGCCGTGCCACTTGTAACCAATGCCGCATGCGCACTGCTCAACAAGTCATAAGTTTTGTTGGATACAAAACCTACATTCGGATTGTCTAAAAACGGAGTATAGAAATCGCGCTCCAAACTTGGTGCGCCTGCAATTACGAACTCATACTCGGAAAAATCACCAACTATCGAAAGCATTAGGTGCAACATCTTTTCTACTTCCTGTTTCCGGCTGCCCGGTAAAAGTGCTATGATGGGTTTCTCGGAATCAAGGCAATTTTCCGACCGGAAGATTTCCGTATCGATTTCAGGTCTGTTTTCTATGGCGTCGATTAAAGGATGGCCCACAAAATGTACCGGAAAGTCATGTTTTTTTTCATAAAACTCTTTTTCAAAAGGAAGTATGACGTACATGGCATCGATATCCCTTTTGATATTTTTGATACGGCCTTCACGAGAGGCCCAGATCTGGGGAGAGATATAGTAGTTGGTTTTAAAGTTTTGCTCTTTGGCCCATTTCGCGATGCGCAGGTTAAAACCTGAATAATCGATAAAAATTATGATGTCAGGAGCGAATTGAAGAATATCTTCCTTGCAGAATTTTATATTTTTTGAGATGGTAGTTACATTTTGAAGCACCTCGAAAAACCCCATAAAGGCCATTTCTTTATAGTGTTTGGCCAAAGTTCCACCGGCCTTTTCCATCAGGTCACCACCCCAGCAACGTATGTCAGCACCTTCATCTTTGGCTTTTAGGGCCTTAATGAGGTTCGATCCGTGAAGGTCTCCGGAAGCTTCACCGGCGATGATATAATATCTCATACTTCGAAAGTATCAAATTTCAAGCATCAAACCCGTCTGCAGACAGGCAAGATTCCAAAAAAGTTCAGGTTCGAATAGGTACGCTACCCGATGCATGGTGATTGATGTGAAGTTATGTTCTCAAAGTCAAATGAATTTCCGGCATCGAGCCTCGGACCCCCTCGTGATTTTTAAAATACCTTATAATACAGAATGATCAACGCAGTCATTAAAGTGGCAATTAAAACCCCTTTCGCCCGTTGATCTCGCCTGATCCGTAGAAAACCAAAAAAAGCGACCAAGTTTAGAATGGCCCCTAGGGCCAAAAGGCTTCCGACGTGACCCTGCGCAACGGCCGCCTCGAAAGTTTCAGTAATTCCGAAATCTGAAAATAGTAATATGTACAAAAGTGTTCCGATAGTATTGGCGATAACGCCCACAGCAAAGCCGATAACCAATTCTTTTTTATTCATGTAACTTCCAGTTGTTTAAACTTTGAATGGCATGATGGGCCGTAAGATCGAATTGTGTCGGAACTACCGATACATAACCGTTGGCTAACGCCCATTCATCGGTATCCTCTCCTCGGTCAAGTAATTCGAATTCTCCGGTCAACCAATAATAGTCCTTTCCCATAGGGTTGGTCCTATGATCGAATTTTTCTTTCCAGTTGGCACGTGCCTGTCGACAGATCTTAATTCCTTTTAGCTCTTCTTTTCCCAACTTGGGAATATTCACATTGAGTACTACTCCTTTGGGTATGCCATTATCGAGTGCTTCCTTGACTATTTTTTTGATGGCCGTCTCGGCAGGTTGGAAATCGGCTTCCCAAGAATAATCGCAAAGCGAAAACCCGATGGCGGGAATTCCTTCGATACCTGCCTCTATTGCAGCACTCATAGTACCCGAATAAATAACGTTTATCGATGAATTGGAACCATGGTTGATTCCGCTTACACAAATATCAGGTCTTCTTTTCAAAAGCACCTGAAGTCCCAATTTTACACAATCCGCAGGTGTTCCGCTACAGCTATATTCTTCTTTGGCACCATCCTTCAGGTCGACCTTCATTTTTTTTGAATAGAGGGCATTGTCAAGGGTAATGGCATGTCCCATACCTGATTGCGGACTATCGGGCGCTACAACTACAACGTCCCCTAAAGTCGCCATATACCTTATTAAAGCCCGTAACCCGGGTGCGGTAATTCCGTCATCATTGGTCACAAGAATCAAGGGTTTCGGCATCTGGCATACTTTAAAGCCCAAAAATACGTTTAAAAAAAGATATCGCCCGTGCCGCGATTAACAAAAAATTAATGCTTTGCCCTTATAAATGGCATAGTTTTTTCAGTATCTTAGAGAAATAAACCATATTAGGCGCTCCATTTGAAATCATGAATGTGAATAGCGAATTTTTACTAAAAAAAAATTAAGGAATGAAAAGGAATCTGGCCTATGCATTAGTCGTAATGCTTATTGCGGTAGCATCATGCAGTTTTACCAACAAATCTTTTGAGAATGACGACAAGGATAAGTTGTTGTTGGATCTTATTACCTACGTACTTGAAAAAGGGCACTATGAGCCCAAAGACATCAACGATGATTTTTCGGTGAATGTTTTCGAAGACTTTATAGATATCATAGATCCTACCAAGCGCTATTTCTTGGATAGTGATATCAAAGAATTCGAACAGTACAAATATCAAATAGACGATCAGATCAAGAACACAGACATCACCTTTTTTAATCTGGTACACGAGCGATTGGTCAAGCGAATGGGTGATGCCAAGGCGATCTATAAAGAAGTGCTTCAAAAGCCATTCGACTATACCCAGAACGAATCGATAGATATCGATTACGATAAGGTGCCGTTCGCATCGTCAAAAGAAGATTTGAAAGAACGATGGAGAAAACAATTGAAGTACGCGACCCTTGGCAATTATGATGCAAAATTGATGCGCAATGTTACCGAACTTGAAGCATCTGACACCGCGGCTGAAGAGTTTGAAGCTACGGGCTTGCCAGAAGATGAAGTTCCAGAAGAATCTTTGACGCCCGAGGAGGCTGAGCAAGAGGCTCGAGAATATACCGAAAAAACCTTAGACGAGTTTTTTGATTTCGTTGATGACCTACAACGCAAAGATTGGTTCGAACAGTACATCAATACTATCGTAGACGAATTTGACCCCCATACTTTTTATTTTGGCCCAGAAGATAAAGAGAAGTTCGATATGAACATGTCGGGCAAGTTTGAAGGAATAGGAGCTCGGTTATCGAAAAAGGCCGAAGGAGCCAGAATCGTTGAGATTATTTCTGGCGGTCCCGTGTGGCGAGATCAACGTTTAGAAGTTGGAGATGAGATTATCAAGGTGGGTCAGAAAGGTGAGGAACCCATTGATATCGTAGGTATGCGGTTAGATGATGCTATAAAGTTTATCAAAGGCCCAGAAGGTACTGTTGTCAATCTGACGGTACGAAAAGTCGATGGTTCCATAGAAAAGGTTTCCCTGACCCGGGATGTTGTAGAATTGGAAGAATCGTATGCCAAATCAGCGAATATTATCAAAGGAGACCAAAAGTTCGGTCTTATCAATTTGCCTAAGTTTTATGTCGATTTTGAAGATTATTCTGAACGAAATTGTGCTACCGATGTGGCCAAGGAAATTGAAAGGTTAAAGCAGGCGGGCGCCGAGGGGTTGATTTTAGACCTTCGCGACAATGGTGGGGGATCTTTGAAAACCGTCGTAGAAATGGCAGGATTGTTCATCAAAGATGGCCCTGTGGTTCAGGTTCGTTCCAATGGTCAGAAAAAAGATGTCTATGATGATAAGGACGAACGAATTCAATGGGATGGTCCCTTGGTTATTCTTGTAAACGAACTATCGGCCTCGGCCTCCGAAATTTTGGCTGCTGCTATGCAAGACTATAAAAGGGCGATTGTGATTGGAAGCAAGCAAACTTTTGGAAAGGGAACCGTACAAAACGTGATTCCTTTGGATAATATCGTGCGAAGCAATGAGCACGGAGATTTGGGCGCTATCAAATTGACTACACAGAAATTCTATCGTATCAATGGTGGTTCAACCCAATTGGAAGGTGTAAAAAGTGATGTGGTAGTACCGGACCGTTATAGTTATATCGACCTTGGAGAACGAGATCAAGAGAACCCGCTGAAATGGGACGAAATAGAACCCGCCAATTATGAGCCTTGGGATGGTTATATCGATTACGAACAGACCATTGCGAACAGTAAGAAACGTATGGCGACGAACACGCAGATCAAATTGATCGAAGAAAATGCCCAATGGTTAAAAAAGGAGCAAGACGAAACCGAGATTTCGTTGAACTATGAGGTATATAAGAACGAAGACAAAAAGGATAAGGAAAAGTCTAAATATTTCAAGACACTTTCAGACTACGATTCGAAGTTGACTTTCAGGTCTTTAAAATATGAGGAAGCATTGTTCACCAAAGATTCCGTTTTAAGGGAAAAAAGAAATCGATGGCACCAGAATCTGGCTAAAGACGTTTATGTCGAAGAGGCTGTCAATGTGTTACAAGACCTTAAAATGAACAATATCAAGAATGGCAAATTGGCCAGTGTGAAGGGATAATTATTAAAACTTAAGAATATAAAAATGCCTTGCAAATTATTTGCAAGGCATTTTTGTTGTCGGCAGTATTATGAATTAATCTTCATCTTCCTTGTTCATCGATACCGCATCTATGACATATCCATTTGAAGAGGTGCTGCTATCATCTGTGTCATAATAGAGATATAATATGTAAGCGGGCTGGCCCCAAAAATTAGCTTCTCTGACGGGTCGGTCGCTTAATTGTATGTTGGAAGTACCTGATCGCGAAATGGTAAGGGCATATTTATCGGTCGCTCTGTTGATCCCAACTAAAAAGGTTTGTTTTTGGTTGGCGGTATATGTGCCGATATTATGGTCTGTGTAATTGCCATCGGTCAAATACATAGTGCCGTTCTGATATTTTACTGTAAACGCATCCCGAAAATGCCCTCCGGCAAAACTGATATTGAAGGTTCGGTGCGTAGTACTTTCTGGATATCCTGTAAAAACGTAGTTCAAAAATTGATTCGATGTACTTAGGGTCGTTGATTCGAACCACATGGCGTCTATCAAGCAATCGGATTCGTTGTAAAAGCGCATGGCCTTCGATGATAGAATGCCACTGTTTACAATCGTGATTCCACAATCACCCTTGATCTTATCTCCCGAAGGGGCTCCAGGTGGATTCGGATTCGGATCGTTTCCGACTGTGTCGGAATCAAAATTAGCTTTAAAAATAAGTGGCCCACAGCTTGATAGCAACAAGCAAATAAAGGCCATGGATAGCGTGATCCAAATAAATTTTGTTTTCATCTTTTTGTAATTTAAAATTGTTAGGTAATAAGTTCTTAATGTCACCCCAAGTCTATTGGCTTGGAGTAGTAACATTGAGCATGTCAGGGGGAGATTACGTACGGGATGAATAAAATTAAGTCAATCTGAATCAAAGTAGGACTAAAATTGTGCTAATGGTAAGAAATAGTGTACAATTGATGTCAAAAACACTATTGACAGGAAACTCGACTCCATTGGATTATGTAGAATTCAAAGAAATAAAGGCTCACAACAAGGGAAGAGGATATAGTGTTGTTTGGCCCCTTTAATAAATAATGGTGGCTTACTTCGTGTAGTTCACTTTACAGGAGGTACAAACATGAGTGTCTTTGTCAATGGCGATACCATCGATATGCTTCACGACAAATTCTTTGATCCAATTATTATATCTGTCCGATTCGGGAGTAATATTATTGGCTTTTAGGTGTTTGTAGAATTCTCCTTCCCATTCTTGTTCGCCCCAACAGTTCGGGCATACACCTTCAGGAGCAGATGCTGTCTGCATGTTTTCCGCTTTTGCCCTAAAAAAACGCGTCACATTTTCTACTAGACCCATATGATATTTGATTAATGCGATTCTATATTATTTCGGTATCGATAATTACCTCGCTTTGCAATGTTTTATGCACGGGGCACTTCGAAGCAATTTCTTTCAAACGGTTTTTTTGCTGTTCATCTAAATTACCGATAAATTTCAGCTTTTTGTCTATATGATCTAAGTATCCAGATTTTTCAATATCTAATTCGAGTTCGTCCGAATGTTTTTTTGAATGGGAGAGATATACGAACACTTCCTGTAGGTCCCATTTTTTTCTTTGGGCGTATAGTTTTAACGTCATTGCGGTACAGGCCGCTAACCCTGCATTGAGATATTCGTAGGGCGAAGGTCCGAAATCGTCTCCATTAACGGTTTGCGGTTCGTCTGCGATCATCGTATGTTTTTTAGTCTGTATTTGGGTAGTGAAATTGTCCTCCAAGAGATTTAGGTGTCCGACCAGCTGTTCCCCTTGGGTATCCAGCATTTCATTATCCTCTTGCGGAAAGTAGCGCTGTACCCAAGCCCCAATAACATGGCCAACATATCTACTATCAAGAACATCGGTGAGCAAATGATCCGCTTGGTTTAAGCTTATAAAGCTTTTTGGATGTTTGGCACTATGATAAAGGCGTTGCGCGTTGTCGATACCCACGATAGTATCGACAGGAGAATGTAAAATTAAAATCGGTTTTCGCAGGTTCTCGGTAATCAATGGTAGGTTCGTCTTGTCGAAATCTTCCACAAATTCTTTATTGATCTTGAAAGGCCTCCCCCCAATATTTACTTCGATATCTCCCTTGGATTCGATTTCTTCCAATTGATGAGAAAAGTGTTGGGTAACGTGGTCCACAGTCGCCGGTGCACCTATGGTCGCTACAGCTTTAATATTTTCAAGTTTAGAAGCCGCTACAATTACGGCCGCACCGCCAAGAGAATGACCAACAAGAAATGACGGAGCGATATAGTGCTCTTGCAAGTAGTTGTTTACCGCCAAAAGGTCATCCACATTCGCGGAGAAATGACTTTCAGCGAATTCGCCCTCGCTTCTGCCGAGACCCGTGAAATCGAAACGAAGTACTCCAAAACCGAATGAGGTCAATGCCCGCGTAATATTCTTGACCGCACGTAAGGTACTGCTACACGAAAAACAATGGGCGAAAATTGCAAATTTATTAGGATGTTGATTGGCGGGCAGTTCCAAGTAGGCTTGAAGTTTGTGTCCTTTTTGATTTATTATTTGAAGTTTGCTGTTTTTCATTTTTATGGATTTAATGCTACGGCATCTTGAAGCCTTATCCTATTTGCATCAATTCGATTAGAAAATCTTTGCAATAGCAGTTTTATTTTAGGTTCGATATAATTTTGACAAAACGGTTTTTGCGGGTTGTTAAAATAGTAGTTGGCGAACTGCTTTTCGGAGGGTTTGAAATCTACAAAAGGAAGCACTTCAGTTATGATCTTGTGTTCAAATCCTTCTTGAAGCTCAATTATAATTTTTTCAACGTCATGCGCTTGATTTTTTGAAAAGGTATACACGGCGGAACGATATTTTGAGCGCATGCTATGCTTAGAAGTACTGCTGTGGGTGTGAAGATGAATTTCGATGATAGCTTTCAAACCAATGACCTTTTTATCAAAATGAACGATAACGGCTTCCGAGAAACCACTGTTCGAACCACTTGAAGAAATAAACCCTTGCCCAACCTTCGAGACTCCTTTTAGGGATTGGTATACCGCTTCCGTACACCAATGACAACATCCTCCTAAAGCTATTTTATCCATTGTGATATTTCCTTTTGTTATTTTATTTAAAGATAGGGGTTTCGCCCTGTGCCAGTTTTAGGCGCGTCCAAACGTTCATGTTGATAACAATGGCCGCAATCTCAGCAATTTCTACTTCAGAAAAATGGGCGGACAGATCATCATGGTACTTCTGAAAGTTAATATGACTTCCCTCGGTCAATATATCGCAATAGGTCAAGGCTGATTTTTCTTTTTCCGTATAGAGATCACTGTTCCACCAAGAGGAAATATTGTCGACCTTGGCAGCATCGATACCGACCGACCTGGCGGTATCTGCATGAAGGACGATACAGTACGCACATTCGTTTTTTTGAGCGACCCGTAGGCGAAGTAGTTGGGCCATGTGTTTTTCTATTTGCAGGTCGGCTGTATAGCCAAATGCTTTGGCCATTTGTTTGGCAAGGTCCAGAAACGGCGTAATACTTGGGTCAAAACGCTTGTTTATAAAATTCACATTTTCCATAATTTATTTAGGGAGTTTATAGTGGTTTAAAAAGTCGAATACTTTTTGCTCTGGCATTTCACAGGGTTTTAAGATTTCTTCGGAATCGGTAATGTAATAATTCAGACTGACGAAATCGTTACCACCCAGTTCTTCGGCAAACAGTTTGATGCTTTTTCCTGAATTGAAATCGGTTCGGGTAACCCCATATTTTGTGTTTTTGTACAATACTTCGGAATACCCCAAGGGCAGCCTCTGTATCTTACTTAATACCATTTTCGATTTTTTTTGGTCTATCCAATTATGTTATCCCATTTTTTGCTTCGGCTTGCCACTGCTTTGATAAATGAACATACGGCGACGGCTTTATACTCTTCTTCGGTCAACTTTTCAAAGGCTTTCTCGACCAAGACCTTACCAATACCTCGGCCACGAAGCTGAGATGGTACTTCTGAATGGGTCAAGTACATTTTTTCATCCCTCAGAAAATATTCTATAAAAGCGATTTCCCCATTGATATCCATAATAAACCGTTTGTTTTCTTTGTTGTGCTCTATTTCCAAAATACTGGGTATTAATTTGTTGATCCAGGCATTGAGTTCATCCTTATGAGGGTTTCGTAACTTTTTTTTCCCGATGGTAATGGTCGGAAAATTCAGTTTACCGTTCTCATATAAACTGCGTAATTCTTGGGCATGGGCTTTATTCGTTTCTACATCTAAAACGATATAGGACAGTTGCCGTGCTTCTAGCAATGTTTTGTAATAATTCGTTTTGTGGCAACCTTCCGCCCCGTACAGTTTGATTTCGGGAATATGATTCATCTACTTCATTTTTTTTAAAAATGCAATTGCATTTTCAACGTTCAAATGAAAATCATTGAAGACCACCTTATTTTTTTGGTCGATTAAGATAAACCAAGGGGTACCGCCCGTTCTATAATGATACATCATTTTCGAACGATTATGTGAACTTGTATCCCCAGGGTCATGACCGAAAGGTATTTTCAAATCATACTGTTTTTGGGTTTCCACCATTTTCTCGTAGGTGTTCGAATCATATCCTTCAAAAACGGTCTGAACGGCTAGGAATATAACGCTGTCATTTTCACCTAAAGCTTCGGTTATTTTCTGCAAGGCGGGAAGCCCACGGCTATGACACCCCGAGCACCAGCTCTGAAAGCAATAGATAACCTTGAATTTTCCATCGAAATCGGAAAGTTCAATAGGTTCGGTTTTATTTCCGTCGGTATCTACCCACTGGTCGACCAAAAAAGCGGGAGCGTTGAGGCCTTCTATTCCGTATGTAATATTGTTTTGCATTAGGCATCCTTTCTTTTATTCGGTAGGGAAAGTAGGGTATTCCAGAACATTTTATGTTCTGGAATACCCAGATAAATTCAATTTGGCCCTGAAAAGGATTAAGCTGATATACCCCTTAATTTATCGGCATGCATCTTTCGAAGTTTGGCCAGTTTGGGCGTAATTACCGCACTGCAATACCCTTGGGAGGAATTGTTACGATAATAATCTTGATGGTAGTCCTCGGCCTCATAAAAAGTCTCCAATGGACTTAGCTCGGTAACAATAGGACCGTCATAATATTCGCCAACTTCTTTTATTACGGTTTCGGCCGTTTCTTTTTGTGCTTCATTGTGATAATAAATGACGGATCGATATTGCGACCCCACATCTGCTCCTTGACGGTTCATGGTAGTCGGGTCATGGCTTGTCATAAATACAACAAGCAAGTCTTTATATGAAATAATGCTAGGGTCGAACGTAACTTGAACGACTTCCGCATGACCGGTCAGACCCGAACAGACTTCTCTGTAGGTTGGCTTTCCGGGTGCTTTTCCTCCCGTATAACCGGATACTACTTTTTCCACTCCCTTTAATTGTTGAATGACCGCTTCTACACACCAAAAGCACCCTCCGCCAAAGGTGGCGATTTCTAAATTTTTGTTATTCATTGTTTATCCTTTCTTTCTGAAGTTGCATAGATTCTGAATTGATACAATACCGAAGTCCGCTAGGCTCTGGCCCGTCGGGAAATACATGCCCCAAATGTGCATCACAGGTATTGCACATGACCTCTACCCGGACCATGCCGAATGCAGTATCTTTTTCATATTTAATGGCATTCTCTTTTATCGGTTGTGTAAAACTTGGCCAACCTGTACCTGATTCGAATTTTATGGTCGAATCGAACAAAGGGGTATCGCAACATACACAATTATATTTTCCAGCTTCGTGAATGCTACAGAGTGCTCCGCTATGAGGGGCTTCGGTTCCTTTTTTACGGGTGATCCTGAATTGCTCTGGGGTCAAAATTTCGTGCCATTCCGTTTCTGTTTTTTCTACCCTACGGTCGGGTTCGGGGTTTCCGTTAACACTAAAGTGAATAACATCTTTCCATGTAAGCATAGTTTGTTCCTTTCTTTTAAAAGATAATGTTCAAATAAAAAAGCCTCCTTTACAATTTAGAAAAGTAAAAGGAGAAATACATGATATTGGTCGTAACAAGTTGCTTAAACTTACAAAATCTATCGCTGAACAGAATTTATTTGGCATAAATTTGCGCCATGTCAAGAAGCCGAAGAAATAGAACTATTTATACCGCTTTACTGCTGTTGTGTATTATAGGATTTTGGCTTTTCGATAATTTTTATACGCCTGGCACCTATTCGGTCGGAACTTCCGAAGCTGCAAAAACTGAAATTCCCGAATCGTTTTTGCCAAGTTCAACCACTGGAGCCGTGGTGGATCATCAACATTATAAATTGTCTTATAGCGAGCCTTTCGAACAGGCCGAATGGGTCGCCTATATGCTCAAAAAAGATCACTTGACTTACGACGATAGAAAACGCCCTTATTTTATAGAAGACCCAAAGGTGCCGACGAAATCCGCGGATTGGCGCAATTACAAAGGTTCTGGATATGATAGGGGACACCTTTGCCCAGCGGGCGATCGCAGATTTTCGGAACAAGCCTACAATGAGACTTTTTATACCAGCAATATAAGTCCACAAGACAGGGATTTCAACGCAGGGGTTTGGAACCGTCTGGAAATGCAAGTGCGACAATGGGCCAAAAAGCATAACGAACTTTTCGTCGTAACCGGCGGGGTCTTGGAAAACGGATTGCAAGCAATAGGGCAAGAAGATGTTGACGTGCCTAGATATTACTATAAAATTGTGGCCCGAGGGAATTCAGGTAATTTAAAAATAACAGCTTTTTTACTGGAAGGAAAAGAAAGCACCAAAGCACTCTCCGAATTTGTTGTTTCCGTAGATGAAATCGAAAAACGCACCGGAATCGACTTTTTTGAAAAACTACCGGATGAGGTGGAGGCCGATTTGGAAAGCAAAGTTAATTTAGAGGGTTGGGACTACTAAATCAAATCTCTAATTCAAAACTTCGTTCCTCCTAAATTCTTTAAAACCCTTCCTTTAACCTATTGGAATCAAGCCTTAGAAAGATAAAAAGGAGTGCGGTAAACCCCAACATACTTGAGCCGCCGTAACTGAAATAGGGTAGCGGAATACCGATTGTGGGCAGTATGCCGATGACCATGCCAATATTTATAAAATAATGGATCAGCAAAATGGAGATTACACCATAACCGAACATTCTTGCAAAATCGGTTTTTTGACGTTCGGCGAGATAGACCAACCGTAGCAGTAAAAAAGTAAATAGAAGGACAACCGTCGTTGTGCCGAGAAAGCCCCATTCCTCACCGATGGTCGTAAAAATATAATCCGAATGTTGTTCAGGCACGAAATCTCCTTTGGTACGTGTGCCCTCTAAAAAACCTTTTCCGAAGAAACCTCCCGATTCAATGGCTTTTTCCGATTGATAGGTATTGTAACCGATCGTTTTCCGGATTTTCTCAAGCTTGGCAGGGTCTTTTTCGAGTCGTAACCAGAGACTGAACCGGTCACGGTGGCGTTGTTCGAATACATTGTTAAATACAAAATTGACCGACAATGAAAAAAGAACCGTGATTATGGCAATACTTACTATCGGTAAAATACCCACCTTAAAACTCTTCTTTTTTAGAAAAAGAAAAAGTACCAAAAGCAATACCAAACCTATGCTCACCCACACGGTACCATACATTAACGTGGTTACAAATACCAGAATGGCCAAAAGTGCAATACCTAGATAATATATGGGCAACCCTTCCCTAAAGATTACAAATACCAAGGCGAAGAATACCAATGCACTACCTGGATCCGGCTGAGGGATAATTAAAATGGCAGGTATCAACACGATTAAAAAAGCATATAGTTGATCTTTTCCACGCTTGATATCAGTTTGAATATCACTTAGATATTTGGCCAATGCAAGGGCCGTAGCTGTTTTTGCAAGTTCCGAAGGTTGAAGGTTGAAAAAGCCCAAGTCGTACCAAGAAGTCGCTCCAGCAATCGTTTTGCCGAAGACGAACAGACCTAAAAGTAACACTAGAGAGATGATGTAGAATACACTGGAGAAACGTTCATAAAAGTTCGCCTCAAGGGCCAATATAATTATTACGGAAACGAAACTTGCACCGATAAAGAATAGTTGTTTGCCGTGCAAGGTGCTAAAATCGAATAAAGAGACATCAGATTCAGTAAAGGTGCTCGAATAGATACTTACCCAGCCAATGGCTACTAAGGCGACATAAAAAAAAATGGATAGCCAATCCAGGCGTTTCAGAATACTTTTACCTGACATACTCGTTCATCTTTAGCGCTCTACCGTATCTAAAGCGGTATCGACCGTTTCAGGTTTTTTGGCATGTTGGCTCCAGTCATATTCGTTTATCTTGAACGGTTTCCCGCTGTAAGGTTTTGCGTATTCCGATTCCAAAGTTCTTTCGAGCATGCGTTTTTCCAAATCTTTTCTTGTGATTTCCCCTTTAAGATATTTCTCGATCATTAATGAGGCAATATGCCCGGCGTATCGGGCACCATAATATCCGTTTTGAATATACACCGCAATGGCTATTTTAGGATTATCGACCGGGGCAAAAGCCACAAATACCGAGTTGTCGGTCAATTGTGTTTTCACACTATCGATTTTAATAAAATTTTCAACGGTACCCGTTTTGCCGGCAATCTCGATATCGGGTATTTGAATATATTTGGCCGTTCCTTTTCGGTAAACATCGGCCATGCCTTGAACGACAGGTTCAAAATGCCGTTTATCTATTGTGGTCTGTTTAGGTTCTACGAAATCGGGAATACTAATTTCTTTTCCGTCGATTTTTTTGAGGATATGTGGAGTGTAATAATGTCCGCGATTAGCAATCGCAGCGGTCATATTGGCCAATTGTAATGGAGTGACGTTGACCTCTCCTTGCCCTATGGCGTTTGAGTATGTGGTAGTGGCCGACCATCTTTTGTCTCCTATACCATACCATTTGTTATAAAGATCCGTGCTCGGAACGCTTCCTGGTCTTCCTGTATGGAGATCCGACCCTAGATAAGACCCTAAACCGAAGCTTCTTACATGTTTTTCCCAAGCATCCATGGCTTCTGCGTTCGAATCGAACTGTTCAAAAATCTTTTTATACACACCTACGAAATAGGCGTTGCATGATTCGTGTATACCGTCATGGAGTCTTCTGGTACCTCCACCGCAATGGCAACCTTTTTTACTTCTTCCAATATAAAAACCATGATAGCATGTGAATGTGGTAGAAGGTGTTATTGCGCCTTCTTGTAGGGCGATTAAAGCGTTCATTGCCTTGAATGGAGAGCCTGGGCTTTTTTCAAAGGAAATAGATCGATCAAAGGTAGGTTTCGAAATAGAGTCGTAATGTAATTTACTGTAGTTGGCGGATCTTTTTCTTCCCACTAAAAGCGATGGGTCATACGTTGGGCCCGATATCATGGATAAAATTTCACCTGACGAAGGTTCGATGGCAACGATGCCCCCCCATTTGCCGTGCATTAGTTTTTCTCCATATTCTTGCAAAGCCTTATCGATGGTGATATTGATTTCAATACCTTGTTCTGGCAAGGTGTCCCAAGTACCATCCTTAAACGGACCAATATCTCTGTTAAATCGATCTTTTTGAATGTACTGTACACCTTTACGGCCTCTCAAGATATCTTCGTAAACCTTTTCAACACCCGTGCGCCCGGTCAACTCTCCCTGAACATAATATGGATTTTTAGCTAGATCACGTTCATTGACTTCGCTAATGTAGCCCAAAACATTGGCCGCACTATTGGTATCATAGTAACGTAGCGAACGCTTTTGGATATAAAAGCCTTCATAATGACGCATTTTTTCCTGTAAACGGGCATAATCTTCTTTAGAAAGTTGATGCACTAGTACAGAGGGTAGCCTTGGAGAATATATTCGTGCCTTTCGCAATATCTCTACGAACCTATCTTTTTCCAGTCCTAATAAACCACAAAATTCTAGAGTATCCAGAGGTTTTACTTCACGCGGAATAACCATAACATCATAGGCAGGTTGATTACCGACCAACAACTCACCGTCGCGGTCATAGATATAACCTCTTTCAGGATAATCATAAATCGCCTTGATCGCAGGATCTTCCAAGACCTGATCAGGGGAAAAACTAAATATTTGTAAATAAGATAGCCTGCCGATAAAGGTTATGCCGATAATAATGATAATCGACGAGAGTAGAATTTTTTTCATTCCTTTCTTGTACTAAAAAGTGAACCGAACAATAGGCAGAGTACTAAGGTGGCTAAACCATTGGAAACGACTTTTTTCAAAATTAGCAATATGTTCGCCAAACTAAAAATCTCCAAGGTGAAGAACACCAAGTGGTGTACTATTATTAATAACGCTAAAAAAGTAAATTGTTGTACCCTTGTGGCATTACCGAGCTTAAAACTTTGGAATTCGTAATTAACACCAAATACGAACCTCATAATCGCAGGTCGAAAATAAGCAATCGTAATGGTAGATGCTGCATGTATCGCCATGGTATCCGAAAAAAAATCGATGGCAATACCCAATAAAAAACTTAACCCGATAAAAGCCGCCCTGTTCTCTTTAATAGGATACCAATACAAGAACATGATGTAGACCATTGGGTTTATGAACCCGAAGAAATTCAACCTATTGAATACAAGTACCTGAACCAGCACCAATAGCGCAAAACGAACGATATTAATAAAATAGTTATTACTAATCATTGTTTTGGGTCTCAGTTTCCAGCTCGATTATTTCGGCCCTATCATTATTGTTGACAATATAGATATGTTTCAGGTTCGTCATATCGTTAAAAAGTGCTACATCTATGGTGTACAGACTCTGCGAGTTGTTCAAGTCGAATTTTAGAATCGTTCCTATGGGGATGTTTTCAGGAAAAATACTGCTCATTCCACCGGTCACAATGGTATCGCCTACGGTCAGGTCAGCCATTCTCGGAATATCGATCAATTGTACCACATTGTAGTTTTTGGTATTCCAGACCAATGAACCGAACTGGTTCGAGTTCTTGATTTTCGCATTGATGTTGGAATTCTCGTTGAGAATACTTTGAACCGTAGCGAAGTTACCTGACGTATTTTCGACAATCCCCAAAATACCTTTATCGGTAATGACCCCCATGTCGGGTTTTACGTTGTCATTCCGCCCTTTGTCTACGGTAATGTAATTTCTTGGATTGGCATAGCTATTTTTGATGATCTTACCCGTTGTTATTGTATAGGTGCGCTGGATAGAATCGAGCTGCAAAGTATCAGAAAGCTTAAGATTAAATAGTTGGTCTCGTAACCTATGATTTTCCTCGACCAACTTTTTGTTTTTTTCATCAAGGTCGAAATATGAAAAGAAATTGTTGGAAGTTTCGTAAACATTGCCAGAAATCCAGTTACTTGAATTAAAGAACCGCGATTGATGATATGAATGCGATTGTATGGTAAAGCCAAGAGAGACCATCAACAAGAAGATATATAGAAGAAAATTCTTATATCGAATGATAAAGTTGATAATCTGCTGCATTCACTATTCAGTTTTGTAGAACCCTTTTTCGAATGTGTGCCTTGTAAAAGATATTGATTGGGGTCGCTATGGTTTTGACTGCAGTTCTATTTTATGAGGATGCTTTTATATCGCTCAAGGTTTTTCAATGCGATGCCCGTGCCACGAACGACGGCACGAAGAGGATCTTCGGCAATGTATACGGGCAAATCGGTTTTTTGTGACAGCCTTCTGTCCAGGCCTCTTAACATCGATCCACCACCGGCAAGGTAAATACCGGTATTATAAATATCGGCAGCAAGTTCGGGCGGAGTCTGTGATAGGGTCTCCATAACGGCATCCTCTACGCGAAGTATCGATTTATCCAATGCTTTGGCGATCTCACGATACGATATTTGTACCTGTTTTGGTTTTCCGGTCAATAGATCCCTTCCTTGAACCGATTTTTCATCAGGTGGTGTTTGAAGGTCTTCGGTCGCCGAACCGATTTCGATTTTAATATGTTCTGCAGTACTTTCCCCGACGTATAGGTTATGTTGGGTTCGCATATAATAGATAATATCATTGGTAAAAACGTCACCGGCAATTTTCACCGATTTGTCGCAAACGATACCGCCTAAGGCAATTACCGCAATTTCTGTCGTACCTCCACCGATATCTACGATCATGTTTCCCTTTGGCTGCATAATATCGAGCCCGATACCGATGGCCGCTGCCATGGGCTCGTGGATCAAATACACTTCTTTTCCGTTTACACGTTCCGCGGATTCCTTAACGGCGCGCATTTCTACTTCAGTAATTCCTGATGGAATACAAATAACCATTCGCAGTGCAGGTGGAAACCATTTTTTCTTTAATGCAGGAATGTTCTTGATGAACATATTAATCATCTTTTCCGAAGCATCAAAATCAGCTATTACCCCATCTTTCAGCGGTCTAATGGTCTTAATGTTTTCATGGGTCTTGCCCTGCATCATGTTGGCCTCTTTGCCAACGGCGATAATCTTACCTGAGATGCGGTCTCTGGCAACAATAGACGGACTGTCTACAACGACTTTGTCCATATGGATAATGAGGGTGTTCGCTGTACCTAAGTCGATAGCGATTTCCTCGGTCAAGAAATCAAAAAATCCCATTTTTAATTCGTTTGGTTATGTTACATGTATGCGTGGGGTGCATTTCATCGACAAAAGTAGTAAATTAAGCCGCTCTATGTTGTTTAATGTTGTGAATTTGCATCTTCTTGTCGCCAAACCTGACTTTATTGAAGTGTACAAACCTCAAAGTGAAAAGAGCCGTATGTCTCAATGCTTGAAATGACGTGTGCCTGTCATCACCATGGCTACTCCGTTTTCGTTGCAATAATCAATACTCAACTGGTCTTTTATCGATCCGCCCGGTTGTATAACGCTAGAAATACCATTTTTATGCGCAATTTCGACGCAATCTGGAAAAGGGAAAAAAGCATCGCTTGCCATAACCGAACCTTCTAGGTCGAACTTGAACGATTTTGCCTTGTGAATCGCTTGATTCAGGGCATCTACACGCGATGTTTGCCCTGTGCCACTTGCACATAGTTGTTTGTTCTTCGCTAAAACTATGGTATTCGATTTGGTGTGTTTACATAATTTAGAGGCAAAGATCAAATCTTCAAGCTCTCTTTTGGTAGGTTCTTTATCGGTCACATACTGCAATTCTGCAACCGTGTCGGTCTTAAAATCTTTGTCTTGCACCAAAACACCGTTCAAACAGGTTCTGACAATCGTACTTGGCAATTCGATTTCATGTTGAACGAGAATGATCCGATTCTTTTTGCCTTTTAGAACTTCAAGTGCTTCATCGGAATAGCTTGGAGCTATCACCACTTCGCAGAAGAGATTATGAATTTCCTTGGCGGTGGCCTTATCGATCTCAACATTGCTAATGAGAATTCCTCCAAAGGCTGAAATTGGGTCCCCGGCCAGGGCGTCGACATAGGCCTGATGAATGGTTTCTCGAGTTGCCAATCCGCAGGCATTGTTGTGTTTTAAAATGGCAAATGTCGGATCGTCTTTTTTGAACTCGTTCATCAAAAGGACTGCGGCATCGACATCTAACAGGTTATTGTACGAAAGTTCCTTTCCGTGGAGTTTGGTGAACATGGCTTCAAAATCACCAAAGAAGAATCCTTTTTGGTGCGGATTTTCTCCGTAACGCAATACGTGGCCTTTTGATTCACTGATTTTCAAAACGGCTTCTTCATGGTTCTTGTTGAAATAATTGAAAATCGCCGTGTCGTAGTGGGAGGAAACATTGAATGCTTTGGAAGCAAAACGTTTGCGGTCTTCTAGCGTGGTACTGCCGTTGTTGTTCGAAATGACTTCTAGGAAATCTGCATAGTCCTCCATGGACGAGACACAAAGTACATCCTTATAGTTTTTGGCGGCGGCTCGAATAAGTGAGATTCCACCAATATCGATTTTTTCGATAATATCTTGTTCGGATGCACCACTTGCCACCGTTTTTTCAAAAGGATAAAGATCAACGATGACAATATCCAATTGCGGAATTTCGAACTCCTCCAATTGCGCCACATCGCTTTCATTGTCCTGTCGGTTCAAGATACCCCCGAAGACCTTCGGATGCAAGGTCTTTACCCTGCCGCCCAGAATCGAAGGATAACTGGTTACCTCCTCCACGGGCACGACCTCGATACCCAGTTCTTTAATGAATTTTTCTGTTCCACCGGTAGAATAGATGGTAATACCGAGTTCTTTGAATTTTCTGACGATTAGTTCCAATCCGTCTTTATGGAAAACGGAGATTAATGCGGAGGTGGCTTTTTTAGTGCTCATTTAAGTACGCGAAGTTTGTGGGTTAAAGGAGCCACAAAAGTACTTTTTTTGTTAGGAAGAAATCCGCTAGGTTATCAACAAAAAGGGAAAGTTTTGAACGAAACAAGGGAAAGTGGTACGAAGTACGAAATACGAGGTGTGACGTATGAAGGTTGGACGTTCTGAAATCAAAAATCGTTAATCGTTGTTGCGTCATCGGAGTGATTGAAGATCAGGATTGAACTGTGGCATTTCTTTTGGTTCCTTCCTCGCAGGGGAAGGTGGGCTGGAGCGAAGCGAACAGGTCGGAAGGGGTTGAGCGCAAGTGTTTACTTTTGGATTTCCCATATGATTTTCGCCCCAGCCATTGGACAGGAACTTTTTCTCTCATGTTCAAACTGTTAGACTATAGCTTGCGTTTTTACCCCTTCCGCTTTTCCACACTAAAGTGAAAAACCACCTTCCCCTTTCTGGGGAAGGAGCACAAACTAGACTATAATTTTGGCCACCTCTGAGTTCACGAATTCCAAAAATCGCTCATCATCTTTCGAAAAAGGGTCCGGGGTGTTCGAATCGATGTCGATTTGACCGATATTTTCTCCATTGACAAATAAGGGAACCACAATTTCGGCCTTGACCGTTATACTGCATGCGATATAGTTGTCCTGCGACTTTACATCGGGCACCACAAAATTTTGGTTGCTGACCGCTACCTGTCCGCAAATACCTTTACCAAAGGGAATAATGGTGTGATCGGTCGGTTCGCCTGCATAAGGGCCAAGTTTCAGTTCTTCCTTATCTCCATTCCTGAAATAGAAACCGACCCAATCGTAGTGTGGAACTCTTTTCTGTAACAGATCGCAAATGTGCTGTAAGCGTTCGTCGGCGTTTTTTTCAGAAGCATTCAATATTTTAATAACCTGGGGTCTGAGTCCTTCGAACATGGTTTTCAATTTTGGTCAAAAGTATACTTTTTCCCATAAAAAAAGTGGCACCCATATTAGGGTGCCACTTAAAAAATTTAAAATGTACTTGACTTAAGGCTGTATCTTAACGTCGAACTCAATATAGTCGTTGTTATTGAAACCGGCCTCGATTGCAGTAATCTTAATCAATCCCTTCTTACCGTAATTATCTACGAATTCAATCACATCGTCTACGCTAAGGTTCGTGATTTTTTGAATATTGGATTGTGTTACCGAATTTAAATCGCCCGATAAGGTAATACCGTCGAATGCAGCAACATCCAAAGTGGTCGAAAGCGCAAAAAACGCTTCGTTCAAGGTTTCGTTTTCTGAATCGGGCTCATCGTCACCCGGCTCAAGACCTTCGACCGGAAAGCCGAAAGAATCATCATAGGCAAATGTAGAAGCAAAAGATGCTTCATCATTGGCCGATGCGCCAGATGCACCATAATAATATCCAAAATCCCAAAAGGCTCTGAATTCAGGCCCTTCGTTGATTCTGTATACTTCTTCGTTCAATAGTGAAAAGAAGGTTTCGGTAGTACCGTCAACTGCAGGTGCAAATAATCTTACACCCGTGAAAGCACGTACTTCGGCGACGGGGTTCGTTCCAGTACCAACGGTTACCGTAATGGTACCTACCCCAAGGGCCAATCTTTTGGTCGGATCCCGAAAATCGCCTTTGCCCGTTGTGGTCCAAAAGCTGTATACGATCGATCCATTGTTGATATCTGGTACCGGCAAGTCGAAGGTAAAATCGATTTCTTTTTTGGTGGCTCCGTCAAGATCAATAGATCCATCGGCCTTCAGTGCCTTTTGAAGGTCGTCGCTGTCCAAATTAAAGTTATTGAAAGGCATATCGCCCTGTCCTGAAATATTTTGGGTGATATACATTCTACGTTGCGTGGTAGCGTCGGAAGTAAAGATAACCCTGCCTGGTACCGAAGTACCCACTTCGCCACTAGCATCAGCAACGATCTTGTTGCTTGACGGATCGGCCTCGTTAAAAACCAAGGTGGCTACTTCTGGAGTCTCCTCGCCGCCTTCTTCTCCACCTTCTTCACCACCTGGGGGTGGATTCGGAGTTTGGAAAACCGAGCTATCGTCAGAGCTGCAGCTTGCAACAAAAAATGCCATTATAAGGAGTATGAATCCTGATGTAATGTTTGCACTTATTTTTTTTCTCATAATTGGTTATTGTTTAAAATTATAATTAATATTTGGATGCAAATATAATTAGATAACTATATACTAAACATTTAAGTATGCAGGATGCTCATATTTTTCCAATTAATTTGGCGAACTTATAAATAAGAACAGCTAATGGATGCCCTGAATATTTTTTAAAAACCTATATCGAAGTGATTTAGAGTAAAATGCACTATTCTCGCCAAATTTTCGTTAAAGCGATAATCATGAAATCGGTACAAATGAATATTTTGTAACTTTGCGGAGCAGATGAAAGAAGCCTTTAGCAAAATAGTATCTCTTTTTATGGCACTTATCGTGCTGTTCTCCACGATGTCCTTTTCGGTGGATATGCACTATTGTGGAGACCATTTGGTGGATTTCAGCATGTTCGATAAGGTGGACACCTGCATGATGAAAGCGGAAATGTCCAAATCATCTACCAATTGTATGGTAACGGAAATGGATATGGACTGCTGTACTGATGTCGAAGTCGTTATTGAAGGACAGGATGATTTAAAAATTTCGTTCGACCAATTCACTTTTGACCAACAGCTTTTTGTTGCCTCTTTCGTTTATTCCTATATAAATTTGTTTGAAGGGCTTGAAGAAAATTCAATTCCTTTTAGAGACTATTCGCCTCCTCCACTGATACGGGATGTCCAAATCCTAGATCAGACTTTCCTCATTTGATTTTTAAACATTAGAAAACTAAGCCCAACAGCTATAGCTGTTCCTGGGCTAAACTTGTTGTATGTGTTGTTTTCTCAACACATTTTCTAAATGTTTAATAATCAACTCCTATGCTGAACAAAGGCATTAAATTTCTTATCGAGAACAAACTGGTTGCGGTACTCATGCTCCTCTTATTTGTAGGATGGGGTACCGTCAATGCTCCTTTTAATTGGGACACGGGGTTTATACCAAGCGACCCTGTTGCCGTCGATGCGATTCCCGATATTGGCGAAAACCAACAGATTGTTTTTACCAAATGGCCGGGACGTTCCCCACAGGATATCGAAGACCAGATTTCCTATCCGTTGACAACTTCCTTATTGGGTATTCCCGGAGTACGGACGATACGGAGCTCGTCGATGTTCGGGTTTTCCAGCATCTATATCATCTTTGAAGAGGATGTGGAATTCTATTGGAGCCGTAGCCGTATTCTTGAAAAACTCAATTCCTTACCAAGTAATCTTTTGCCCGAAGGCGTAAACCCAGCTTTGGGTCCCGACGCTACAGGATTGGGCCAAATTTTCTTGTACACCTTGGAAGGAAGGGACGAAGAAGGGAATGTTACCGGTGGTTGGGATTTACACGAATTACGGAGCGTTCAAGACTACTATGTCAAATATGCGCTATCGGCTGCAAGTGGGGTTTCCGAGGTTGCCTCTATCGGAGGCTATGTGCAGGAATACCAAATCGACGTCGATCCTGAATTGATGAAGCAGTACAACATCGGGCTTGAACAAGTCGTAAAGGCCGTAAAACAAAGCAATCGCGATATCGGCGCACAGACTTTGGAAATCAATCAAGCGGAATATCTGGTGCGTGGCCTAGGATATATCGAGTCTTTGGAGGATATCAAAAATGCGGTCGTCACTTCGCAAGAGTTCACTTCCATTCGAATTAAAGACATTGCAAATGTTACGCTCGGCCCAGCGATTCGTCGCGGGATTCTCGATAAGGAAGGTGCAGAAGTTGTTGGTGGGGTCGTGGTGGCCAGATATGGGGCGAATCCTTTGGAGGTCATCAACAATGTAAAGGATAAAATCAAGGAACTTGGTTCAGGTCTTCCATCCAAGGAATTGAGCGATGGCCGCACTTCACAACTGACTATCGTACCCTTCTACGATCGTACCGAACTAATTCAGGAAACCTTGGGAACGCTCAACGAGGCCTTGACCTTGGAAATATTGATTACCATTTTGGTCATTATCATTATGGTGTTCAACCTAAGGGCTTCCGTGCTTATTTCAGGGCTTTTGCCTGTAGCGGTCTTGATGGTCTTTATCGCCATGAAATTTTTTGGGGTCGATGCGAACATCGTGGCGCTTTCAGGAATAGCCATCGCCATTGGTACCATGGTCGATGTCGGGGTCATCCTCTCCGAAAACATTATTCGACATCTCGATGAAAACGAAGATAAACTCCCGATAAATGAAGTGGTTTACAACGCCTCTGCCGAAGTTTCGGGTGCCATCTTGACCGCTGTAATGACGACTATTATCAGTTTTATTCCGGTGTTCACAATGATAGGTGCCGAAGGTAAACTTTTTCGCCCATTGGCATTCACAAAAACATTTGCGCTTACGGCTTCCATTATTGTCGCACTGTTCTTAATTCCGCCGTTTGCGGCTTTTCTCTTTAGAAAGAAACGCAGTAAGAGTGTTCTCGGGTATGTATTCAGCATATTATTTATTGTTAGTGGACTTATCGCGGTAGTATATGGTTATTGGTTAGGACTTGTGTTAATGGCCTTTGGAACGGTAAGGCCATTAAAGAACGCCGAACTGGCAGGGCGGTTGTTCAATGGATTTTCGCTTTCGGAAAAACAGGCCAGTCTGTTGAACATCATTATTTCCGCCACGGCCATAGTATTCTTACTGGCGACCTATTGGCGACCCTTAGGCTTCGACAGAAGTATTTTTATAAACCTGATTTTCGTAGGATTTATATGCTTTGGATTGTTGGGCGTGTTCATCGTATTTAGAAAATACTATACGCAAATACTGCGATGGGCCTTGCGCAACAAGGTGGCTTTTCTTTCTATACCAACGGCCATAGTAGTGTTTGGCGTACTGATTATGCAAAATACGGGCAAGGAATTTATGCCTGCCTTGAACGAAGGGTCATTTCTATTAATGCCGACTTCGCTTCCGCACGCGGGTGCTGAAGAAAACAAAAGGGTGCTGCAACAGTTGGATATGGCCGTAGCCAGTATTCCTGAAATTCAAACGGTCGTGGGCAAATCTGGCCGAACTGAATCTGCCTTGGATCCTGCACCGCTTTCGATGTACGAAAACATCATCCAGTACAAGTCGGAGTACATGCGGAATGAGGAAGGGGAACGCCAACGTTTTAAGGTCAACGAGGATGGTCTTTTTGAATTGAAAGACGGTAATTTTATTGTGAATCCGAATTCGGTTTTAGAGGAAAATACTTCGGAGTATACCGATTCCGATATTGAGAATTTTGCAGAAATCCGTTTTCAACATTTAATCTCGGATGACAGTGGAGAATACTATCGAAATTGGCGCCCTGAAGTTCAATCTCCCGATGATATTTGGAACGAAATCGTACGCGTAACCCGATTGCCTGGGGTAACATCTGCACCAAAACTACAGCCCATCGAAACCCGATTGGTCATGTTACAGACTGGAATGCGCGCCCCCATGGGCATCAAGGTAAAAGGTCAAGATTTACGACAAATAGAAGCTTTCGGAATCCAGCTGGAAAATATTTTGAAAGAAGCGGAAGGAGTAAAGGAGGAAGCTGTTTTTGCGGATAGGATCGTGGGTAAACCCTATCTGTTGATCGATATTGATAGGGAGGCCTTGGCCCGCTACGGAATCCTCGTTGAAGATGTTCAACGGGTCTTAGAGGTTGCCGTTGGTGGGATGACCCTGACACAGACCGTCGAAGGAAGGGAGCGCTACGGCGTACGGGTTCGCTATCCAAGGGAACTTCGTGAAAATCCGACGGACATCAAGAACATCTATGTTCCAGTCGCGAAAGGCAGCCCGGTTCCTTTGAGTGAATTGGTCACTATCCGCTATGAAAAAGGGCCCCAGGTCATCAAAAGTGAGGATACTTTTTTGGTCGGGTATGTGCTGTTCGACAAATTGGATGGTTTTGCGGAAGTGAATGTGGTGGAAAACGCCCAAGACCTAATCCTAGAAAAAATTGATAATGGCGAATTGGTCGTACCCAAAGGTATCAACTACCAATTTACTGGTACTTATGAAAACCAGTTACGGGCGGAAAAGACTTTATCGGTGGTTGTGCCTTTGGCCTTGTTGATTATCTTCTTGATACTCTACTTTCAATTTCGTTCTGTATCCACTTCGTTAATGGTATTTACGGGAATCGCCGTAGCCTTTGCCGGAGGGTTCATGATGATTTGGTTCTATGGTCAAGAATGGTTCTTGAATTTCAATTTCTTCGGGGAGAACCTTCGCGACCTATTTCAAATGCATACCATCAACCTAAGTGTGGCCGTATGGGTAGGATTCATAGCACTCTTTGGTGTTGCAACGGATGATGGCGTGGTCATGGCCACCTATCTGACGCAAACTTTTGACCGGAACAAACCAAATACATTAGAAGCCATCAGGGCATCGGTTGTTGAAGCAGGGGAAAAACGCATACGCCCTTGTTTGATGACAACGGCCACAACCATTTTAGCCCTGTTGCCCGTTTTGACCTCCACGGGTCGTGGCAGCGATATCATGATTCCCATGGCCATTCCGTCTTTTGGGGGAATGTTAATTGCGCTAATAACCCTGTTAGTGGTTCCGGTGCTGTATAGTTGGAAAAGCGAGTGGCAACTTAAAAGAATTGATCGATGAAGAAAATAGGAAGTATATTGATTGGACTATTGGCCGTGGGTATTGTAAATGCCCAGGACTTGGAATCATTTATCCAAGAAGCGGAAGCCAATAATCCCGAGGTGCAGGCATTTGAAATACGCTATAATATCTCTAAGGAAAAAATTGAGGAAGCGAATGCATTGCCCAATACTGAAGTAAGTGCGGGGGTCTTTGTCAGCGAACCTGAAACTCGTACGGGTGCGCAAAAAGCACGGTTTTCGGTTAAACAAATGCTTCCTTGGTTCGGCACTATAACCGCAAGGGAGAATTATGCAAATGCTGTCGCAGAGGTCGATTATTTGGATATATCTATTACGAAACGAAAACTGCGGTTATCCGTTTCCCAATCATACTACAAACTTTACGCTATAAAGGAAAAGCAGAAAGTTCTGGACGAAAATATCCAATTGCTAAAAACCTATGAGCGTTTAGCCCTAACCTCAGTGGAAGTGGGCAATGCCTCCGCAGTGGATGTGCTGCGTTTGCAAATACGTCAAAATGAATTGCAAGAGCAAAATGAGGTATTGATGCAGGAATATTTTTCGGAGCAAAGTGTTTTTAACAACCTATTAAACCGACAGGAAACACTTGCCATAGACCTCATTGATAGCTTGGCGATTGATAATGAAATGGAACAAATTAGCACGGAATTGGAACTGCATCCTGAACTCGAAAAGTACGATAGGTTATATGAATCCGTAACACAATCGAAGTTATTGAACCAGAAGGAAGCGAACCCCAATTTGGGTTTCGGTTTAGATTACATTCCCGTTGCCGATAGGGCCCGAATGGACTTTAGCGATAACGGAAAGGATATCTTGATGCCCATGGTTTCGTTGTCCATTCCCATTTTCAATAATAGTTACAAATCGAAGTCCATTCAAAATGAATTACGCCAAGAGGAAATCAATGCGCAAAAGTCTAATCGAAAAAACCTGCTGGAAACTATTTTAAATACTTCCATAAGCAATAAGGAATCGGCCAAAATCAAATTCAACACGCAAACAAAGAATCTGAAAAAGGCTAGGGATGCAGAAGAAATCCTAATCAAAAATTATGAAACGGGAACTATCGATTTTAATGATGTACTTGACATTCAGGAACTGCAACTGAAGTTTCAAATGAACCAGATCGAGGCCGTAAAGAACTATTATTCGCAAATGGCGGTCATCAATTACTTAACGAATCAATACTGAAATGAATTCAGCACAAGTAAAAAAAGGAATACAATCAATTGAAAATCAATATCTAATCTAAATTCAGGAAAAATGAAAATCAGTAAAATAAACGCAATGAATCAAAACAAGATATTAGTAGTAACAGCGGCAGTTACTTTGATTTTGGCATCCTGCGGAGAGAAGAAAAATAAACAAGATGCAGAAATCAGTACACAAAAGGAGATAGAAGTGTCAAAAAATCAAACGGCGGATATCGCGGACGCTTCCTTCTCCGATGGAATGACCGGAAAGGTCTTCCATAACTACCAACAAATACGAATGGCCTTGGTCAATTCAGATGCCGATGGGGTGCAAAGCGCCGCTGGAAACCTTGCCGAAAGTTTTTCCGAAGAACGGGAAGACATGAAAACAATAGCCATGGCCATGGCCGAAGCGACGGATATTGAAAAACAGCGCGAGCTCTTTTCGGACTTCACGGACAAGGTCGAACCCATGTTGAAGGAATCCATCTCCGAAGGAACGATTTATAAACAATTCTGCCCAATGGCTTTTGAAGGAAAAGGTGGGTATTGGATTTCCAATGTAGATGAAATCAGAAATCCATATTACGGCGAGAAGATGCTGAAATGCGGTAAGGTAGTAGAAGAGATTCAATAAGATAAAAGTCCTGTTTCGGGAAGGGAAGTTATAGTTAATGGTTAGTGTTTAACCCTTCCCTTGACAGGCATTAAAAGAAAAGAAATGAAACACACGTATCAGATACTCGGAATGACCTGCAACGGCTGTAGAAAGCATGTGGAGGAGACACTTTCAAAAGTGGAAGGCGTATCCAAGGTTTCCGTCGATTTGGACAAAGCGGAAGCTATCATTGAGATGGAAAATCACATTCCCATCGAAAATTTTCAAGAGGCTTTGAAAAAAGATGGGGGTACATACAGTCTCCATAAACAAGGAGAAATGTCGCACTCGACCTCCAACATTAATCAATTCAAAGAGAAACTCCCCCTCCCCGAGAAGGGGCCGGGGGGAGGACAATCGGGCACCTTCTACTGCCCCATGCATTGCGAAGGCGATAAAACCTACGATCAACCTGGCGATTGTCCTGTTTGCGGTATGGATTTGGTCGAGGAACAAAACCTTTCAAAAAGCTCGGAGACACAATATACGTGTCCCATGCATCCTGAAATCGTGAAGAACGAACCGGGAAGTTGCCCTATCTGTGGTATGGATTTGGTGCCTATGGAACCGGACGTTTCCACAGAGGAGAAGACCTATAAGAAACTGCTCAAAAAGTTTTGGATAGCCGTCGCGTTTACCCTGCCCATCTTTCTGATTGCCATGTCCGAAATGTTGACAGAAACCCCGCTGTATGACATCATGGAGCAGAAAAATTGGAACTGGGTTCAGTTCGCACTTTCCATTCCCGTTGTTTTTTATGCTACTTGGATGTTCTTTGAAAGGGCGTACAGAAGTATCAAGACTTGGAATCTGAATATGTTTACGCTTATCGGTATCGGTGCAGGCGTCGCATGGCTTTTTAGTGTTTTCGGGATGTTCTTCCCTGACTTTTTCCCTGCACAATTCAAATCCGAATCGGGAAGTGTACATGTCTACTTTGAGGCGGCAACGGTCATCTTGACCCTCGTGTTATTAGGACAGGTCTTGGAAGCACGGGCACATAGCAAAACGAATTCCGCTGTAAAGGAGCTTTTGAAACTCGCTCCCAATAAGGCTGTTCGCGTCAAAGATGGCGTAGAGGAAGAAATTTCCATCGACAAAATCGAACTGGGCGATATACTTCGTGTCAAGCCCGGAGATAAGATTCCTGTAGATGGGGTATTGACGGAAGGATATACTTCTATTGATGAATCGATGATAACGGGCGAACCCATTCCGATAGATAAATCCGAAGGAGACAAAGTCAGCAGCGGTACCATCAACCGCAACCAATCCTTTTTGATGAAGGCCTAAAAGATAGGTTCTGATACGCTGTTATCACAAATCATTCACATGGTCAATGCTGCCAGTCGTAGCAAGGCTCCTATTCAAAATCTTGCGGATAAAGTATCCGGTTATTTTGTTCCCGTAGTAGTATTGATAGCGGTCATCACATTTACGGTCTGGGCCATTTGGGGCCCTGAACCTGCTTACGTATATGCCCTGGTCAATGCAATTGCTGTATTGATTATCGCTTGCCCTTGCGCTTTGGGTCTGGCCACTCCAATGTCCGTTATGGTCGGTGTAGGCAAAGGTGCACAAAATGGAGTACTTATCAAAACTGCGGAGGCCTTGGAGAAAATGGACAAGGTGGACACGCTAATCGTGGATAAAACAGGAACGATTACCGAAGGAAAACCAACCGTTGAAAAGGTAGGCACTTCCAGAGGAAACTATTCAGAAATGGAAGTGTTACAATATATAGTTTCATTGAACAAACTGAGCGAACATCCTTTGGCTGAGGCTACTGTCAAGTATGGAAAAGAACAGGGAACCGAATCGTTTAAGGCCGATGGATTCAATGCGGTAACCGGCAAGGGAGTAGAAGGTATCGTAAACGGGAAAACTGTAGCTCTGGGTAATTTTAAAATGATGGAGTATGCCAAGGCAGCGGTATCGACTAACCTGAAAAGTGAAGCACAAACCTTTCAAAAGCAGGGCAAAACGGTTTCCTTTCTCGCTATTGAAAACGAAGCGGTAGGCTATGTGGTCATCGGGGACAAAATCAAGGAAACCAGTAAGAAGGCCATTAAAGCTTTACAGGATAAAGGTATCGATGTCATCATGCTCACAGGAGATAATCACGATACCGCACAGGCCGTGGCCAGCGAACTCAATCTGGCCGATTTCAAGGCCGGAATGCTTCCCGAGGATAAATTAAAAGAAGTCGAAAAACTTCAAGAAAACGGAAAAGTCGTCGCTATGGCAGGAGATGGTATTAATGATGCTCCTGCTCTGGCGAAAAGTGATGTCGGTATAGCTATGGGTACGGGAACCGATGTGGCTATCGAAAGCGCCACGATGACTTTGGTAAAGGGCGACCTGCATGGTATCGTAAAGGCACGTAACCTAAGCGACAAAGTAATGAAGAACATTAAGCAGAATCTATTTTTTGCCCTTGTTTACAATACCCTTGGTGTACCTATCGCTGCCGGTGTACTGTTTCCGTTTTTTGGGATATTGCTTTCGCCTATGATAGCTGCGGCCGCTATGAGTTTTAGTTCTGTTTCGGTCATTGCCAATGCCTTGAGATTAAGAACTGCGAAAATTGATTGATAAAATAAAATAATTATGAATAAAAATATTCTTTACATCGGATTGGCAATTTTAGGGGGAATTCTGGCCGGATACCTGATTTTCGGGAATAGTTCTGACGGAAAAACAGCCGGGGAACACGACCATAGCCAAGAAATGGAATCTGGCGAAATGTGGACGTGCTCGATGCACCCCCAGATTATGCAGCCCGAACCGGGGGATTGCCCCATCTGTGGAATGGATCTGATTCCGGCCGAATCGGGCGACGAGGGCTTGGCAATGGGTCAGTTCAAAATGACCAAAAATGCAATGGCCCTGGCCAATATCAGAACGACCAAAGTAGGCTCGGGCAGTTCAGGGGAAAATACCCTAAAACTTTCGGGAACCATAGAAGAGAACGAAAAAGCGGTTGGCACCCAAGCCTCTTATTTTGATGGCCGTATCGAAAAACTCTTTGTCAATTTTAAGGGCGAGGAAGTAAGGAACGGGCAACAATTGGCAAGCATCTACTCCCCAGAGCTAGTTTCGGCACAACAAGAACTAATTACCGCTTCAAGTCTAAAAGAATCACAACCCGCCTTGTACACAGCGGTTCGCAACAAACTAAAGCTATGGAAGCTTTCGGGCAAACAGATTGAGCAAATCGAGTCATCCGGTCAAGTTCAAGAGAATTTTCCAGTATATGCGAATGTTTCGGGTACGGTTTCCGAAATCATGGTCGAGGCCGGGGATTATGTAAAAAAGGGTTCGCCCTTGTTCAAAATTGCCAATTTGGGAACAGTCTGGGCGGTCTTTGATACCTACGAAAATCAGGTTTCGCTTTTAAAGAAAGGCCAGAATATCGACATCGTTACCAAATCCTATCCCGATAAAACATTCAATGCTAAAATCTCCTTTATAGATCCCGTATTGAATTCCTCCACAAGAACCATTGAAGTGAGGGCGGTATTACAGAATTCCAAAGGGCTACTCAAACCGGGAATGTTCGTTGCTGGAAAGTTAGCCTTGGCTTCCGATAAAAAAGACGATACGATGGTAATCCCCGAAAGTGCCTTGCTTTGGACGGGAGAACGCTCGGTGGTATATATCAAGACAAGTTCAGAAAGTCCAACTTTTGAGATGCGTGAAATTAAGGTTGGAGATGCCGTCAATGGTGGCTATATCGTTTTATCCGGTCTAGAAGATGGAGATGAAATCGTGACCAATGGCACTTTCACAGTTGATGCTGCCGCACAATTAAAAGGCAAAAAATCGATGATGAACGAAGATGGTGGAAAAAGGATGACCGTGCATGAAGGGCATTTAGGAATACAATCCACAGATAAAGTAACGAAGTCTTCTGTGAAGATGAAAATGAACTTCCCAGAAGAATTCGAAAAGAATTTTCCAAAAGTTTTGGAGACCTATTTTAGGTTAAAAAATGCTTTTGTGTCCAGCGATGTTGGCATGGCTTCTACTTTGGCAAAAGAGATGTCAAAAGATTTAGCAGCACTTCAATTCGAAGATTTAGGTAACTTGGAAAAAGCGCATGTTACTAAAAGTATTGAAATGTTAAAGTCAATTACTTCAAACGAAAACTTAGAAGATCAAAGATCACATTTTGTAATCCTGAACGAAAATATAGTGCCCATAGTCATGAACTTAAAGAAGGTGTCCGAAAAATTGTTCGTTCAAAAATGCCCCATGGCCGATAAAAATAAGGGAGCCATTTGGCTTAGTAGAGAAAGCGAAATACGTAATCCCTACTATGGCGACGAAATGTTGACCTGTGGTAGCGTAATTGAGACTACGCAATAAAATGAGCGAGAAAGCAGGGATTAACTGCTTAAAATTGAAGGGTTCGCTATATCTATTTTTGCGAGTATCGACTGCATATTAATCGGCCAATACTGTAATTTAGCAAAGTGAAAATTAAAAAATCATATTACTATATTTTCGTACTCCTTCTTCCTTTATTTTCAATTTCTCAGGAAAAAGTCGAAGGTATGGTCCTAGAGGCCAATCCCGAGAACAAAGATGTAGGGCTTTCTGGAGCAAACGTGTATTGGATGAATTCCCAAATCGGAACGATTACGAACGAGGAGGGGCTGTTCAGCATCCCTTATTCCGAAGATTACGATACTTTGATTATCAGTTATGTCGGTTTTGAATCCGATACGTTGACAATTGATGAACCTCAAAAAATCCGTCATTCTTTGAAGCCTTCGAACGAACTCAACGAAGTGGTCGTTGAAAAAAAGCGAGATGCCGTTGAAAAAGCCTATTTCAGCGCGCAAAATGTAATCACGGTCAATAGTGCCGAATTATTAAAGGCGGCCTGCTGTAATCTTTCCGAGAGTTTTGAAACCAACCCGGCCATCGATGTCAATTTCAATGATGCTTTGACGGGTACAAAACAAATTCAGATGTTGGGTTTGACGAGTCCGTATTTGTTGATTACACAAGAGAACATACCTATGGTGCGCGGTGCCTCTCAAGCATTCGGATTGACATTTACCCCGGGTACCTGGGTCGAGAGTATACAGATTACCAAAGGAGCGGGTAGTGTGGTCAACGGTTATGAAAGTATATCGGGTCAGATAAATACCGAATTGGTAAAACCGCTGACCGATAATGCTGTTTTCGTAAACGGGTACGCCAATAAAAATGGCCGTTTGGAATTGAACACGCATCTGAATAAAAAACTGAGCGATAAGTGGAGCGCTGGCCTATACATTCACGGAAATAGAAGGGACCAAAAGGAAGATAACAATGGAGATGGTTTTCTAGACGCCCCTTTGGCCAATCAAATCAATGTGATGAACCGCTGGCAATTTCAAAATCCGGAGACTGGTTGGGTCAGCTTTCTGAACTTTCGGTTTCTGAATGACGAAAAACAGGTTGGGCAGGCTAGTTTTGACCCCCTCGTAGATAAGTTTACCACAAATGCTTGGGGAAGCGAAATCAATACCCGTCGTTTTGATTCCTCGATAAAACTAGGCTATGTTTTTCCGGAGCTGCCGTTTCAGAGTTTTGGTTTTCAGGCCTCTTACAGTAAGCATAAGCAAGATTCCTATTTTGGATTTAAACGTTATGACATTGATCATGAAAGTGTTTATTCCAATCTTATATTCAATTCCATCATCGGTGATACCCGCAATAAGTTCAAAACAGGTTTGACTTTTGCCTATGACGGATATGAGGAATTGGTGAACACACAGAATTTTCAGAGAAATGATGCATCTGCAGGAGCCTTTTTTGAGTACAGCTACGAGAATCTTGAAAAATTAAGTCTTACCGCAGGCCTTAGATTAGATACCCATAACCGATTGGGCACTTTTATTACGCCAAGGTTCCATATTCGATATACCCCTTGGGAAAGGGGAAGTCTAAGAGGTTCTTTCGGAAGAGGCAGAAGGACGGCCAATATTTTTGCCGAGAACCAACAACTGTTTGCTTCTTCTAGAAGCATCCAGATTTTGGATTCCGAAGGAAGTATCTATGGCCTCGACCCCGAAGATGCTTGGAATTATGGGATTAGCTTCTTACAAGGCTTTACTTTTTTGAATCGCCCGGGAAATATCACGCTTGATTTTTACAAAACCGATTTTAAGAATCAAGTGGTGGTCGACTGGGAAAACCCGAGGGCAATTTCCTTTTATAATTTAGAAGGGAAGAGTTACGCCAACAGTTTCCAGATAGAGTTGAACCATGAAATAGTAAAGAATCTAGAACTACGTACCGCATATAAATATTATGATGTTTCGACTGATTATCGGTCCGGGAACCTTCAAAAACCGCTTCAGGCACAAAATCGCTTTTTCGCCAATGTAGGGTATGTGACCGAACCAAAAGAAAACGGTGCCCAATGGCGGTTCGATTATACGTTGCATACCTTAGGGAAACAACGTCTACCTAATACGGATGTGAATCCCCCGCAATTCAGATTGGGCGAATTTGCCGATGGGTATAGTTTGATGAACGCACAAATGACCAAAGTGTTTTCAAAACAATTTGAATTTTACGTAGGCGGCGAAAATTTGAGTAATTTTAAGCAAGAGAACCCCGTTTTAGGAGTTGATGACCCCTTTGGTGCAAATTTTGATACCAGTATCGTATATGCACCGATAATGGGCAGAATGTTCTATGCAGGGTTTCGGTATAAGTTGTAGGGGCAAAAAGAATTTTTTTTAGAGAATAGAATATAGAAAACAGACAATAGATAAATATTGATAGAAAAATCTTTGTTCTATTCTCTATGTTCTCTTTTCTTAAATTGAAAACTAAAAAGTTAATCCATGAAAAAAATAATATTGACATTTGCATTGGCCATGCTATCGTTAACCACCTTCGCTCAAGAAAAAAACAAGAAATTGACGATGGATGTCAACGGTAAATGTGAGATGTGCAAAAAGCGTATCGAAAAGGCCGCTCTTGGTGTAAAGGGCGTGAAGTATGCCATGTGGGATATTCCTTCGCATCAATTATCCCTTATCATTGACGAGCGCAAGACAGACCCCATGCAGATAAAAACAGCTATTGTGGGGGCAGGGCATGATACCAAAGAGTTGAAGGCGACCGAAGAGGCTTACGATAAAGTGCACCCCTGTTGTAAATATCGTGAAGACAACTCCGATGATGGCGTAACCCATTAATTGATGAAAGCTCCATTTCTATAATGGCGCTTTTCTTTTATGGTACTTGAATATTTCTTTGTTCGCGTTCCCAATTAACACTTCGCTTTGTAAGGATATCTTTTGTTTTTGCACTAACCGCATAGCAAAATGTATAGATAGGTGCGAACTACGGTCATCATATTGATTTTTATTTCATCCCAACCGCTGTTTTCCCAAACATGCTGTTCGGGCGGAGTGCCCTTATCCAACAATCTGGGATTGCCCAATGAGGGAAAGGGGGCATTGTTGTTCGGGCTAAACTACGATTATAACAATCTCAATACATTGAACGCGGGTTCCAGTAAATTAGAAGACGATTCTCGCTTACGCATTACCAATTCTATTTTGGCGAATTTGGGATATGCCATCTCCGACAGAGTTGCAGTGGAGGCACTTTTTACATGGGTGAGCCAAACACGGACAATTTCACAATTTGGGAACGAAAATTTTGCGCAGACTTCGGGTATCGGAGATGCTGTGTTCTTGGCGAAATATGCAATTCCAGATTTTTTGGGAAAACAAACGGTATTCAATTTGGGGCTCGGCACAAAAATACCTTTGGGCAATTCTGACCTCACCACCGAAGAAGGATTTCAACTTACCGCAGATCTTCAACCGGGTAGTGGAGCTTGGGATATATTGGGATGGTCATCCTTCTCGAAAGGTATGAACTTTAGACCTTCTGCTATCATTTCAGGTAGTTTTACCTATCGATTTACCGGAAAGAATACCTCATACCTTAATGATACATCCGTCTATGAATTCGGGAATGTAGCACAGGCCAGCCTTGGATATACCGATCAATTTTTGTTATTCAATACCATTTTCAATCCAGGACTGGTCTTTAAATATCGAAAAGCATTCGAAGATAAGATTGAGGGTTCCAATTTACCAAACACAGGCGGGCAATGGATTTTTGTAAGGTCTGAACTAACCATGTTAGTAACCCCTGATCTAAGTTTGTACGCCCGTGTTGAACTCCCTTTGTACAGTTATGTAGTAGGCACGCAATTGACACCTACGATAAGATCAACGGTAGGCATTTCCTATAGTTTTAAAAAGAAAATATTGAATGTTATAAATTAGGTTGCTATGAAAAAGACACTATTACTTACGCTTTGCTCGACAATGCTGTTTTCATGCAGTACTTCGAGTACCCAAGAAATTACACAAACGCCCGATGAAGTTGTGATTGAGAATACTTCGATAGAGTGGAGCATTCCGGTATCCGAAGTTTTGGATGGTGGTCCGGGGAGGGATGGCATTCCCGCGCTTGAAACCCCCCTTTTTCTAACCGCCGAAAATGTCTATCCCATATTGTTCGATGAAGATTTGGTCTTGGGCTACAAGAACGGAAACGATATCAGGGCATATCCTCATATTATATTGGATTGGCATGAAATCATAAATGATAACATCGGGGATGTTTCTTTGGCGGTTACTTATTGCCCTTTAACTGGAACGGGTATTGGATGGAATAGGGTCATTGATCGAAACGAAACCACTTTTGGCGTCTCCGGACTTTTATACCAGACTAACCTAATACCTTTTGATCGTGCCACAAAAAGCAACTGGTCGCAAATTCTGAACGAATCGGTCAATGGAAGTATTAGTGGCGAAAAAGCGGATTTAATTCAACTGGTAGAAACCGATTGGGCCACGTGGCGTGCCATGTTCCCTACCACTAAAGTTGTTAGCTTGGAAACTGGTTTTGATCGAACCTATGGGGTGTATCCGTATTCAAGTTATAAGACTAACGATGATTTCTTTTTGTTCCCCACGCCAAAAGATAATCGTTTGCCATTAAAAGAACGTGTTCATGCCATCATCGATAATGACAAGGCAAAAACATATCGTTTCAGTAGTTTTGATGATAATAATGTGCTTAAGGATGCATTTAATGGCAAAGACTATTTGATTGCCGGAAACTCTAAAGTCATCGTTTCTTTTGAACTGGACGCGACTCAAAATACATCTAATTTTGAATTTATTTATAATGGTTCGGGCGAGGCCTTTGTGCAAGATGACAAGGGTAACCAATGGAACATTTTTGGAGAGCTAGTTGAAGGCTCGGGCAATGCTTTGAAAGCTTCTTCTTCTTTTATGGGCTACTGGTTCTCCATACCAGCGTTTTATGAAACTGAAATTTTTGGTGGATAAATTAAAGTTTCCCTATATAGAAAACGCCCCGACAATTTTGTTAGGGCGTTTTTACTTTTACTATTTATTCGTAGTGGCTTGTTACCTACATCATTCCAGGCATACCTCCACCACCGTGGGCGTGACCGCCACCGGCTGGTGCTTCTTCTTTGATATCGGTCAAAGCACATTCGGTGGTCAAGATCATTCCAGCAACAGAAGCTGCATTTTCCAATGCGACTCGAGTCACTTTCTTGGGGTCGATAATTCCAGCCTTGAACATTTCTACATATTTCTCTGATTTGGCATCGTATCCATAATCTGCTTTACCATCCAAAATTTTGGCTACGACTACAGAACCTTCGCCTCCTGCATTCTCCACGATAGTACGTAATGGAGATTCTATGGCACGGGCCACGATTTGAACACCTGTTTCTTCGTCGGCATTCTCTGCACTTACCTTAGATAGGGCAGACTTGGCGCGTACCAAGGCAACACCTCCACCCGCAACGATACCTTCTTCAACGGCGGCTCTCGTAGCATGCAGGGCATCATCGACACGATCTTTCTTTTCCTTCATTTCAACTTCCGAAGCTGCACCGACATAAAGTACGGCAACACCACCGGCCAATTTGGCCAAACGTTCTTGAAGTTTTTCCTTGTCATAATCAGATGTCGTTGTCTCGATTTGAGACTTGATCTGATTTACACGACTCTTGATATCTTTCTGAACGCCACCACCATTTACAATTGTGGTGTTGTCCTTATCGATAGATACTTTTTCACAAGTACCCAACATGTCCAAGGTTGCATTTTCCAAAGAGAATCCTCTTTCCTCGGCGATTACGGTTCCTTTTGTCAAAATAGCGATATCTTCCAACATCGCTTTTCTTCGGTCACCGAAACCAGGTGCCTTTACAGCGGCAATTTTCAATGAACCTCTCAATTTGTTCACGACCAAAGTAGCCAATGCTTCTCCATCAACGTCTTCGGCAATAATCAATAAAGGTTTTCCTGATTGTGCTACGGGCTCCAATACAGGAAGCAAATCTTTCATCGAAGAGATTTTCTTATCGAACAATAAGATGTAAGGGTTCTCTAGATCGGCCGTCATTTTTTCTGAATCGGTCACGAAATATGGAGAAAGATATCCTCTGTCAAATTGCATTCCTTCCACAACATCTACGTAAGTATCCGTTCCTTTGGCCTCTTCAACCGTGATTACTCCTTCTTTTCCGACTTTGTCAAAAGCAACTGCAATGAGTTCTCCGATAGTTTCATCATTGTTCGAAGAAATGGCCGCTACTTGTTTTATTTTTTCAGAAGAGTCACCTACTTTTTTGGATTGTTTTCCAAGATTTTCAACAATCGCTTCCACAGCTTTGTCGATACCTCTTTTCAAATCCATTGGGTTTGCGCCGGCAGCAACGTTTTTCAAACCTTCCTTAACGATGGATTGTGCCAGAACCGTGGCAGTGGTCGTGCCGTCACCGGCAAGATCGTTGGTCTTGGAAGCAACTTCCTTGACCATTTGGGCGCCCATGTTCTCAAGGGCATCGGCCAATTCTATTTCTTTTGCAACAGTGACCCCATCTTTGGTCACTTGGGGTGCGCCGAATGATTTACTGATTATCACGTTACGGCCTTTGGGCCCTAAAGTAACTTTAACCGCATTTGCCAAGGCATCTACACCTCTTCTTAGGCCGTCACGGGCATCAATGTCAAATTTTATATCTTTTGCCATAATGAAAATTTTGTTTTAAAATTTTAAGCTCCAATTTTCAAATCCTAAATTTAGTACTGTTGGAATCTGATTTTAGTTTTTGGAATTTGGATTTTGTTTTTTGGAATTTATATCAGTTGTTATATGATTGCGATGATATATTTCTCTTGCATCATCAAGTAGTCTTTACCTTCCCATTTCAATTCGGTACCTCCGAATTTTTCATAGATGACTTTATCGCCTACTTTAACGGAAACTTTTTCATCTTTTGTGCCTGGTCCAACGGCAACGACTTTACCTTTTTGTGGTTTTTCTTTTGCAGTATCGGGAATGTAAATTCCGGAAGCGGTTTTGGTCTCGGCCGCCATGGGCTCAATAAGAACTC
>CAYGPR010000006.1:8815-121948 GCA_964351985.1 uncultured Maribacter sp. | reverse complement strand
ACCATCAACCATCAACCATCAACCATCAACCTACCGCAACACTAACTTCTTGACTAATTCTTTCCCTAATTCTTCGTTGAGCATATTGATGATTTTGGTCTTTCCATGGCTAAGTTCTTCGCGCAGCACGGATGAAGAAAGCGATACAAAAAGGGTCTCACCGCGGAGTTCGACTGCCGTGGTATAATTGTTCACCCCATTACCCATAAGGTTTGCCCAGGCATCGCGCACATTGACTTTGTCAATTCCCTTTTCAAGTTTGTTGGCCTTGATAAATTCTTGCAAGGCATCGCCCAGAGGTAAACCGGAATTTCTTCTTTTCGCCATTATTTTGCAATGTTTATTGGGTCGAATCGCTCATACGTGTAGGTAAGTCCCTCTTCGTTTCGGACCGAAAAACCATTTTCAGAAAGTTTAACAAGCACTTCTGACCATGTATTCGTCCCATTTTGATAATGTATTAGAAATGTACCCTCTTTTTCGGAGATGACGAAAGGTTGCGCATCGTTGGAGGTGTCATAGGTGCCATTTAATTTAGGTTGCACCTTTTTGCGAAATCCTTCCCGGGTTTCCAATTGTATGAAATCGACATTTGTATTTACATTATAATCCTTTTTTGTCCCGTCAGGAAATACTACTCCCTTGATTTCCCAATAACCATTTAAATAATCGAGGTCTTCAGCGGTAGGGGAATTGGAACATCCTGAAAGAATGAAAAAAAGTGCTACTGTACGATAGATATTCAACTTTAATTATTTTTTTAATCAGTTTAGACAGTGAAAAATGAACAGGCAAATTCTAAGAATTTCCTTTTATATTTTTTAACTGCTTACCCAATTTGTTTTTTCATCCAACTTCACTCCAATTTAAAAATTTTATAAGACTGGTGAATTTTTTTTACCACATTTTCGGTGCGTTCGGCGTGCGTGTCGCTTATAAAAATCTGTCCAAAGTTCTCATTGTCGACCAAGGTGATGATATGGCTGACGCGGTTTTCATCCAACTTATCAAAAATATCGTCCAATAACAAAATCGGAGTGGTTTTGGCCAGTTCTTTGATAAAATGGAACTGTGCGAACTTCAAGGCTATCAAAAAAGATTTCTGCTGCCCCTGGCTTCCGAATTTTTTGATAGGATGATCCGAAATCTTAAAACTTAAATCATCTTTATGTATTCCTACGCTGGTATATTGAACCGCTCTATCTTTCTCAAGATTGCTTTCCAATAGGTTCAATAATGTGTCGGATGCAAGTTTACTTTCGTATGACAAGGTGACCTCTTCGTTACCCCCTGAAATAATGGCATATTGTTCTTTAAAAATGGAGATGAACGGCTCCATAAAGGCACTGCGTTTCTGGTAAATCACGTTTCCTAATTGGCTCAGCTGCTCATTATAGACCGTAAGGGTGGCGGAATCGAAAGTATGGTTGGCGGCAAAGTATTTCAGTAGTGCGTTGCGTTGCGATACCACCTTATTATATTTAATCAGCGTTTGAAGGTATTCTTTATCGGACTGTGAAATGACCCCGTCGATAAATTTTCGCCGGGTATCGCTGCCTTCGATAATAAGGTCCCGGTCCGCGGGAGAAATGATGACCAAGGGCAGGAGTCCGATATGGTCCGAAAGTCTATCATAGGCCTTCCCGTTGCGTTTGATTATTTTTTGCATGCCCCGTTTCAGGCTGCAAACCACCTTTTCATCGCGTTCGTTTTTAACGAACTCCCCATCGATAACAAAGAAATCCTCATCATGTTTAATATTCTGTGTCGCGATGGGGTTGAAGTAGCTTTTTCCAAAAGATAGATGATAAATGGCATCTAAGATGTTGGTTTTGCCAATACCGTTAGGTCCAACAAAACAGTTGATTTTATCATCAAAATCAAATGAACTGGAACTGAAATTTTTGTAATTAATAAGAGAGAGTCGGTTCAAAAACATTCCAAAGAGGGGTAGTTTTATGTTTAGCCATAATCGGGCGGGCTGCAAATTATCCAAAAATAACGAATAAATACCCCTCGCGATTTCAATAAAAACTTTATTTTTGCGCGACCAATAAAAATAGCAATGGCTACATATAAAAAGAGAGGCTTCAAACCCAAAAATAAAGCTGAAGAACAACAGTTCGATGAGCATGAAAGTACAACGGCCGAGGTATTTAGCACCTTGGACCAAAGTGCATCGAAAACCGAGGCATGGGTAGCCAAGAACCAAAATTATATTTTGGGCGTTATCGGAATAATTGCCGTCGGGGTTTTGGGATATTTGGCCTACAACCAATTTGTACAGAAACCAAAAGACGCTGAAGCGACTAACGAATTGTTATATCCACAGCAATATTTTGAGCAGGCAATGAACAGTCCTGTGGCTAAGGATTCGTTGTTCACACTAGCACTAGAGGGTGCCGAAGGGAAATATGGATTTTTGGATATTATCGATGAATATCCTGGCACAAAGGCCGCGAACCTGGCCAATTACTCTGCAGGAATGGCTTATTTGAACATGAACAAATATCAAGAGGCCATTGATTACTTGGAAGACTTTTCCTCCGAAGACGATATTCTAGGGCCGTTGGCAAAAGGCGGACTAGGTGATGCCTTTATGCAATTGGGGCAGCCTGAAGATGCTTTGGGCTATTATGAGAAGGCACTTGGCATGAATACCAATGAATTTACGACTCCCAAATTTTTATACAAAGCAGGGGTTACGGCCATGGAGTTGAATCAACACGACAAGGCACTTCAATATTTTCAACGGATTAAAGATGAATTCTCGACCTCTGATGAGGCAAGAACCATCGATGCTTTTATAGGCATGGCCAAAAGTGGAAAATAATGGCCACCGCAAATAAAAATTTATCGGTTTACGATAAGACCAAGATCCCAAATGCGAAGCAACTTCGATTTGGGATCGTTGTTTCTGAATGGAACCATGAAATTACCGAAGGATTGTTTACGGGTGCCCAAGAAGCACTTCTCGATTGTGGCGCACAAGCGAAAAACATAATCCGTTGGAACGTACCCGGAAGCTTCGAACTTACCTTCGGGTGTAAAAAAATGATGCAAGATGAGAAGGTCGATGCCGTCATTGCTATCGGTAGCGTAATTCAGGGAGAGACCAAACATTTTGATTTCGTTTGCAGCGCCACCGCCGAAGGCATCAAAGACCTGAACGTTCGGTTTGATGTTCCCGTAATTTTTTGCGTACTCACCGATAATACACTTCTGCAAGCCCAAGAACGAAGTGGTGGTAAGCATGGTAATAAGGGTGCCGAGGCGGCCATCGCCGCTATCAAAATGGCCGTACTTGGAAAATAAATTCTAAGAGGCTGTTTTGAAATGTATCGTTAGAATTGTTATGGCCTATTTTTGATGCAGTATGAGGCAAAATTTTGAAACATAGCAGGGCTACGTTTCAAAATTTTAACGTAATAATGCGCAAAAAGAGGTTATAAGAAAATAATCGAGATATTTCAAAACAGTCTCTAAGTCGGACTTCTTGCCGCGCATTGTAAATTGTAGGTCGTTTTTAGTACTTTCAATTTCACATCTGGTATTTCCTGACTCGAATTTTGTACCGCACAGAAGCGTGTTAACAAATTTTGGCTTTCCGAATACGGCATATTTTTTGATTTTGAGTAACTTTGAATCAATGGGAATGTTATCAAAATTTACAAGACTCCGCGGAAATAAGAAGTATAACTACACGCCTCGTTACTTCGATGATAAGGGCAAAGGCAACCCCTATAAGTTGGAACATAAGTTCGATGAGTTCAGAAGTACCGTCGATGCCCCACGCGGATTAAAAGGTAAGTTCGGCAATGCGATGTCCGATATGCGGCGTGAAGGGGACCGCAATCTCAAAATTCGGATGATCATTATTTTAGCCGTATTGATTCTCATCGTACTCTACATCATAGATTTCGATCTATCTATCTTCTTTTCTAAATAATGGCGGATATTATCAAACTTTTGCCGGATCACGTTGCCAATCAGATTGCGGCCGGTGAGGTAGTACAACGACCGGCTTCGGTAGTGAAAGAACTTCTCGAAAATGCTATTGATGCGGGTGCCAACACGATAAAGTTGATTGTAAAGGATGGAGGCAAGAACCTGATACAGGTGGTCGACAACGGTATAGGCATGAGCGAAACCGATGCGCGTCTGAGTTTTGAGCGGCATGCTACCTCTAAAATCAGACAGGCAGAAGACCTTTTTAAACTAGATACCAAAGGATTTAGGGGAGAGGCACTGGCTTCAATCGCTGCGATAGCCCATGTTGAAATGCAGACCAAAACCGAAAGTACCGAAGTAGGAACGCATCTGAAAATCGAAGGCAGCACCATTATCTCACAAGAGGTGACGGTTACACCTAAGGGAACATCCATAGCGGTTAAGAACCTTTTTTTTAACATTCCTGCGAGACGTAATTTTTTAAAATCGAACCAGGTCGAGCTTCGGCATATTGTCGACGAGTTCCATCGCGTAGCTTTGGCACATCCTAACATTGCTTTTCATTTTTATAATAATGGTAGTGAGCTTTTCAATTTGCCCCAGGCCAATCATAGGCAGCGTATCGTTCATGTTTTTGGGACAAAGACCAATGTTAAATTGGTTCCGGTGCAAGAAGAGACCCAAGTAGTTAAAATCTCGGGCTTCATTTCAAAACCGGAATTTGCAAAAAAGAGTCGTGGAGAGCAGTTTTTCTTTGTCAATAATCGTTTTATCAAAAGTCCGTATTTGCACCATGCCGTTATCGCGGCCTTCGAAGGTTTGATCCGCCCTGATAGCTATCCAGGTTATTTTCTTTATTTGGAGGTAGATCCAGGTACTATCGATATTAACATTCATCCTACGAAAACAGAGGTCAAGTTCGACGATGAACATACTTTATATGCTATTTTGCGGTCTACCATAAAGCATAGTCTTGGTCAATTCAATGTGGTTCCTTCCCTTGATTTTGAGCAAGACCAGAATCTTGAGACACCATATGCCTATAAAGATAAAAACGCCGTAGTACCAGGTGTTACGGTCGATTCCGGATTTAATCCATTTAAGGAAGAAAGACGTTCTGTGACCACTACCACCTATAAAAAGGAAAGAGGTAAAAGTTGGGAAAGTATGTATGTCGGACTCGAAACTATGGATGCCGATGAGGCCTTTGGCAGTATCCGTGTCGAATCTGAAACGATTACTGGATCAATTTTCGAGGGCCAACATGAAAACATGGAATCGGTCGCGACTACGTTTCAGCTACGTAGAAAATATATCGTTACGACCATAAAATCAGGAATGGTAGTCATCGACCAGAGTCGAGCGCACCAAAGGGTGCTGTACGAAAAATTTTTACGCAACGGCACCGTGAAACATACAGTAAGCCAACAACTGTTATTTCCTTTGGCGCTCTCATTCTCGAAGACTGACGTAACTTTACTGAACGATATTAAGGATAGCCTCATTACCATGGGCTTTGTTTTCGGTGGCATAAACGAAGATTCGGTTGAAGTTACCGGTGTTCCGGTTTTGGTGACCGAAAGTGAGGTGGGCATGGTTCTGGACCAGTTGATCAGTGATTATCAGATGCAGGTAAGCGGACAAAATTTTTCACAAACCGATATTATTTCAAAGACTTTGGCGAAAACCCTGTCAGTAAAGACGGGCGAAGTATTGGACAGTGAATCGCAATTGGCCCTGGTCAACGACCTGTTCGCTTGTAAGGAATCACAGGTGAGTCCGTTCAACAAACCGGTATATATTACCATTACCGAAAATGATATTGACAAAAAATTTATTTAGATGGCAAGACTCACAGAGGCAATAAAACACCTACTCATCATCAATGTGCTCTTTTTCGTAGCGACTTCGCTTTATGGTGAGCAGATGTATGAATGGTTTGCACTGCATTTTCCTAAGAACGATAGTTTTCAGATATGGCAAATCGTTACACATATGTTTATGCACGGTGGTTTGATGCATATCGGTTTTAATATGTTCGCCCTTTGGATGTTCGGATCGCCCGTAGAGCAGAGCTTGGGAAAGAACCGTTTTTTATTTCTTTATTTTTCAGCAGGATTGGGAGCCATGTTATTTCAGTTGGGCTATTATTACTTCAATTTTCTTCCTGCCTTTTCAGAGCTGATCGATTCAGGATTGAGCAATGACCAAATTCTACAGATGTTGGCAACAAATGAAACCATCGGGAATTTGGATACTGCGCAAATTTCGAATTTGCGGGAAATATTCCCCATTTATAATGCCTCGATGGTCGGTGCTTCGGGCTGTATCATGGGGGTGCTGGCCGCATTTGGTATGATGAATCCCGAGGCGAAACTGATGTTGATTTTTTTGCCGATTCCCATAAAGGCCAAATATTTTATTCCGGGAATTATTTTACTCGATGTTATTTCGGCCATTACAGGGCAATCGTTTTTCAGTCCCAGTAACACGGCATATATGGCGCACGTCGGTGGGGCGGTAATCGGTTTTGTCATCATGTGGTATTGGAAAAGTAATAGTTTTAACAATCGAAGATGGGACAAATGACCAGCGGAAATCTTAAATATCAATTCGCCAGACTCAGTGTCGCCGAGAAATTGATCGCCGTTAATGTGGTTGTCTTTATCGTCAACGCTCTGGTGCCTTTTCTTTTGGGTCTTTCAAAAAGTGCCATCGATGAATGGTTTCAGCTGCCCAAAGACTTTTTTGATTTTCTAGGGCAGCCTTGGTCATTGGTCACCTATTCTTTCTTTCATGGCGGTTTGGGCCATATTTTTTGGAACATGTTGTTGCTCTACTTCTCAGGTCGGATTTTCTTGAACCTCTTTGGTCCAAAACGTTTTATGACTGTGTATTTCTTAGGGGTGATTTTCGGGGGATTGCTTTTTCTTTTGAGCTATAACGTATTTCCGGGTCTGTTGGGAAACAATACGGCGCTTATAGGGGCTTCTGCAGGTGTCACCGCTATTCTTATATTCGTTTGTACCTATATTCCCAATCAAGAGGTGCGTATCATATTCTTTAATGTCAAACTCTGGCAGGTCGGCGTTTTTGTGGTCTTGATCGATTTGGTTCAAATGCCCATGGGCAATGCCGGGGGCCATTTGGCACATTTGGGAGGGGCCGCCCTGGGGTATGTATACGCACGTCAATTACTCAACGGCAGGGATATCGGCGAAGGGTTTACGAAATTTATCGACGGTCTTTCGAACCTGTTCAAGAAAAAAGAAAAGAAAGCACCCTTGCGAACGGTACATCGGAAGAAAAAAGTTACCCAACCCAGCAAAGCTGAATATGATAAGCAAAGTCACCAACGAAAAATAGATTCTATTTTAGATAAAATAAGTAAGTCTGGCTATGAAAGTCTTTCAAAGGCCGAAAAAGATTTTTTGTTCAAAGCGGGTAAAGAAGATTGATGCAATGACTTCACCGCGAGGACTATCCCTATTCAACAAAATTGTTTTTTTGGTCAATGGTTTCGTAGCCCTGCCGTTGTTTCTGGCGAGCTTTACCCCTTATGTGCCGATACATACATTCCCCGCTCTATCATTCTTGGGCTTGGCCGTTCCGGTTTTGGTAGTCGTCAATCTTATTTTTGTCATCTACTGGCTCTTGAGGCATCGACGATATGCATTATTGTCGGTGATAGTTTTGGTTATAGGATTTTTTGCATTGGGAAACTTTGTTAGGCCTCCATTTGCGGGAAATGAAATCCTTAATGAACAAGACCTCCGCATTATGACCTTTAACGTCAGGGGTTTCAACGGATATAAAGATATGGATGACAAAGCCATTAATTTGGCTACCGAGGCTTTTGTAGTTGGAGAAAATGCGGATATCGTCTGTTTGCAGGAAGTAGGAAACATTGACAGGGATGAGTATACCACCTATCCGTATAGATATGTTCAAAACAGTAGGGATTACGAGCGGGTACGACTCGGCATCTTATCGAAATATCCGATTATTGATGCGGAAATCCTGAATTTCCCCGATACCTATAACAGTGGTTCTTATGCAGATATTTTGTACAAAAACGATACCCTGCGTATTTATAGTCTACATCTTCAATCTTTGGGGATTACACCGGGTAAGGGGGTCATCAAAAAAAGCTCTTCTGAGAAATTGTACAAACAATTGACCGGTTTTTTCAAGAAACAAGAAAATCAAGCAAAATATGTTGTGGAACATGCAAGCCGCGTCAATTACAAAACAATCATTTGTGGTGACTTCAACAACTCGCAATTTTCACGTACCTATAAAATATTACACCAAAATAGGTCGGATAGTTTTAGGGAACAGGGCCAAGGTTATGGACGAACCTTTGTATTTCATGGCGTTCCGGTACGTATCGATTTTATTCTGGCCGATTCGCAATTGCAGGTGACGGGTCACAAGAATTACGATATAGAGTATTCGGACCATTTTCCGATAATGGCCTCATTTCGATTGAATGGCGAGTAACCAACAATCCACAAGGTCGGCGATGATATGAATTGTTAAGGCAAGCCCGATCACGCGGGTTTTCTTAAAAAGGAATAGAAACGAATAACATATAATTGCGAAATAGCTATGTAGCGGATGATAGCCTATGCTGCATCGCTGCGAATCGAATATGGGGTTTGTGATAAGATGATCTACATCGATAATGATTCCTGCCAGAAGTATTAGAATTGCTACAATTCTTTTCTCCTTCGGAAAGAAGAAAAATCCAATTGCTACAGGAACCAAAAAATGAATTCCGTAATGTAAAAAAAACCTAAGCATTCAATGAAGGTAGGGATTGATTTTGAAGATAAGATAGGGTATTCGTTCCCTCGTTGAACAAAAGGTCTAAGATACTCGTATTTTCTACAAAGCCATGTCGGTCACCGAAGACTTGAGTATAGGGTGATTGTTCAAAATCAATAGTTTTCTTCGCATTGACCAAAGAACGTCGGTCAATATAATTTTCCGGTGATACTTCATAGGTCAGTGTCTTGACTGTTGGCATTTGTATTTGAAGGCATTCACATACGGTTTCAATGGTTCTTAGATTTAAATCCATTAAAAATTCTTGTTTTTTATCGAATAAGCTCACTAGGTCATCTTCATAATATTCAAAAAATGGAGAAGTTCTATAAGCGGTTTCCAAGGTCCGCCAATGCTGTCGTTGCCAAGGGTAGGTGTTATCTACTTTTACATCTTTGTATTTCTGCCGTCCTTGGTTTCCGCCAACGTGGGATATGGGAATGTTGAGTACATGTAAACCTCGGTCATTACAGATATGGCAACGATTGCGAAAGGTCTGTTTTTGATAATTGTCAACCGCCTCCCAAACGATTTCATGTTGAAGCATAGTAGCGAAACTTGCGATATTGGGAAAATAGGTAGGGTGCAGGAGTATTTTCAAAATAGAAATTCAAGTTTATTCTTTGACAACACTTCGACAGGCTCGGTGTGACAAATCATAATAGAGAGGTTCATCGTGTTATGAATTAAAAAAATTATTTTGACTACCGACTACTGCCCACTTTTCTTACGTTTTTTCCAAAAATAATCGCCTACGAAATAGAGGGCAAGGGCGATTAAAAAATATTTGAAATAAGAAACGGGTTCGCCACTACCGTTGACAGTGGTAAAGATACGGTCCCAGCGCGGTTTCCATTTCCAAGGTGGATTGACGTTCAACCCTTTGGCATCCTTGAAATTATCGAAGCTTAACCAAATGAAAATAGGCGTTCCCACAATGTGGTTTTCAGGTACATAACCCCACGCGCGACTATCTTCGGAGTGGTCACGGTTATCGCCCATCATCCAATAATAGTCTTGTTTGAAGGTGTAGCTATCGGCAACCTCACCGTTTATTACCACTTGGTTGCCCTTCACGCTGACGGTGTTTCCTTCATATTCTCGGATTATCTTTTTATACAGTGGTAGCACCTTTAAATTTAATGGAACCGTAGTCCCGGCCTTCGGAATATAGATAGGACCCATTTGGTCATAGTTCCAAGGATAATCAGGACTTTGAGGGAAAAGATTTATACCTCTTTTTCCGACAGGGTCGACTACTCTTACCACAGAATCAATAGCACTACTGGTTCTAAGCTGTTGCACCATTTCGTTCGTCAAGGTGGCCTGTCTCACGCGACCGGTTTCTTCGGTAAGGGCAATACTATACTTTCGGATTGCTTCTATCGGAATTCCTTGGTTTTTGGTAATTAACTCAAATTTACCATCGGCTCTTTTGTTGAAACCTAAAATATATTCATTGACAATATCGGCCTGTTCCTGAGTTAATCCTGCTACAACAAAGGTTCTGTTGAATTCCTCGACACCAACTTCTTGCAATAGTTTGGATGAAACCCCTTTATTGGAATATACCATATAATCATATTGTGCCTTTGCCCTATCGGAAAGTTCCAATTGTTTTCCATCGATAAAGACATATCCATTTCGGACTTCAAGCGAATCTCCTGGAAGTCCCACACAACGCTTTACATAGTTTGATTTTTTATCGATTGGCTTTTTAACACCGGTCTCTTTCTTAAAAAATTGGCGGACGGTATCGGCTGGCCAACTGAAGACGACGATTTCATTCCGTTTGATATTCTTAAAACCCGGCAACCTCATATACGGAAGTTGCGGTTTGTTCAAATACGATTTGACGCCGAGAACAGGTAAAGTATCATGTACCATTGGCGCAGCGACCGTAGTCATAGGTACTCGGGCACCATAATGGAATTTACTGACGAAAAGTAGATCACCGATTCGCAAAGTTCGCTCTAGGGAGCCTGTTGGAATTACATAGGGCTGAATAAAATAAGTATGTACCAAAGTCGCCGCCACAATGGCAAAAACAATAGAACTGACCCATTCGCCTGCTGCCGAACGAGGGTGTAGGCTTCGGTCTTCGACATATTTAACATCCAACATATAATTGACGTAGTAGATGTAAAAGCCTAAGGTCAAGATGACCAACCAGGTTTCTAATAGGCTATGGCGACCAAAGCTGCGAATCGTTTCGACCCATATAACAGGGAACATCAACAAATTGATAATGGGAATGAACAACAAGATGACCCACCATTTCGGCCGATTGATGATTTGCATCAAAACAATCGCATTATAGACCGGTATGGCCGCTTCCCAAGCCTTTCTACCCGCTTTTACATATAATTTCCAGGTACCCAGAAAATGAATGACCTGCACTATTAAAATAAATAATATCCAACCTGTTGCGTCCATGTTTGATTTATGGTTTGTTTTTGTTCCCACCAGTGGGCTTACTACCCCGAAACTTCCCGTACCGTTAAGGCTGGCTTGCTTCGAAATGGTGAAGGTTATTTCCTTTTAATGTCTCGCGCTTGCCCCGAGATATTCGAATTATGCCTTTGTAAAATCTTATTTAGCCGAACAAATACCTGCAATTAACTATTTTTCTTGGTGATATATTGCAATTGTTAACCAAGGTTTAACACATCTTTCATCGTAAATACGCCCTTTTTACCAATAATCCACTCGGCCGCTATAATCGCGCCTAAGGCAAATCCCTCGCGATTATGGGCGGTATGTTTTATTTCGATTTGGTCTACCTGACTGTTATATGAAATACTGTGTGTTCCCGGAACCGTACCCGTTCTTTTTGAAACGATGGGGATTTCATTTTCCTCGGCATGATCGAGTTTCCAAGAATTATACTCCGAATTTTCGATAATGCCTTCTGCCAAGGTTATGGCCGTGCCACTCGGTGCATCTAATTTTTGGGAATGATGTATTTCTTCCATGGAAACCGAATACTGCTTTAGGGGTTGCATCATTTTAGCGAGCTTTTCGTTTAAATCAAAAAAGATATTTACGCCCAGACTGAAATTCGATGCATAAATAAAAGCTCCACCCTTTTCCTCGCAGATTGAAACGGCTCTGTCATACTTGTTTAGCCATCCTGTGGTACCACAGATTACCGGAACGCCATGTTCCATACAGGCACTTATATTGGCAAAGGCGGAATCAGGGGTGCTGAAATCTATAGCGACGTCCATGTCGTCGAACTTCATCTCCTCGGTGTCAACGTCGATACGGGCGACGATTGTATGCCCTCTTTCTTGGGCTAACTTCTCGATCATTTTCCCCATCTTTCCGTATCCGAACAAACCTATTCTCATCTTTAAAATTTTATTAGAAAGGCCAAACCATAACTTGGGTTATTGCTAATTGGGTCCAAATCGAGGTAAGGTCGCATGTCCAAACTCAAATCATCATCTATATTGAATTGTTTGAGATGGGCATCTACATTGGCATCGACTACATTTAGGGCATACATAGCAATCGTTACCAAAAGCGCCAAGTCGCGATCTCTTTGAAAACGTTCCTGTGCATCTTGTAGCGCATCGGTCGATAAATCGGGTGTATCTGGAATTTCTCCACCTGGGTTTCGGGCATCCCAGAACTCGTCATCCGTAAAACCGGCCTGTCTTCTTCTGAATGCGTCGCGGTAGTCTTTATATTTTTCATCGTTCCATAGATATGCATATACCCCGGTGCCAATAACCGCGTATACGATAGGCACCTTCCAATATCTTTTATTGTAAATCTGCCCTAGTCCCGGTAAGACGGCAGAATAGAAAGCGGCCTTACTGGGTGCCAACGGATTAATGGGTTTTCGTTCTACAATCAGAGAATCTTGAACTCGAATACCTTTCTTTTGAAGATTGGCCTGAAGTGAATCGACTTCTTGGTTTTGTTCCGGTTTTTTGGTAACCTCCTTCTTTTCCTGAGCCATGGCCGATATAGCAAAAAGAAAGAAAAAAACGAGTATGAATAGGTTTTTACCCACCTATAATTATTTTTTTGATACGTTGGAATTCTTCGGGCGAGTTAAATGGAATTGCGATTTTACCTTTGCCATTACCAGAGGTACTTATGGCGACCTTTACTTCTAAATGATCGGTCAACTCGCTAATCGCTTTCTTCGCAAAATCGGGCGTGTTTTTTTTTGCACTTTTCGTAGTGGCGGTAATGCCACGATGATGGTAATTCTTGACGGCCTGTTCGGTGTCACGTACCGAAAGGTTTTCACCAACAATTTTCTCATAAAGTTCGATTTGGTCTTCTTTTGAATCAATATTGACCAAGGCTCTGCCGTGCCCCATACTTACAAACCCGTCTCGTATTCCGGTTTGGATGATGGGATCTAACTTTAACAATCGCATATAGTTGGCTATGGTAGAACGCTTTTTGCCCACACGGTCACTCAATTTTTCTTGTGTCAATTTGATTTCGTCGATCAAACGCTGGTATGACAATGCAATTTCAATGGGATCTAGATCTTGGCGTTGGATATTCTCCACCAATGCCATTTCTAGAGATTCTTGGTCATTGGCAATACGGATATATGCGGGAATCGTTTCTAGACCAACTAATTTCGAAGCCCTAAAACGTCTTTCGCCAGAAACCAATTGGAAGGTATTGAAATCCAGTTTACGCACGGTGATGGGTTGAATGACACCCAGTTCCTTTATGGAAGTCGCTAATTCTTGGAGTGCTTCATCATTGAAGTTGGAACGAGGCTGAAATGGATTTACCTCTATGGCCTCAATATCGAGTTCCACGATATTTCCAACGACCTTGTCGGCATTTTTGTCGGAGGCAGAATTAATATCATTCTCAGGGTCTTTCAACAATGCGGAAAGCCCTCTGCCCAGTGCTTGTTTTCGTGTTGCTTTGGCCATCTATCTATACGGTTTGCTTGTTTTTCTGAACGACTTCGTTCGCCATGTTAAGATAGTTGGCGGCACCTTTACTAGTTGAATCGTATTTAATGATACTTTCCCCGTAGCTAGGAGCCTCGCTCAACCTTACGTTACGTTGTATTATCGTATCGAAGACCATATCTCCAAAATGTTTACGTACTTCTTGAACGACCTGATTTGAAAGCCGTAACCTAGAATCGTACATGGTGAGCAGCATCCCCTCGATATCCAAATCGGGATTATGGATTTTCTGGATACTTTTTATGGTATTGAGCAATTTTCCTAAACCTTCTAACGCAAAATACTCGCATTGAATCGGAATAATTACCGAGTCGGCAGCAGTTAGGGCGTTTAAGGTCAAAAGACCTAATGAAGGGGCACAGTCGATTAGGATATAATCGTAGGTTTTCTTGAGTTCAGAAATGGCTTCTTTCATCATATATTCCCTGCGATCCTTGTCGACCAATTCGATTTCTATGGCCACTAAGTCGATATGGGAAGGAATCAAATCAACATTGGGAGATGAGGTCTGTATTATGGTTTCAGATGCGCTTTTGGAGTGCTCAACCATCTGATAGGTACCCATTTCAACACCATCGACATCAATGCCCAACCCTGAAGTTGCATTGGCCTGGGGATCCGCATCGATCAACAAGACTTTCTTTTCCAACACACCTAAGGAGGCTGCCAAATTAACCGTTGTAGTCGTTTTTCCGACCCCGCCCTTCTGATTTGCAATAGCAATGATTTTGCCCATTAGCCTCATACGTTAGGGGGTAAAAATACGATTATTTACGATGCAAGGGAAACCATTTTGTTAACACAAAGTGAATAACTTAGCGTTCTGGCGTTAAAGTTTGTTAAGAGGAAAAAAGTTCAAGTGGAGGCAAAAAATGGTTGAGAAGTTAATAGGTTCAGAAGTTGATGAAATTATTCAAAGACTTCTCTCTGCTAATGCCGATGGCTATTAATCTTTCTCTTCAAGTTTCAAACTGTCCTCATATTCGATGAGGTAAATTTCTTCGTTTTTTTTCTTCAGGTAATACTCTTCCCGAGCAAACTTTTCGAGTTCTTTTTCATCGGAGAGTTTTTCGATGATCAGTTTATCCTTGGCGATTTCTTCTCGTAGGAATTCTTGTTGTTTTTCAAGAGTCTTTATCTGCTTGCGCAGTTCAAGGTGTATCAATAGTGAATTGGTATCGAAAAAAACCATCCAAACGAGAAAAGCGGTCAATACCAATACGTAGACATTGGTCATAAGACTGAACCATTTTTTCTTTTTTAAATCCTTGAATCCCATATATTTTTAGGACAATTTTTCGTTGATGATGGTACGTACAATATCAACTGCGACAGTGTTGTATTTATTGTTCGGAATAATAATATCGGCATATTCTTTTGTAGGTTCGATAAATTGTTCGTGCATGGGTTTTATGTTGTTCTGGTACTTGTCCAAGGTTTCATCCAAGTTCCATCCGCGTTCGTTGACATCTCTTTTTAATCTGCGGATAAGCCGCTCGTCTGAATCGGCATGCACGTAGATTTTAATATCCATCATCTCGCGGATTCTAGCATTGGTCAAAATGAGGATACCCTCAACGATCATTACTTTGCTAGGGTGGGTGAGAATCGTTTTTTCCGTTCGATTGCATTCCAAAAAAGAATAGACAGGTTGTTCTATGGACTTTCCCTTACGCAAAAGGCCCAAGTGTTCTTCCAATAATTCAAAGTCAATGGACTTCGGATGATCAAAATTCGTCTTTCGACGTTCTTCTAAGGTAAGATGTGAGAGATCGTTGTAATAGGAATCTTGGGAAATCACACCTACCTCTTCATGAGGCAGTTCGTTAATGATCTGGTTGACCACCGTTGTCTTTCCGCAGCCCGTGCCTCCAGCAATTCCTATAATCAACATTCTGGACAAATTTTTTTCAAAAGTACATATTTACTCGATAATCTAGATTTAAATGCTCCAAGGCTTGCCTCAAAATTTTAATATTATTTTCTTTCGAATGCCTGGTGGGTTTGCCCCGAGGTTGTTTACTGAAGGAATCTAGACTCCATCGTTGCAAGAAACAAGATCCAAGACTTTTTTTCATCAAACAATAAGCAGTCTTGTTTCCATGCACTTGTTTCTTGACACTAGGCCGGAGGAGTGAACCATAATACAAAAGGGAAAAAATAATCCAACAATTCCATTTTAGTTGCCGATCCCTATAACTACTTTTGCCGGATGCAAAACCAAAATGCAAAACCGAATTTTGAATTTGTTGCCTTAATGGCCGCTTTAATGTCCATTGTGGCATTGGCCATCGATGCGATTCTGCCGGCCATTTCACAAATTGGAGTTTCCATAAACAGTCTCGATCCCACTGATAATCAGCTTTTGATTACCATGATTTTTTTGGGACTGGGCGTCGGCCAGTTATTTTTCGGACCTTTATCGGATAGTTTAGGCAGAAAACCGATTGTCTATTCCGGTTTTATTTTGTTCGTTGTCGCGAGCGTCATCTGTGTGCTTGCCCCATCTTTGGAAATTATGGTGGCGGGACGCATTTTACAAGGTATTGCACTCTCTGCCCCACGAACGATGGCAATATCGATAATACGTGACACCTACAAGGGCGATTATATGGCCCGGGTGATGTCTTTCGTGACGGCCTTTTTCATTCTGATTCCTGTTGTGGCACCCGCCATTGGAAAATGGATATTGGATGCCTTCGGATGGGAAGGGATTTTCTATATGCAATTATTTTTCGCGCTTATAGTTGGAATTTGGTTTTGGAAACGTCAAGTTGAAACCCTTAGACCTGAATATAAGGTTCCGTTTTCGGGAAGTGTTTTCGTCAAAGGTCTTATTGAATTTTTGAAACATAGAGAGACCGTTGCGTTTACCTTTATTTCCGGATTTGTAACGGGTGCATTTCTGGTATATTTAAGCGCTTCACAACATGTCTTTGAAGATCAATATGGGCTACCAGAACAATTTCCCTATATTTTCGCAGGCTTGGCGATTTCCATTGGGCTCTCCACTTTTTTAAATGGTACGTTAGTCTTACGTTTCGGAATGCGAAGACTTTCTTTTATGGCACTTGTGGCTTTTTGCTTGATTGCCCTTTTATATGTTGGTATTTTTTGGAACAAACCCAACCCTAGTGTTCTGGTTTTGACCGCATTTCTCTCCGTTCAATTCTTTTGTTTGGGGTTTCTTTGGGGTAATTTTCGATCCATCGCCATGGAACCTATCGGCCATATCGCAGGTATCGGTGCCGCCATCAACGGATTCGTCTCTACCGTGCTAGCCGTACCCATCGCCAATTATATCGGAAGTTTTGTTCAAGATACGGTATGGCCGCTTTTCGTGGGCTTGGCCATTTGCGGATTGCTTTCGCTTGCTATTTTTAGTGCTTTTGCCAAGAGAAATGCTTTTGTGCGGGAGTTGCGGTAAAATAGAAACGTAATTGCGAGCGGAGTAGGCTGTAAGCCAACGTAGCGCTGCAATCTGTTGATTGGTGCTCCCATGGTAAGATTGCCACGCTCCTCTCGCAATGACGTATTACAAGGCATTGTCCATAATCTCTTTAACAACCTCAGGATTTAAAAGCGTACTGGTATCGCCCAAATTAGAAGTATCCTTGGAAGCAATTTTCCGAAGGATGCGCCGCATAATTTTTCCACTACGGGTTTTAGGAAGTCCTGATACGAATTGAATTTTATCCAGCTTGGCGATGGGTCCGATTTGTTCGGTAATCTGTTGGTTGATTTCTTTTCTTAGGTTGTCGCGGTCTCGAGTTTCGCCGACCTCCTTAAGAATTACATAACCATAAAGTGCATTCCCCTTGACATCGTGCGGGAAGCCAACGATTGCACTTTCAGCGACGGCTGGGTGCTCGTTGATGGAATCTTCGATTGGAGCAGTTCCTAAATTATGCCCTGAAACAATTATGACATCATCGACACGGCCCGTAATTCGGTAATAGCCTACTGCATCACGCATGGCGCCATCCCCGGTAAAATACATGTTTTTGTACGCTGAGAAATAGGTGTCTCGATAGCGATCATGATTTCCCCAGATGGTTCTAGCGATCGAAGGCCACGGAAACTTGATACACAAGCGACCATCAACTTGGTTGCCTTTGATTTCATTCCCTTCCTCATCCATCAAAGCGGGCTGTACACCAATAAAGGGCAATGTCGCATAAGTCGGAGTGGTAGGTGTCACATACGGAATCGGAGTAATCATCATTCCACCCGTTTCCGTTTGCCACCAAGTATCGATAATCGGGCTGTGTTTCTTTCCAATATTGTTGTTGTACCAATGCCAAGCTTCCTCATTGATCGGTTCGCCCACCGAACCCAAGACTTTTAGACTTGACAGATCGTGTTTTTCCACAAAATCCAAACTCTCTTTGGCCAAAGCTCGTATTGCGGTCGGGGCGGTATAAAACTGATTCACTTTGTGTTTTGCGACGACTTCCCAAAAACGTCCGTAATCCGGGTAGGAGGGAACCCCTTCGAACATGAGCGTTGTGGCTCCGTTGGCCAATGGACCGTATACGATATAGGAGTGTCCGGTAATCCATCCGATATCGGCCGTACACCAGTAGATATCATCTTCTTTATATTGAAATGCATTTTTGAAGGTATAGGCCGTGTAAACCATATAGCCTCCGATGGTATGGACCATACCTTTTGGTTTTCCGGTAGACCCTGAGGTGTACAGAATGAAAAGTGGATCCTCGGCGTCCATAATTTCGGCTACTAAATCGGCATAGGAGTCATCAAGCAAAGGTTGTAGCCAATGGTCTCTGCCCTCTTTCATTTCAACTTCACCGTTCGTTCGCTTAACGACCAATACAGTGTTGACTCCTGGACAATCTTCCAAGGCCTTGTCGACAATTCCTTTTAGGTCAATGGTTTTATTTCCGCGATAAGATCCATCCGAACAGATAACCATTTTACAATCGGAGTCATTGATACGGGTAGAAATTGCGTTAGCTGAAAATCCGGCAAAAACCACCGAATGAATCGCCCCGATGCGAGCACAGGCCAATAGCGATACCGCCAGTTCAGGAATCATGGGCAAGTAGATGCAAACACGATCTCCTTTTTTGACACCTTTGTCCAACAACACATTGGCGAGCCGGCATACCCGTTCATGTAGTTGGCGATAGGTGATATGTTCAGCTTCTTCTTTCGGGTCGTTGGGTTCAAAAAGTATAGCGGTCTTATTACCACGGGTCGGTAAATGTCGATCTAGGCAATTTTCGGTGATATTTAACTTCGCACCCTCGAACCACTTGATTTCGGGTTTTGAGAAATCCCAGCTCAGTACCTTGTCCCACTTTTTTCGCCAGACGAAATGTTCTTCGGCAATTTCTTCCCAAAAAGCTTCGGGATTGCGGACCGATTTTCGATAAACTTGATAATATTCCTCTAAATGTTTGATGTGGTAATTGCTCATCTAATAAATATTTTATGCTTGAATTCGAAATGCTTCGACAGGTTCAGCATGACATCCTGCTTCAAATTTCCCTTAGTGGCGGCCTGAGCTTATCGAAGACCTTCACGGATATATAAAAATAATTAAAAAAATTAATGCCCGGAAGCCTCACCGGCACCACTCGGAATGCGGATATCCTCCACGATTTCCTGTACATCTTCGGGTGGGGCAGGGGTAAATTGCATTATGACCACGGAAACAATAAAATTGACCAACATCGCCACACTGCCAAAGCCTTCGGGGGAAATTCCGAACCACCAATCTTTTTCCAATCCGGGTACTGCTCCTTTGCCACCATCGAAAATTCCGAATTTAAATTTGAGCATGTAAAATAGCATGAGAGAGATTCCAACGACCATTCCCGCAATGGCTCCCTCTTTGTTCATTTTTTTATAGAAAATACCCAAAACAATAGCAGGGAAAAAGGAAGCGGCCGCCAGCCCAAATGCCAGAGCGACTACCGCTGCGACAAAGCCTGGCGGATTGATTCCGAAATACCCTGCGATAACAACGGCAACCGTTGCCGCACCTCTAGCGGCCCAGAGTTCTCCCTTATCCGAAATAGTGGGAACAAAAACTTTTTTGATCAAATCATGTGAAACCGATGAGGATATAACCAACAACAATCCCGCTGCGGTTGAAAGTGCCGCTGCCAGGCCACCTGCGGCGACAAGGGCAATGACCCATGCAGGAAGGTTAGCAATCTCAGGATTCGCCAAAACCATGATATCATTGTCGATTGTTAGTTCGTTGGCCTGCTTATCCGCAACGTATTGTATTTTTCCATCTCCATTTTTATCATCGAAAGTCAATAGTCCTGTAGTCTCCCAATTCTTGAACCATTCGGGCATTGAAGTATATTCTTCATTGCTGACCGTATTGATAAGATTGGTTTTTGCAAAAACAGCAACTGCCGGTGCCGTGGTGTATAAAATAGCAATAAGCAACAGGGCGATGCCAGCTGATTTTCGCGCATCTTTTACACGCTTAACCGTAAAGAATCGTACGATAACATGGGGGAGACCTGCCGTACCTACCATTAAGGCCAGTGTTATCATAAAAACATCGACCATCGATTTCTTGCCATCGGTATATTCGGCAAAACCCAGTTCGGTGGAGAGTCCGTTGAGTTTGTCCAAAAGGTACACTCCCGATCCATCGTTCAACTGTGAACCCATTCCCAATTGCGGAATAGGGTTTCCGGTCATTTGAATGGAAATAAAAATCGCAGGTACCATGAAGGCAAAAATCAACACGCAATATTGTGCGACCTGGGTATAAGTGATGCCTTTCATTCCCCCTAAAACGGCATAAAAGAGTACGATAACCATTCCGATAATGACCCCGGTATTGATGTCGACTTCCAAAAATCTGGAAAACACCACGCCGACCCCGCGCATTTGTCCCGCCACATAGGTAAAGGAAACGATCAAGGCGCAGATGACCGCTACGATTCTAGCTGTATCAGAGTAGTAGCGATCACCAATAAAGTCGGGTACGGTAAACTTGCCAAATTTCCTGAGATAGGGGGCAAGTAATAGCGCCAGAAGCACGTAACCCCCGGTCCAGCCCATCAAGTACACCGAGCCGTCATACCCCATAAAAGAAATGAGTCCGGCCATGGAGATAAAAGAAGCTGCTGACATCCAATCTGCTGCCGTTGCCATACCATTCGCCAAGGGAGAAACTCCGCCACCTGCAACATAAAACTCTTTCGTAGATCCGGCCCGCGACCAAATGGCAATACCGATATAAAGGACAAAAGTGATTCCGACTAAAAGATACGTCCAGGTTTGAACATCCATAATTTTTGAGGTTTGGTAAGTGGTTATTCGTTGTAGCCGTATTTTTTATCCAATCTGTTCATTAAGCGGACATATACGAATATCAGGATGACGAAGACATAAATGGCACCTTGTTGGGCGAACCAAAAGCCCAATTCAAAGCCACCTATTTTAATCTCGTTCAAGGCATCTTTAAAAAGAATACCGGCACCATAGGAGACTGCGAACCAAATCGCCAGAAGAATAAAGAGGTAGCGTACATTTTCTTTCCAGTAGGCGGTGGCTTTTTTTTGTTTCTCTGACATCTTCGAGTTGGTGTTGATTTATTGAGCTCACTAATATAGCGATTTGCTTCAGATTCTTAGTTGGGCAAAAACAGTACTCCGCTCGATGAGTCCCTTTTTGCCCCGGTGACCGAACAAAGGACATTTATTTTTTGCTCTAATCGTAAAACACCCATCAACGCAAAAACCAAAGCTTCCTTAAACTCGATCAATTGTTTTTCAGTTACGACCACTTGAGCTACATCGCCTAATTTGTCCTGTAGCGTTTCGATCAGAAAGTCATTTAATGCGCCTCCTCCTGTCACAAATAGGGTATTGTCGGCTTTTAAGGAGTTATTCTTTATTTGGATGGCAACCTGTTCGCAAATATGATGAATACCGGTACACAACAGATTTTCCATCGAATCATTAGTGCTTTCGACAATCGGAACCACTTCTTCAACAAACCACTCATACCCTATGGATTTCGGCATAGGAAGTTTATAATATTCCAGCGCATTGAGCTTTTGCAGCATTCCGGAATTAACGCTGCCACGTTTTGCAAGCTGCCCTCCTTCGTCATAATCCATTCCCTGTTTTCTGGTAATGTGATTCAATATCATATTCGCCAACCCGATATCATAGGCGATACGCTTACCCCCTTGTTGAAAGGAAACATTACTGATCCCCCCGAGATTCAAACAGAAATCATATTGACCAAAAAACAGTTGGTCACCAATAGGAACGAGCGGAGCACCTTGCCCACCCAGTGCAACATCGTTGGTGCGAAAATCGCAGACTACTTTTTGTCCGCTTGCATTGGCCAAATGTTGCCCGGAACCGATTTGAAAGGTAAGTCCGTTTTCGGGTTGGTGGTGGGTGGTATGACCGTGGCTGGCAATGGCATCGACTTCTAGGCTATTTTCTTCAATAAAGATTTTGGCTTGCTCCCCAAGCCAAGTACCGTAGGCATTATGAAAAATCAAGAGTTCGTCGGCGGAAAGAAATATAGAATTCTTCAATTTGTCTCGCATTTCTTGGGAATACGAAATGCTTTTTGTTTCCTTGATTTCAAATTTCCACGAAGTTTCTTCTTGCCAGATATGACAATAGCCAAGGTCTAGACCATCTAAAGAGGTGCCGGACATTAGGCCTAAAATTTTATTTATTTTCATATTCCTTGAATGGTTACGGGCAATTTTCCATTTGCCTCAAGATTACCCAAAAAATGTTTCGTAGCCACTTCTTGAAAAACTTCAAAATTCTGATAGGCTATGACCACAACTTTTGTATTTTCAATATCGATGAGATTCAGAACATATGGATTCCCGAAGAGATAAAGCACTACTTTTTTCGTTTTTACAAGCGTGTTGATTTTGGTGATTTCAGCATCCGAAAAGCCAAAATTGTTCGTTGGTTTTACTTGAGGTGGAAAGATTGCCAAAAGGATATTTTCTTCACTTTTCAAGAAATCATTCCCTAAAATTGAGGTATTAAACTTTTTATACTCTTTGATTTTGTTAAAAAAATGATTTTCAGCACTATGTGAATTTTCTATTCCGATAAATTCATTTGATAAAAATTCTGAAATATCTTCCTTTGTTCCTTTATGCAATGTCAAGCTTTCTTCGGCAAGTTTTCCATTTAGCTCAATGCTTTCTTGGAGATTGGTATTTGAGCTTTGACTTGACCCTTGTGCTTGAACTTTCAACTTCCAGACTCGTTCAAAACTTTCTTCTATTTGTGTTGAGCTAGCATTCTTTAGAATGGTTTCAATTCCCTCTGCAGTATGTTCCGCAAAACACAGAACATCGTTTCCGGCATCAAAGGCGAGCCATTCCAGTTTTCCTTTTTCAGGATAATTTTTTGATACGGCGTGCATGTTCAAGGCATCTGAAATGACCACGCCTTCAAATCCCATCTCCTTTCGTAGAACACCTTTGATAATATCCTTTGAAATGCTGGAGGATATCTTGGTGCCATTGGCCAACGCGGGAATGGATAAATGTCCCACCATTACAGACTCCACACCTTCATCAACCAATTTTTGAAAAGGATAAAGCTCATTCTCGACCAATTCTTCCTTCGACTTCTCGATCAATGGGAGTCCCAAATGTGAATCGGTCGCTGTATCGCCATGTCCGGGAAAGTGTTTGATACTGGTCAATACACCTTCACTCTGAGAGCCTTTGACATAGGCAATTGCCTTTTTTGCAACCAGGTCTCGGTCTTCCCCAAATGAACGGTATCCTATAACGGGGTTATTCGAATTGTTGTTGATGTCGGCAACCGGGGCCAAATTCCAATGGATTCCCGCGGCTTTGCAGTCTCTGGCGATATTTCTTCCTACCTCAAAAATCAAATCGTTATCATTTTGAATCGCCCCCAAAGTAATCGCGTAAGGGTATTGTGGTGTGTTTTCAATACGCATGGCCAATCCCCATTCGGCATCGATGGCAATCAATAAGGGGTGTTTAGAAGTCGATTGGTAGCGTTGGATAAGGTTCTTGAGTGTTTCAAAACTATTCTCATTGTAAACCACCTTCTTTTCTCCTTCGTAGTTGGTGGCGGCACTAGCACGGGAGTGAAAGAAACAAAGTCCGCCAACGCCTTGCTCCAATATCAATTTTTCCAATTGAAGTATTTCTTCCTCGGTATCGTTAATAAAAGCTGCGGGCATAAAAAGTTGACCCACTTTTTCCCTTGGCGAAAGCTTTTCTTTCACTTCACTAAAGTCAAACACTTTGTTCATCTTTGTTTTTTGCTTTCCCAAAATCAGCGGGGTATTTTATATATCTCAATAGAATAAATGCTGGCAGCGCGGCCAAAACGACCCAAATAAAGAATCCGGAGTAGCCTAGCCAATCTTGCATAAATCCGCTTATAAGTCCTGGCAGCATCATTCCCAAGGCCATAAAGCCCGTTGCCAAGGCATAATGTGAGGTCTTTGATTTTCCTTCGGCAATGTATATCAGATAAACCATAAAACCTGCTATACCGAACCCATAGCCGAATTGCTCGACGATTACGGTTCCCGTTACGGCCCAAGCCGCGGTAGTGTTTGTTATCGCCAATAAAGCGTAAAGTGCATTTGGTGCGTTAAGGGCGATCAGCATGGGCAACATCCATTTTTTCAGTCCGTGCCGTGAGATCAAGATTCCACCTAAAATACCTCCGACGGTTAAAAATATGACTCCGATGGTTCCGTAAATGGTACCCACCTCGGATGTGGTATATCCCAATCCGCCAACGGAGGTTGGGTCCAGCAGAAAAGGAGATGCCATTTTCACCAGTTGTGATTCGCCCAATCTAAAGAATAAAATAAAAGCCAAAGCCATGCCCATGCCGGGTTTCTTAAAGAAGGTAACAAAGACTTCGATAAATCCCTTTGGTTTGTCTAGAGCTATAGCTTTTGAACCTTCAAATTTGGGTGCGACGAAAAAGTTGGTCATAGTGAACAATAGCATCAGCGACCCGGCGCAGATCATTGTCATGGACCAGGCCTTGGTATTGTCGCCGTACAATGTTTCCAAATAACCGGCCAAGATGACCAAAAGGCCTTGCCCCGTAACATTGGCGAGTTTATAAAACACACTTCGCATTCCGACGAAAAAGGACTGTTTGTCCTCAGTAAGTCCGATCATATAGTATCCGTCCGTAGCGATATCATTGGTCGCCGATGCGAAGGCAACCATCCAGAAACAGGCCAAGCTGGTTACGAAAAAGACGTTGGTGGGCAATGTGAAGCCTATCGCCAAAAGAGCGGCCGAGGCCAATAATTGCATCCATAAAAACCAATTGCGTTTTGTGCTTTTCAAATCTACAAACGGGCTCCAAAGTGGCTTTATAACCCATGGAATATAGAGTAGGCTGGTATATAAGCCAATATCTTCATTGCTGATCCCTAATTTTTTATACATGATAACCGATACGGTCACGACCAGAGCATAGGGAAGGCCTTGGGCAAAATAAAGGGTCGGTACCCAAGCCCATGCCCATTTGTTTTTTTGGATCATATCAGTTGGTTTGATTTAAATGTATGATTTTCGGCTCACTTTTGCGCCCGTACCTATCAATAAAAATAAGTGCGATATATTTTCTTTTCCGGATGATCTCTTCAGGAATTTTTACGGAAGTCATATCGTTTACCGGAATTTTCGACATCAATTTTTTGATGGAGTATTTTTTTTTGATTTTTTCCCCTGAGGGATAGATAATTGCAAACCGATAGCTACTTAAATCATTAAAATACAATAGAATAGATTCACTTTTTTGTTGTAAAGATTTAAATTCAAGTTTTGAAGGGAAATCTATTTTCGCAGAGGATGAAATAGGGGGTAGGGCCTCTCTTTTATAATACCTCTTTTTTAGATATTCGACTACATCGGCATTCTTTTGCATCAAACTTTTGGCGCTAAAAAACACATTTCCCTGCACGGCATCTTTTTTTCTTGCGTACATCAATTGGTCCGGAAGTTCTTTTTTATTCTCCCATGCCTTATCACTATTATTCCGAATTTTATAGGGTCCGTTGCCGATATATAGATTTGTGAGTTTCGAATTGTTCGACCACCAGTCCACTATTTTTCGATGCGAGGCGACAGGAAGCTCCATGCTCCAATACACCTGTGGTACCAGATAATCCAGCCAACCTTTTTCCATCCAGAGAAGGGGGTCTGCGTAGAGATTATCATAGGTTGTTTGCCCTGCTCGGGTATCTGAGCCTTTTGGGTCGGTGGCTTTATTTTTCCAAACCCCGAACGGACTTATCCCAAATTGCACCCAAGGTTTTCGCGACTTGATGGTTTCGTAACTGTTTTTGATTAGGGAATCCATGTTGCTTCGTCGCCAATCATCCAACGATTGATTCGGAAGTCCGTGATAGGAAAAGGTTAAAGAATCATGAAAAACTTCGTCTTTAATGGTATACGGATAGAAATAATCATCAAAATGGATTGCATCGACGTCATAATCGGCAACAATTTCGTCAATGACCGAGACCATTCGTTGTCGTACCTCTGGCAGACCGGGATTATAGTAATATTTCTTACCGTATTTTAGCATCCATTCAGGATGTAGGTTAAAATCATGCGTCGGACTCAAAATTTCCGTTTTCAGGTCGAAAGTTGCACGGTATGGATTGAGCCAAGCGTGGAATTCCATTCCTCGGTTATGGGCTTCGTCGATCATCCATTTTAAAAGACTTTCTTCTGTGTTGGGTTCTTTGCCCTCTTCTCCCGTTAAAAAGCGGGACCACGGTGCATATTCAGAATCATAAAAAGCATCGCCAGCAGTGCGGATTTGTACGATAGCCGCGTTGAAATTCAAGTCCTTGTAGAAATCCAAGATTTCTAGATAATCGGCTTTTTGCTTTTCAACGGCGTCATTGCCATTTTTGGGCCAGTCGATATTGACGACCGTGGCCACCCAAAAACCCCGAAACTCCCTTTCTGGTTGAGGGATGGGTTTGAAGAGGGCGCAAGATGATGCGAGAAATAGTAAAAGTAAAAAAGACGGCAGTTTTGGCATATAGTGTTGCAGTTGTCATTCCGAGGTACAAGGATTCCCTTACTCAATGATACGTGAGACTCGTCGTACCTCGAAATGACAAAAATAAAGGTTTCGGAGTGACAAAAGTATAGAAGGAGCTTTACTAGTCGAACTTATGCCTAACGAAAGCTTCCATAGCCGCATAATCGGAGAGACCTAGTGCCCGATATCTTGCCGCCGTGTCTCTGTTTCGTTCCTCGGCACGCATCCAAAATTCCCTTGAATCATCACCTTGGAACATGACTCCGTCTTTTTGGCTTTGGTGGGCAAAAATGGCATTACGCTTTTTTAGAACCTGCCCAGGACTCATCGGTACGGCCATTTCGATTTCGTTGATATCCCATTCGTGCCAAGCACCTCGGTACAACCACAACCAACAGTCTTTCATGAACTCTTCAGATTTCAAGCGCTTCATTGCTTCGAAAACAGCATCCAAACATACTTTATGTGTGCCGTGCGGATCTGCCAGATCCCCCGCAGCATAGATTTGATGTGGTTTTACCTTGTCGATGATACTCACCATAACTTCAATATCTTCTTCCGACAGGCTTTTTTTCTTGATGGTACCCGTTTCATAAAACGGAAGATCTAAAAAGTGAACGTTGGCATCGTCAAGCCCTAGATAGCGGGCAGCGGCATATGATTCGCCTCGCCGAATGTTGCCCTTTAACCTTCTCACTTCGACGGAATCGAAACTACTTTCATTCTTTGACTTAATGGAATCGATAATGGTCTGGACCTCTTCAGAGGCACAGATTCTTTTTGATATTTCTGCATAACGAAGTGCATCGGTATCCGAAACGGCAATGTTGCCTGATGTCTGATAGGCAACATGTACGTCATGGCCCTGTTCGACCAATCTGTCGAAGGTGCCTCCCATCGATATCACATCATCATCAGGGTGAGGACTGAAAATGATTACTCTTTTTCTTGTTGGTTCGGCCCTTTCTGGCCTGTTGGTATCATCTGCATTGGGCTTTCCTCCTGGCCAACCCGTGATCGTGTGCTGAAGTCTATTGAACATTTTGATGTTCAGGTCATATGAATCTTGCACCGATAACAATCCTGACATACCGTTGTCATTATAATCTTTATCGGTTAAACTTAATATCGATTTTTCCGTTTTTCCACAAAGCCAGACCATGGCCTTGGCGGTTAGGTTCTCATCCCACTCTAAGGATTCATCGACTAACCATGGTGTCTTATTTCTTGTTAATTCACTGCCAGCACCCGTATCCAAAACAAAGGTGCAGTTTTTATGGTTCTGCAGATAGGTTGCAGGTACTTGGGAAGAAATTTCGCCTTCCACGGTTTTGTTGATGATATTGGCCTTATTTTGTCCCCATCCCAAAAGAACGATTCTCTTGGCGCTCATAACCGTTGCGATGCCCATGGTAATGGCTTTTCGTGGCACATTGTCTATTCCTAGAAACGCGGGTGCGGCATCGACCCTTGTAATATGGTCCAATGTTATGACCCTTGTGCCTGAATTACGGTGTGACCCGGGTTCATTAAAACCGACATGGCCGGTTCTGCCGATACCCAACAGTTGAAAGTCGAGTCCGCCGAACTTTTTAATCGCCTTTTCATAGGCCAAGCAGTAATCGATGACGAATTCGCCAGCAACCGTCCCATCTGGAATATGGATATTTTCCTTGGGAATATCAATATGGTTGAATAGATGTTCGTGCATGAAATACCAATAGCTCTGCCGGTTATCTTTCTCCATAGGCAGATATTCATCAAGGTTGAAGGTGACCACATTGGAAAAACTCAACCCATCTTCTTGGTGCATCCTTACTAATTCTTCATAGACACGAATAGGAGATGAACCTGTAGCAAGTCCTAAAACACATGTTTTTTTCGATTCTTGTTTCTTTCGGATAAGTGCCGCAATTTCTTGAGCCACTTTTATGGAAGCCTCGTTGGAGTCGTCAAAAATCACATTGTGAATTTTCTCGAACCGGGTTTCCTCGAATTGTCCGACCGGTTTGAAACTGATATCGGTACCTGTTTTTTTTGCTTTTGGCTTCATCGTTAAGGGTGCTATCATGATTTTGAAATGAAAAATTAATCAGGCAAATATAGGTAATAAAATTCATATTTGCCGTTTTTTGCTTTTTATTTTGCGGTTTTATGCTTTTTTGATACTTTTTAAATTTTAAAACGGTATAAAACGGCATTTTGGATTTATTGTTTATCTTTGTTTTTTTACAGGATATTTAAGTTTTTGATTATGTTAAAGGAGGAACGCCAACAGACAATTTTAAGTGAAGTTGAACTGCACAATCGGATTCTATTGACCGATATTGCAGAAACTTTGGATGTCTCCATCGACACCATTAGAAGGGACGTCAAGGAACTCGATGCAGAGAACAAGTTACGAAAGGTGCACGGCGGGGCTATTTCTTTGGGTTTCACCACCAATAGTGCGCGTAACAATAATATTTACCGGCTTGAAGAAAAAACAACGATTGCCGAAAAGGCTTTGGCCCTCTTAAAAGATGGTGCTGTTATCTTTATCGATGGGGGTACTACCTGTCTTGAACTTGCCCGGCTCATTCCCGCGAACTTAGATTTGACCTGTTTTACCCATAGTCTTCCCGTGGCCATGGAACTTTCCAATAAACAAAATGTTACCGTAATCTTCATCGGAGGACAAATATCCAGGGAAGCACAGACTTCAATAGGTGCCAATGCCATTCATAATCTGGCTGAAATAAGGGTCGATTATGGTTTTATAGGCACGGGATATGTTGATTCCCTATATGGCCTGACCGAATTCGATTGGGATATTGTACAGGTCAAAAAAGCGGTCATCAAATCCGCCAAAAAAACGGTACTTTTATCTATCTCTGAGAAACTGAACTCGCAACATCGCTATAAAACCTGTGAGATTGGTGCCATTGATATTATGATTACCGAATTAGAACCTGAAAACAGCCTATTGAATTCTTTTAGAAATAACGATATTCGATTGCTCTGAAAAAGTGAACAGTAAGCAGTTGCACAGGGCAGTGGAAGTTCAAGGTTCAATGTAGTTTTGTCAAACCCTAAACTCTCAACCATAAATGGATTACGTAAAAATAACCGAGACCCCTTCAAATCATGACCATCTGGAACAATTGGACACGACCTCAATTCTCCAAAAAATGAACTCGGAGGATAAAAAAGTGGCGGATGCAGTTTCTGAGGCGATTCCTCAAATTACGAAGTTGGTCGATGCTTTGGCCGAACGTTTTGTAGAAGGCGGACGCTTGTTCTATATCGGCGCAGGTACAAGTGGAAGGCTTGGTATTCTGGATGCCTCCGAAATACCCCCGACCTATGGAATGCCTCATGAAAGGGTAGTGGGACTTATAGCAGGCGGAGACCAGGCTATTCGTAAATCGGTGGAGCATGCTGAGGACGATACCCAACAGGCCTGGAAAGATTTGAAGGTTCATGGTATTAACGACCTTGATGTGCTCGTTGGCATTGCGGCCTCTGGAACTACCCCCTATGTTTTAGGCGGAATTGCCGATGCCAAGAAAAATGGTGTGCTAACAGCGGGAATTACCAACAACCCCGGTTCGCCATTGGCAAAAGCTGCGGATATTCCAATAGAAATGAACGTAGGCCCAGAATTTGTAACGGGTAGTACACGTATGAAAAGTGGGACTTCCCAAAAATTGGCCTTGAACATGATCTCTACGGCTCTGATGATCAAAATCGGACGTGTCAAGGGCAACAAGATGGTGAACATGCAATTGAGCAATAACAAACTTGTGGATAGGGGAGTGCGTTATGTTTCAGAAGGTTTAGGCATTGAATACACCGAAGCTGAAAAATTACTGGAAAAATACGGCTCTGTCAAGGCAGCACTGGATGCAGGCATCTAGTCTACTTTTGAATAGCTTCCACCTCTTCGACCGTTACCATTTCATCTGAAGAATTGCCCCAAGAATTAAGGATATAGTTCATTACATCGGCGATTTCTTCATCTTCCAAACCGGGATCTGGCATGGCACTGTTATAAGTACTTCCGTTAACAACAATCTCCATTTGCTGTCCATATTTGACACCACGAATACTGGCCTCACGATTTTTCATTAAGTAATCTGATTCTGCCAAGGGAGGAAAAGTGCCCATTACCCCCTCACCTTTTTCAAGATGGCAGGTTACACAGAAATCCGTGTAGATTTCACGGCCCCTTTGCATGCTTTCTTCAAGTTCAGGGTTCTGAAACAGAAAAGATGAGAGACCGGCGATTACGATCAGGTAAACCAATGTAAATGTTTTCATGAAAAGGTTCATGCTTTGGGCACCAACTTATAAATTCCTTTTCCCTCGACGGCCACGTAAATAAGTCCGTCAGGCCCTTGTCTGACATCCCGTACACGGCCCATATCTCCCATGAGTTTTTCCCTTTTGACCACTTTATCGCCGTCTAGCACCAGTCGTTCCAAATATTGAAATGCAAGTGACCCCACCAACAAACTTCCTTTGTAGCCCTCGTATTTATCGGAATTTATAAAGGCCATACCGCTTGGTGCGATACTAGGTACCCAATAGTGGATAGGTTGTTCCATACCGTCCATTTCGGTCTTGTCCGTAATCGGGGTACCGCTATAATTGATTCCGTAGGTAATTACGGGCCAACCATAATTCGCCCCTTTTTTGACGATATTGATTTCGTCACCTCCCCTTGGGCCATGTTCATTGTTCCAAATAGCACCGGTTTCTGGATGTTTTGCCAATCCTTGTGGGTTTCTGTGGCCATAGCTGAAAATTGCGGTTTTTGCACCTTCCTTGTCCACAAAAGGGTTGTCTTGGGGAATGCTTCCATCATCATTGATACGATAAATTTTACCTCCGTCACGGGTCACATCCTGCGGATTTACATCACGATTTCCACGGTCTCCGACGGAAAAATAAAGATGCCCATCGTTGTCAAAAACGATACGGGACCCGAAGTGCTGTCCTTTTGTAGTATTTGGTGAAGCTTTATATAGTAATTGATTGTCAATCAATGTATTGTCTTTTATCTTGGCACGCATAACCGCTGTATTCCCTCCTTTTTCATCACCTTCCGAAGAGGAGTATGTAAAATAGATCCAACCGTTGTTTTCATAATCGGGGTGTGCGACCACATCGAGAAATCCGCCTTGACCGCGAGTATAAACTTCTGGTGCGTTGGAAATTTCCGTCTTTTTTCCATCCTTGAAATGGATTAATTGTCCTGATTTTTCGGTGACCAATATGTCGCCGTCCGGCAAGAAGGTCATACCCCACGGAATGGGTAGTTCATCGATCAGTAATTCCGCTGAAAAAGGTACTTTTTTAGGTATATCTACCTGATTTATAGTGTCTTGCGCGCAAGAGAGGTTGAACGACACAACGAATAAACAAAAATAAACGATACTTTTTCTCATAATTTGACGTTAAAACAAAGCATATAAGGTATGTATTATCGCATAAAGATAAATAGAAAAATATAAGTTTAAACTTTTACCCCAAAGAATATACCGATCCCCAAATCTGCATATTCTTGCAAATCGACTTAACCTATGCTCCCAAAAAAACCAAGGCATATTCTGTATGCCCTACTATTGATCGCCATATCGGTAGCTAGTACTTCAGCCATAGCGAATACCAAGGTCAACGAATTCATTGCGGAGATTACCACGGTACTTGAAGAAAAATCCAAAGCGGTTTTAGCGGTTACCGAAACCGATGCTACTTCCGCACCATCCATAGAAATCAATTCTAAAGGTTCAAATGCTAATGCACCCATCGCGGCCATGTTCGCTACGCCGATACAGGATTATGATGATGTAGCTACTTGTACAAATAATGGATTCACCATCGCCCGATTTATTCTATGTGGGGATTCCGATAACAGACCTATTACCGTAGCGGGGAATGCATCATATACCTTATACGAACTTACGGGTGGTACACCCGATACCAATGCTGAGTGTCCGGATACTAATCTCTCTAATTATACTTCGATTTATACGGGCACAGGTTATAATTTATTGGCTACCAGTGTTAATGCGGCTACAGGTGCGGAATATTTTTTGCAAGTAGGTGGGAGCGGTCCAAGATATTATATCGAGGTCATAAAAAGTACGATTACCCAGAACCATATCAAACGTGACGTGGTTTGCGGTAACCCTGGTCGAATAGAAATTACAGGGTTACCCAACAGTTACCAATTTCAAATCCAAAGAAATGCCGAAGGTTTTGGCCCTTATCAGTCGTCTTCGATTTTCAATAATCTCGATGCCGGTACGTATACGGTTCAAGCTCGATTGAATATTACAGGTAAAGTATGTGAATATCTCTATAATCCTATTGTAATCAATGAGGTCGACATGACCATTAATGTCGATGTCAACAATCCGGTCTGTGCTGGTCAGGTCGGTAGTATTGATGTAGAAGCATTGCCTAACAATATTGGTCCTTATGAATTCACCTTGTTGGACGAATTTGGAGCCGAGGTAGCTTTTACGGCCCCTATCTCGAGCAACACTTTTACCTTCGCCGACGTCAGTGAAGGTATTTATTCCGTAAAAATAGAGACTCCATTATGTCGAGAAGATATTGCCAATGGTATTTCGGCCCCAGTACAATATAACGATAGGGCGGGCAATACTATTGAAGTAGGCCAAGGTTTAGACCCAATTACGGTGACGACCGATACTAATGGAATGAGTTTTGGATGTCCGCCACCATCGGGTACTGAGACAGTCTTTATTGATGTAACCCCTTCAGGTGGTTCAGGAACCTATAGTTTTACCGTAAGCGATGGCGGTGATTCAGGGGGTACCTTTACTGGAACATTTAGTTACCCCGTTACTTCAGCGGGCACCTATACCTTTTATATTATCGATAGCCCATCGAATTGTACCGCTGAAAAATCTGAATATGTAGCACAGTTAGACCCGCCGGATGTAGATGTGAATTCGATATTAGGTACCTGTACCAATGGTGGAGGAAAAGTCGAGTTTGTTGTCAATGACCCAATGGGCTTTAACTTGGAGTTCAGGGCGACGAACAGCGCTACAGGAGGTTGGACGACCTCGCCTATAATACCGTTGCCCGATGGCACCTATAATTTTGTAGAAATACGCTATTCGCAAGGATCGTTTAGTTGTATTTTACCTAAAGCGGCAGTCTTAGTCGATTCTGATGGCGGTTTGACTAGCACCGCAAGTATGACAACCCCTTATTCTTGCACTACAGGAGCAACGATTACTTATACCGCTGCCAGTGGTGGCTCAGGTTCAGGGTACGAATACAGTCTTGAACCCGGTAATCCAAGTTCATGGCAAAGCACGTTGATTTTTTCAGGTCTCGCCCCAGGAAATTATATACCCCATGTGAGGGATGGTTCTGGGTGTTTACAAGCACTTGCGCCCATTGACATCGATGGGGCGACCCCACCAGACCCCATTGATTTTGCACAAGATCAACTGGACTGTGCCTCTGGCACCAGTCGTGTAACTATTAATGTATTGCCTCCCAGTTTTACTGTAGCGCAATACCGTGTCGTAGGTTCAAACCCCGCGACTTCTTTGCCGCCACCAAATACGACCGGTGTTTTTGCCGGACTTGTTTTGGATACCTCCTACCAGTTTGAGATAGAGGATTCCGGTGGCTGTGTTTATCCTGCCTCGTTCACCACAGGTGGGTTCAGCTCCATTCGCGCCCAGGTACAGGGCGGAGGTGATCGACAGGTATGTCCAACCGAAGCCGATGGTAATGCGACCTATATCATCGATGGTTTTGCCACGGATTATGATTATACCGTTACCTATACCGCACCGAGTAGTGCTCCGGTAACCCACAGCAGTGGTACAAGTGCCAATCTTACCCTGCCTTTGACCGGTCTCGCCATTGGTAATTATTCCATAACTGTGACCGATAACGATACCAATTGTACGTCTACGGTGGCTTTTGACATTGAAGGTCCTGCTACTCCGCTTAATGTGACTGCTACGGTAACCGATATGAGCTGTCAAAACGGCAATGTAGGTAGAATTCGTGCCAATGGTTCGGGCGGTTTCGGTGGCTATAGCTATCAACTTGAAGATCCATTGGGTGCGATATCCCCGTCTCAAAACAATCGAAACTTCAATAATTTAATAGATCCCGGTGATTATTATATCATCATTACCGATTCAGAGGGTTGCCAATTTAGGGGCGGACCCTTCACGCTAACACCGAAGACACCGCCGACTATTGTGCCCGGTGCCATTGACTATTGCTATACGGCCACCAACCAGTCAGAAATTACCGTGACCTCTGCCGTAGGTGGGCCACCACCAAGTGCCGCTCTTTTGAGTACCCATCAATACCGAATCAACGGCGGTCTACCTCAGACCCCCGGGACTGCGGGTACGTTCACCTTTACTAATTTAGTTCCTGGAACCTACGATATCGAGGTAGTCGACGGTAACAATTGTTCGGCACAATTACCTACCATAATTATCGAGCCACAGATTCAGGTTAGTCTTGACATAAACAGTGAAATTCCCTGTGGTGGCGATGGCGAAATGGAAATTACCATTACAGGTGGTGATATCTCGAACTTGGCCACTACTACGTATACGATCGAGTATGAATCGGCTACCCCGCCGAGTCCTTATACACCGGTAGCCGGCCACAATGGGGTTCCTTTACCATCGGGTACCTTTCAGTACACCGTACCTTTTGGTAACGATGGTAATTACAGGGTAACAGTAAGCGATAGTAATGGGTGTCCAGCAACGTCTGCACCAATAACTTTTACGGAACCAACAAATATAGCGGCCACCCATCAAGTTACAGGTCCGAGCTGTGGAGATCCGAATAGTGGCTTTGTAGAAATTATCCCTACTGTGTCCTCTGGTGTTCCACCATTTCTAGTGGTTTTTGCTCCTGCGGGTACCTTGGTTGCAGATCCTAATGATCCTGATCCTGCTGTGATCAATACGTACGATTTTACTTCGCAAACCGTTTATTCAGGTCTTGCAGCTGGAAATTATGAATATATAGTAAGAGACTCTCGGGACGGGATTAATGGCACACTTAATTGTATTACAACCATCATTCCAGTGACGGTTACGGCGGATCCCATACCAGCGGTTGACGCCTCTATTACGCCTATTGATGCTACCTGTTCGGCTGGGGCTCTTTCCGGCGGTGTAACCATCAACCCAATGGTTTCGCCGGGCGTTCCGAATTATACTATTGTTATCGAGGATAATTTTGGCAATCCCTTTGTGACGCAAAATAATGTGGCTCCGGGCGATTTACCGTTGAATATTACGGACCCCTCTTTGATTCCCGGAAATTATCAGGTTATAGTTATCGACTCAAGGGGCTGTATCGATCAAGAACCTTTGGTCATCGGCACCAGCAGTCTTGATATTGTACCGATTTATCCCACACCACCTCCGACCTGTACCCCGGGGGGAACAACGGTCTGCGTGGATATCATAAACGGAACCGGACCTTATGAGATCCGTTTGGTTACCGATCCGCCATCTGCATGGCAAAGCCCTAATGGGGCACCGGCATTGCCGAATAGGCATTGTTTCAGTAACCTCTTGTTCGGGGTTTCCTATACGGTGGAAGTGCGCGATACGACGACCGGATGTATCTATCAAGAAGTAATTACTTTGCCTGATGGTCCGGGTATGAACGTGGATCTTTTGGTCGATGGTATTACCTGTAGAAACGGCAATGTGGGTGTGAATTACAATATTACCACGGGCGTAGCACCTTTCGATATTATAATCACGAATTTGGATACGGGAACTATTGAATACAACGTCACAGGTTCTTCGTTGACCACCTTGGCCACTGATTTGTCCGTTCCAGCGGGTCGCTATGGTATTTCCGTAGAAGATGCCGCCGACTGTACCGATGGCGATGAGGACGAGGCCATCTTGAATTTGCCTCGGGTCGATGTTATTGACAATCAAAATGCAAATTGTAACGAATTGGGACAAATTACGGTAAGGGCCAATGGGGGAACGGCACCCTATGAATTCGCCTTTATTGAACAGGGTACCTTGCCTCCTGGCTCTATTCCACCGCCGAGCGCCTTTGATCCATCTCCCACACAAAGCTTGGTAGGGTCATTGACAGGCATCACCTATGATATTTGGGTGCTCGATGGAGGAGGATGCCCTGCAAGTACATCGGCGGCGGTAATTCAGTTAAATCCCGATTTACCGGCACCGACCATCAGTGTGGACAACCAGTGTGACGTTACCCTACCTCCCGGAGGATGGAACATAACCGTAGAAATGCCAGGCGATATCGATACACCAACCTTCACATTGAACGGTATTAGCCAAACACCGGCCTATACACCCGGTGTTCCGACCCAGGCCACCTTTAATGTGAACAATATCGGTCAGTATCCGGTCAATGTAATCGATGCCAATGGTTGTGATGTGGACGCGGTTGCGGAAGTTTATCAGGTATTATCTGCTTCCGGGTATTTCAGCACCGAACCAAATTGTGAAAACGCCGACGGAGAGATAACCATTAATACGAACGGTGGTAGTGGTAATTTTAATTATGTGCTCTCAGGACTTGACTTTTTAGGAAGCCCAGTTAATATGACCATCCTTGATGATGGTGATGATACTATTTTTAATTTCAATGTCAGCTTCCCGAATATCCCACCAGGGGATTATCAGGTTGTGGTCGAAGATCAAGTGGTAACGGGTGGGATTCCTGCAGTACCTTGTAGGTTCACCGTTGATGATATTTTCAGGGAGGCACCTATACAACCCGTCATCACGGATCCCGGTGAAACGGCTATTACATGTAATGGTAACAATGATGGTAGTATCAATGTTTCTTTATTTGTGGATCCCGATCCCACGCTCAATCCGAATATCAAGGAATACAACCTATATGCGAGCGATTTGCTTTCAATGCCCGCGAATTATGACTTTAGTACACGTATCGATACGGACCCCACAGGTTCTTTTTCAGGTCTATCTCAAGGTACGTATGTCGTTGAGGTCGTAACCGATCGAAATTGTTTTGATCGTGAAGAGGTATTTATTGCCGAACCAGTACCGTTTACCATAGATGCGGTTGCTGGGACCCTGGTTTGTGAGGTAGGTGCCAATCGGTATAGCACCACGACCATTACCTTAACGGTCGATGGTACCAATGTGGGTAATGGTGCCCCATATGGTTTTAAGATCAATCCTGCGGACAGTTATCAGACCACTACATTGAATACGATGGATTTCTTGATCGTAGACACTGGGGTAACACAGACCTTTACGGTTTCCGCCATTGACAACAACGGTTGTGAATATATTTTCCCCAACCCTATTGTCATTGATCCACCAAGTGAGGTCGAAGGTATCATCAGCCAATTGCGGCCGATGGATTGTGAAAACCCGGAACGAATTCGCATTGATGTAACAGATAACTCAGGGTCACCGAACTTTTATATTGAAGACCAAGGGTCTTCAGTGGCTCCGGTAGCCGTTCAGAATCCTAATCCGGGTGATGATTACATTGAATTCGACCTACCGATGGTAGCCGGAGAATACCGTCTTCAGGTGGTAGATGTTGGTGGTTGTACTTATCCGATGGAACCTTACACGGTGGTCATACCTGAATTGCCTACCGTAACCATTAGCGAGTCTAATCCCGTACGATGTGAGGGTGAATTGAACGGTGCTATTGAAATTACCATAAATACGGTCCCTGCATTTTCTGGAGTTTATGAATATTGGGTATATGACGCTAATGATCCTGGGTTTACAGGAGGCGTTTTTTCAGGACCTGTCCATGCAAATGCAATTGTAGATATTGCCACCGATGGCAATCCGTTTATTATCAGTGGACTCCCTGGAGGTAGCAGGCGCGTAGTAATCAGAGAACAGGGGAAAACGGTATCCGCCTGCGATGTTTTCAGCGACGTAGCTACAATACGTGTACCGAACGGGCAGCTACAAATAGATGCTTTCGACGAAGTTGGTCGTGTCGGTTGTAATAATGATTTGGGAGAATTAACCGTAACCGCTAGTGGTGGTTGGGACAGTTCCCCCTATGAATATATGCTCGAATATAACGATGGAAGTGGTTTTGTTCCACACGCGACTTATGGTGATTTTGTGACCAATGGAACCAACGACAGATTTACAGGCCTCTCCAGTGGAGAGTATCGTGTTACGGTTCGTGATAGTGAAGGCTGTCCGGTTTCGACGACCGAGACATTGAGCCCTGTTCCAACGATTCAGGCCGAGGCCGATATTGTTCGGCAACTGGAATGCCCTCAAGGTAACGATGCGATTATTAGGTCCGTAGAACCCGGTACGACCACTCCAGGTGCCATTGGAGGTGTTCCTGGAGGTGGTTACCAGTATCGTTTGGTGAAATTAGACCCGAACAATACCGATCCGACCAATCCCGCGAATATAATTTCAAGTACCGGACTTCAAAGTAGTCCTGAATTTGTTGGAAGCGCCAGTACGGGAGTAATTTCGGGTGGATGGTATGCTATAGAGGTTGTATCGACCCTGAACTGTCAGACTTTTACAGCTCCATTAGAAGTAGTTCCACCACCGCCAATTGCTCCAGCATTGATACAGACCTCGGTGCCTGCTTGTGGAAACATAGCAACCATGATGATTCGTGTAAACAATCCCGATGGTGGTTCCTATGAATACAATAGAATATATCCGCCGACGCATCCCGATTTTGGTACTATTGCTTGGCAACCCATTACTGGAACTGATAATGGCGTACCTGCAGAACTTAATATTCCAGGGAATATTGGCGAATCGTACCGCTACGAAGTCAGAAAATTGGGATCCACCAGTACTTGCTTGGCCATTAAAACCAACGGTATTACGATTACCGATGCGGACCCGCTCTTCTTAGATCCAACTTCGCCTCGCTACAATGAATCTTGTGCGGGTGAAATCGATGGACGCATTGAGGCAATTGCAAATGGAGGTACGGGTATCTATGAATTCCGCATCTACGATTTTGATCCAGGAACTAATGCATTTGCGGCGTTACCAATGGCTACCTATGATAATAGGGGAATGCAGGATTTCGGAACCTTTGAAAACTTGGACTCTGGGGATTATTGGATTTCCGTCATAAGTCGACAAAATTGCGGCGTAGTAGAAGGACCATTTACAATTGTACCTGCCCCGCTGGTCGATATAGGCTTTAGTGCTGCCTCGACCACTTGTTTTGATACTTCCGACGGAACCATTACCATGAGCGTGAACACACCGACCGCTAGTCTGGTACAATTTGCCATTGAACCGAACCTTAACGAGTTCTTTTCGGATCCGGCGAATCCGGATACTTTCACGTTTGAAGATTTGGAAGGCGATCGAACCTATACCGTTCTTGCCTTTGCCGACAACTGTCCCCAGACATTTGAAATCTACGTTGGCGCACCGACTGAGGTTCAAGTAACCGATGTGCAAACGACCCCTGAAACCTGTATCGGTTTCGATGACGGTACGGCACAATTGACCGTGACTGGTGGTACTCCATTTATTGATAATTCGGATCCATCGAATCCGATTGAGTATTATGAAACCAAATTAATCGGTCCGGATTCGGACAATAGTGAGGTTTTTGAGCCTAACCTGAATATGGAATTCTTGACCTTGGCAGGTGGGCAAAGTTATCTTGTATTTGTTCGTGATGCCAATGAATGTGAGACCTTTGTCGAGTTTACCATTGACATGGGCGTAGAACTTGCAGCGGAGCCTATTGAGCAATATGGTTGTGAGGGAATTTTCCCCAACAGTACCGTTACCATTCAGATGGCCGATGCCAGCATTCTGCCGGAGCTGTTATTCGCTTTGGATCCCGTGGACCCAACGGATGCGGTTACCGCCTTGGCCGATGCAACGTATACATGGGGCGATCTGCCAGCTGGTGACCATACTGTATATATTTACCATATCAACGGATGTACCAATATGGTCGAGTTTACCATGGATAGTTACGATCCGTTGACTTTGTCAGGTGATAAGACCGGTCCGAATGAGGTAACCGTTGCCGCCGAAGGAGGGTATGGAGACTACGAGTTCTTCTTTCAAGGGGAATCCATGGGTAGTGAGACCGTATATACGACCAATGAAAGTGGAAACGTAACCGTTCAAGTTGTCGATTCGATGGGATGTGTTGCCGCAATCACCTTTCCGTTCGAGTTTACGGGTATGTTGGAAATACCAAATTTCTTCTCTCCTAACGGGGATGGAGATAATGAACTATGGTACCCTGAGAATAGACAATTCTTCCCGAACATCGAAGTGAAAATCTATGATCGCTATGGTCGAGTCGTCGCCGAGTTAGATCAAGTCTCTAAGTGGGACGGTCGATACGAAGGAGAGGAGCTGCCTACTGGGGATTACTGGTACGTTGTCAACGCCAATGATAAGAGCAAACAGCGCTATGTAGGGCATTTTACGCTATATCGCTAGTAATGTAATTTTCAAATTACTTTAACGGGTACCCATTGGGTATCCGTTTTTTTTTTTTTTTTGCTCCTCCCTTTTCAAAAGGGAGGAGCTTTCGCTACCAGCCTTCAAGTAACTTAAAGGAATATTTTAGGATAAGAATATGCGTATTATAGGCTTTTCGTTATCTTCCATTTTTAATTTGGAGAATGAAAAACCGAATATCCTATTTGATTCTTTGCTGTATATTGCAAAGTTGCGCGGCACAAACAAGTCCGAATCTTATTGATGCTTCTCTGAAGACGGTTACTGCCGAGACCTTTGACTACTATTTATACTATCCTGAGCAATACCAATCGAACGAAGACGAAAAATTTCCATTACTGTTGTTTCTTCATGGCGGGGGTGAATCAGGTGATAGTCTTGTTGCCATAAAACGAAATGGCCCTCCAAAACTGATTACCCAAGGCAAAAAGTTTCCGTTTCTTATTTTGGCGCCTCAAAATCCGCATAAAAAAAAGTGGTGGAATACTACTGCCTTGATACAATTATTAGATACCGTAGTGGCGAACAATAGGGTAGACCCTAAAAGGATTTATTTGACAGGTCTTAGTAGGGGAGGAGGCGCAGCTTGGGAACTGGCGGTTCAGTATCCTGAAAAATTTGCCGCCTTGGCCGTAGTCTGCGGCATGACCCCGGTACCTTATGCCGCTTGGATCGACAAAGAAATGCCCATCTGGGTCTTTCACGGAGAGGAAGACGAATCGATACCGATTTCAGAGTCGGAAACCATGGTAGACCGATTGAAATCGATGGGCTATGATGTACGTTTTACAAGATATCCTGGGGTTGGGCATAACTCGTGGATTAAGGCCTATAATACTGAGGAATTGTATGAATGGTTGGTAGAACAAAAACGAAAGTAACATTGAATATTTGTAATCAAACTAAATATTATACTATGAGAAGTTATAGTTTTTTAGGCATAATTTGTGTTTCCTTATTGATGATGGCCAGTGGGCTTCCGGAAGGAAAATCAGAGAATTTGGGTAACCCTATCACAAAGACCAAGAAAAAGCCCCGTAATGTGATATTCATACTGACCGACGACCATCGGTACGACTATATGGGTTTTACGGGAAAAGTTCCTTGGTTGGAAACTCCTAATATGGACCGTCTTGCCGCTGAGGGTGCTTATTTACCAAATACTTTTGTGACTACTTCACTGTGCTCTCCAAGTAGGGCATCCATATTAACGGGGCAATTTTCACATTCACACACCATTGTAGACAATCAAGCGCCAGATCCTGGCGACCTCACATATTTCCCGCAGTACTTGGAAAAAGCAGGTTATCAAACCGGGTTTTTTGGAAAATGGCACATGGGAGATCACGGAGATGAACCACAGCCCGGTTTTACCCATTGGGAGAGTTTTCCGGGCCAGGGGGTTTATTATAATCCAACGATCAACATCAATGGAAATAGGGTTGCATACAAAGATTCAACCTATATCACAGATCTGCTGACGGAACATGCCATCGATTGGCTGGACAAAAGGGATAGGAAAAAACCATTTTTCCTTTATCTATCACACAAAGCGGTACATGCCGGTTTTCAGCCTGCCAAGCGTCATAAGGGTAGGTACAAGGGAAATAAAATAGAATTACCATCTACTTACGGTCAAACACTTACAGGTGAATATAGAGATTTAAAATGGCCGCAATGGGTGGCCGATCAGCGCGTCAGTTGGCATGGTGTTGATTATATGTACCACGATTTTAAAGACCTGCATAGCATGGTGGTCGATTATTGCGAGACGCTTCTCGGGGTCGATGAAAGTGTAGGGAGCGTGATGGATTATCTTAAGAAAGAAGGTTTGGACGAATCTACTCTGGTCATCTATATGGGCGATAACGGATTCAGTTGGGGCGAGCACGGACTTATCGATAAGCGCCATTTTTATGAAGAATCGGTTAAAGTCCCTCTATTGGTTCGCTGTCCAGAATTGTTCGAAGGGGGTAAGAAACCTACCGAGATGGTCCAAAATATCGACATAGGGCCGACCGTCTTGGCCGAAGCCGGTGTGAAGCAACCCTCAAATATGCCCGGGGTTTCTTTTATTCCCATTCTGACGGGAGATACCGATGCCCCAACGAGAAAAGAAGTGTTTTACGAATATTATTGGGAATACGATTTTCCGATGACACCTACCGTTTTCGGAATGCGCACCGATACATACAAGTACATTAAGTATCAGGGTATTTGGGACCGTAACGAGCTTTATGATTTGAAAAATGACCCCGATGAGATGTATAACCTCATTGCGGATCCCGATAAGCAGGATATTGCGAAATCGATGTCTGCCGCAATCTATGATTGGTTGGAATCCTCTAAGGGTATGAACATTCCTTTAAAACGAACCGTTAAATATCGCTTTGGGGACTATAAACATGCCAATGAGCATTGATTCGGTAAAAGGTCAGAAGCTTATCAATCGAGTTTCCCGACCGGTTACGTCATAGAATTTGATTTCCGTTGCCTGCACGGGTATAGTAAAAGTTCTACTTGATTGTGAATTAAAGGTGCTTCCCCATTGCGTATCACGTACACTTTTAGAACCATCGGTGAAGGTAATCAATGCCTTTACTTCATTAGGTCGTAACGTTATCGATTTTAGAGGTATGTCTTTTTTCAATTCGAAGACCTTCAATGAATCATTGTTTTGGGAAGCAATGGTCAGCATTTTATCATCGCCAACATAGAGATGTACAAGGCTTTTTCCATCTCCGGGAACGAAAAAATGGCTTTCTTCAATAGGAAGTAGTTTAAAATTACCTTTTCCATCATTTCTTAAAGAAATACCGATTAGGGCATCAGCCGGGCCCTGTTGAACTTCCATGCCGAAATCGTTGCCGACCAATAAAAGATCTATAGCACTGTCATTATTCAAATACGTTGGAAGTACTCCGTAGATTGGGGCCATCTGCACTTCCAATGGTAGTGGGTGAAGTTCAAACTTTCCATTTCCTAAATTTTCGACCCATGATGTGCGCGTATCGTTAAGGATGAATTTTTGTGCATCGTCCAAAAGACCATCCGAGAACATTTCGGGTAGTGTAGATTCACCGAACGCTCCAAAAGAATTGAACTTTTTACGAATTCCGACATATTGTTTTGTCACATCTTGCCAAGGATGATAGAGATATTCTTTTTTGACCCCGACACTGTCTCTTAAATAGTATGAGATTAAAGGGTCAATAGTACCATTTTGGTCCAAATCTTTGGCGTACAACCGAACCGGTTCTTCCTTTGTTCCTTTAAAATAGGTATTTCCTCCTAAATTGCCAGCGATGTAGTCAATATCCCCATCGTTATCAATATCCGCCGCTGCTAAGCTATTCCACCATCCGTGGTTATCTTGTATTCCAGTTTCTTGGGTTATTTCCACCAATACTCCTTTGTCATTCTCAAAAAATCGTAGGGGCATCCATTCACAGGCCAAAATGAGATCTGGCCAAGAGTCTCCATTGAAATCGGTCCATAGGGCGTCACTTACCATTCCAGGGAACAACAATTCACCGGAAACTTCCATGGTAGCATCGATAAATTTGATTTCCTTGGCCGTACTTTCATTTCTCAAAATAAAAGATCTGTCAGCAGAAGGATAGGAAAAAGGCAACACCCTGCTCCCGATAAAAAGATCTAAGTCTCCGTCATGGTCATAATCAGCTGCCTTCACGGCAGAACTATTTGCTGTAAGATTTGGTAAAGCGGTCGTATTCTCGGAAAAATTACCTTTACCATCATTGACCATAAGAATATCCCGATAGTATTCATGATTCGCTGGATATTGTCCACAACCCCTTGCAATATACAGATCAAGGTCACCGTCGTTATCCGCGTCGAATAATAGAGTGCCGGAATTTTCCTCCTCAAGTTTTTGACCTTTTTTATAGTTCTCTTGCTTTTTGGTGAAACCTTGGGATTTATTCTGAAGGAACCAAGTATTTTCAAAACCCCGACTGCCCGCTACAAAGAGGTCATCGAGACCATCGCCATTCACATCACCGACGGAGAGTGAAGGGCCGTATTGCGAAAATTTATGCGGTAGCGTCGTTTGAAAATTGAAATCGATAAAATCGTGGTCCGTGACATGCACGTTAAGATTGTATAGATTTGCTACCTCTTTGAATATGGGTTTTTCATCAGGAACATTGGTTTTTTTGGTTTTAGCAATATTTGGCCTATATGAAACGGTAAGCATACTATCCAAAGGAATTTTAGAAGTACTTTGTTCTCTTCCATCGGGCCATGTTATTTTGATACTGTCAGCTGCACCAATTTCTCCCAGTCCAAAATGCAAATAAAGTTCAGGCTGCGAGAGGTAGCCTCTGCCAGCCAAAAGTGTCTTTCGTTGTATAAGGCCTTGGGCGTATACTGTTGCAATAGCCCCTATTGCAGCTCGATTTTTATCTGCACCTATAAGTTTTAATCTTAGAAAATGGCTCTTTGGATGTAACTGGCTTGTATGATTTTCCAACAGGGTAGCCGGGTCGTTTATATTGTTAATGACGAGATCAAGGTCTCCGTCATTATCAAGATCTCCGTAAACGGCTCCATTGGAATAGGTGCCAAAATTAAGTCCCCATGTTGTGGTAACATCTTCAAATTCAAGCCCTCCTTTATTTCTATAGATGAAATTCGGAATTTTTATCTCGGGTATTGAGGCAATGAGCTGTTCTTTGTTTAACAACCGACTTGCGGTAATTCTAAAATCTCCAAAATCACGATCTGTAACATCTTTTGGAAAACCATTCGTAATCAAAAGGTCTTGCCAGCCATCGTTGTCATAATCGGCAAAAAGGGGCGCCCAGCTCCAATCGGTTTCTTGAATGCCGGCATACATTCCTATCTCTCCAAATATCGGCAGCTGAGTTTCGGGATTGATACCCAAATTGTGTTGTAACGTATTTCGAGTGTACTGTTGTTCGTACTGATATTTTCTGGTAAATATTTCTTTTTGATAACTACTAGGGCCTTGAAAAAGTTTCTTTCTCTTATTGTAATAAGGCTGCATCTCAGAAGTAAACAAATCGAGCTGGCCATCATTATCGACATCCGCAAGATCACTGCCCATCGAAGAAAGACTAAAGTGTTTAAAAATGTCCCCTGCTCTATTGGAGAAAGTACCATCGTGATTGTTTATGTAAAGCAGGTCATTGCTAAGAAAATCGTTAGCGACATAGATATCCATCCAACCGTCTTCGTTAAAATCATTGATCAGTGTGCTGTGGCTATATCCATGATAACGGATTCCTGCTGAATCGGAGACATCTACAAATTTCGGTTGTTGTAAACTATCGTTCCAGGTATTTTCATAAAGTTTATCTCTACTCCGTGAACTTCCATCATCGGTTAGCGGACTGAATTCATTAGGATTGATGCCTTCAATGCGATTTACGCCTATAAAAAGATCAAGGTCACCGTCCATATCATAGTCAAAGAATTGGGCATGAGAAGAATAGGTGCTATCGGCTATGCCATATTCCTCGGCCATTTCGTTAAAAACCGGAATATTATTTTCATCATTACCTTTATTGATATATAGCAGATTTTGTCTTAGGTGAGGTTGTTTACGAAATGTATTACAGATATATATATCTAATTTTCCGTCTGTATTGATATCGATAATAGAAACACCGGAAGACCACATTAACGAGTCAGGTTTGACAACATACGCTTTTTCAGTGATATCGTTAAAACGTAATCCACCTTTATTAAGAAACATTTTATTCCCAACTTGATTTCCGGCAAAAAAAATATCATCGAGGCCATCACCGTTTACATCGCCCAAGGCCACACCGGCACCATTGTAGACGAATTCGTTGTCTAAGATGTTGATAGAATCGTCTTCAATGAGGCGATTGTTGAAATTCAACCCTGAAGTTTCGGAGTCGACTTTTGTAAACAGGGAAATTGGTTTTTTATCTCCGCATGCAGAAAAAACAAACAAAAGGCTTGCTAAGAAGCCTAAGAATTTTAACGGGCTATTGTGCGCAATTCTCATTAAGAGCTATACCTAATTTATAAATCACAAAGATGGTTGATGGTTTTGAAAGAAACAAAAAAGAGCTGCCATTGGCAGCCCTTTTTTAGAAAATTTATGATTAATTCTAGTATCCGGGATTCTGAACTAAAACTTCAGGTCCTTGAATATCTACTTGTGTTTGCGGAATTGGATAGTACTCATTTTTACCAGCAGTAAAACTTGCTCCACCGAATTTAGTAACAAGTAGTGTTGACTCATAGGCTAAATAGTCGTTCAACTCTTCAGCAGCAACACCCCATCGGACCAAATCGAAGAATCGATGGCCTTCACCTGAAAGTTCTAATTTACGCTCAAAACGAACCGCTTCACGTGCCGATGCTTGCGATGCAAACTGGGAAGGTGGGTATTCGGTGATTTCGTAATTGGCCGCTGGGCCACTACCATCATACTCCTGTACCCAGAAAGCCGGATTGGCCGCTCTCGCCCGAACTTGGTTCACATAAGTTCTTGCTTGTTCCAACGAACCTGCTTCAATTTCCGCTTCTGCAGCCATCAAAAGTACATCTGCATAACGAATGATATTATAGTTCATGGTGGCATAACCACGAGTCCAGGAACTACCATCGGTAAATGAGTTTTCTTGAGACTTGTAATAAATGAACTTCTTCGGCGAATAAGGTCCCGCATAGGGTTGGCTACGAATCCAAGCTTTACCTGGATGCTCGATCCAATCCAAATAGGGAATTCCTCGTCTTCCTACAGACCAATCAATTCTAGGATCTAACGGGCCTGCATCTTCCGTAAATGGTGCATCGGATTCTACGTTGTAGTCGTTTGCTATAGGATCACTATTATAAGACTTGTCTAACAGAGGCAATCCGCTTGCAGTTCTAAACGAATTGGTCAGTTCAAAACTAGGTTGAAAGAACCCACAACAGTTACCTGGACCATCTGGACCTGTATTGTAGGGGTAGTTCAAATCATCAAAAGCATTAGCGTTTTGAACGTTCCCAGTATTGTTGGCCGATTCAACGTCCATAACGGATTCAGCATGCTGATCGTTTTCGGCGTTGAAAATTTGTGGATAGTCCTCCAGTAAAGCATATTTTATTCCATTGGAAGTAGTGCCATTTGCGATAACATCGTCGAACCACGTTTTCGCTTCAGCAAATTTACCTTGATATAATTTAGCCTTGCCCATATATGCGGCGGCAGCCCATTTGTTTACACGGCCCGCCCCGTTTTCGCCGGGCAGATTATCATATGCAAATTGAAAGTCGGCCTCTATTTGGCCCCACGCATCTACTGATGTATTGGTGATTTCAATTATCTCGCCTGGAGCAAGGGTTTCATCAAATACTGGAATGTTGTTAAAATGCTTTTTAAGGTCAAAGTAGAAGTGACCACGAAGCAATCTAGCTTCACCTGCAATTCTGGCGGCATCCGTTGGAGAGATATCCTCAGCATTCGTCAAAGCGGACAGAACCTTATTGGCCCGGTTTACACCTTCAAAACGTCCTCTCCATAAGTTATTAATATCACCGCTAGTTGGATCATGCTCGTATCGCTGAAAAGGATTGATTGCAGAGTAATCCCCCGCATCAGTTCCTTTATTAGCTTCTCCACCCATAATTGAACCGGTAATCCAATGATTGGGTCCTTCAAAGCGATTTCCAAATACGCCATTTAAAGCCGCATAGGTACCTATCAAAAGCCCTTCAATACCATCTTTGGTACCTACTTGAGCATCTGCAAGTGCACCTGCTGGTGCGATTTCAAGAAACTCATCGCTACATGATACGCCAACCATAAGGAAGGCCATCGCAGCAACGGCTGTTCTTTTTAAGTTATTCATTGTTTTCATAGTTTATTTTTCTATAAAGATATTAATATTTTTTTATTTAAATATCACGGTTTTATCACAGTGTCTAAAGTCCCATTTCCAAGGTGAACAAATAGGAAGGTGTAATGGGGTAGTTACCGGCATCGACACCAAACTCGACATCACGTCCGAACCGTGAACCGGATGCACCACCTACATTAGGATCTAGACCAGTATAGTTTGTAATCGTCCAAATATTGTTGGCCGCAAGCCCTATTTTAAATCTGCTAAGACCTAATTTTTCCGTCAAGTCTCTAAAATCGTATGATAATGCCAAACGTTGCAATCTTACGTAGGTACCATCTTCAACATACCAAGAGTTTCCGGCACCACTTGTACTTAGGTTAGAAGCACTCTCCCATATTGGGGCAGCCGCGTTGTTGCCCAATTCTGGAGTCCAAGATCGTTTTGCATTTTGGCCCTTGGCAGATCCTTCGAACGTACCGAAGAAATCGGTAAACCATTTTGATTGGTTGAAAATATCGTTTCCGACGGATGCGAACCAATAGGTTTCAAATTCTAAATTTTTGTACCTCAAATTTATAACGGCACCCCCTGTATAGTCGGGTATCGGATTTCCGATAAAGGTTCTATCGTCAGGAGTAATGGCACCATCACCATCAATATCGGCATATCTAAAACGACCCAATCCTTTTCCATCTTGCGCAGGCGAGCTGTCCACCTCGGCTTGGCTGTTAAAATAGCCTATAACTTCATAGCCGAAGAAAGCGGCAAGCGGTTGCCCTGCCGCATTTCGGGTAGACTGTATCCCTCTTCTGTTGCCTCCATCAAAGAATTCGACTCCTGGCGCGATACTGGTAATCTCATTTTTCAAGAACGAATTGTTCAAGGTCACCTGATAAGTGAAATCTTCGGTAAAATTACCTCTGCCGATAATCTGTATATCAACTCCCTTGTTCGACATAGTCGCAAGGTTTACTGAAGGTTGTGAAGCATAGTTGCCGGTTACACCTGCCAGTTCAAGCGGAAATAACAAGTCTTTCGTATCTTTTGTCCACCAGTCTAGAACAACTTGCAATTTGTCATTGAAAAAGCTTGCGTCGAAACCTATATTGGTAGTCGTTACGGTTTCCCATTTCGCATCGGGGTTTCCGATACGACTTGCAGCAAACCCTTCGTTGGCCCCACTGTTCTGACCATCTACCGGGTAGAAGGTGTTTCCTCGATCCGATGCATACAAGAAATATTGGTTGTTCGGGTCCACGTTGTTCGAGTTCCCCATTTCACCCCAGCCACCACGAATCCTTAAGTCGCTAATAAAGTCTTGGTTCTGCATAAAGGGTTCGCCGATCACATTCCATCCAACGGATGCCGCAGGGAAGACACCATATCGGTTGTTGCCACCAAAACGGGAAGAACCATCACGACGAAGAATTCCTGATATAGTGTATCGCTCGTCAAAATTATATTGCAATTGACCAAAAATGGAAGAAAAGTTTACTCCCTTGAAAAGCCCACTATTTACTACCGGGCTTTGCACGACACTTAAGCTTTGGAAATCTAAATCAGTAGAGAACGGGTTGATACCGTTACCATTGATAAATCGGCCTCTACCAGTGTTCAAGGCTTCAATACCCGCCAACAAATTAATTTTGTGTTTACCGAACAATTTTTCATAAGTCGCTGTGTTCGTGAAGGTCCAATTAAAAGAATAACTGCTTCCTTCTCCAAAGTTGTCACTGGCCTGAGGTTCTGAATCCCCTAGGTATTTAAATCCGTAATTGACAAAGTGACCATTGCTATATCCTCCACCTAGACTAGTTTTAAGCGTTAGTCCTTCAAAGGGTTTTAATAACAAATAAATATTACCGAAACCTCCGATACTATAGTTTTGGTCAAACTTGTCATTGGTCAACAAAGTCCTCACTGGGTTACGAGGGTTATTAAAACCTGCAGCCCTTGTACTGGCAAAACTTCCGAAATCGTCACGTACGGGAATTATGGTAGGCATACGGTAGGCCGAAAGAATCACAGATTCATCATCGGCACCTCCGATACCGTCAAAACCACCGAAACCACCTTTGGTAGACCTGTAGGTTACCTGAAAGTTTTCCCCGATGCTAAGCCAAGGCGCGATATCCCATTCCGAGTTGAATCTAGCCGTATATCGTTGAAAATCGTTTTCCAAAAGTACACCTGCTTCGGTCTGTGTGGACAAGCCCATATAAAAACGGCCATTTTCATTACCCCCGTCAAAACCAAGCGAGAATCTTGTAATCGGAGCGACCCTTGTAATTTCTTTGTACCAGTTTGTTCCCGCTAAATTAGGTCGAATTAAGAATACGTTGTCCGGATTTGCCTCATAGTTCGCTTGAACCTCTGCTAAATTCACGGCACCTGCAGATACGCCGTTTTGACCATCGGCATGAAGAAAATCTGGAAGGACCGGAGTTGCATTAGAACCATATTGTGGGTGCGTATATTCAACGGCCGTACCGTTGGCCACAGCGTTGTTCTCGTAGCCCAAATGCGTAAACTGTGCCATTTCTTGCGGATTCAAGTTGTTCGGTGCCCCGGCGACGTTGGGATCACGAACACCACTAGAAACATTGATGCTCAATTTAGACTTTCTATTTCCTCTTGATCCCTGCTTTGTGGTATATACGATAACACCACTCGCTGCCCTGGCCCCATAAATGGAAGCTGCTGCTGCATCTTTAAGAACCGTAGTGGTCTGAATATCCTCAGGATTTAAAAATTCGGTCGATCCCACGGGAACACCATCGACAATAGCCAGCGGTGCATTATCTCCAAAAGTTCCAAAACCTCGTACCCTAATCTGACTGGTCGTACCTGGTTGACCATTGGTCAGTACGGTAACACCAGCAACCCTACCTTGTAATTGCTGTTCAACGTTACCTGAGGGTATGGCCGCAAGTTCTTCAGCCTTAACAATGGATACCGCTGCGGTGGTTTCACGTTTCGTCAGCGTTTGATACCCTGTAACGACAACTTCTTCGAGTGCCGCGGCATCTTCTTGAAGGCTTACATTAACTGTTGACTGTCCACCAACGGCGACCTCTTGAGTCTGAAACCCCAAATAGCTAAAAACCAGGACTGCGTCGCCATCGACCTCTAAAGTGTAGTTGCCGTCGAAATCGGTTTGTGTACCATTGGTAGTGCCTTTGACGATTACATTGGCGCCGGGTAGGGGGGCACCATCGGAATCGGTCACTGTACCCGATACGGTTGATTGAAATACAGCTTCCAATGCAACTGGGGCAAAAGTTGTTTCGGTATTTGCCAATGCGAACTGGGCACTTAAACAAATGACCATCGACAAAAACCCAAGCTTAAGCAAAGCACTTTTAGCTTTGGGTCTTAACGAATTGTAATTACGTTTTTGATTCATAATCCTTGTTGTTTGTTAGTTTAAATAATTTTGATTTTGTCCGTTTTTCAATGCTTTGGCCTCCTTAAATAGTGTTAAGAAAAACCAAATGAAGGTGTAATAATAACAAAATATTGTCATATAGTGTCCGTTAAAATGCACAATTTTAAAAAATCAGGTTGATAATTTCAGTGAATAAAATACTTCATAGACGTAATCATAGCCCGTTTTTATTGAGAAAATGATATTTTTAGATTCCGTATTTTAGGAAGTTATGAATAGATTGTAATTACCAAACTGGTTCGGAATTGTTAAGGGTTTTCCTTCATTTTATTCCGCTTTAAAAGCGTTTCTATAACGATTGATGCGGACATCTAAACGACTCTGCCAAAAATTGACAATCGAATCAAAATGATTTTTCCGTTGGGAGTTTGAAATTTGAAAATTAATTTTAATTCGCAGGTATTATCGAGGTATTTTAGAACAGAAGATAACAACTTGTTTTTCATCCACGAGTCGCGTAAAAAAAAGATAGCTTGCTCCTCCGTCCGAGATTTTCAACTGTTTTCTTATATCTGCGACACTCAAAGAAAAATTACGAGCGGAGATATTGGCCTTTTCAATCCTAAGTTTTTTGACGTTTTTTTTCGAATAGGTAACAACCTGGTCGATTCTAAATCGTCTACCGGGGAATTCAATGAGCCGGTCAGATGTGTAAAGATGGGTGTGTTGATGAAGTTTGTACAGTCCGAATAAATTGCCTGCCGATTTAAAAGCTCCGGCTTTTAGAATGGCCGCATTAGGTTCATATAAATAGGATAAAGGGTTTGAGAATTTTGAAACCTCCTTCTTTTCATCAGAAATATTGATATTCAAAGTTTCTTTCGCACCATTCTTTATATTTACGGTCTTAATTTCAGTTGCTCCCTTGAATCCTTTTTTTAGTACCCATAATAGCTCTTTCACTTCGTTATGAATTTCGACTACTTGGATTTCTTTAACATACTTCAATTCTTTCAGCCCCGCCTCTAAGTCAAGCAAAGGGGAGGTCTTGAGCATTATATTGTTTGATTTTTGAAACAAAAAGTTAAGATTGTCGGGTATATTGGGTAGACAGTCCTTTAGTTTAAATACTTTACCCTTGATATGGTTTCGACGTGACGGGTCTACATAGATCCAGTCGAAGGTTGTTTTTTCTTTTTTTAAGAATTCGATTCCGTCATCTGCGATAGTCTGAATATTCTTGACCCCCAAAACTGAGAAGTTGTAAGTGGCTATTTGAGATAGTTCTTTGTCAATTTCACAATGAACGACAGTTTCCATTTTCTTGCTGAAAAAAAAGCTATCGATTCCAAATCCACCACTTAGGTCGCAAAGTGAATTTCCGGATACGATTTCCGATTTATGGACAGCGGCAGATTCCGAGGATGCCTGTTCGATATTGAGCACTTTCGGATAATATATTTTAGGAGTGTTATACCACGTGGGAAGTTTTTTTTTACACTTGGCCTTACTCTGGATCTGTTGAACCAGCTCTTTGTTGGAAACTTGGTCGAAAATCGGTTTTTTGAACAAAACTGACACGATGTCAGTATTCATTTTTTTAAATATAAAATTCTGTACACCAGTATCTAGTATTTTTTTATTCAAAGTTTTACTATAATTTTTCTGTTATGTTCTGTACAAACTTGTTCTCGGCAAAAAATTCCTTTAAAATTACCTTAATAACCGTATAGCCGGGTACGGCAACAATCATTCCGACGACTCCAAAAAGTAATCCCGCGATGATGATGACCAAGAAGATTTCAAGTGGATGGGATTTTACACTATTTGAAAAAATAAAGGGTTGTGAGAAGAAATTGTCGACCAATTGTCCGATGGTCAAACCAATCAAAACATAGCCCGTTTTGGGGAGAATTACAGAACTAAAATCCATACCTAAATTACTGGTCATGGTGAGCACGATCATAACGACGCCACCAATAATCGGTCCGATATACGGTATGATATTGAAGAGGGCACATAAAAAAGCGATTACAATTGCATTTTCTATCCCTACGATAAGTAAAACTGCGGTGTAGATTACAAAGAGGATAAAAATCTGCAGTAGAAGCCCCACGAAATACCTAGAAAGCAAGTTATTGATCTTATCGATAGAATTGACGGTGCCACCTTCCTTATTTCTTGGAACAAAAGTCAAAATGCCCCGTTGAAACAATTTACTATCCTTGAGAAAGAAAAAGGATATGAAAAGTACCGAAAACAGACCTATACTTGCTGTGCTCAATACATTTAAGAAGGAATTCAAAAAATTGGGAATGAAACCTATATCGAGGCCTTCCAAGATGTTTTTTTCTAGGTCGGTCTCTTTAATCACTTCTTTTACGACTTCAGGCGAGGCGCCGAAGTAATCTGTAATTTCACGATATAGTGAATTTAAATTTTTCTGAAGCTCGTCGATATTCAATAAGGATAGGTTTTTACCCTGTTCTGACAATAGCGGTACGAACAATGCGACAATGCCAACAAGAACACCTACCATCAATACCATGGTTACTACTACGGCCAAAGTGTTCGGAAATTTCGCCCTTCTCCTTAAAAAAAGTACCAGGGGCCTACCGATTAGCGCAATAACAGCTGCTATGGCCAAATAGGCAAGAACAGATTGAATCTTGTACAAAAAATAAAATAATAGCGCTATTGCAACTATGATGCCGATGGCCCGTAGAATGCCATTCGCTATGGTTTTTGAAGTCATTGCCTATAGTTTAAACGCATATGCTATTATGTTAGCTCCCATTTGCAAAGCATTTTCACGAATTTCTTGAGGGTCGTTATGGACGGAGGGGTCTTCCCAACCATCTCCTAAATCGGATTCGAAGGTAAATAATAAAACAAGCCGGTTCTCATGAAAGATACCTAATGCCTGAGGTCGCTTTCCATCATGTTCATGGATTTTTGGCAACCCTTCGGGAAAGGAATATTCTTGCTTGAATATAGGGTGGTCGGCACCTAGTTCTTCCAATTTCTTATCAGGAAAAACTTTCAACAATTCTTTTCGCAAGTAGGGCTCCATGCCGTAGTTGTCGTCAATGTGCAAAAATCCTCCGGACAATAGATAAGTCCTAAGATTTTCAGCTTCTTCATTGGAGAAAACTACATTGCCGTGGCCCGTCATATGTAAAAATGGATATTGAAAAATAACAATATCGCCAACTTCAACGGTCTCGGGTTTTTCTTTGATTCTAGTGCCGATGTTATCATTACAAAATCGTATCAGATTTGGCAAAGCGGTCGGATTGGAATACCAATCACCGCCGCCTTTATATTTTAGGATGGCAATTTCCTGAGCGTTGCAAAACCAAAGCATTAAAAATACAGACACAAACGTAAGCCTTCTCATAGTAAAGGGTACTAGTGGAATCAACAAATTTAGCAATTCTCAAAATGAAAAGTAATTATAACCTAGCAATAGTTTTGTGACATTGCCTTTTTGGGCCTTGTCTCAGGTTTTTTGGGAAAGAAGGAATCACGAGAAAATATTATTCAATGGGTGTCTTACACCAAAGTCAAACGTTATTTATGGTATTGACAATGGTACACGCGACGATTCCCGCAGTTTCTGTGCGCAATCGATTTTGACCCAAAGAGACAGGTACAAATCCTTTTTCATAGGCCATTTTTATTTCTTTGCGAGAAAAATCCCCTTCAGGACCAATGAGTATGGTAATATCGGTATCAGCTGCGACCCGACGCTTGAGATCAGCCTTCTCGTCATCTTCACAGTGTGCGATAAAAAGAAGTCCGGAATGTTGTTTTTCCAAAAATTGGTCATATGTCATGGCATCGTTGACTTTCGGTAAAAATGCCTGCAATGACTGTTTCATGGCCGACTGCACCACTTTTTGAATGCGTTCTTGTTTTACGGTTTTACGTTCTGAATGATCGCAAATGATGGGAGTGATCTCATTTACACCTATTTCTGTGGCTTTTTCAAGAAACCATTCAAAACGATCGTTACTTTTTGTAGGTGCCACAACCATATGAAACCAGTACCTTTCAGGGTGTTTTTTTGTTGTAGAAACAATCTGCGCTTTACACTTCTTTAAATTGGCGTCAATAATCTCGGCTTCGAAGATATACCCTTTTCCATTTGTGATATGCAAAATGTCGCCTTCCTTTTTCCTCAGTACTTTTGTGACATGTCGACTTTCTTCGGCGTCGAAAACGAACTGTGAAATACTGGTATCTAGGGTCGCATTGTAGAAAAGCTGCATATCGGTCAAAAATAAGTATTATTTAGTTTTGACCGGATATTCTTTCGTAGGTTAGTAACTGAAAGGGCATTATTTTTTACAGACAATATAGAGTGCACCTTTGTTACCGTCTTTGTGGACCTTATTCCCGTTTTCAACCTCTACGATAGAAAAGCCGACTTGCTCCAATTCTTTTAAAATAGCGTTGCGTCTTACCCAATAAACGCTAGGTTGGTTCTTGGCGAACAACTTCCAATTGAATTGGGTATCGTTCAATTTTAACCATGGTAAATGGTATTTTGATGCTTCCTCACCGCGCATCTTCCTTAAAAAATTTGTTATTCCGCTTAGTATCGGATTATAAATTCTTGAATCATAATCTAGAAATGTAAAAAGGGTAGTGCTGCCTTTTTTGGCAACCCGGTGGGTTTCTTTCAAAGATTTATGAAAAAGTTCTTTGGGAACGAAGCAGAGCACCTGTTGAATATAGACCAGGTAATCGAAGGTTCCATCCTCAAAAATATCAAGATTCGATGCGTCACCGGTCTTGAACTTCACGTTTGAACCTCGTTTATCGGATTCTTTTTGTGCGAATTCCATCATTTCAGGAACGATGTCGAAACCTGTAACATTTTCGAAGCCCAACTGTTCTATAAAGAAGGTCAATCTTCCGCCACCGGCACCTGCCTCGACCACTGAGCCCTTGGTGTCGGTAAGATATTTCTGAAGCATTAGCTTTTCTTCGGGCCAAACATCTTGACGATTGATGGTACTATCCATCATATGTTCGGCATAGAATTCCTTGTTTAGATTGGTAACCTTATCTGACATGTGCAGTATATGTTTCAATTGCAATCAATACTTGTTTTCGGGGGAGTTGAACAAGTACAGTTTTAGTAACGCTAATATATTTGAAATAGTCTTTTTTGACCGATTTTTCAAAAATTATATAAAAATCATATTTGATAACGCGCCTTAACGGTTACGTCGTGTTCAACAAATTGACCTTCGATGAATTTGAAATATGCCACTATCCCTATCATTGCGGCATTGTCGGTGCAATATTCGAATTTTGGTATAAACGTCGTCCAGCCATATTTATTTTCACCTTCTTTCAGAGCCTTTCGAATACCTGAATTTGCAGATACCCCTCCTCCAATTGCGATTTGTGTCACTCCCATTTGTTTTGAGGCCTTTCTTAATTTGGACATCAAGATTTCAATGATGGTATATTGAATGGAGGCACAGATATCGCTGAGGTATTTCTGAATGAATTCAGGGTTTTTTTTGGTCTCTCTTTCAATGAAATATAAGATACTTGTTTTCAGTCCGCTGAAACTGAAATTCAGCCCGTCAACTTTAGGTTTTGGAAAAGGAAAAGCCATTGGATTGCCAAGTTGCGCATTCTTATCTATCAAAGGGCCTCCAGGATAGGGCAGTCCCAATAATTTTGCACTTTTATCAAAGGCTTCTCCTACCGCATCATCCAGGGTTTCTCCCAAAATTTCCATATTAAAATAGTTATGGACAAATACGATTTGGGTGTGGCCGCCGCTGATCGTCATTGCCAAAAAAGGAAATTTTGGAGATTCGGTTTTACCATCCCTTATAAAATGGGCTAAAATATGAGCCTGCATGTGATTTACCTCGATTAACGGAATGTTTAGACCAAGTGACAAAGACTTCGCAAAAGAGGTGCCTACCAATAACGAGCCCATGAGTCCCGGTCCTCTTGTAAACGCTATGGCTGATAACTGTTTTTTGTCGATATTTGCTATGGTCAACGCTTGGTGTACGACCGGAACGATATTCTGTTGGTGCGCCCTTGAGGCAAGTTCGGGTACAACACCCCCGAATTCCTCATGAATTTTTTGGGTAGCGACCACATTGCTGAGCACTTCATCGTTACGTAAAACTGCCGCCGAGGTGTCGTCGCAAGAAGATTCTATGGCCAGAATGTAAATAGTTTTGGAAACCATGAGGTTTGGAACAAAAATTGGAGTACGAAGTTATTCAAACTTTTTGTCTTGAATAACTTCGAATAAAGGTAAAACATAAAGCCCTATCAAAAAACTCAGGAAAATACTGGTCAGAACACTTTTGGTGTTGGTGTTGCTCTGTGTTTTGGGTACTTTGATACTTTCCCTTCCCGTTGTGCAGACTAAATTCGCCCAGTATGCCACAAATCGAATAAATACGGAGTTCGGTACGAACATCAATATTGAAAAACTTAGGGTTTCACTGATTTCATGGGACACTTCTTTGGAAGGAGTCTACATCGAGGATTATCGAAAAGATACACTATTTCATATTCAAGAGTTGACCACTTCGATTCTAAGTCTTAAAAACCTGACCGGCGGAAAACTTGAATTTGGCGATATCGCTATTGACGACCTGACTTTCAAATTAACGGATTATTCCGATAGTCTCAATTCTAATCTTGAGGTGTTCATTGACAAGCTCGACGATAAGCAACCTAGAAAACCGGGTACCCCACCTTTCTTTTTTTCATCCTCAAATGTCGATGTGGCCCATAGCAGGTTTACCTATGTCGATGAGAATCTCGAGAATCCTGAAATTTTGAAGTTCAAAGACCTGAATATTTCAGCCGATAGCTTTCTGATCGTTGGTCCGGAGGTTACCGCGAATATTGATGAAATGTCATTTTTGAGTAAAAGGGACATAGCGGTGAAACAATTGGCGACACGATTTAAGTATACCAAAGAGCAAATGCGATTTGACTCCCTCCGCATTAAGACTTCAGAATCCGACTTAAATGGAAACCTGGTGTTCGACTACGAACGCAAAGATTTTTCCGATTTTCTGAACAAGGTTAATATTACTGCAGATTTCCAAGAGTCGACGGTCGCGTTTGATGAAATCAATTTGCTTTACGACGAATTCGGAAGGGGCAAAAAAGTAGATTTTTCTTCCAACATAAGTGGGGTTTTGAACGATTTGAACACCAATGACCTTCTTCTGGCATCCGATAATACGGGTATAAGGGGCGATTTTAATTTTAAAAATCTATTTTCTAAAGATGAATCGTTCATTCTGGAAGCGAACATGAAAAATGTCACTTCAAGCTACTATGAACTCCGTTCATTATTGCCGAATATTTTGGGTAAGGCTTTGCCTTCGACTTTTCAGAAATTAGGTCAATTTACGATTCGGGGCGAAGCTATCGTTACCGAAACTTCAGTTGATGCCAAGGCCAACTTGAATACGGCCTTGGGGAGTAGTTATTTCGATTTGAACATGACCAATGTGAATCATATTGATAATGCTGAATATAAGGGGTTTCTTTCCCTTATCGATTTTGACCTTGGCAGTTTGGTAGAGAATAAAAAAGTAGGCAAAGCGACGCTCGACTTCAATGTTGAAGGAAAGGGATTCGTTCAGAAAACCCTGAACACCGAGGTTATCGGAGAAGTATATTCCTTAGTATTCAATAATTATGAGTACAAAAATATTAAAGTATCTGGTATACTCAAAGAGCAGCTTTTTGACGGTACATTGGTCAGCAATGACGAGAACCTAAAGTTTGATTTCAAAGGTCTAGCAGATTTTGGAAAAGACAGGAACGATTTTAATTTTATTGCGTCGGTGGAATATGCCGATTTAAAAAAACTCAACTTCATCAACGACAGTGTTTCCATCTTCAAGGGGAATGTTAACATGAACGTCACCGGCAATACCCTTGATAATTTGTCTGGAGATATTAAGTTTACCAAGACTGTTTTTCAAAATAAGAACGATACCTATTATTTTGAAGATTTTAAAGTATCGTCCGCCTTTGAAAACGATTCCATTCGTACCATTGATATCAATTCACCTGACATTATCACTGGCTACATGAAAGGTAATTTCAAGGTCAATGAATTGGGCAAATTGGTTCAGAACTCGTTAGGAAGTATATATACCAACTATAAACCTTTTACTATTTCAGATGGTCAGACTTTGGCCTTTAATTTCAAGATTTACAATAAAATCGTAGACGTATTTTTTCCGGAAGTCAAATTCGACCCCAATACCTTCATCAAAGGCAACATTGTGGCCGATGAAGGAGATTTCAAACTGAATTTCAAATCCCCAAGCATCGTGGCCTATGGCAATTCTGCCGATAGCATTGAGGTTAGGGTCGATAACAAGAATCCGCTGTTCAACACCTTTGTTTCTGTTGGAGATTTAAAAACAAAATATTACGATGTCAAAGATTTCAACCTAATCAACACGACCTTAAAGGATACGCTTTTTTTCCGAACGGAGTTTAAAGGCGGTAGTGCTTTGAACGACAGTTATAACCTAAACTTTTACCACACATTCAATGAGGATAACAAGTCGGTCATCGGCCTTAAAAAGTCCGATGTCAGTTTCAAGGGCAATACTTGGGTGTTGAATCAAGAGGGCAATAGTAAGAACAAGGTCATTATCAACCGAACGCTCGACAGTATTTCTATACAAGAGATCGTAATGAACAATAATGTACAAGAGCAGATTCGGCTGAACGGCCAATTGGCTGACTCTACATTCAAAGACTTGCAACTACAGTTTAAGATCGTTTCTTTGAACAAAATTACTCCGGCCATAGATAGTTTAAAACTTCAGGGAGAGGTAAACGGTACCTTGAACGTTTTTCAAAAAGATGGAATTTACCTACCATCCTCAAATTTGGGTATTGAGGATTTCTCCATTAATAATATGAGAATGGGAGATTTGAACATAGGTATTGCCGGAAACCGAGATCTCACCGAATTTGTTGTAAACGCAGAAATCAGGGATAAAGGTGTGGAAAAATTTGGCGTTGCGGGAAAAATTCTGAATAAAGGCGAATCACCAGAAGCCGATTTGCTGGCTAATTTCACCGATTTCGACCTGGAACCTTTTAGTCCTTTAGGTGAAGGCGTGATTTCAAATATCCGAGGAGACCTTAACGGAAGCGCCCGAATTAAGGGCGATATCAACAATCCGGATTTTAGTGGTATTCTCACTTTGGACAATGCAGGTCTTGGCGTACCGTATCTCAATGTAGATTATCGTTTTGCGCAGAACTCACGCGTGAACCTCAGTAACAAGTCCTTTGAATTTGTTGACATAAAATTGAATGATGTGGCATATAAAACTAAGGCCACCTTGGACGGTACCATTACGCATTCCTTTTTCAAGGATTGGGCGTTGAACTTAAATATCGACACGAAAGGCGATAGGTTGCTAATTCTAAATACGGATTTTGAAGAAGAATCATTGTATTATGGTACGGGCTTTCTAAGAGGTCAAGGGCGTATATTCGGTTCCACAAGGGCATTGACGATTACGGCTGACGGTGAAACGGCCAGAGGCACATCGTTAAAAATACCGTTGAGTGATGTAGCGACGGTAGACGATTATGAATTTATCAATTTTATCGAGAGAAATGATGAAAAGACGGTTGAGGAACAAAGGGTCTTGGATCAGGTAGAAGGTCTGGAACTAGAATTCAATTTAGACATTACACCAGAGGCCGAAGTTGAAATCGTTACGGACAGAAAGACCGGAAGTTCCTTAAAAGGTACAGGTGTCGGGTTGATGAACATGAGAATAAACACCAGAGATCTGTTCGAGATTTATGGCGAGTTTGCAGTTGTTACAGGCGAATTCAACTATAAATTTGGCAATATTATTAATAAAACCTTCACTGTTGAGCCTGGGGGAAGTGTATACTGGTTGGGTGACCCCTTAAAGGCACAGTTGAACATGAAGGCGGTATACTCCCTGAACGCGAATCCTGCACCTTTACTTTCCAATCCGGGTTATTCTAGAAGCATACCCACAAATGTGGTAATCAATCTGGGCAATGAACTCGAAAATCCTGATATAAGTTTTGACATTGAGTTTCCCGGGAACAACTCAATCAATCAATCCGAATTGGAATATCAATTACAAGATCCTGCCGTAAAAGAGCGTAATGCTATTTTTCTTTTGGCTCAGGGTTCTTTCGTAAGCGATCAAAGCGGGCTGACCCAGCAAGCGGTGACCGGTAATTTATTGCAATCCGCCTCGGGGATTTTGAATCAAGTATTGGGCGGCAACAATGATAAGTTCAATCTGGGCATCTCTTACGAGCAAGGCAATACCATAGAGGATTTTCAGACGGACGATAGGCTCGGAGTAACGGTTTCGACCCAGATCAGTGATCGTGTATTGATTAACGGTAAGGTTGGCGTTCCCGTTGGGGGTGCCAGCGAAACGGTCATAGCCGGAGATTTTGAGATTCAAGTACTATTAAATGAGCAGGGCACACTGAGTGCTAAATTTTTCAGTAGGGAAAGCGAGATCCAAGAATATTTGGCAGACCGTCAGGGCTCCACCCAAGGTGCCGGATTATCTTACGAGGTGGATTTCAATACCTTTAGGGAATTGTTCCGGAAAATTTTCGCCAATAGAAAAAAAGATGATATCGTGGTGCCCGAACCGACCACTTCACCCGCCTCCGTAATGGGCAAGGATAGCCTTATTCTTTTTTCTCAAAAGACAAAAGGGCGTTAGCCTTTTTACCACTAAAACCTCTTAATTTGTTAGATTATTTCTTTTCTTTATCCTTGTACGTTACCTTAATCGTTTGAGATGATAAAAGCCAATGAATTATAGGGTTTAACTATTCTTTAATTCAATTTTGTTTCCTAATTTTGCTAGCTTAAAATTTTTGATGACTTCAGCAATAAAAAAGATAGGCGTTTTTACCTCTGGTGGTGATTCCCCAGGTATGAATGCCGCCATTCGTTCCGTTGTACGTACCTGTGCCTATATGAAAGTTGATTGTGTTGGCATTTTCCGTGGATATCAAGGTATGATAGAAGGAGACTTTAAACCCATGGATGCCCGAAGTGTGAACAATATCATCAATAAGGGCGGTACCATTTTAAAATCTGCCCGCTGTGATGATTTTAGGACGCCCGAAGGGAGAAAAATGGCTTATGAACAGTTGAAAGCCGAAGGAATCGATGCTTTTGTTGTAATCGGAGGTGACGGCAGTTTTACAGGGGCAATGATCTTTAACCAAGAATTCGGGTTTCCTGTAATCGGTATTCCTGGAACCATCGATAATGATATTTTTGGAACTTCATTTACCTTAGGTTTTGATACTGCCCTAAATACCGTGGTCGATTGTATCGATAAGATACGTGACACGGCCAGTTCGCATAACCGATTGTTCTTTGTTGAGGTTATGGGGCGCGATGTAGGTCATATTGCATTAAATGCGGGGGTAGGCGCAGGTGCTGAGGAGATTTTGATTCCCGAAGAAGATAGGGGGCTAGACCGTCTGTTGGAATCTTTGAAGCGAAGTAAACTCTCAGGAAAATCATCTAGTATCGTAGTTGTGGCCGAAGGCGATAAAACGGGTAAAAACGTTTTTGAACTAAAGGACTATGTAGAAAAACATTTACCGATTTACGATGTACGCGTTTCAGTACTTGGGCATATGCAACGAGGCGGTGCTCCGTCATGCTATGATAGGGTCTTGGCCAGTAGAATGGGGGTAAGGGCCGTAGAGGCGCTTCTGGAGGGGAAAACGAATCTTATGGTAGGCGTGAGGGACAATAAACTGATCTTGACGCCTATCGACAAAGCAATAAAAGGACAATCCAAAATGGATAAGGAACTTATTCGGGTTTCGGAGATAATGACAACATAATTTTAATTTAAAAGAGAATAACAATGGCAAACTTAAAAATTGGAATAAACGGATTTGGTAGAATTGGAAGACTGGTTTTCCGAACTACGGTAAAAAGGGGTGATGTCGATGTAGTTGCCATAAACGATTTATTGGATGTAGAGCACTTGGCATATCTTCTAAAATACGATTCCGTACACGGCAAGTTTAATGGAACGGTCGATGTAAAAGATGGTAATTTGATCGTGAACGGCAAAACCGTAAGAATCACGGCCGAAAGAGATCCTAAAAATATTAAATGGGATGCCGTGGGTGCTGAAATCGTAGCAGAATGTACCGGTATTTTCACGACACTTGAAACTGCCCAATATCATATAGACGGTGGAGCCAAGAAAGTTGTGATTTCTGCACCATCAAAAGATGCCCCGATGTTCGTGATGGGCGTGAACCATAAAAGTGTTAAGGCTTCAGATACAATTGTATCAAACGCATCTTGTACTACCAATTGCTTAGCACCGATGGCCAAAGTATTGAATGACGCTTTCGGTATTGAAGAGGCACTTATGACCACGGTTCATGCAACGACCGCTACACAAATGACCGTTGATGGGCCTAGCAAAAAAGATTGGCGCGGTGGCCGTAGTGCCATGTTGAATATCATACCGGCTTCAACTGGCGCTGCCGTAGCGGTAACGAAGGTAATTCCTGAATTGAAAGGAAAACTTACGGGAATGGCATTTAGAGTACCTACCGCTGACGTTTCCGTTGTAGATTTAACCGTCCGTCTTGAAAAAGAAACGTCTTATGAGGAAGTTAAAAAAGCGTTTAAATCTGCTTCTGAAGGCGAATTAAAGGGCATTCTAGGCTATACCGAAGAAGCGGTAGTATCCCAAGATTTCGTAAGTGACCCGCGAACAAGCATTTTTGATGCCGGGGCTGGTATTGAACTGAACTCCAAATTTTATAAGTTGATCAACTGGTACGATAATGAGGCAGGTTTCTCGAATAAGATGGTTGATTTGGTTCAGCACGTAGCCAGCCTGTAATTTTCCGAATAGAGTAGTAATCAGTTTTCCTGAAAGTTTGAAATAGTCATTCTTTCAGGAAAATTTTTTGAGTAAGGCATATGATATTAATAGTAGATAGTGGCGCGACCAAAGCCGATTGGATTGCCCTTGACAAAAAAGGCGAACAATTATTCTTGACGCAAACGCTGGGTTTAAGTCCGGAAGTATTGACGAAAGAGGTCATTGAAGACCGGTTGGCCAACAATTTTGAGCTTTCGAAAAATCGTGATAAAGTATCTCGTCTCTTTTTTTATGGCGCAGGCTGTGGTACTGAACGTATGCGAAAATTTCTTAAAAAAATATTCAAGGAATTTTTTCCCAAGGCCAAAGCCGATGTTCGGGAAGATACCTATGCCGCCATTTACTCCACTACTAAAGTGGGTCATCAAGGCATCGTATGTATTTTAGGAACAGGATCCAATTGTAGTTATTATGATGGGCACCAACTTTTTCAGAAAGTGGTTTCCCTCGGATACATCCCAATGGATGATGGTAGTGGAAACTTTTTTGGAAGAAAGTTAATCCGAGACTACTACTACCATAAAATGCCACAAGATTTGGCCGTAAAATTCGAACAAGGTTATAATCTTGATGCCGATGTCATTAAAGAAAATCTATACAAACAGCCCAATCCGAATACGTATTTGGCAACATTTGCCCGATTTTTGGTCGATAACAAAGAGCACCCATACTCCAAAGGAGTAATCGACAAAGGCTTTCAACAGTTTATCAATAACCATGTGATGCAGTTCGAACTCGCTACCAAAGTGCCCATTCATTTTGTAGGAAGCATCGCATATTTTCTAAAGGATGAATTAACGGCCGTATTGGAGCGGAACGATCTCGTTCCTGGGGTTATTAGGCAACGACCTATTGATGGCTTGGTAGAATTTCACAAACAGACCATTTAAAGATTTACACTACTCTAGGGTGAACGTTAAGTAATTGTCACCATTAGGAACGTTGTTGAACAAAAAAAAGTGACCCTGCTCAAGATACTACCCATTGCAACAACAAACTGCGGACTAGCTTTTTACGGCAATCAATGATATTTCTACATTGACGAATTTTGGAAGATTCGCTACTTCGACGGTTTCCCGTGCGGGGGCAGTTTCCGAGTCAAAATAGGTGCCGTAGACTTCGTTCACTTGGGCGAATTGATTCATGTCGCTTAGAAAAATGGAAGCCTTCACAACATTTTCGAAAGTCATTCCCGCTTCGGATAGAATGGCCTTCAAGTTTTCCATAGACTGTATTGTTTCCTTTTTTATATCATTTTCGACAAGGTTTCCTGTTTTGGGGTCTATAGGAATCTGTCCTGAAACATATAAAGTGTTTCCACTTAGAACGGCCTGATTATAAGGCCCGATAGGGGCTGGGGCATTTGTGGTATTGATGATTCTTTTCATACACATAATATTTATTGTCACTCCCGTGAAGGCGGGAATCTTTTTAATAATATCTAAACTTGATTCTCTGGTTTTACGAGAAAGACTTTCGTTTTGAGCTTTTCTCTTATCTCGACCCTTTTTGTACTTTGAACCTCAAGGCCCGTACTTCAAACCTCGTACCTTCTTTTACCTTCTTGGGGGCTGGCTTCGATTTTCCCATTTGAGGTCGCTAAGAATCGAACTTTTTATCCCTATAAAGAAATACCAACGCTCATATCTGCCAAAAGGCGACCAATTGAATCGCATGGTAAAACTTTTTAAGTCCCTTTCAAATCGAAGTTGGGTCAGGGTAAAGCCTTGGTTCTTAAAATCATAACCTGATGAACCACCGACTATCCATCTTGGGGACAGTTCAATATCTCCAGAAAACATGAGCGAATGGCTACTGAACTCATTTTGCCTCGCAGAATTGGAGTAACTTGCTGAATACGCCAATCTGAAATTCCATGGTATTTTAGTGCCCCAAGTGGGGTTTTCAACATCCTCCGACTTTTTATCTCGGTCTCGGTCGTTTCTTTGCGTATCATAAAAGTCGTCGGCCTTTCCGAAAAGGTCATCATCACGTCCACCACTTTGGGCCACATAGTCGAATTCATCAGATTCTTCTTCTTCCTCTTCTTTCTTTTTGCCAAAAGTTTCGCTATCAATGGAATAACCTACATTGACATTGGCCCTTGTAAGCCTAAAAAGGCTTCCTCCATTATCAATATTGAAGGTGTTGATTCTTCTACCATTATTATCGATGGCATAGGGGTCTAAGGCTGCCGAAAAGTTGATCGACATTTTTTTGTTGAGTATACTTGTGCCTCCGTTGATGCTTAGGGGGCTTAATTTAAGGGAATCGGCCTCTAGGTTATAGCCCGTCGATATATTGAAGTTGCTTAAAATAGGAACTTTTTTTGCCTCCGTCGCGGTAGAGTCCTTATCACGTACCTTGGCCTCCAACGTATTGGCCAGCGAAAAACTTAGGCTGTTCGATTTACCTAAACTGGGCGACCCGTTTAAGGTACCCTCAAATCGACTATATTGCACCACTTCACCGTTGGCATCAATATATTCGTCATAGAACTGTTCAAAAGATGGTGCATAGCCGTAACTTAGACTAGGGCGCATCACATGTCGTATGGCCTGAATTTTTTTATCCTCCCCAAAATTAAAGGTTCCATATACTGTCGTTCCGACACTTGCGCTGAAGTTGTATTTATTGAAACGGTCAAAACCTTTGATGGTGTCGCGCACCACGGTACCATTTTCGCCCACTGTGGCATCGAATCGCCTCCGAAAAGTTTCCAAGGTCCATACATCTTCATAGCTTCCGCCCATGGTGACACTGAAAAATTTAGCAACTTTAAAATTCGTACTAATGGGGATGCGATGCCTAGCACCGACTCTCGCTCCATCGAACATACGGCCGGTCAAGAAATCCTCATCATTGGTCTTTAGTCTATTCTGGGCATTGACATCGTACTGAAAGTTGATATTTTGAATAAGACCCTTTTTAATACCATCCCTTTTTGCAAAAGGAAAAATACGTTCCATGCTCGCCTGAAAGGTGGGCAATGTCATATCGATGTTATCATCAGGAGCATTTTCACTGGTATTTTGGCTATGTGTCATGGTAAGGCTCGTATTGACCGAAGGGTATGCAGGAAAAGTCTTTGAGTACGATATAGACGAACTAAGCGTGTTGTTCTGGGTATTAGGTAAATTTTGTTGTAAGAGTGAATTTTGATAGTACGAACTACTTCCTAAATTCACCGAGGCTGAAAACCTTGAATTCGGGCTGGCCTTTGTATCTTGTGAATGTGACATTTGCAGATTCCAGATGGTATTCCTACTATAATCATCAAAGCCTTTTTGACTTGTCACCAAGTTTTCATATCTAAAATTGACGTTACCACGGTATCTATATCGTTTGACATATACCGATTGGGTTCGAAAACCATAGCTGCCATTTGTGTAGAAGTCTCCGGTCAGGGTCAGATCGGCATATTCTCCGATGGGGAGATAATATCCGCCCTGTTGTAAAAAATACCCACGGTTCGGGTCGTTGCCAAAAGTAGGTATCATTAGCCCCGCGGTTCTACCGACGGAAAGCGGGAAATAAGCGAACGGAAGTCCAATAGGGGTAGGTACATCTGCAATATATAGGTTACTGACCCCTGCAATCACCTTCTTTTTCGGTACAAATTTAGCCTTTCGAACCCTGATATAATAATCGGGATTGATAGTATCGGTCGAGGTAGTCAACTTGCCCTCGCTCAAAAAGTAGACCGAGTCGTTCTCTTTTTTGGTGATTTCGGCATATACCTTCATATTGTCACCGCCTAATTGGCCTAAACCTGCTTGCTGCTCGGTTCGCGAGTTCCAGATCAATGCTTTCTGCGTATCGAAATTGAAGCGTATGGAGTCGGGTATTACCTCATTATCGGCCTGTTTAAAAAAAGGCAATTGCGAATAATTCCCTAAAGAATCCTTAATGCGTCCTGCATAGACTTCGTTCTTTACGTAGTCCATAATGATGATGCCGGCCTTTAATTCGGTGTCTTGATAATAGATTTCAGCTTCATTGTACAAGTATATCTTCTGGTCTTTTTGGCTGAGTTTTACAGAATCTTTGGCCTTATACCTTATCTTGCCAAGAAGCAGTGAGGGGCGGCTGTTCAAAGAATCGACCTGGGCGGAATCCGTTTCGACCGTATCGCGTTGCTGTACGGGGAAAAGCGGCGCCACAATCGAATCTTTTTGTGCTTTTATAGGTAGTGTAACTATTTTATCTTCCTGGGAAGAAAGTACGTTCACAAAAAGCAGCAATAGGAAAAGTAAAAGATGTTTGTTTGATTGCAAAGCTAGATATCCTATTTTTGTAAAGGTTTGGCTTTCTTAGGGGTCCGTACTATGATCGGGCTTTTAGAAGTCAAACTTACATATATTTTTTATTCCCGTCGTAGGGTATTACCATAAATTTAACCTTCATGAACACCCCCAAAAACCTTATTAAAATGAAATGGAAATCCTTTTCTTTTATGCTATTTTTTGTTGCGGTCTTCATCGTACTATCATTTGATAATCCTCAGTCCTTACAAGAAAAAGACCAATTCGTAGTCGTTTTGGATGCGGGTCACGGCGGTCATGACCCAGGAAACCTTGGTAATGGCTATTTAGAAAAAAATATAGCCCTGAACATTGTGCTCGGGGTCGGAGCGATCTTGAGGCAGAATTCTGATATCAAAGTAGTTTACACTCGAGATGATGATACTTTTGTCGATTTATACGTTAGGGGCGAAATTGCGAACAAGGCCAGTGCCGATCTTTTTGTTTCGGTGCACTGCGATTCACATACTTCGGATGCCCATGGGGCAGGAACCTTTGTTTTGGGGTTGCATGCCAACGAACAGAATTTTGAAATCGCGAAAAAGGAGAATTCCGTTATCTATTTGGAAGACAATTATGAAACCCGTTATGCTGATTATGATATCAATTCACCTGAATCGGTTATCGGTCTTACTATCATGCAAGAAGAATTTTTGGATCAGAGTATTTTACTTGCCAAGTCGATGCAAGATAATTTTACGGGAAAGTTAAAACGAAAAGATAGAGAGGTAAAGCAAGCGGGATTCATTGTACTTCACCAAACTTTTATGCCAAGTGTTCTTATCGAGACAGGTTTTTTGACCAATAAGGACGAAGGTGCCTATTTGAACTCCCAAAAAGGACAATATGAAATGGGTGCCGCTATTGCCGATGCGATTTTGAGATATAGGGGCAACGTGCAGCCGGATATCGCCGATGTGGGAGCGCCGGTTCCGCCAACGACAACAGCGGGACCTTCTTCTACCGAAATGGAAGCCGAAGCCGAATCGGAGAAAGAAAGATTGGAGGAGGAAGCAAAAATTGCAGAGGCAGCCGAAGTAGCCAAGAAAGAACAAGAAGCCATTGAATCGAAAAAACGTGAACTGGCGGAGATGGAGAAGAAACGAAGGGAGGCGGAAGAAGCCAAGAAAGCTCAAGAAGCACTTGCCGAGAAAGAACGTTTGGCGGAGGAGGCCAAGATTGCGGAGGCTGCTGAAATCGCTAAAAAAGAAAAGGAGGCCGAGGAAACGAAAAAGCGTGAACTCGCCGAGATAGAAAGAAAGCGAAAAGAGACTGAAGAGGCCAAAAAGGCCCAGGAAGAACTTGCCGAGAAGAACCGTATCGCCGAGGCTGAGAAAAAGGAGAAGGCAGCACTTGCCGAGAAAGAACGTTTGGCGGAGGAGGCCAAGATTGCGGAGGCTGCCGAAGTTGCGAAAAAAGAAAAGGAGGCCGAGGAAACGAAAAAGCGTGAACTCGCCGAGATAGAAAGAAAGCGAAAAGAGACTGAAGAGGCCAAAAAGGCCCAGGAAGAACTTGCCGAGAAGAACCGTATCGCCGAGGCTGAGAAAAAGGAGAAGGCAGCACTTGCCGAGAAAGAACGTTTAGCGGAGGAGGCCAAGATCGCGAAGGCTGCTGAAATCGCTAAAAAGGAAAAAGAGGCCGAGGAAACGAAGAAGCGTGAACTCGCCGAGATAGAAAGAAAGCGAAAAGATGCAGAAGAAGCGAAAAAAGTGAAGGAAGAACTCGCCGAAAAAAACCGTATCGCCGAAGCGGAGAAAAAGGCTCAGGAAGAACTTGTGGAAAAAGAATCTAACGCAGAACAGACAAACAACACAGCGGTGAAAAAGGTAGCGGATCTCGAAGGTGATTCAAAAGTAATTTTCAAGGTACAGCTTTTGGCCAGTTCAAAAGAGATACCACTGGAACCACAAAATTTCAATGGGTTGAATAGACTTTCAAAAGAACCTATCAAAAATCTTTTTCGTTACATGTATGGTGGTACGGGTTCTTACCGAGAAGCCAAAATGCTGAAATCTAACGCTGACTTGAAAGGTTACCCGACCTCTTACATCGTGGCCTATAAAGATGGAGTGCGCATTACCGTTCAAGAGGCACTGAAATACGTTAATGAATAAACACGCTATCTAAAATTTATTCCTAATTTTGTTTGTAACAGAAAACAATCCTTTTGAAACTATCTAGAGAAGTTAAGACCGGTATTATCGTTATAGGGGGCATTTTGTTGTTCATATTAGGTTTTAGTTATCTCAAATCTACCCCTTTGTTCGACGATAGTAAAACGCTTTATGCCATTTACCCGAATGTTGGAGGGCTTCAGGCAGGAACACAAGTTTCAGTAAACGGATTCTCCGTCGGAACGGTTAACAACATTAGATTTAAGGATGAGACCGGTAACCTCTTGGTCACCTTTACGGTCAACAACGATTTTGATTTTTCCAAGAATAGTAAGGCGGAACTTTTCGATACCGGAATCATTGGGGGCAAAGGAATTCAGATTATACCAATTTTTGACGGGGCTCCCATGACGAGGTCCGGTGATACACTACAAGCCACTACCAAGCCCGGGTTGACCGAATTAGTCCAGACGAGTTTAAACCCTTTGAAGAATAGGATCGAAGGTGCTGTGTCGAACGCTGATTCATTGATGATCAATGTGAATCAGGTTCTTGATGACCGCACAAAAAAGGATTTGCGCGAGAGTATTGCGGGATTGAGCCAATTGATGAAAAGCCTTCAAGGGAGTGCAGAGGTGCTAAACGGAATTTTAAACGACAACAAAGGCAAACTGGACAGTTCATTGACCAATTTCAGAGCGCTCACCAATAATTTCGCTAAACTTTCAGATTCCCTGAATAATGCAGGTTTAGGTAGAACTTTGGCCAGCCTTGAATCTACGGTCGCTAATTTGGATAACCTTATGGCCCGAATCAATCAAGGTGATGGCACTTTGGGCAAGTTGATGAAAGATGAGGAGTTGTATACGAATTTGAACAATGCTTCAAGAGAGTTGGATCTTTTGTTGCAAGACTTCCGTTTGAACCCCAAACGTTATGTGAACGTTTCCGTATTCGGTAAAAAACAAAAGGAATATGCCGTTCCTGAAGAGGATCCTGCGGAAAAAATAGACGAACAATAAATGCAGTACCTGCCCAATATTGTATTTGCCATTATACTTATAACGGCTATTGGCTTTTTTGCCAAAAATATCAAACGTCTTTCTAGAAATATTAAATTGGGGAAGGATGTTGACGTATCGGACAACAAATCCAGACGATGGAACAATATGGCTCGAATTGCCTTGGGGCAGACCAAAATGGTGGTCAGGCCCATTGCCGGCATTCTTCACATCATCGTTTATGTTGGCTTCATCATTATCAATATCGAAGTACTTGAAATCATAATCGACGGACTTTTTGGAACCCATCGCATTTTCTCATCTCTCGGTGGGGTATACGATATCTTGATAGCCTCATTTGAAATTTTGGCACTATTGGTCATTGTAGCGGTAATCGTTTTTTGGATTCGCCGTAACATCATCAGGTTACAACGATTCATAAAGCCCGAAATGAGGGGCTGGCCTAAGAAAGACGGCAATCTTATCCTTTACATTGAATTGGTATTGATGGTTTTGTTCCTTACTATGAACGCCGCTGATTTTCGGTTACAACAATTGGGTGCGGATCATTATTCGCCGGCCGGAACTTTTCCCGTGAGTCAATATTTGATTCCATTATTTGAAGGATTCTCAACGGGCACTTTGATTATAATCGAGCGTACTGCTTGGTGGCTTCATATTGTCGGTATTTTGTTTTTCTTGAACTATCTCTATTACTCCAAACATTTGCATATACTTTTGGCTTTTCCTAACACGTATTTCGGAAAATTGGGGCCAAAAGGTAAATTTAAGAACCTTGATGCCGTTACCCAAGAAGTGAAACTGATGATGGATCCATCGGCCGATCCGTTCGCCGCTCCTGCAGAAGATGCGCCGGCACCGGAAAAATTTGGAGCTTCCGATGTGATGGATCTTTCTTGGGTTCAATTGCTCAATGCCTATACCTGTACCGAATGTGGAAGATGTACCAGCGAATGTCCGGCCAATCAAACGGGTAAAAAGCTTTCCCCGAGAAAGATCATGATGGATACCCGTGATAGACTTGAAGAAGTAGGAAAAAATATCGACGCCAACAAAGGAGTATTTGTAGATGATGGCAAACAATTGTTGGATAATTATATTTTAAGAGAAGAATTATGGGCCTGTACTTCATGCAACGCGTGTGTAGAAGCTTGCCCGGTTAGTATTGACCCACTTTCCATAATCATGGATATGCGTCAATATCTTGTCATGGAGCAGTCCGCAGCACCCACAGAACTGAACAATATGATGGGTAATATTGAAAACAACGGAGCTCCTTGGCCTTTCAATCAGATGGATAGGCTCAATTGGAGCCAAGAACAATAACGAAAAGGTTATATGGGAAACGAACTAAAAGTACCTACCATGGCCGAATTCTTTGCGGCCGGACAGCAGCCCGAAGTTTTATTTTGGGTGGGTTGTGCCGGTAGTTTTGATGACCGCGCCAAAAAAATAACCAAGGCGTTCGTGAAAATTTTGAACAAAGCAAATGTGTCTTTCGCCGTTCTGGGCACCGAGGAAAGCTGTACGGGTGATCCGGCCAAAAGATCCGGTAATGAATTCTTGTTCCAGATGCAGGCAGTAACCAATATCGAGGTAATGAATGCATATTCGGTTAAAAAAATTGTAACGGCATGTCCGCATTGTTTCAATACCTTGAAAAATGAATATCCGGGCCTTGGTGGAAATTATGAAGTCGTGCACCATACCCAATTTTTGAAGCAACTTTTGGAAGAAGGCCGTATTTCTATGGAAGGCGGAAAGTTCAAGGGTAAACGTATTACCTTTCATGACCCATGTTATCTGGGCCGTGCCAATGATGTTTACGAGGCCCCTAGAGACCTTATTCGGAAATTGGATGCCGAACTGGTCGAAATGAAGAATTGCAAGAAAAAAGGACTTTGTTGTGGTGCCGGCGGGGCGCAGATGTTCAAAGAACCTGAAAAGGGAGATAAAGATGTGAATATCGAGCGTACCGAACAGGCCTTGGAAACCCAACCTGAAATTATTGCCGCCGCCTGTCCGTTTTGTAATACGATGATGACCGATGGCGTTAAGAACAAAGAGAAAGAATCGGCTGTACAGGTTATGGATGTAGCCGAACTAATAGCGAACGCCGAAGACCTTTAGACATAACTAAGGTTTTCGGACAACCCCAATTATTGATATTATGCTAGTAGATTTTGACACCTTGCCCGATGATGCGCGTATTTGGATATATCAGGGAAACAGAAGTTTATCGGAAGACGAGCTGAATGAAATCAAACATGCCATGGATGATTTTATACAGCAGTGGACAGCGCACGGAAGTGAACTAAAAGCAGGATATGAAATCCGTTACAAACGATTTTTAGTACTAGGGCTTGATCAATCGAAGGCCTCTGCCTCTGGTTGTTCCATCGATGCATCGGTACATTTCATTCAGCAACTCGAAAAAAAATATAATATCGAACTTTTGGACAAAATGAACGTGTCATATAAACAGGGAGATTTTATTGCCTACAAGTCTTTGGTAGACTTTAAGAAAATGGCGCGCCAGAAAGCGGTTTCAAAAAATACCGTGGTCTTCAACAATCTGGTAGCCAACATGCAAGAATACAAAGAACATTGGGAGGTGCCGGCCTCAGAAAGTTGGCATGCGAGATTTATGTAAACCTGCTTCTGGTATGGTAATTGGATATATTAAGGCATTTCATTTTGAAAAATCGGATAAAGTGCAATAATTAGTGCGGTTTTCAGTTAATTCCATAGACCAATTTTATATGCGTTTTTTTACTGTTCTCCCATTCTTTTTTTTTGTTTTAGTCGCCCAAGCACAAAAAAGCCCTTTGGTGACCAGGGATAGCCTTGCCCAACAAAAATGGGTCGATACCCAGTATAGCAGTATGTCTTTGGAAGAAAGAGTTGGCCAGTTGTTTATGGTCAGTATTGGTACAAAAGAGAATTCGGATGCCGAGAAGATCAAGGCACTAATCCAAAAACATCATATCGGAGGGGTCATATTTCTACCCGGAGGTCCGGGCAGACAGGCAAAATTGACCAACGATTTTCAAAAAATTTCAAAGCACCCTTTGCTAATCGGGCAAGATGCGGAATGGGGTCTAGCCATGCGGTTAGATTCTACGTATGCCTTTCCTTGGAACATGACTTTGGGCGCTATTGCTGACAGCGCCATTGTAGAAAAGGTGGGATACCATATTGGAAAACACGCCAAAAGATTGGGCGTTCATATCAACTTTGCTCCGGTTCTCGATGTCAACATAAACCCTGAAAACCCCATTATTGGAAACCGTTCGTTCGGTGAAAATCGAGAAAACGTCTCCCAAAAAGGTGTGGCCATGATAAAGGGGATGGAAAAAGCAGGTGTATTGACCAGTGGCAAACATTTTCCAGGTCATGGCGATACGGCTACGGATTCGCACTATTCGCTTCCGGTACTTGAATTTTCAAAAGAAAGATTGGACAGTATTGAACTCTATCCCTATAAAAAGGCAATTGAAGCGGGACTTAGCAGCGTAATGGTCGCCCATTTGAACATTCCTAGTCTAGAACTGAAAAAAGACCTTCCTTCCTCATTATCCGAACAAATTATTTCAGGACTCCTTAAAGATAAAATGGGTTTTGAGGGATTGGTCTTTACCGATGCCTTGAATATGAAAGGGGTGGCCGATCATGGTAAAAATGGGGAAGTGGAACTTGAGGCTTTTATGGCGGGTAACGACATTCTATTGATGCCTACCGAACTTGAAAAGGCTAAGGAAAAGTTGATTAAGGCCATCGATAAGGGAAAAATATCAGAAAAGCGTTTGGCCAGCTCGGTCAAGAAAATTCTCATGGCCAAGTATAAAGTGGGCCTTCATAACAATCGATTTGTCGATGTAGAAAACCTATATGAAGACTTGAATACGCTGCAAGACGACCTGGTATACGAAGAAGCCATAGAAAATGCTGTTACGGTAGTCAAGAACGACTACTATCTAATGGGTATAAAGAAGTTGGAAAACAAAAAGATAGCGTACGTCAAATTCGGTGACGACAATAGTGATTCGTTCATAACCGAATTAAATAAATATGCAAACGTTAATCAAATCAACGGAAAGGATATTGCCACCCTAAAAAAGAAATTGAAAGATTATAACCTCGTGATTATCGGCCTACACAAGAGTAATGAAAGCCCTTGGAAACCGTATGATTTTTCTAAAAATGAACTTTTTTGGTTAGAAGAAATAGCCAAAGAACGAAGTTCGAATCTTATTTTATCGGTGTTCGCCAAACCCTATGCATTGTCAAAAGTGGCTTCTTTTAAGAATATCGATGGGGTAGTGGTGGCCTATCAGAATAGCAAAATGGCCCAAGAAAAGGCGGCACAACTTATTTTCGGGGCCATCCCCGCAAAAGGTATTTTACCGATTTCGATTAATGATGACTTTCCTGTAAATACGAGTGTATCTCTTGAATCTTTGAAACGTTTGGGCTATAGCATTCCTGAACGGGTGGGTATGAGCAGTACTAAATTGGCCGAGGTCGATAAATTGGTTCAAGATGGGCTCGATTCGTTGATGTACCCTGGGGCACAGGTGGTTATTGCGCGTAGGGGCAAAGTAATTTATAACAAAGGTTTTGGGAAACCGACCTATGAATCAAATGTCGATATTGGGCCAGATCATATGTATGACTTGGCTTCGATTACCAAGATACTTGCCACGCTACCAATCGTTATGAAAATGGAGGAGGAGGGTAAGATAGCCTTAAACGATACCTTTGAGGAACTTATTCCTGAATACGGTGATTCGGAACTCAAAGACGTCACAGTTTTAAAGGCGCTCTCACATTATGGGCGACTGCCTTCTTGGATTGCCTTCTACGTAAGCACGTTGGATGAGAAACGGAAACCATCCGAAGAGTTTTATAGAAAGGCCCCCTCGGATGGTTTTACGATCAAAGTAAGCGACAATCTTTTTCTGGCAGATGCCTATAGAGATTCCATCTATGATAGAATCGGGCGACAAGACCTTAAGTCTAACCGCTACCGATATAGCGATGTTGCCTATTATGTTATGAAAAAATACATCGAAGATACCAACAAGACACGATTGGATAAACTTGCGGATGATTTCTTGTATAGACCTATTGGCGCTTCTCGTACAAGCTACAATCCTTTAGAAAAGTTTCCAAAGAATATCATCGTGCCCTCCGAGGTCGACAAGTACTATCGCTATCAAACTGTGCAAGGCTACGTTCACGATATGGGCGCCGCTATGCAAGGCGGTGTAGGCGGTCACGCGGGATTGTTCGGCAATGCGAACGATGTCGCGAAAATTATGCAGATGTATCTTCAAGATGGGTTTTATGGAGGCCATCGGTTTTTAGAGGCAAGAACGGTCAAGAAATTCAATACCTGTTATTTTTGCGATAAAAAAGTAAGAAGGGGGGTGGGCTTTGACAAACCCGAGTCAAGAGGCGGAGGACCGGCTTGCGAGTGTGTATCACGAAAAAGTTTTGGCCATAGCGGATTTACCGGAACCTACACTTGGGCAGACCCCGAAGAAGATTTGGTTTATGTGTTCCTTTCGAACAGAACCTACCCAACGGCATCCAACACCTTACTGGTCAAGACGGGTTTGAGAACCAGGATACAACGTGCCATTTACGAGGCCATAGAGAATTGATTTTCAAGTCCACCAACTCTCCGTTAACGAATTCTTAACGCTGTTTCCCGTAAATAAAATGGGTCAGTTTCGACTTAGCAGCGGGTTTTCACTAAATTTGTAACAATGAAGATAGCCATAGTATGTTACCCCACCTTTGGGGGTAGTGGTGTCGTAGCCACCGAATTAGGAATCGCCCTGGCCAATAGGGGCCACGAGGTGCACTTTGTAACGTATCGCCAACCCGTCAGGCTTGAACTGCTCAATAGCAAGATACATTTTCATGAGGTACATGTTCCTGAATATCCCCTTTTTCACTATCAACCCTATGAATTGGCTTTATCAAGTAAACTGGTTGATACGATTAAGTTGTACGGCATCGAATTGTTACATGTACATTATGCCATTCCACATGCCTATGCGGGTTATATGGCCAAAAAAATGCTCGAAGAAGAGAATATACACATCCCGATGATAACGACCTTGCATGGTACCGATATTACCTTAGTGGGCAAACATCCTTTTTACAAACCTGCGGTAACCTTCAGTATCAATCAGTCAGATGTAGTGACCTCGGTCTCGGAAAGCTTAAAGCAGCAAACATTGGAATTGTTCAATATTAAAAAGGATATACAAGTTATTCCAAATTTTATCGATACGAAAAAATACAGTTCTTCATTCACCGATTGTCAACGCTCACTGATGGCGAACGATGATGAAAGAATTGTGACCCATATCAGTAATTTTAGAAAGGTCAAGCGAATACCAGATGTCATTCATATCTTTAATAGGGTACAGGAAGAAATTCCGGCCAAGTTGATTATGGTAGGAGAGGGCCCCGAAAAGGAAAATGCCGAATTTATGTGCGAGCAATTGGGTATTATGGACAAAGTTCTTTTTCTGGGGAACAGTAATGAAATTGATAGAATTCTGTGCTTTTCAGATTTGTTTTTACTGCCTTCCGAATCAGAGAGCTTCGGTTTGGCGGCCTTGGAAGCCATGATAAACAGAGTTCCCGTAATTTCCAGTAATACAGGAGGAATTCCAGAGGTCAACAAACAAGGAATAACAGGATACTTGAGCGATGTGGGCGACGTAGAAGATATGGCCCAAAACGCCCTGAAAATATTGGGCGATGACCTCACACTTGAAAAATTTAAGAAAAATGCTGTAAAAGCAGCTCAAAAGTTTGATATTTTAAAGGTACTTCCGCTTTATGAATCGGTTTATGAAAAGGCGTATAACAGTAGATTTAATACCTCATTCAGCTAAATGAAAAATATTGTTTTTTTAGTGATTTTGATGCTGATGTCTTGCAACGGTCAAAAAAAGACTACTGGCAATAACAATACAACGGGCGAGGAAGCGAACAATACAAGCCCGCTTTCACTTCTCTTGACTGATAATTACAGTGGTGCCGATAGTACTGAGACTCTGGTAGTGAAGGATGAAAAGGCATTGAAGAACTTTTTTTCAAAAATCAATCGAACGCGAAAACCTGGACTACCCGTGCCAAAAGTGGATTTTTCTAAAGACATGGTGATAATCCATTGTAGCGGTGAAGCAGTAAATGCTGCATTGGTGGAGTTATATGTAAAAGAGGAATCAGAAGATTCGGTTCATATAGCGACAAAAAAAAGGGATAAAAAAGAAAACACCACTGCGGCTATGAGTCCTTTTTCAGTTTATACCATACCCTTGACCAAAAAGGAAATTGTTATCGAGAATCGTGAATAAAGATTCTCGGTTGTCCATAGTTGGTTATACGAAAAAACGACGGTTAATAAATTATCGATTGCTTTATCTTGATGAAGTCTATGAGTAGACTACTAAAGTTTCTTTATCACACGTCATAGTTTTTTTGTCATTTCTTAAAAGTTATAAACCATACCATGTAATGCTCGTTTTAATCGATGAGTGGAAAATGGACGATTAAGCTTAATATGTTTTAGATAATATTCCAAAAACAGATGAAATCTAAACATAAGAATTGACTACAAAAATGGGCTATTCCTCGTGTTTTATGACTTTGTCCAACTAAAGTAGACATGAGATAACATAGCGTAATTGGCAATAGTATAATGCGCTGATCTCGTTGAAATAGTAGTTTTTGAAGTTGTATTTGGTCGAAATTATCTTTATAGAGTCAAAAATTACTTGCGTATAGCCATAACTTTGACCTATAAAATTTAATAACATTGCTATGAACACTAACAAGCTTTTTTACCTTCTTATTGCCTTTTCTATAGTAACATCTTGTAAGAATGATGATTTGTCGATCGGTCCGATAGAACCGCCTAATAATGAAGGCTCGTTTACGCTAACCTCTTCGGTTGTGGTTGACAATGTTAACAAACTTATTCTTTACAATGGTGGAAATGTAAGTTTAAGGGATACTGTCAAGATTCAAGGAACAGCTTATGTCTTAAATACTACGGATACAGATTTTAGTATTGGAAAGGAATACACACTTACAACAGGAAGCGATTCATATAAGTTTTATAGAACGCAGTTACCTATCATAAATATCAATACGAACGGAGGCGAAATAATAGATCCTGAAAAGATAGCCGCTGATTTCGTTCTTTATGAGACGGGCAAAGATCCTTTTGAAAGTATTATCGGTATTGAGATCAGAGGTGGTCTGTCGGTAACTTTTCCTAAAAAATCGTATGGTATCGAATTGTGGGAGGACACTGCCGGTACCACATACAACGAATCCTTTTTGGGTATGCGTTCCGATGATGATTGGATTTTGGACGCGATGTACAATGAACCTGCAAAACTTAGGGATTTTGTTTCGCACGATCTTTGGTTGGATATGGCACGTTACCACTATAGTGCTCAAGAACCCGATATCACTTTCGGAATAAAGAGGGAGTATGTCGAAATTTTCATAAATGGAAATTATGGAGGTGTATATTGGTTTGGTGAAAAGATGGACAGAAAACAACTTGCCCTTGAAAAATATGATGCCGGCCTTAGAGGTGAATTGTATAAAGGTGATGATTGGGGAGAAGGCACCTTATATAACAGCTTAGAACCCTTCGATAACAATTCGCCATTTTGGAGCGGTTTTGAGGCTGATTATCCAGATGATATTGGCGAGGTGGATTGGACGAATCTTCATGACTTTGTCGATTTTGTGATCAATTCCGATGATGCGACCTTCAATGCCGAAATGAACACCCGAATGGACCTACCCAACCTGATAGACTATTTTATTTTTGTCAATGTTATCTTTGCGCAAGACAATGTCGGAAAGAATATTTTCACAGGGCGATATGATCAAAACACTCCCTACTTTCATGTAGCTTGGGATATGGATTCGAGTTGGGGCAACAATTTTATCGGTGATAGGGCAGAACCGGCCACCTATGCACTCTTTAACGGAATGTATAGAAGACTTCAAGGTAATGCTGATTTTATCACTGCCTTAAAGGCAAGATGGATAGACTTGCGTGCTGATCTTCTGAGCGATGCATCCTTGGAAGCACGTTTTGTAGCCGCACACAACTATTTAAGTTCGAATGGTGTATATGAACGGGAAGCTCTCGATGCCAATTTAATTCAAAAGCCCTACAATCCTGCTGAAATTGATTTTATAACGGCATGGTTAAAAGAAAGAAACACCTATCTGGATGGCTGGATAGCCATTAGCGAAATACAATAGGTAGAAACAAATAGTATTTCAATCAAATCAAGATCCAAGTTTTACACTTGGGTCTTTTTTTGTCGATTTTTCCTGTTGTTACGTCGGGTAATCCTACAACCTATCGAGAAAAATTACAGTTTAAAGTACTTTATTGGCGTAATGAACTGTAAATCATAATTTTACAGCCTAGTAGTCCTTAAATCTTAAAACCTATGAAAAAAATTACGCTATGCGCATTGGTATTGGCACTTATGGCCATAAAACCTATCTACGCTCAAGAAATGCCCGTTCTTAATTCAAAAGACAGTATAGTAGAAAGCTCTTGGATTATTGGTCTGGGCTACAATATTGTGGATGATTCGGGGGATGTTTTCGATGAATTATTGTCGGTAGATTCACAGTGGAATGTGCTGCCTTATCCATCTAGGTTGAGTATTGGAAAATACTTCAAGAACGGAATTGGCTTAGAAGCAATCGGTTCGTTTAATACTTATAAAGAAGGTAAAATAATAGATGGTGCCGTAAACACTGAAAAAAACAATTATTTCTCCGTTGATTCCCGAGTGACCTATGATTTGAACAAACTCATAGGCCAAACCGCTTGGTTCGACCCCTATTTGGGCGGTGGTATCGGCTTCACTGATGCCAATGACCAACACCGAGCGACCTATAATGCAGTTGTAGGTTTCAGAACATGGATCAGCGATAAATGGGGACTGGATTTTAGTTCAACCGGTAAATGGGCCATAGGTGATAATGGGGCCACGAACCATATACAACATGCTGCAGGTGTTGTCTACCAATTTGGGGTAGAAAAGGGATTGTCGAAAAAAGGTGCCGAGAAATTAGCACTTATCAATGCTATGGAAAAAGAACGGCAACGTGTTCAAGATTCCATTGCTGCCGCTGACCGCGCTAGGGAAGAGGCCGCTTTAGCGGAACGTTTGGCCAAAGAAAAAGAGCAGGCCAGACTGGCTGCAGCCGAACAAGCAAAAATCGACGCTGAGAATGCTAGAAAACGCCAAATAGAACAAAAAATTGATGCGCTCGGATACGTTTACTTCGATTTGAACTCATCGTACCTTAGTAAACAATCTAAAGCCGTACTTGATTCCCTTTCGACAATACTTTCTGAAACTGTTGATTTACAGTTGGAAATAACATCGCACACCGACTCACGCGGAAGTTCCGAATACAACAAATGGTTGTCGGAAAGACGGGTCAAAAACACCATGGACTATCTTTTGAAAAAAGGAATAGAAGCCGATAGATTGAGTAGTAAGGCTTTTGGAGAAGATAACTTGCTTAATGAATGTAGTGATGGTGTCAGGTGTTCTGAAGAAAAGCATAAAGTGAATCGGAGATCAGAGTTCAAGGCCTTGTTCCAGTAGTCTAAATCTATTGTTTTACATTGAGTCCTATGCTATTGAACTTAGCAATACAATGTAATTATTAGCGGGTAAGAATAATCCAAATAACATTCATAAGCATGAAAATACTGGCAAGTTATCTATCTTTGTCCTACGACCAAGACCAAACTTGTTTTTCGCAATAAAGAATTACATAAAACGTTTATAGTAGGTAAGAATAAATTAATCATCAAATAAAAAGTAAAAATGAAAAAAGTCTTAGTTTTAGGTGGCGGAGGATTTATAGGAGGTCATCTTGCACACAGATTGAAGAACGAAGGTTGCTGGGTGCGTGTGGTCGATATAAAAGAGAAGCATGAATTTTGGAATGAGGAGGATATCTGTCATGAATATGTTGAAGGAGATTTACGTGATCCCCAGTTGGTATCTCGTGTGTTCATGACCCCCGACCAGAAATCCGAGCAAGACAAAGAAAATTCATTTGACGAAGTATACCAATTAGCTGCGGACATGGGCGGTGCCGGTTATATTTTTACGGGGGAGAACGATGCCAACGTAATGCACAGTTCGGCAGTTATAAATCTAAATTCGGCTTTGGAAGCAACTAAGAAAGGCGTAAAGAAAATCTTTTACTCTTCTTCTGCCTGTATGTATCCAGAGCATAACCAGTTAGATTCGGATAACCCCAATTGTGAGGAAAGTTCGGCATATCCTGCAAATCCTGATTCGGAATATGGATGGGAGAAACTTTTTAGCGAGCGTTTATTTCTAGCGTTCAACAGAAATTACGAGCTCGATGTAAGAGTGGCCAGGTTTCATAACATATTTGGACCTATGGGAACATGGACCGGTGGAAAGGAGAAAGCCCCTGCCGCTATGTGCAGAAAGGCTGCTGAGACTCCCAATCACGGTGAAATAGAGGTTTGGGGCGATGGCTTGCAAACGAGGTCTTTTCTCTATATCGACGACTGTGTTGAGGCCGTTTTGAGGTTCATGCGTCAAAAAGAATTTTTAGGACCGGTAAATATCGGTTCCGAAGAGATGGTCACCATAAACGAACTTGCGCAAATGGCCATTGATTTATCAGGAAAAGAAATCAATATCAATAATTTGGGCGGACAAGAATTCTTTGACAAATACGGATTTAAATGTCCAACAGGAGTTAGAGGAAGAAATTCGGACAACAAGTTGTACAAAGAAAAAATGGGATGGGAACCTTCCCAGCCGCTGGTCGAAGGGCTTGCCGAAACATTCAAATGGATCGACGAACAGGTTAAGTCGACAAGTACGGCCAATGTAAGTTAGTCTTGATAATACAAGTTATCCTGTACCAGAACGATTAAAGACGTAAGTTTCTCGTTTGCTAGGAAAAAATGAAAATAGCCGGGTCTACCCCGGCTATTTTTGTATCTGACATTAATATTTCTTCTTTATCCCATAACGTGAATGTGTCCCTAAAAATTTTCGTAGCGTTTGAGGAAAATAAAATAAGCAAGTGTTACTTCTTCTTTATGTATTCAATACCAACCTAAAATCATGAATCATCTTGAACTGTCCGGCAATCATTCTTGGGGCTTATTTATAAATCGAAACATATCCTGTTGATGCTATCTTGGCTCAACCCATGATATTTTATTTTGGCACACTTTGCGTACCTGTTTTTGACTCTTGAAACGATGGGTAGGGTTATCGGTGTAGTGGTAGAGAATCGATCTGCAATTACTGAAAAAGGACAATCGCTTATACATATAAGGGAAGTAAAATATTGAGGTATTTCTCACCTGCAATACTATTATTGATTATACCCCTCTCGAAAATAATATGGTAGTGAAGGTCTTGAAAATAATGCGCAGATCTAAAGCAATAGACCTACTCTTAATATAGTAAAGATCGTATTCGAGTTTTCGTATGGAATCTTCTAAGTTTTCCCCATATTTATATTTTACCTGTGCCCAACCGGTGATACCAGGTTTGATTAGGTGCCTAATATTGTAATAGGGTGTAATTTCGTTTAATTTATCGACAAAGACCTTTCTTTCGGGTCGCGGGCCTATAAAGTGCATTTCTCCTTTAATAACCGAAATAATCTGGGGGAGTTCATCTAAACGGAACATTCGAAGTATCTTACCGAAAGGAGTTATTCTGGCATCGTTCTTAGAAGCCATTTTTGCACCTGCTTTTTCAGCGTCCACGACCATAGACCGGAATTTGTATATTTCGAATTCCTTCCCATATTGTCCCACTCTTTTTTGTTTATAGAAGAGAGGTCCGCGATTAAAAAACAAGTTGAAGAAAAACACAAAAGGAGTAACCAACAAAAAAATCAATCCTACGAATAATGAAAGAAAGAAATTGACGGTAAAACTAAATATTCGTGATAAATACCGCACTCGGGTATGTTGCAGTTGTAAAATCTCCGCACAGCTTTCGTTCGCGTTGTGCGAAACAATAGGAAGGGCCTCGTATATGTTCTCGTAGAACGAAGTAAACGTAACGACTTCTTTTCCCTCAAGGAGTACCTCGAGCATTGACTTCTCGATCATCTTTGGTAACGGTCTGGACGTATCTGTATCAATAATCCATGAGTCTACTCGTTTGTTCAGTGCTTCGAGTTTTTCCTTAGTAAGGTCGCCGGTATTTTCGATATCGATTACTTCCTCCACATGATAAAAAGTATGGATACCGAATCCGTTGATTATTTCGACATCTTTCTCCCAATCATTACCAAGTGATTTATTATATAAATAAAGCACTTGTTTAGTTGTCGAAATAAATTTGAAAACGTAAACAAAAAAGTTACGCCATAACAAGATGGCAGTAGGGGTCAAGAAAAGAAATAGCAACAAATTACTACGCCAGAAACTCATATCGAAGAGGATCACGGCACCCAGAATTTCTGTAAAAATGTACAGGGTAGTAATTACAAGCCCCTTCATGACCATGTTTACGGTATATCTGGAATCATTCGCCAAATAGTAAAAATTCAGCACATAGGCCAAAAAGAAATAAGAGAACAACCCCAGTGAAAACAATGTTGCCATAGAGACCAATGAACTGTAGGCCATGTCTATAACATGTTTCAAGAAGAAATAAAGTGAAAGACAAACGATGATAAGGTCGCCTAATACAAGAATAATCTTTCTCTCGGGAATATTTAATTTAGAGCGTCCGGTCATAGGGGGCGGTTAGCTAAGCAGGTATAAAAATAGGGGTTATTCACAAAAATAATCAATCGACGGGACAAAATTAGACAAACCTAGATAAAACATAGCCAAACTACTGGTTACTAGGCGGTTTAAAATATTTTCGGATATTGATAGACTAATTCTATGGAGAAAAAAGTGACGTTTGTCGAACACAAACCTATTTGAAAATTTCAAAAATATTGTTTGATTTTTGGGACCAATCTTGCCAAAGGATAAAACGGAGATACTGAAATACCGTTCTTCTTAAAAGCCTCTATACATTCCTTATTTCCTTTGTAATTGTTTTTTAACGACTTGTTACTTTCTCCTCCGAGACGCATACGTACCAAGGTTTCATTTAGATAGCTAGAACTTACTTGGTATTTTTCTAAAAATCGCAGCATTAACTCAAAGTCGGCAGCAATTCTGAAACTCTCATCAAAATATCCGTGGGCATCATAAACTGTTTTTTTAACAAAAAAACTAGGATGTGCAGGATGCCAGCCGTTTCGAAAACCCTTTTTAGGATTATACTCCCCGGTCACCCATTTTCTTTTAACAACATCGGTATCTTCTTGGGCAACATAGTATAGATTACCATGTAAGGTATCGGTACCTTCCTTTTCCATGGTAGCTACCACTTTGGCAATGACGTCATTGGCATTGTAAAAATCGTCCGAATTCAAGATTCCGATGATGTCACCGGTGGCCAGTTTGAGACCTTTGTTCATCGCGTTGTAAATGCCTTTGTCCGGTTCAGAAATCAGTTTCTCGACCCTGTTCGGCATTCCTTTAATAATTTCGACGGTATTGTCCTTTGAAGCACCATCGATAATGATATGCTCGATATTGGCATATGTCTGCTCATGAATACTCGATATGCAATCGGCTATGAATTCAGAGCTGTTATAGGTGGCTGTTACAATACTAACTTTTTTCATTCGATTTTAACTTGTAGATTTTTATGCTACTATCTTTCGATTACAATATTCTCTAGAACCAATACATCCATTTGGGTACGTGCAAAGCAATCGTAGGCTTCGGCCGGCGTATTTACAATGGGCTCATTTTCGTTGAAAGATGTGTTCAAAAGTATCGGCACACCAGTCTTCTTTCGAAAAGCTTCTATCAACCCATAGTAACGTGGGGATACCTCTTTATCGACACTCTGTAATCTTCCCGTACCATCTACATGGGTAACCGCAGGTATCTTCGAATGTTTTTCGATTTTAATGGGAAAAACCTTTTCCATAAAAGGAACTTCATCATTATACTCGAAATACTCTTCAACATATTCCTTTAGAATAGAGGGGGCAAAAGGTCTAAAACTTTCACGCCTCTTAATTTTAAGGTTTAAAAGTTCTTTCGCCTGGTCGTTTCTTGGATCCGCTATAATCGAACGATGACCTAGGGCACGAGGCCCGAATTCGGCCCTTCCTTGAAACCACCCGACAACACTGGGCACGATGAGTTTGTCGCTTATGTAGTCGAACAGTTCTTCATCCTCCATTTTCTTATAGGAAATATTATTCTCTTTTAAAAATGCCTCAATTTCTTCATTTGTAAACGATGACCCCGTACTTGCCGATTTTATTGCGGAAGTTCGTGGCATATTCAAATTCTCATGATAATGGTACAGTGCCGATCCCATTGAGATACCGGCATCATGACCCGCTGAGGGTATATAAAGGTTTTCAAAAGTGGTATTGGCAATAATTTTTCCGTTTGCTACAGAGTTCTGGGCGACTCCGCCGGCGATGCAAACATTCTTACAGCCGGTTCTTTTCTGAAGATGGTTGAGCATATGAAAGATGACCTTTTCAGTAAATACTTGAACCGATTTGGCCAAATCTTTATGATACTGGGTCAGCTCTTCACCCTTTTGTCTAGGTGAACCGAATTCTTTGGCAAATTTTTCAGAGAAAAAAGGTGGAGATACGGGCTGGTTGTTATCATACCGTACTTTGATCGCATCGAAATAAGAGTTGTCCCAAGACCACAGACCGTCATCCTTAAGTTTAACGATTTTCATGATTTTATCGACATATCTGGGTTCTCCATACGGAGCAAGCCCCATAACCTTATATTCGTCACCATAGTGCGGAAACCCTAAAAAATGGGTGAAGGCGGTATAGATGAATCCAAGAGAAACCGGGAAATCTATCGAATCGATTACCTCGATTTTATTGCCTTTACCATGAGCGATCATAGTGGTCGTGAAATCACCAGAACCATCAATGGAAATAATCGCAGATTCTTCATAAGGCGAAGCAAAAAAGGCCGAAGCCAAATGTGCCCTATGGTGTTCGATATGCCTGAATTTTTTCTCTATTTCCTCTTTTGGAACGCCAAAGGCTTGTTCGAACTCCTCGGCCATCGAGGTAATTTTTTCTCTATTCTCCCACCTGTCTTTTACAAGGGCCGTGCTTTTTACGGGGTTTTTAAGCACATACATCATCTTATTTTTCATCTTGGCCTTTGGGTCGCGCCCGATAGTGATATGACCGACATCTTTAAGTTCAACGCCGGCCTCCTTGAGACAAAAACGTACGGCCTGCTCTGGAAAGCCTGCCCAGTGCTTTATTCTGGTAAAACGTTCTTCTTCAGTGGCGGCAATGAGCTTTCCATCTACGAATATAGCGGCCGATGAATCTGCATGGTGGGTATTAAGTCCGAGTATTATCATTTACTTTGTTTTGGTTGTTGTGTTTAAAAATAAAATTTGAGGCCGCAAAATAATGCCTAAATTTTTGATTTTGGATTATGAATTTGTTGAATTGTACTGATTACTGGTTCAATTGTCAATTTGTAAAGTATTGAAAGACAATAGTACTAAGCTGATTTACAGATTTTTGCTATGTTTTTCAATAGATTACGTTGTTTAACGATATTAGTTTAAACTTGATTTTTGTGTTTTTATTTTGTGATTGTAGAATAATCGACATTCAATATATAACCATGAAGGATAACTCATTTTACGCGGAACTATTGGACCCAATAAGTTCGTCATATAATTCCAAGTATTCTTTGTACTTATCATTTTTATTGAATAGGTGTTTAGCGTTACTCGCGCACGAAACTGTATAATGTGCTTTGCCTTTTTTCTTTATCTTTCTGATGGCTTTCAATAGTTCTGTTAGTGAGCCCTGCTCAATGATGATTCCGGTCTCTGGTGAAACCGATTCTATACTTCCACCAGTTCGATAGGTTATTATAGGTGTTCCGCAGGATAATGCTTCCAAATTCGTGGTTGGAAAGGTATCGGCATAGGTCAAGTTTACAAATACATCGGAAGTTGTGTACAATTCGATTAGCTCATGAATATTTCTGGTACGTTGAAGTCCGATAATATTCGCTGGTAGTAATTTCAGTTGTTTTTCGCTCAATCCCACCATGACAATGACTTCGTCATCCGCTAACTCTTGACTTATGGCCAACAAATCGTCCCAACCTTTTATTTTCGTCCAGACGCTTGCGACCCCAAGAATGAGGAATTTATCAATCACATTATGTTTCTTTCTGAAGGAAATATCGAGTTTCGGGGAAAAGAGTTCTGTATCGATTCCGTTTTGAATTATCCGTTTATCATGATTACTTAAAAATGATTCATCGACCAAGTCGCCCAACCAATATGATACGGGTACCAAAGTCAAATTTGGTTGCTTGGAAAACAATTTCTTTTTTAAGATGTGGTTTTTGGTAGATCGATCTCTAAACAGACTGGTAGGATAGCTTTGTATTTGAGGGCAGTCATGACATTCGGTTCTCCATTTTTCACAGCCAATAAGCTCAAAATGGGTACAATGCCCTGTCATAGCCCAACAGTCATGTAAACTCCATACAACCGGGATTCCACTTTTTGACAAATATGAGAAAAGTACCTCGATATTGACATAATAGCCATGAATATTGTGCAAGTGGATAATAGAAGGTTTTATGTTTTCAATTTCCTCGACTAAATGTTTCGTTGCATTGATCGATGCCAAGGCGTGCCTATCAAGCAATCTAGTTTGTAATACGTGCCAATAGGTATCGAACGTATTGCCTACTTTTATCAATTTGGAGGCACTTGAATTTTCTTGCCTACCGTATGCAATATAGCTCTCCCAACCACGGGCAATAGCCATTTGACCTATTTCTTCGGCGATGCGACCCGTAGAACCGTAGTTCACCTCGATGTTTAATTGCAGCAATTTTTTCATGGTAGTACCTTGGGGGTCTGAGTGTCGATAACTTTGTGATTTAACCCTAATTCGTTGCGAATTTACTTAATTGTTTTGTCACAAAAGATTTTGCAAAAATGGTTTCTCTTTCTTTCAAATACTCTTTGCTTTGTGTTAGATAACGTTTTGAAATAGTATTCTTAGACAATCTAGCGTTCTTTGTATCCGGATATTCTTCTAATAAGATAAAACCTTGTTCAGGTGCTATTAACGCTTTACGGATTATTAAATTGTTAATATTCCAATAAAGATGATGAAGCCGAAGTCTGATTTATCAACCTGTCCTTAGCTTTTAAAATTTTATTGCCTGAATAGGCTAAATGATCATAATAGACGTTATACTTGTCGATAACTAATATAAATTGGGCCTCAAGAAATTGTCAAAATATCTTGATGAACCACATTATTGTTATGATTTTGGACCTAATTAATGATATAGCGAATTCCTAGATGCTTTTTAACTCCATTGATTTTGCCATTTTTTTACCAATAGTTTTTGTACTCTATTGGTTTGTCGCCAAAAAAGACCTTCGGTACCAAAATATATTGATCGTTCTGGCAAGCTACTTTTTTTATGGCATGTGGGATTATCGTTTTTTGGCGTTGATCATATTCAGTACACTGGTCGATTATACGCTGGGCCGACAGATGGCCAAGACGGATGGTAAAGACACAAGAAAAATTTTGCTATGGACGAGCATCTTGGTAAACCTCGGATTCTTGGGTTTTTTTAAATACTATAATTTCTTTCTCGATAATTTTGTGGACTTATTCACTTTTTTCGGGCAGCCTATAAGTGTACGTTCATTGAATATAGTGCTACCGGTGGGCATAAGTTTTTACACCTTTCAAACCTTAAGCTACACCATAGATGTGTACCGCAAGAACCTTGAGCCCACCAAAGATTTCATTGCGTTTGCAGCCTTCGTGAGTTTTTTTCCACAGCTGGTTGCCGGTCCTATCGAGCGCGCCACCAATTTGCTGCCACAATTCAAATCAGAAAGAGTTTTTGAGTACACCAAGGCGGTAGACGGACTTCGTCAAATATTATGGGGCCTTTTCAAAAAAATGGTTATTGCCGATAATGCTGCCAAATTTGCCAATATAATTTTTGATAATTCTGAAGGCTATTCAGGCAGTACACTTTTATTGGGCGGTGTATTTTTCGCCTTTCAGATTTATGGTGACTTTTCGGGATATTCAGATATTGCAATAGGCACCTCTAGACTGTTTGGCTTTGATTTGATGAAGAACTTTGCCTTTCCCTATTTTTCAAGGGATATCTCGGAATTCTGGAGACGTTGGCATATTTCGCTATCTACTTGGTTCAGGGATTATCTTTATATTCCATTAGGAGGAAGTCGCGGAGGCACTTGGATGAAGGTCAGAAATACGTTCATCATTTTTTTGGTAAGTGGATTTTGGCATGGGGCAAATTGGACATTTATCGTTTGGGGTGCCTTGAACGCCATCTACTTTTTACCTCTGCTATTGTTGAATAAGAACAGAAACAATCTGGGAACCGTAGCGGAAGGAAAGCATTGGCCAAATTTGCACGAGTTTTTTATGATGCTATCAACGTTTACCATAACGGTCTTGGCATGGATTTTCTTTAGGGCCGATTCGGTTTCACATGCTTTTGGAATAGTATCGGAAATCTTTTCTCGTTCCCTTTTTAACCCCCCTAGTTTTGAAGATTTCAACAAGGGATTGTTTACATTATTCCTAGTGGCTATTTTCATTCTGATAGAGTGGAGGGGGCGCAACAATGAATATGCAATAGAGAAGCTTTTGCTATATCGAAACAAAAGACTACGTTGGACATTTTATTTGCTCCTCGCCATGATGATTCTCGTATTTCAAGGAGAGCAGCAAGAATTCATATATTTTCAATTCTAGAATGTAATGAAACAATTTATAACCAAGGTCAGTCGATTTATTCTTTTCTTCGCGATTTTATGTTTCGTAATTGTTGGAATAAATTATGCTTTATTGCGTTCTTCGAACATAGACTTTGACGAGAACAAGAATATACTCGTTCTAGGCGATTCGAATGCCCAGTGTGCCATCAACGATTCGATATTTTCTGATGCCACTAATTTGGCCCTCAATGCCGATTCATATTTTTATTCTTATCTCAAATTAAAAAGTGTTGTTGAGACAAGTCAACCCATCGATACTTTGTTGCTGTCCTTTGCACCACATAACATTTTTAAAAATGGTTGGATCGAAGACCCTAAGTTGGTGCGTTCAAGGTTTAGAAACTACTTTGGGCTGATGAATGCAGAAGACCTAGGTTTTATTATTGGAAACAATCCTCGAGCGGTCTTGACTAGTGCAGGTCAAATAATAAGGCATTTTCCGACTTCAACCTATCAAGTTCTGAAGGGTCAGAACATTTTTGATATTGGTTCGTACCTGCCAATTACGAGAAATACATTGAACGAAGACCTATTAAGGCTAAAAAAAGGACAGTCCTTGACTTTTTTCGAACTACCCAAAGATTTTACGCTCTCTACCAAAGAAATATTTTACTTAGAGGCCATTGTAGAACTTTGCCAAAAAGAGGGCATTAAACTTTATTTAATCAACTTGCCAAAAAGAGAAGAACTTCTATCTCTCGATAAGTATGGGGTATCGCAATTCGAAGAAATATATCGCACCAGATATAGCGACATCGATTATATCGATTTTTCAAGATTTCATTTGTCCGAGGGCTCTTACGCAGATCCCGTACACTTGAATGTACAAGGGGCCGCATTGTTCTCGTCATATTTACAGCAGAATAATTTTTCTACACTCATGAAGAACTATGCTTTTGGGTTGGATTGAGGTACTATGACTCCAACTCAAATTTTGCTCGAATATTTTTAAATGGTGTTCTAAAGGCCCGCAGCGGGTTCTACTGAAAGGGGTTTGCGCACTTTCAGTAAATTTTCCATGACCTTTTCTTGGTAGTACGGGTTATAATACGAATCTATTATCTCAAAACACTTTTCCCGTATCTCCTGGCGATTCTCTTTCGGTGAAATCAGCCATTGATTCAACTTGTTGGTCAGATCTTCCAGGTCATCCTGTTTAAAGAAAAATCCGGATTTTCCCTCTTCCAAGGCTTCCACTTCAGGCATCTGCATGGCAAAATTACTATGTGTGCAAACGGGTGTGCCATAACTCAGGCAATGAATTGCGGTAAGTCCAACGTTTCCTGGCGATACACACAGATCCGCGGTGGAGATGAGCTTTCCGATTTCGGTCTCTTCACGGCATGCCCCGTAAAAATGAATATTTTCAGAAGCACTTAAGCTACTTGCAATCGCCTCAAGCGATTTCTTTTCAGGCCCATCACCTATTATAAGAAGATTCGCCCTTACTTCTTCGGAGTTCAATCTATCAAATGCGTTCAAAAGAATACCTAGTTTTTTTACTTTGGTCAATCTTCCGATAAAAAATAAGGTGGGTAGTTCAGGTTTGTCGAAAAAACTGAAAACCTCACTTTTTGATAGATCTTTATATTTTTCACGTAAAATTCTATGTTGATCATAATCTAAAGAATTAAAGACGACATGTATTCTGTCGGATTGAAAACCATGTTCGATCATAACCTGTTTTGAACGCCTTTCGTAAACCAGACTGGCATCCGCCAATTTGTAGAAAGTTTTCCTCAAAAAAAGCTTTAGACCTTTTTCGTTGCCATACATGCCATGCCCCCTAAAGGCCAAACGTATTCCCCTTATTCGACAAATCAATGCGGCGATCCAACTTGATATGATGTTGAACTCATCCAATAATATGACCATATCCGGACGTTCCGTTAGGCATTTTCTTATTACGCCCCTTTGCCAAAGTAGGTACTTGCCCTTATACCAGAAATTACGTAATGAATGAAATCGGTCTTTATATTCGGCAAATTCAGGAACGTTCCTATTTATTTCTGGAATTCCTATTGCCTTATTTTCTCCGAAAAAAACATGGTATTCAAAATCTTTGCTCTGAAACAAGGTATACCATAATGCTTTTCTATAGTCTACCGAAATATTCGTAAAATGATAAATTTTGGGGATCATGATGCTAAAAGATTCATTTTGCTGTCGAAATGGGCGGTTTAAAAATGTTTAAATTCACTTTTGAACGGGCTCCTTGATGAAATATAACGCAAAAGCTATTTCTTGGGTATTTCTTATTGTTTATTTAGTACATTTCTAAATAACGAAATCCACTTTTCTGTAATCGATTTAAGGTTGTACTGGTCAATATATTTCATGTTATTTTTTGAAAACTCTTTCCTAATTTCAGGATTTTCTATCAATTCGTTGATTTTTTCGGCCATCTTTCGTGCATTCAAAGGTTCGATAAGAAAACCATTCTCGTTTTCGCGGATAATTTCGTTCGGCCCACTTATGATGTCAAAACTCACTAGAGGCAATTTGTTCGCCATACCTTCTAGTAGCGTCATCGGAAACCCTTCCGATCTTGAGGTCATTACCATCAGGGCATAATCCTTGTAGACATCATATATGTTAGATGCATGACCTTTTAATACCAATCTATCTTCAATACCATTTTCGATAATTTTTGTTCTGATACTCGCTTCGCTTTCTCCACTTCCGTAGATATGCCATTGCCAGTCTTGATGTTTTTTCAAGACATTTTTGGCGATATCGGCCAGAAGTTCAAAATTCTTTAGATAGGTCAATCGACCAACACTAATAATTTGTTTTGCTTCCGTATCATAGTCGTGCTGTCGATTTTCTAAGGCCGCGTCTATTGGGTTGTAGATTTGAACCACCTGTTTTGCCCGGGTGTGTTCTTTATAGTTTTTCTGGTCGTGTTGGGTCAAGGGTACCACGGCATCCGCAAAAAATGCGGTTAGTCTTTTACCACCGACTGCAAAGTCATGTGCCGTACTTTCAAAAAAGGATGAATGATCCCAATAGATGAGACGCGTAGCATTGTATCGGGTCGCAAGAACACCTAAAGGGCCAAAAAGGGAACTACAACAGACCAATACTTCTATCTGTTGTTTTTTTAATAATCTCCTTAATTTTCTTGTGGCCTTAAAGATTCCCTTTTTCATGGGACGGTTCTCATCAAGTAAATGGTGGTAGTTCAATTCTTTGCTCCATCCGTACCCTTCTTGTTCATAGTGGCTATATCCTATTACGTGAACTTCACACAGTGATGTTTTGTAAAGACTTTCGGTAAGTAATGAAGTGACCCGAGCAATACCTCCTTTGTTATTGACCGATCCGAGCAGAAAGGCTATTTTTAGTTTTTCGGCAGACATTTTGTTTTCGTCTAATTAGTTCTCTTTTTTATAAACTTCTTAAAAATTCCGACCGCTTTCTGTTTGAATTCTGCGTATTCAGCTAGCTTCATCTTTTCATGTATGATGAGGAATAACAGGAATCCCACGGCCAATTGTAAGAGAATCATGGGTATCATTTCTAAATCTAAAAAAGTAACGCTATACATGGCCGTAAATTGCAAAACTGCGATTATTAAAAAGGGCAATATGTCCTTTACTTGCTCTAAAGTGCTATAGCCTATCAATCTTTTGGAATAATAGCTGTTCATGAAGTACTCGGTAAAGGCAAAGCAGATGAGACCGTACAGCACTATTTCGAGACTGAAAAACGCGGTAAAGATCACCAAAGGCACCAAAATGGATTTCTTTATGACTTCGAGGCGTAGCAATATATCTGAATGACCCTTCACGGCCAGAAGGTTCAGGTTCAGCGCATGCAACGGAAGCAACATGCCCGGTACGCACAAAAGTTGAAGGTAAAAAATTGATGTGGCCCATTTTTCACCGATCAAAAGGAGTATCATAGGCTCGGCAATGGCCGCTATAGAAGCCATTACGGTGAAATTTATAAGTACACTATACCTCAAGAACTGTCTGAACTTATCTCTCAACTGCGGAATATCATTTTGTATAGAGGATAAAATCGGGAAACTGATACGTCGTATGGCCAAGGTAATGTTCGATGAAAAAGGCGCTTGAAATTGATTTGCACGGGTATAGTAACCCAATGCAGCGGTAGAAAAAGCTTTGCCAATTAAGAAAAAGTAAATATTCGAGTACAAGGAACTCATCAATTCTGCTATTAATAGTTTGTAGCCAAAATTGAAGAGCGATTTAAAACTTTCTTTTGAAAATATAAAACTGGGATACCAAGTGCTGAATATCCAAAACAAAATCGAAGTTAGGCCTTGACGTATCAAGGTCAGGGCGATCAAACTCCAAACCCCAAACCCTTTGTAGGCCATTAGAATGGCGATCGTTCCGGCGATTATCGAAGATACTATGGCAATAATAGCTTGTGTCCTAAAATCGAGTTTGATGATGTATAAAGTCCGTTGAATTACCGTAAAAGAGTTGATAATCAAGGCAATGCCACCAACGATTAAGAGATTAGGTAATTGGGGTTCCTTGAAATAAATCCCTATCGGTTCCGCAAAAATGACCAATAGGGCATAAAGTGCAATACCAATGGCCATGTTGGAATAGAAAATGGTATTATAATCCTTATCCGTCGCGTCAATTTTACGAATCAAGGCACTACTTAGGCCACCATCGATAATTGATGTGGAAACGGCAATGAACGCAGTGACATAACCAACGAGGCCTATTTCTTCAGGGCTCAATAATCTTGCGAGAATAATACCGATTACGAAAAGTAATCCCTGGCTAAGAATGCCTTCGACGACCGTCCAACTAAATCCTTTTACCGCTTTTTCCTTTAATGACATACTTGGTTTTGGCTAATTCATGCTTTATAAGCATTCTATTTGTATCAAATCTGCTTTTTTACAGGATTTAAATACCAGTTATATAAGGTTTTGATGCCTTGGTCCAAACTCATTTGGTGATGCCACCCCAAGGCTTGTAGTTTTGAAACATCGTTTAATTTTTTTAAAGTTCCGTCCGGTTTATCGGTATTGAATCGGAATGATCCTTTAAAACCGATTTCAGATCCAATCAGTTGTGCTAAGTCTCGGATTGAAATATCCTTCCCGGTTCCTATGTTGATATGGGTATTTTTTATTTCACTTTCACCTTTTTCGTAAGTGTCTTCAAAATTTAATTTTTCCATAATGAATACACATGCTTCAGCCATATCTTCAGACCACAGAAATTCGCGCATAGGCTTTCCACTTCCCCATATCTCTACTGTCACAACTTTTTCATTTAACATATGTATACCATATTTTGATAATATCCGTAGTATCTCATTTTTTGTTGCGGTATCATCGACACCTTCAATGGGTAGGTTTTTAAAGTCTTTTAAAATGGAATCCCAATCATTGTTTTCAAGCGCTTTGCCTAGATGGATTTTACGGATCAATGCCGGTAGTACATGTGATTTTTCCAAATCGAAATTATCGTTCGGCCCGAACAGGTTGGTCGGCATAACCGAAATAAAGTTGGTACCATACTGCAGGTTATAGCTTTCGCAAAGTTTTATGCCGGCAATTTTGGCTATGGCATAAGGTTCGTTGGTATATTCAAGTTCATCGGTCAAAAGGTACGTTTCACGAATAGGTTGTCGGCTATGTTTAGGATATATACACGTACTTCCTAAAAACAGTAACTTCTTCACCCCGTGAAGGTAGCTTTGGTGTACCACATTGTTCTGGACCATCAAATTATCGTAAATAAATTCTCCGCGATAGGTATTATTGGCTACAATACCTCCTACTTTGGCCGCCGCCAAAAATACGTACTCCGGCTTTTCTTTTTTAAAAAAATTGGAAACGGCGGCCGTGTCGATAAGATCAAGTTCCGCATGTGTTCGCATTACAAGGTTCGAATATCCGTTCTGCCATAATGTTTTTACTATGGCACTTCCCACTAATCCGGTATGGCCCGCTACGTAAATTTTAGCATTTTTATTCATGCCTTTCCGAAATAATTTGAGCTGTACGTAGTTGTAAAGAAGGAATCATAATCATAGGACGAAATTTGACGGACACTGGTGTAGTATGTTTTTTAAGGATACCTAGGCGATTCTTTCTTCAGTATTTTAACTGTAAAACACTAACGACAGGAATATTAAAAAAGTTTATGGTCATGGACCAAATTTTGTGCAAATATCCTCAAATTATGATGAAAGGTCTTCATATTGTTGATATAATACCTAGTATGTACCCTTTAGGAACTAGATAATAATCGTTAACTGCCTATCGCCCGAACTATAGCAGTCAATAAAATGCTAATTTTGTAGTTATGGTATTTAACAAAATATGTTTGGGTTGGAATACATTACAAATTTCAGGGACGTAAAAAAACATTGGGGTACTACGCTTAGGGGTGGAGTGAGGGAGATGGTGCTCAATGGTCTTGCGATGAAGAACGAGATTTCCAACAATGAAAAATGGTATTCGAAACCTAGGATCCAATTTTTGTTCATCCATCATATTTTCGAAGATGAGGAGAAAAACTTCGACTTTCTTTTAAAGGGACTTGCAGAACACCACACGTTTATCACCCATTCCGAAGCGGTAGATCGCATTCTTACCGGGAACGTAGACAAACCTTATATTTCATGGAGTTCTGACGATGGTTTCAAAAACAATCTGGTAGCGGCAAGAATATTGAATAAATATGGTGCAAAGGCGATGTTTTACATAAATCCCGAGACCATAGGCGTAAAAGACGTAAACAAGGCAGGGGAATTTTGTCTAAAAAAATTGAATATGCCACCGGTCGAGTTTTTAAATTGGGACGAGGTACAAGAACTTTTGAGTCAGGGCCATGAAATCGGCTCACATACCATGGCCCATGACAACATTACCAAAATGACCTTAAACGAGATAGAAGACGATTTATCGCTATCAAAGAAGATACTCACCGAAAGATGTGGCACCGTGCGTCACTTTGCCTATCCTTATGGGCGTTATACCGATTTTAACAAGCAAGCCCTCGAACTGGTTTTTCAAACGGGCTATGAGTCTTGCTCGACAGGGGAGCGGGGCTGTCACATTAGCGATGGTTCTTCTATCGAGAAAGAGCAATTGGTGATACGTCGTGACCAGATTATAGCGTATTGGAAGTTGGGCCACATGAAATATTTTATCGCCAACGGTGCTAAAAAAGCAGTGTTGGAAAATAACTATATCCCTGAGGAATGGAAGTAGTGGCACTGCGGGCGCAAACTTTCAAAATTCATTTTCTATATAAAGGGAAAAAGTTCGATTCTTCTTTGCCCGGAATATCTTGTGCCAATTCGTCATAATTTTTCTGATCGACAATGTATTTCCATACCTTAAAATCATGATGGTCTTTGGAAAAAGAGGCCTTGAAATTAAAAAGGGAATCCTCGCGACCTCCTAGACCTCCTCCTAAATTAAAAATTTTATAACCTTCTGAGGTGGCCCGAAGCCGCATCTCGTCAAGAAATAGATTCGCCGGAGCGATGTCGAGGTAATCGGTCTTGCTTCCGGAAAGATGGAATTGAACGATATTCTTGGTTTTGACGAACATCGAGGCGGCAACGGCCAGCTTATGCTCATTATGAATTACAAGTAAAATGTCGGTGTCGAAGTCGTCGCACTTTAAAAATTTATGAAAATATTCCCTTGAAAAATAATAGTCCTTCGTTGCCGACAAACGGTCCATATTTTCATAATAGATATCGATGAAGGTATCTATTTCTTCTACGGTCTCGGCTTTTTTTACCGAACATAGTCTACGGCACTTGTTGGTTCTGTTTTTTGTGCTTTTGCCATATTGTGTGCGTTGCAGATCAACATCTTGGGTAAGATCGATATTAACGACTTTGCCAATGGTGGGTGTTTCGCCCAACCCTTGCAAGACCGATTCTTGAAATTTTATATAGGGATGTAATCTCGAAAAGACACTAACGATTTTCAACTCGGCCAATTTTTCGTTCAGGGCATCAATGAAATTTTTGTTGTCAAAACCTTCTTCTAAGCCCATGGTCAAGGGCCCTGGATATCCATATACCGAGGTGAAGTCAAAAAGTTCCGTACCTACAATGGGTCGCTTTAATAAGGGAAGTGCAATGAATTTACTTTCTTCTTCGTATACTAGTAAAACGGGCAACTCGTCTACTTTTTTCGAAATGATATGATAATCATAGGTATGATAGAAGTCGTACGATTCAAATCGAGCTATTTGCGCTTTCCAAAGATTTCCTTCGGTGATTACTTTGACCATAAAACCTAAAACTTGTAATTGAACGAGTTATTGTAATTATGAAGTGTTTTAAACTTATTCCATTCGCTAAAAAATTGCCCTTTTTCGCCCATTTTTCGTCATTTTTTCCTGCCGTAGCCCTGCTATGCAACTCAAAAAAGCCATCAACTGGTCAAAAAATGTCCAATTTTCGCTAGAAAGCAAAAAGTTTAAATCACTTCAATTCTTTAGATCCGGTAAAAAATGGCATGGTCACTTCTTCACTGGCCGATATTCCTTCCGACTTGAAAACTTTTGAAACCGTTTTCAATAGTATTTTTAAATCAGTGGTAAAACTTAGATTTTCGACATACCACACATCGTATTTGAATTTTTCTTCCCAACTGATGGCGTTTCTACCGTTGACCTGTGCCCACCCTGTAATGCCGGGTCTTACCAAATGCCTTTTTGCCTGTTCTTTATTGTAGAGGGGCAGATACGCGATTAAAAGTGGCCTTGGGCCTACAATGGACATTTCACCCTTCAAGACGTTCAGCAATTGCGGAATCTCATCAAGCGAGGAATTACGGATGAATTTACCGATAGGAGTCATGCGCTGATGGTCAGAGAGAAGGTTTCCTTGCGCATCCTTTTTATCGTTCATGGTCTTGAACTTTAAAATGCTGAAAATTTTCTCATCCTTTCCTGGCCTTTTTTGCACAAAAAAAGGCGTGCCTCGATTGGCAATCAATAACAATAATGTAATGGCCAGAAAAATAGGGGAGAGCATGCATAGTGCAAAAAAGGCTATAAAAAAATCAAATAAGCGTTTTACGCCATTCTTGTACATCGACCTACTGTTTTAATGAATGCGTATTTTATCATAGACCTCCAATGTCTTTTTGGTCATTACCGGAATTGTATATTCTTGTAAAGCCTTTTGCTTTGCATTTTTCGCCAGTTCAGATCTAAGACCATCATCATGAATCAATTTTTCCATGGCTTTGGTGAATTGTACTGTATTTTCATTTTCGAACAACAATCCGGTTACCCCATCTTCGATTTGCTCATAGGCACCTTCCGTATTGCTTCGTATCGGACTACAACCGCTCATCATTGCCTCTAGCGTCACGAGCGGAAAAGATTCCATTCTTGAGGGTAGTACAAAAATATCGAAAATATCGTAGAACGGTTTTGGATCTTCGAAAGGTACCATAGTAAAAAAGGCACCGATACCGGCATCCTTCACCATTTTTTGAAGCCATTTGTTCTCTTCGCTTTCCGGTACGCCCCCCAGAAAGATGAAATGTATTTTTTTCTTGGTTTCCTCTGAAAGGTTTTTCAGCGATTCAACCAGAATGTCACAACCCTTGCGCATGGAAACACTTCCTGCATAACCAATTATTAATTTATCCTCCTTAATATTTAGACGTTGCTTTAGTTTAAGTTTAGCATCTTGAGAAATGGGTTTGCCATAACGATCCGATACGCCGTGGTGAATCAGCGTTATGTTTTCATCTTCCATACCAAATACCCTTTTGCTGAATTCATAGGATTCATTGCTAATGGCAATCAAATGTGTTGGATTTTTGAATTTGATGTTCGGTTTAAGATATAGAATATGTATTGTGGTCGTGAATTTTTTCCGCATTAACCATGGTATAAATGTCATATATGGCGATTGGGAATGTATGACGTCAGGGTCGAATTCTTGAATATCCCTTATTATCTTGAAAATGGAAGTAACCGATTGGTGGGCTTTTGAAAATTGACCGCCCCTAGGTGTTTTAAATTCTTTAATAACGACACCTAGTCGCCGAAATTCGTTGTAGAAAACATCGACTCTTTCGGTAGCGTCCTTGATCTTTCCTCCCGTAATTAAACAAACCTCATGGCCCATATCGATAAGGCCTTTTGATAAGTCTAGGGTATGGGTGGTAACACCGGTCTGTTCAATTCTACTGAGCAATAATGCTATCCTCATTGTAGGTATTTGCTGTTTAAGGTTGGTCGGGGAATCTTTAATTTACCTTGCTAGCACAAAGTAAGTATATTCAAATGTAGATGGAGGGGCATTATAGACCAAAGGTGATGATTTTTTGTTTAAAGACAAAAGTATGATTGAATTATTGCTAGAATTCGAAAAAAGTGCTTGTATGGATAGCGGGAGTTAAGAAAAACGATAAATTTCTTTCCGCAATCCACGCTAAAAGGACAAGTTATATCTTGATCTAGAAATTTTTCAAATTGTTTCCTTGTTTTTCAAATACCAATCATAAGGTGTGGCTTCCGCTTTACTGCATGGCCCTTCGTCCATTTTCAATTGCTCACCTTTCAAAAGACCTAGCGAAAGTTCTATAAATCGTTGTGCTGCATTTTCGGGCGACCAATTGGTTAGAATGGTCTGATAGGCTCTACGAGCAAGAGTTTCAGATAAGTTTCTGTCCGCGATAAGTTTTTGAACCTTTTCAAAAAGATCTTGCGAATTCTTAGATTCGAATACCAATCCGTTGACATTGTTCTTGATAAGATAGGGCGCAGACCCTATTTCATTGCTAGCCACTATAGTGCAGCCATTTGCCATGGCTTCATTTGTTATAGCTCCCCAGCCCTCATTTCTATTGCTTGCAAAAATGCAAATGTTCGAACTTTGCATCAATTGAAGCACATTTTCATTTGGCATGTTGCCTATAAAAGTAACGCAATCATTTAGGTCAAGATTTGAGACCTGCGATTTCATCTCATCCTCTAGACTACCCGAACCTATGATATCAAGTGTAAATTCACAACCTTTTTTCTTCAGTAAATCGGCCATCGTGATAACCAAATTGGGCTGTTTCCATTTTATTAAACGAGACACATATAATAATTTGACGGTAACCCCTCTTTTTTCCTGCAATATTCCTTCGATATCCAAGGAATCAACTTTTGGAAAATATCCCCATTTGAACATTTTATCAGGGTAGGCATATACCCATTTCATATCGTTTGGTTTAAAAGCACTGTTACAGAGCATGTACACGTTGCGATTTCGAAGTCTTGTGTGAAGATAAAGGTACCATACGATACGGCGAAGATCGAATTTTTGATATTCTCCTTTTTTAAAGTCACGCTCGCCATAGCGAAAAGTCAATTTGTTCGCCTTGAATCTTTTTTTTAAAAACAGCTCAGGCGCAGATCCGGATATTACCACATCTGAGGTCAAGCCCAGCATTATTGCTTCTTTTTTCGCTGTTGCACTCTCGTAAGCATTGAGATTATATGTAACATCGGAAAAATCAGAATAACCGGATTCTACGAACCTACTTGGCATTTTCATCGTGGAAACGAATTTGAAATTATTTCCTAGCAGTTGCTGGAATCGATCACATAAAGGCTTTTGGTGATGATTAAGAAAATTTGAAAAAAAGGTAAGTTTAATTGGTTTCATGGCCGTTAACGTGGACATGTCTTAAGTCATCGTTTTTAAAGCCTTACATGCCGCATGTTCTAGAACGGTACCGAACTATTTTTATTTTGAACTTGATTTTAAATTTAGGGAATCGATTACGTCCACAAATTTTTTGCACAATATGGATTTGTCGTATTCGGTCTCTGCCAAGATTCGGGCATTCTTGCCCATATCGGCAATTATTTCCGGGTTTTTTTTCAAGAATCTGATCTTCTGTACCATATCATCTGGATTTTCTCCATCGACGTAGACTCCACAATTGTGTTCTTCCACCATGGTTTTGGTCCAGCCGGGGGAGTTGACGATAATCGCCTTGCCCGCTGACAACGAATCGAACAACTTATTGGGTGAATTGGTCGATAAAATGGGGAGGTTCGAAAACGTAACCAACGAGACATCGCTAAAGTTCACGATCTTCGAAAGCCTATCCATAGCTATGTTACCGAAAAAATGTAAATGCGTAAGCCCATCTTCATGGGAAATCTTACGAAGTTTAGGCTCCCAGAACCCACTACCCATAAATAAAAACTCTATATCGTCGTCGTTCCGTAATTGTTTTGTGGCTTCATATATGTATTCCATGGCGTTTGCAGCACCCATGGCACCAAAATAAACCACTTTGAACGAGTCACGCTTGAGCCCCATTTCTTGCATCAGGTCAACATCTTTTTCCCGCGGCCAAAAAGCATCGATTTTACTCATGTTGGGAATCATGGATACTTTTTCTTCCTTTATTTTTTGATCAAGTACACCGTCGCGCATACCCGGTGACAACGCTATAATATGCTTCGCATTATTATAAACACTTCTTTCGAACCATCTTGCCAGACCGATGAGAAATCGGTTTTTTAGAGCGCCCATTTGAATGGGTACTTCGGGCCATAGATCACGGACCTCAAATATATAAGGAATTCCTTTTATTTTTTTCAACACTAAGGCAGGGAAACCTACCGTCAGTGGGGTCGAAGTGGCAATAACGAGGTCAATATTATTTTCTTTCCATGCAATGGTCAGGGATTTGAGCATGAATCTAACAAAAGAAAAAAAACGTCTGAGCACCCCCATAGCATTATGGTAAGGTACGTTCACATAGATAACCTTGATACCGTCAATGGTTGTTCGTTCTATTTCGGTCTCCATCTTTTTTTCAGACGTGGTCAACATAATGACTTCATGACCCGCTTTGATCAATTCCTGACTGATCCAGTACGAACGGGTACCCCCTGGTTCATAAGGCGTTCTGAAATATTGATGTATGTAGAGTATTTTCATACGTGTTCACGGTTCTTGGGGAACGCCTGCAAATATATGGGTCTTGAATTTAACTGCGATATTTTAAGGACGACTTGCGGCTTCTATGGATAAAAAGAGTAAAATGGTAATGAATCTTCATTTTAATTGTCTATCGTGTGGTGTCTTAACGGAGAAAAATAATGGATATTTTAAAGAAGGAAGTAATTCATGATTCAATACTGAAATGTAAGGAAGTACCTAATAGGGATCTCACTCAAGTGAATCGAAGAGTTCAATCCAGATTTGTCTGATTTTGGGCATTTCGAATTCAGGTAGAAATCTATCTTGGGCTTGAGAAAAAGCAACTCTTTTTTCGGTATTTTTTATGAGTTCATCGATACAAGATGCCATTTCTACGATATTCAGAGGTTCAATAAGGTAGCCGTTATCTCCGTTTTTTATTATTTCATTGGGGCCGGTAGCGATATTAAAGCTTATTAAAGGTAGTTTACAGGCCATACCTTCGATTAGGCTCATCGGAAAACCTTCAAAACGGGAGGTCATCACCATAAGGCCATATTCATTTATTACGTAGTATAGGTCGTTCGATAACCCCATTAGTTCCAGTTTACCCTCAAGACCATTTTTTTCTATTTTCTCCCTGATTTCTTTCTCATCATCTCCAATGCCATAGATATGCCATTTATAATGGGGGTTTTTCTCCAAAACAATTTTGGCCACATCGACCAATAATAAAAAGTTCTTTGGGTAGTCCAATCGGCCTACACTGATTATTTTTTTTGAAGAGGGATTATATTTTCGGTCAATTTCAAGCAGTTTGGGGTCGACCGGGTTGTAAATTTGAACCACTCTTTTAGCCTTGGTCTCATTGCTGTAATTCTGCTGATCTGCCTTCGTTAAGCTGATAACGACATCGGCGAATCTAGCGGTAAATTGCTCGCTAAAGTCTTTGAACTTGTTCAGTACGGGAGCCTTAAAACTTGAATGTGACCAAAAAACGAACTTGGTTTTCTTGAACCTAGTGGATAAGGCACCTAAAATACCGACAAGATCGCCGCAGCTGACCAAAACATCGATGTCGTTATCTTGTAATACTTTCCTCAGTTTGGGAACTGCTCTAAAGATTCCTTTCTTCATCGAAATTCGCTCCTCAGGTATAAGATTATGAAAAGTCAGATTCTTGTGCCAACCATAGGGTGAATCTTGGTGTTTTTGAAAACCGATAATATGAACGTTGAATAAATTACTTTCACAAAGTGCATTGGTAACCACAGAAACCGCTCTTGATATGCCTCCGATAGTTTCTACCTTGGTCAACAGGAATGCTATATTTTTTTTAGACATACGGTTTTATGAAAGTATGGAAGTACAAGATGACGATTAGGCTACATCGTAGACTTATACGGGTACCCTAGGATTCAAAAATAGGTTCTTTTTTCTGAATCGATTCTAAGCTTTTTTGTGTGAACTGGGCCATTACGCGATAGTTCATTGAAATAACCATAAAGAAATACAACGTCGAGAACGAGAATTTGTAAAAGGGATAGAAATTATTGTACACGTAGAACATCAAGAGAAACAATATATTGATCTTGATAATTCTATTTTTTTTATCTTTTTTCCACATCGACCAAGCATTTCTAAAAGGGATAGCAAATAGAAAAAGTAAAAGTACACCTCCAAATATCCCTTGCTCCGCTAAGATTTCTACATAGGAGTTGTGCGAAAATTGACGGGCCGAGGTATAAAAGCGTACTTGACCAAGCCCCACCCCAAGCATCGGGTTTTGAAGAAAAGCATCTATACTTTCTTCAACTAAAATTTCTCGGCTTTCTTTTTTCGAAACTGAACTTTCTACTCTACTCTTAATATTCGATTCCTCATATATTGCAATAAATTGAGTGGCCAAAATATAAAAAGCTCCTATGACCATAAGAAATCGAGCAGGTTTAATAAAAATATTCTTGCTTTCGACCTTATGAATAAAAAACCAATAGCATATGTTACTTGCCACGATAAGCAGTAACGCTGAACGAGATTGGGTAACGAATCCTACAATCAAGAATAGTACGGGAAGTGCGACCAACAAGCCCACCAGCAAGGCGTTTCTATAACGTTGATGCAGATAGAACAATGAAAAATTGGCAAAGAAACTATAGTAAGAATAGCTATTTGCGTTCAAAAGAAAACGATCTCGGTCTCCCGAGCTAGAGGCGAAATTTGAAAAAGTAAAATCTTTTTCAATATACATAATATAGATGAGAATAATTATGGCAATAATATAGCCCACATGGAAGTAGAAAAAATAATTTTTCTTTTTATTTAGGGCCAAGGGAATGTAGGCGGCGACCACAGCACCTGCAAGGCCACTAAACCCCTGAATCAACAAATCGTAATCAATGTAGTTAAAAACAGAAAAAAGACTAAGTACCAATATGAGGGCAAGTACCAAAAGTTCTCTTTTGTTGCCCTTTGTCTTGGGCAACTCGATAAATAAAGAAATCACGAATAAAATCGGTAAAAGAACGAAGGTAGTAACCTTTTCAAGATTAAAATAAGGGCCAAAGGCCAACAAAAAAATAATCGTTACAATGATAAGAATACCTAATAAAAGGTTTCCTTTCGGCGCATCACTTAGGGGGGTAGTTTTTAATTTGGTCATTAATTTTGTTGAATATGGTACTTTTGCTTGTTTATGATTTCCAAAAAAATGACATTAAACATTGTATGAAATTCCTGAACAATATTAACCAAAATAGATTTGATGGAATAAATGCTCACGTGAAATTAGCAATAAATCCATGAAATTCTCAAATGAGAAATATAAGACGTTTTTCGTATTAAGAACAAAAAAATTATGTATTTATTGTTTACGATCAGCAGTTGAATCGATGAGGATTTCGGTATGGTCTAACGAAGGGTAATTTTGGATGACGGTCTTAATTTTTTCGCTTAATTTTTTAGTGAATAAATCGGCCCCTGTTTTATTCAAATGTTGTGAATTATAAAAATACATCCGTTCAGATGCCATTTCATCTTGCGAAAAATCAAAAAAAGGAATATCATATTCCCGTGAAATCATATCATAATATGCTACTATTTCATCTCGATTTCTGACAAAACCTTGAAATTCATGATATACTGGCGGATATACCAGTATCATTTTAATATTGTTACGAATAGCTTCTTCTATGAAGGCCTCGAATAAATCTCTGGATTTATTATCAAGTTCGAACCGTATACCATCGCCGTTGATTTCTTTGAATTTTTCAAAAGAACCGTCCCAAGGGATATCATTGGCTAGATAGCCCTTGTAAAGAGGGGATGTTGCGAAATGTATATTAAAATAACTAAAAAAACCATCGACCACTTCTAATGGATATTCAGCATATTTAAGCATTGGTATATGATAGTCCAATATCGAAAAATCATCATATCCCTTCGTGGTGGAATATATTTTTTCTTCATTGAGGTAGGGTGCGAATTTGATATGATTATAAAGGTTGTTCCCGGTGGTCGTTAGAGTTCCGTTGCTCACAACCTGAACTACTATTTTCGGGTTCTTGTTATGTTCTTTATAAAAATCAAACACCATTTTTTGTGCTGTAAAATTATTTCCATCGAGACCTAGGTTGAAAGAATTTAAACTTAGGGCCGAATCCAAAATTCGGGGATCGACCTGAACGTAGGCCTTAGAACTACCATTTACAATGAGGTCGGCATTGATTTTACCATGGAACAATTGGGTAAGATTGTCGTACATTACCATATTACTTTTTCTCAACCCTTTGGTAACGATTTTATCCAAGAAATAGCATATGCCTAGCGAAAGTAGGCCAAGCAGGATTATGTTCTTAATGAATTTATGCATGAATATTGTGTGAGTTAGAATTGAAAATAAATAAATTGTTGAGGGTCGCCTTTGAGAATTATAATAGTCAGGATGATAGCAATGTAAAAAAACCATCGATACACTTTTGAGCGAATTTTATCGAAAATGGACAACGCATGCTGTTCATCTCTACCACGCCATTCGATGACTAATAAAATAACTATGGCTAGCGAGGTAATGAGGCTTTCGTACAACATTCTGTCCGAATTGGTGAATTGGGGGGGGGCAATAAACGAAGGAGAGAGCATTGCTGAAAGATATTGAATCGCGTGACCGACATTCTCGGCCCTAAAAAAAATCCATGCCAATACGACCAAGCCAAACGTCGTGACCATTTGTAAAATTTCCCGTATTGAAGGAAATACATTTCCTTTGGCCACAATATGCAAATGCACTCGGTTCTTTCGCAGAATTACAAAGGGAATAATATAAAATGCATGTAATGCTCCCCAAGCTATAAATGTCCAATTGGCACCATGCCAGAATCCGCTTACGATGAATACTATTAAAACATTTCGGACCGAAATCAGCATTCCGTTTCGACTGCCGCCCAAAGGAATATATAGATAATCCTTAAACCATGTCGAGAGTGAAATGTGCCATCTTCTCCAGAACTCGGAAATGTCCCTTGAGAAATACGGAAAGGCAAAATTTCGCATCAGGTCGAACCCGAATAGTCGTGAGACGCCAATCGCAATATCGGAATAGCCCGAAAAGTCGCCATAAATTTGAAATGTAAAAAAGAGTGCCCCTAAGAACAACGAGCTACCGTTCATCTCCGCCGAGTTTTCGAAGATGTGGTTGGCATATATCGCGCAATTATCGGCGATTATCATTTTCTTGAATAGGCCCCATAAAATCTGGCGCATCCCATCGACTGCTTTGTCATACTCAAACTTTCTTTTTTTAGAAAATTGGGGTAAAAATTGTGAAGCGCGTTCAATGGGTCCTGCCACCAACTGTGGAAAGAAACTCACAAAGGCCGCAAAAGCGATAAAATCATTTGTAGGTTCAAGTTTACGTCGATAAACATCGATGGTATAACTTAGGGTTTGAAATGTATAGAAGCTAATGCCGACCGGTAAAATAATATGTAAAGATGAAGCACTTATGTCGGCGCCAAAAAACGAAAACGCGGTAATGAAATTATCGAGAAAAAAATTATAATACTTGAAGAAACCCAAAACCCCCAGGTTCACCGATATACTGCACCATAAAAGTATTTTTCTTTTCTTGGGCATTTCTTCGGCACTTAGCTTTTGCCCTATTGAATAGTCTATTAGGGTGCTAAAGAAGATGAGTAAAAGAAAATGCCAGTCCCACCAACCATAAAAAATATAGCTTGCCACGACCACCAATAAATTCTGAAGCTTAATTCCTGATTTTTGTAAGGCCCAGTAGATGGCAAAAACAATAGGTAAAAAGATTGCAAAATCAAGGGAATTAAATAGCATTTCAATAAAAATATCTGGAGGCTGATTTCAAACCTGATTCATTCTTTCTCGACCTTACGACGCAATTTATGGGTTATATACGTAAAAAGAAAACGGTAAGATCATCAGATCTTACCGTTTTCAAAAGTTTTAAACCAGCCGCCGAATTCTAAAAAACCTGACAGGGTTGTAATTCATCATGTTATTCGGGATAAACGGCCTTGCCATCCGACAATATTCTGGCGTTCAATCCGGCAATACCTAGTGCATGTGGCCCATAGAATGAAAGATTTCTTGAGGTTGCATACTGATCTCTGATTCTATTTTGTATTCTTTGACTGTATCTGCCCAGCCTAAGCCATCCATTAAGCCTGCCGAACAAACCTGTGCCTGAACCATCTACATATTCGCTGAAATACTCACCATCTGATTCTTTCCATACAACATGTTCAAGGGTAGACATGAGGGCTTGCATATCATTCCAGTTCCAATACATACCATTATCATGTGCGACCACCCAAAAACCTACAATCGCTCCGGCATGATCTACGTCTTGCGTGGCCCCTCCTGTCCATTCCGCTGACCAGGTGTAGGCAGAGGGAACGCTTGAATTTTGTCTCAGTTGGTTCCTCAAGTTCGAGGGCCTTCCAGGCATAGTACCAAAAGAGATGTTATCAAAGACTTCTTTGTATTTGCTTTTTCCGGTAATAATGTAAAGCTCCATTCCGATTCGAGCCCAATGACTGGCCATGTGGGTATTGACTCTATAGAAATTAGCTTGACCCTGAGATTCATAACGTTCCCAAATATTTCTTTCAGAAAAGTTAAGCAATCGTTCATAGGCACTTTGGTAACTTCCGTTACTGTTTCGCAGGTTGGGCGATTGGTATAGAACTCTTGTCAACGTAGCAACATGTCTCCAATAGTAACTGTCCCATAAGCCATACTGCTGTCCGTCATTGGCAGGCCAACCTCTATAACCTCCGCCAACATCTACGGCATCGTTCATGGTTTGGTCGATAAGCCCTATGGCACGATCAAGATATGAATTATCACCCGTTGCGCGCCATATGCTGATGAGACCATCGATATAGTAGCCGAAAAAATAATATTCTTGATTTTTGTTGCGGCTTGCGGCCCATTGCGAAATTTGTGAAGAGTTGGTGTTCCAATATGAATCGAATTGGTTTTTCCAATAATTTACTTCTTCCAAATTAGAAGCCGGACCTGTTTCGGCCTGCTCGGTCTCGGTAACGGTAACCGAAGCTACTTGTTCGGTAACCGTCTCATCTTCATTTTCTACCTCTACGGTATATGTAAAGTCATCAGTTACTTCTTCTGTGCTTTGAGCTTCTTCGACAGCCTCTTCAACAACCGGTTCTTCTTCAACAACTGATTCTTCTTCAACCGTAGCTTCTTCTTCTGTATTCGTATTTTCTTCCGAAGTTTCTTCAGATTCTTGTGCTACCGTTTCTTCGTCCGTAAGACTTTCTTCATTCACGACGGCGCTGTTAGGGATATAAAGAATGGTCTTGTTTTCGATGATAATGACCTCACCATTTACAGGAGCAGATGTTTCTATAATTTTCACCTTATCGGGATTAATAAAAACGTCGTTGGAAAGTACATCAAGAACGATGGCCTCACCAGGTCTTGTCAAGTAAGTGTCGTTGACCAAATAATTCTGTACAACAAGATTTTCTTCCTTGGCGTCCGATATGACGCTGTCAGTTAAGAGGTCGGAATCTTTACTACAAGAATAGGCTAGAGTAAAGGCAAAAGAAATTACAATCAATTTAATGATTTTCGTGTGGGGATGATTCATAAGTAGGTTACTTTTTCAAAAGGAAATTAGTGATTCTAAGATGATTTGCAATAGTACTTTAATTATTAAATAATTC
>CAYGPR010000006.1:0-8805 GCA_964351985.1 uncultured Maribacter sp. | reverse complement strand
GTTAATACGTTTCAATATGTCTTTTTAGACGCCAAAATACCTGAATATTCGACGAACTGCACTTTTTTTTAACTTTTTGGCAAATTGTTCGACTAAACTGGATTTCTAATTTTTTTGGCAATCTACATGTGATATAACTTATCACTCTTAAAAATGTTGTGAAAGAGCAAATATTATAGATGAACTGCAGCATTATAGTCATGAGAGATCGACGAAATACTATTTTTTGGGAATAATTACGAATTCGATAACCAACTCTTGTTAGAACTGACATTGGATAATCGCCATCATTGTAGATTATCCAATGTTGAGAATGCTGCAATAAGGTTTTAGTGGTATACCATTAAGCAACTCATGCGTATATTCGCCATTAAAAACAAAAAGGTAGAGGTTTTATATTTACCGAAGTGCAAACTGTAAGGCTTACTATGCGTAAAAAACTACATATTTTTTTTGTTGACCCAATGAGCTATAATAATTTATCGATATATGATAATTTATTGATAAACAACATCCATGACGTCGAGATAGAATATTTTGCTAGCCATTTATTCGATTTGGGAGAACAGTATTATCCCGTGCATAAAATCTATAAGTATAACAATAAATCGAAACTAGTTAAGCTCTTCAGTTACCTGAGGTCACAATGGAAGCTCTTTAATAGGATAAAAAAGGAAAGACCTGATGTAGTTCATTTTCAATGGTTGAAAATACCGTTTTATGATGTACGGCTAATTAAAAAAATCAAACAACTTGGTATTAAATCGTTATTTACGGCGCACAATCTGGTCCCTCATGGGAGTGGGAGAAAGTATGAAGATATCTATAAAAGGATTTATAATGAATTGGACGGTATTATAGTACATTCAGAACGTACCAAAGAAGAGTTGATTGAACGGTTTGGTATATCTTCCCATAAAATAGAGGTAATCGCCCATGGTCTTTTAAAGCCGAATGAGGTCGACTCTGTAAAAGTGGAAAGCCTCATCCTTGAGTATAAAGAACAGATGAACTTAAATAATGAGACCGTTTTTGCTGCCTTGGGCATCATAAATCTATATAAGGGCGTGGATATTACTATTAATGCCTGGAAGAATTCAACACTCTGCAATAATAACGAGGCCAAGCTGATTATTGGCGGCAGCGGCAATTTGGATGAGTTGGAAGAACTGCAGTATTGTGCCAATACGCTAGTATTGAATAGATTTTTATCCGACGAAGAATTTACGGCACTTTTAAGAATCACGGACTTTTTGATATTACCGTACCGGGAAATCTCACAAAGCGGAGTACTGTTAACCGCTATGGAGCAAAAAAAGAGAGTAATCGTATCGGATGTTGGTGGGTTGACGGAACCTTTTAAGTTCGGTAAAATAGGATATATAATAGAATCACCTCCAACACCAGAAGAATTGAGCAAATCGATACATGGGGCTATTAAGGAAAAAGATGAATATCCGAGCGACGAAGTGTGGAAAAAAATATCAGAATTCTATAGCTGGGGTGCAATAGGTGAAAAGACTAAAAACCTATATTTCAATTTGGCAAAAAAAAGTTCTTAATCAAATATCCTTGTATTTGTTGTAAAACCTCTAAAGACCGCCATTGGCTTTTTTTAGTATTCCCTTGATATCATAAACAACACTTTCCTTTTTCAAATATCGATCTAGATCAAATTCTAAAAATTCATTATGGGCAACTGCTAAGACTATGGCATCGAACTTCTTGTTTTCCGGGGCAAGATTTGACGAGTCAAGGCCATGTTCAACAAAGACCGCACCCGGTGAGGCCCATGGGTCATATACTGTGATGTTGGCGTCGTAACTTTTAAGTTCTGAAATCATATCTACGACCTTCGTATTTCGAACATCGGGGCAGTTCTCCTTAAAGGTTATGCCCAATATCAAAATCTCAGATTCTTTTACCGGAATGTCATTTTTGACCATCAGCTTTACAATCTGTGAAGCAACGTACTTGCCCATGCCATCGTTCATTCTTCTGCCCGCCAAGATAATTTCTGGATGATAGCCGTATTCTTGTGCCTTTTGTGCGAGATAGTAAGGATCTACCCCTATACAATGACCACCAACCAGACCGGGTTTAAAAGGAAGGAAATTCCATTTAGTAGCAGCCGCTTTCAATACCTCTTTGGTGTCTATATCAATTAAATGGAATATTTTAGCCAATTCGTTAACAAAAGCAATATTAATGTCCCTTTGAGAGTTTTCTATAACTTTTGCCGCTTCCGCAACTTTAATGGATGGAGCCAAATATGTACCTGCCGTTACAACTGACTTATAAAGGGCATCGATTTTTTTGGCCGCTTCAATAGTGGACCCCGAGGTTACCTTTAAAATTTTGTCGACCGTATGTTCTTTGTCCCCAGGATTCATTCTTTCTGGAGAGTAGCCTACAAAAAAGTCAATGTTTAATTTCAACCCACTTGCTCGTTCAAGAATCGGGGCGCACTCTTCTTCAGTTGCTCCAGGGTACACGGTAGACTCATAGATTACGATATCACCTTTTTTTAGAAACTTCCCTATGGTTTCGCTTGACCGGTACAGTTTTGTGAGATCAGGTTTATTGGTTTCATCGACCGGTGTCGGCACCGTAACAATGAAGAAATTGCAGTCTTTTAAATCTTCTTCGTTCTCGCTGGGATAGAGACCTGCAGCTACAGGTGGTTCGTGGGTCAGTACTTTAATAAGTGATTCTTCGGAGACCTCCAGTGTTCGGTCACTGCCAGTGCGTAGTGCATTTATACGACCGAGATCGATATCAAAGCCAATGACAGGGTACTTCGTCGCAAATAACCGGGCCAGAGGTAGCCCAACATATCCAAGGCCTATGATACCAATCTTTGCTTTAGCCATGCATACCTTATTTTTTACCGATTTGGTAATATTCGAAACCTCTTTTGTTCATCAATGCATCGTTATACTGATTTCTACCATCGAAAACTACAGCTTGTTTCAATTGCGTCTTAAGTTCATCAAAATCGGGAGACCTGAATTCCTTCCATTCGGTCAACAGAATCATCGCATCCGCATCCCGTAACGTTTCGTACTTCGAGTTGTAGTAGGTGACACCGGGCAGATCTTTAAGGTAAAAATGCTTTGCCTCTTCCATAGCCTTAGGGTCATACGCATTTATTTTGGCGCCTCTTTTTACCAACTCTTTTATAACATAGATTGCGGGTGCTTCTCGCATGTCATCGGTTTCGGGTTTGAAGGCCAAGCCCCAAACCGCAAAAGTTTTATCTTTTAAATCTTCACCAAATCTGTCTACTACTTTTTTGGCGATTACCAATTTTTGTCTGTCGTTTACATCTTCTACCGATGCTATAAGTTCGGCTTTGTAGCCGTGTTCTTCCGCAGTTTTTTTGAGTGCTTTTACATCTTTTGGGAAACAAGAGCCACCATAACCACTTCCAGGGTAGATAAAGCTATAACCGATTCTACTATCTGAACCTATTCCGATTCGCACTTTATTCACATCTGCGCCCACCAGCTCACATATATTAGCGATTTCGTTCATAAAAGAAATCTTTGTGGCCAACATGGCATTGGCAACATATTTGGTCATCTCGGCAGATCGTACATCCATTGTTATCAATCTATCCATGCTGCTTCTGAAAAATGGAGCGTAAAGATTTCGCATTTTTTCAGTAGCCTGTTCATTATTTGACCCGATGACCACACGATCGGGTTTCATGAAGTCGTTAATGGCATCGCCCTCTTTCAAAAACTCTGGGTTCGATACCACGTCGAAGTCCAAGTCCAAACCTCTTTTGTCCAATTCGGCCTGTACTACTTGCTGTACTTTATCGGCTGTTCCTACCGGTACTGTAGATTTGTCGACAATAACCAGTGAATGGGTCATATTTTGGCCGATTTCTTTCGCTACTTGCAATACATATTGTAAATCTGCCGAACCATCATCGCCCATTGGCGTGCCCACTGCAATGAAGGCAATATCACATTTCTCTAGATTTTCGGATAGCTTGTGGCTAAATTTTAGGGTCTTGTTCTGAAAATTTCGCTTTACCATGGCTTCAAGCCCAGGCTCGTAAATGGGTATGATACCGTTTTTTAAATTTTCGATTTTTTTTGTATCGACATCGATACAACATACAGTGTTCCCCATTTCCGCGAAGCACGTGCCGCTAACAAGGCCTACATAACCAGTTCCAATAACCGTTAAATTCATACTATTTTATTTTAGATTTTTCCAATACCATTCTACTGCTTCCTTCAATCCGGAACGTAAATCATATCGGGGATTATAGCCCAAAAGACTTTTTGCTTTCTCAATGGATGCCAAAGAGTGAGGTACATCGCCGACCCTCTCCGGTCCATAAGTAATATCAATCTTTTTTATTTCAGAATCAAAATCGCTCAAATACTCCTTAAGAACATTTACTAGCTCATTAAGATCGGTACGTTGCCCGATCGCAACATTGTAAACGGTGTTAAGTGCTCTCTTATTGTCGGTTGTCAAAGCCCTTATATTTGCTTCGACTACATTGTCGATATATGTAAAATCTCTTGAGAAAGAACCGTCCCCATTAATTAACGGGGATTCGTGCTGAATCAAGCTAGCAACAAATTTTGGGATAACTGCCGCATAGGCGCCGTTTGGGTCTTGTCTTCTTCCAAATACATTAAAATAACGCAGCCCAATGGTATCTAGTCCATACGTTTTATTGAAAACATCGGCGTATAGCTCATTTACATATTTTGAAACTGCGTACGGCGATAAAGGTTTTCCAATTATTTCTTCAACTTTGGGCATATTTTGTGAATCACCATACGTAGATGAACTTGCCGCATAGATAAATCGTTTGACTTTTGCATCTCTTGCGGCAACCAGCATATTCAAGAACCCAGAAACATTCACGTCATTGCTTGTAACAGGATCACTTATTGACCTTGGTACGGAGCCCAGAGCGGCCTGATGCAGCACGTGGTCAACATTTTCACATGCGGTGTGGCAATCTTCGAGATTTCTAATATCACCTTCAATGAGCTTAAAAGTGCTGTAGGGTAAAAGAGCCTCAATATTTGCTCTTTTACCTGTGGAAAAATTATCCAGGCAAAAAACGCGGTTCCCATTTTTCAAAAGCGATTCACAGAGATTTGAACCTATAAAACCTGCCCCTCCAGTAACCAGAACGGTATGTGATTTATCGAGGCGCAACGAAGTAATGTCCATAGTTCATTTTGATAGTGCAAAGATGTGGAAAAGAAAATTAATGGCCTTCAATTTTATATGAAGTTGAGTTTTAGATCGATGAGGGTCGATCGGTAGATAAGGCGAAACAGGAATGTAGAATTATTTTATATCATAATACCTTTTATACCACGAAACAAAGTGCCCTACACCCTCGTCTATAGGAGTATTGGGGTGGTAATCATAGTCTCTGATCAAGTCATCGACATTGGCCCAAGTTTTCTCTACATCACCAGGTTGCATGGGAAGCATTTTTTTGTCGGCCTTCTTTTGCAAATGTTTTTCAAGTATCGAAATGAATTCCAAAAGCTGTACGGAATCATTGTTTCCGATGTTATATACCCTATAGTCAGGATGACTCGAATTGTCTTTTTCCAAAATACGAACGACCCCCTCGGTAATATCATCGATATATGTAAAATCACGGGCCATTTTTCCATTATTGTACACGGCTATGGGCTTGTTCTCAATGATTGCTTTTGTAAATAGGAATAATGCCATATCGGGCCTTCCCCAAGGACCGTAAACAGTAAAAAACCGCAGTCCTACAGTACGTATTCCGAATAGATGGCTATAGGTATGAGCCATCAATTCGTTACTCTTTTTAGTAGTTGCATAAATACTTATTGGGTGGTCGACCGAATCCGTCGTCTCAAAGGGAACTTTTGAATTAAGACCATAAACACTTGAGCTACTGGCATATACAAGATGTTTGATGTTGTTATGTCTGCAGCATTCTAAAATATTGAGGAACCCGACAATATTACTGTCAATATAGGTCTCCGGATTTTCCAGGCTATATCGTACTCCTGCTTGAGCTGCCAAATTGCAGACGGCATCAAACTTTTCATTTTTAAAAAGTTCGGGAAATCTTTCTCTATCGGCTATATCAAGCCGAATAAAACGGAATGTTGCCCAAGTACTGCTTATTACTAGCTTATTCAGGACTTTTGCATCTTTTTCGGAGACACCTAAAGCTTTTAAGCGGTCGTATTTAAGGTTGATGTCATAGTAATCATTGATAACATCCAAACCTAAAACTTCGTGACCATTCTGAAGTAATTTTTGCGCAACGTGATACCCAATAAAACCAGCGGCACCTGTAACCAAAATTTTCATGAATAAATATTTTGAGGCAATTCCCGCAAAGACGAGAATATTTATTTCTTACAAATATCCATATACTAAGTCGATTTTATAGAATTCCAAAGCTGTTTTTCAAATAAAAATCCCCGATAGTACATCGGGGATTTCTAGAATATTCACTAAAAGTGTGTTTTGGCTTATTGCCTCAATTTTATCACTTTCTTAATTGCGTTTTCATCATTCTTAGTTCTGGCCATTTCAATAATATAAGTGCCATCACTTAAAAAACTCATATCAAAGGATACTTCGGCCTCATGTTCTTGGGGCACTACTTTTCTTATGACCAACTTACCATAAATGTCATAAAAACTAACATTAATGGTTTCGTTCATAAAATCATCCAGTACCAACCTCACAACACCATCCCGTACAGGGTTAGGATAAATGATCACATCCTGAAATTTAGCCTCCGTTTCTGGTTCCGCCCCAACTATGACGGTCAATTGTGCGCTACAGCCTTCATCCGAGGAAAATGTATACACACCGGCCTGTTCAGCTGTAATGCCTCCCAAATCAAGAATTCCGGTAGTAATGGTTGCATCTGGGCCTGTAATCGTAAACCCTGTTCCACCTTGTACAATTCCCAAAATAACGGGTGAGCCTGCAGGAATGGTTATCTCCGAATTGCCACTGGACGCAATTCCATCAATTGTGTATTGTGGCACAAAAGTACTTGGGTCACAAGAACTATCCGTAACAATAATATTAAATGTTTCGGAACATCCAACATCCGAGGTGAAAACATAATTACCGGCCATGGCCAATGTAATCGCTCCTAAATCGAGAACACCGACGGTTTCCGTGTCATCAGGTGCGGTAATGGTATAGGTGAGCCCTGTTTGTAACACTCCCAAAGCGACCGTAGTGCCTATTTCGACGGTAATCGAGGCGTCACCACTATTTGCGGAACCATCAACAGTATATTCCGGAGTAATACTTCCTGCCGGACAATTCTCGTTGACTACTAATGTTATTGTAGCCGTACAACCATCCGAAGTGTTATAGACATAATCTCCGGCTTGGTCCAAGATAACCTCGCCCAAATCCTGCGCTCCATCCGCCACTGTATCGTCCGGTAGGGTAATCGTATAGCTTACATCAGTCTGTACCAGGTCTAAAACAACAGGAGTTCCTTGGTCGACCGTAATGGTCGTCATACCAGTTCCCGCAACACCATCTATGGTATGTCGAGGAGTAAAATTAGCTGTCGAACAAGGGTCATTGACGGTAATATTCAACGTCCTGGAACAGCCTTCGGATGAAGTAAATGTGTAGATTCCTGCCTGGGCGGCCGTAATGTTGCCCAAATCTAAATCTCCGTTCGAAACTGGTCCACTCGGAGGAGTTATGGTAAAGGCCACATTATCTTCTACCGTACTCAATATAACAGGCGTTCCTTCATTTACAGCAATGGAATTTTCACCACTGTCGGGTATTCCATCAATAGTATACTCCGGGGTAAATGGCCCACTTGGGCAAAGTACATCCAAAGTGAGTGTAGTTTCGCAGCCATCTTCGGTTCGAATAATGTAATCACCACTATCGGCAATTGTTACGGCTCCTAAGATATAATCGAATTCATTGTCATAAACCACATTACCATCGTAGGTGACCGTGAAATTAACTCCGTTTGGAAGCATACTAATCCGTGTAACATCTCCTATATTGGCGACTACCGTTACAGGTTGGTTGTCCACGGCAGAATCATAAAATCCTCCGTTGTTCAATGACCATTCTGCTCGTAGTGTAGTTGCATCGCAAACGACATTGGAAACATTTAAGGTAAGTGTCGTAGTACATCCAGTTGATGTTGTGGTGATGACATAATCTCCACCATCCGTTGCATCGACGTTACCAAGATCATAATCACCTTGCCCTTGATATACTTGGCTTCCATTTCTATTTATCGTGAAGTCGACATTTTCGGGCACCATACTTATTTCAAATGCCTCGCCGCTATTTACGCTTACGGTAATGGGCTGCTCATCTGGGGCTTCAACATATTCACCGTTCAATTTCCATTGTGCTTTAATATCCGTCGCATCACAAACGGCACCGGATACGGTTAGGTTCAAAATTACCGAACAGCCTTGGTCCGACACAAATTGATACGCACCATCGTTAGCCGATGTGGCATTCTGTATGACATAATCGTTTGGAACGTTGTTGATTCTTGTTCCGTTTGGAAGAATAATATCAAAAACAGTAGCGCTACCATTGATTTGATTAGGCAAGACGCTAAGTAAAATCTTATCACCTTCGTTAATCGTTACTGAAACGTTTTCTCCTGCATTTCCATTTAAGAAAGTACCGTCATTGATCTGCCATTCTGCTGAAATTGGAGTTTCCCCAGCGGTACATTCCCCGATAGAGTTGTACGTCACCACTGTTGGGCATCCCCCTGCTGTGGTCAGTGTGAGCTGGTTG
>CAYGPR010000005.1:54293-122173 GCA_964351985.1 uncultured Maribacter sp. | reverse complement strand
TATTCGTGAATCTGCGATTTCAAGGCTTACAGATAATTTTGGAAACAATGTACGGATCAGTCGCTATATTTTACGACAAAATTATGAAGGTTAAGAACCTTTATAATTTTAGTGCGAGATGTAGCGTTGGCCTGGTTCTTTGATGCAACATAATGCTTAACAGGCAGCCTCATCAACTCGCCGAAAAATAAATGCTCCTTGGGTCGCATCTATTTTCTCACGCCCCTAAAATATGGCCGCTACACTCGCCTATTTTTTTGCCAAAATTCTCTTTAGCCGATTTACCCTTTAAGAGAGGTTAAACACTATTGGATAGTTTTACAACAAATTCCTATCATCATTAGAATTATGTAAAGTTCTGAGATTTTGATTTATGGTGTAAACTAATAAACACTATTATTTTACCTTGAAAGTAAAGATGTCAGAAGTAGAACGATTATTTGAGTTATCTTCAGTTTCGATATACCAATAGTAGGTGCTACCTGAGATGACTGTGGCGTTTATTTCTGTATCAGAGGTTGTACCTATATCATTTGCAGGTGGGTTGTTTGTACCTAGAAATACTTTATAGCCAATAATGTCATTATCAATATCAATTGCTTGCCATTTTAAATCGACTTGGTCCGAAACTAGTGTTACCTCACTACCAATTGTTGGACTAATAACTTCAGCAGGGAAAGGTGCATGATTGACCAACCCTTCTCCTGCATTATAAAATTTCCAAATTTCGCTACTTACCGTTATATCAGTTTCCGCAGACTTTGAGATAACTTGCCATTTATAGGAAATTCCACGTTCTATTGTAATCTCTTTTTCATTGTCCGCAGTTTCGAAATTTGAAATGACATTTGAGTCTAAGTTTTCGAGAATTACCTCATAGGAATCAGTGTGCTCAGATTCATTCCATTGAAAATGTACTTTGCTTTGAGTAGAGCTAATAATAGTACCCTCGTTACACTCAGTGTTATTTTCAGGAAATATTAAGGCTGCACTTACAGGGTCCTCTATCTTCATTTCTGGTAGTGGCGTATCTGACTTGCCACAGGACATGACAAGTAATATTCCAAGTATTAAAATAGAAAATTTAGTATTCATTTTTTTGCTATTTCTTGATTATTCGGCGATTGTAGGTTTGGTTTTCGGTATTTATCTTTAACGAATAAATTCCCGAGGGTAGTGTGCTCATATTCATCTTTGCCTTTCCATTTGACATTTCAATAATTTTTTGCATAACCCGTCGACCAGAATCGGAGTATAATAACAACTCAATTTCTTGTATGGAATGGTCATCTAAAAGAATAGTTACATCATCATTAAAAACAGGATTTGGATAAATAGATAATCCTGGTGACATAAGAATAATTTCATCATAACTACCTTGACAATCTTTGTCCGTTCTAATTGAAAGTTCATTTTCAATATCCTCTAGAGGAAGTGTAATCTGACTTTCTGATGTGTCATAAACAGAACCATTTAGATTAATGATATAATTTACCCCTCCTTTCAAAGACAATGAAAGCGATTTACCGGAAGTATCTACTTTTGAATCAACCGAAAGCGCTTCAGGTTCCGAAATTTGAACAGAAAAACACTTTTCATATTCTGGATATTCAGTTATGGTAATACAGATACCATAAGTTCTGGCTTCAAGTGCTTGGAAACTTGTGAAGGTTCTGAATTTTTTACTTGAGAAAGAATTACCCTCTGAACTAATGGTAGCCGTGTAATTCAAATCCTCTACGGCTGTTAGTAAAATAGTTCCGTTATTACTAGAAGCGCAGGATTCATCAGTAATCTGCAAGATAAAATTGTCATTTGGCAAGCTGAACTTTTCACAGCCAACGGCATTAACTATTGTTCCTATTGGAGAATTAGGGCATTCATCTAATGAATTGATTACCCCATCACCATCTAAATCATCTTGACAACTATCACCAATACCGTCATTATTAAGATCATTGTCACTCGGTTCTGTAATTAGAACTGTTAAGATTGACATACATCCGTTGGAATCTGAAACATAAACAGAATAGAAGCCAGCTGCTAAGTTGTCAAATGTATTTTCTAGTCTAAAATTAGCAGGGTTCGAGTCTAACGCATAAAGGTACTCTCCGCTACCCCCAGTTGCATTAACGTGGATAGTACCGTTTGAAACTCCCATACAACTACTATTTGTAACTATTACTTCTGCATTAAGTGGAGGAGTTTCAGTAATCAATAGGCTTTCGATAACCACCTGCCCACCAGCGTCCTGAACACGAATCATATAGTTGCCAGTACCTAAGTTTTCAAAAATATTATTTGATTGAGAAGGGACGATAATAATTGCTCCTGTAGAATCCAATAATTCATAGCTATAGGGTGTAGTACCACCTGTTACCTCCACTAGTATAGAACCGTCAATTGATCCTGCACAACTAATATTCTGTATTTGTGCGGTAGTCTCAATTGGGGTGGAAATATATAAACTCTCCATAGGAATTAGTTTTCCTGTTGAACCGGAAACACAGCTCTCCTCAGATGTACCTCCAATTAAAATTGAACCATCTGTATTAACAGAGAAAACATAATCTTCAATCTCATTTAAAATTGTTTCATCAGATTTTTGAATAAGAAGGTTACCTAAAGTATCGTAAATTTCAACTTTAAGAATTTGACTTGTAGTATTCTTTTCTGATGCAAAATATCTTATTATTTGGTTTTTTGCGCTATCGTAGTTTAAGTATAGTTCTTTTTCATTCACAACATCTGAAGCCCAGACAAAATCTTTATTCCATACCTGTTCTCCAGTTTCCTCAGAAATTTTGATAAGATTCGAAAGTCCGTCAGTTTTCCCCATGGCATATAAATAGCCACCTTCCCCCCTAGTCATTGCTTTTAAACTACCAGCACTAGCAAGATTTTTTCCCCAAATAAGTCTTTTTCTAAACATATCATATTTACGCACATATTGACTATCCGAAAAAACTGAATTACCAAAAGCGAATATAATACTATCATTTTGGATTGTATTTCTAGTTTCATAGAAATTAAGAGTACCTGGATTAGGATCTAGATCTAATTCTAGAGTAATTCTATCAATAGAATGCATATAGCTATTGTCTGCATAAAATAAATATTGCCCGAAAGGAACAATTAGATTTTCTTCCTTTTTATCGAGGAATAATTCGCTAGCATTATGACCATTCGGATTAGAAATAACCCCCCCTGCCCATTTATTAATAGTTAAACTAGAATTTTTATTAGTAGGAAATGGACTATAATAGACATAGGCAACATCGTTAACTACTTCAAGTTCGTACGTCTGATGTGGAAAATCATTCTCTGTACTGTTAACGATTACCGATTTGGTTACCGTACCATTGGCAATTGCTATTTGATACAAAAGAAGATTACCGTCATCGCCTGCTACGCCCCTAGATGAAACATAAGCATAGGTATCACCAATGGCTAGATAGTCAGCTTGGGTGTATTCTTCATTTCCAAAAGTTGAAGTCCAACCTACTGTACCATCATTGTTGCGCTTAATCAATTCAATTTCGGCCCCTTTTTGTTGCATAACATAGGTAGAATTTCCATTAGGTACCATTTGAACTACTTCAGAACCAAATTTAATTCCGCTGATAACATCTTTTTGAGATATTATATTCAACTCTGAATCTGTTTGTATGATTTTCGTCTTTGATAAAGGATGCTCATAAGCCACCCAAATAATCTCACTCCCTAGAAAGACAATTTTATCTTCAAAAACACCTGCAAATAAGCCTACATCAGGGTTGTCATCTTGATTGAGTTCTACAACGGCTTCATTTAACTTATTTCCATTGGCTCCATCAAGCTTCATAAGACCCATTTGAGTCTTGGATGAATCTGCATAACGCCCAGCTAATATTAGATCACCGTTACAATCTATATCCATTGAAAGTGCTGCCGAATGGCCAGCTGCATTAGGGTACTCTGCATTGATTGCATCAATCGTTTCGAAAGATTGCCATACCACTTCACCTGTGCTCTTATTAACTTTAGAAATAGCATAATGACTATTACCTCTATAATTGAACGACAAATAAAAGAACTCATTGGTTTCTACTAAAGCTACTAATGTCTCATCTGCCAAGAAATCAGCATAATAGGTGACCTGTTTGCTCCATACTTCAGTACCTAAGACCGGATCAATTTTTTTTGCTCCTCCTCCAGAAGTAAATACAAATAAATCTCCAAACTTGTCTTCGTATACCTTTTGAATTCTTCGGATATCACTAAAATCAGTTTGCCAAATTATGTCATCAAAATTTTGTTGATTAAGTTTATAAAGACTTTTTTCATTCGAATAAATAAAATTATCACTTTGGTCGGCAATTATTGTTGTGCTTCCTCTTTTAGTAAATCTCTTTTCAAAAGTATCTAAAACGGCACCGGTTATTTTGTCAACTATGAAGCCTTCATAATCAAGGTATGCCAAGCCAAAGGCCATTTTTGATGACCCCAATTCCATAAAATGATTATCATATCCGCTCAAACCTAAATTTGATCTTATATGTTCAATATCTACACTTGTCCATTTGACATCCCCAGTTGCTGCATCAATCTTATAAAATCTGGAAGTATGAAGATTATTAATTGATGATACACGCTTTAAAGAAAAATTAGCTGTTGCGTATATAAAACCATCATCAGCAACCATAAAGGAAGCGTGTCGAAGATAATGCCTTTCCTTTTCGAGACAAGTTGATGTTGACCATACTACTTCACCATCACTATTGAGTTTAAAAAGAATCGGTATTTCAGAATTGGCATTCGACATTTTCCCTGCGATAATAATACCATTATCGTGTTTAGTTGATTGAAAATAGCGCTGTAAGTGATGATCGGCTTCATCTTTGAATTCAATGGTGTCATCAACCTGGGCAACAAGACCAAAGGACAAAAACAAATAAATGAAGTTTATAAGATATTTCATTGGTAGCTAAGTTTGGGAGCTTTTTTATTCAATTATAATACTATTGGTTATACTACAACCGTTTGCACTTACCACCGTCACAGAATATGTGCCTGAGGATGAGGCTGAAATAAAGTTTGTGTTTTCCCCAGTAGACCAAGTTATGCCCGCGTCAGGTTGTTTTTTAACGTATAAGGTGTAGGTATCTGAACAAGTAGCATCTTTTTCTTTGTATACTTTTAATTCATTAAAGTGAGTGTATTTTTGATTTAATCCATTATTCGATAGATTATTATCTACCTCGCCGTTTGGAGAACTAATTACAAATTTTAGATGGTAGGTTGTATTTGGAGTAAAGGAATAGTTACCCACATTAATAACTTTGGTACTGTTTGAATCTATGAGTTCATTTATGGTAGTATTCCCCATAGGTGCATCATTAAACCACCATTCCAAATCAAATGAGCTAACCGGTAAAGTGCTATGGTTAGCAACTAAGATTTGAATGGGATCTAAAAGACTGCAAGGGTCGTTATTTTGATAAACAAGTGATACGACTTCAATGTCTACCAGTGTATTTGTGTCTAAATTGAATTCATCAGCGCCAATATCGGGTGTCGCGGCGTTCCGAATTTCACCATCGATATCGACAGTTACTTCAAGCAATACCTTACCTTTTCCATTAATTAAAACATCATTGTTTAAGTGTAAATCACTAGTGGATGTGAAATTTGGTTGTGCTAAAATGCTATTGGTATCATGACTATAGGTACTCTTCCAATTCTCAAAATCGTATGAGGTAGTAGAAACATTGAACACATCGGCGTTCTCGGTGTTATAATAGCTGTTATAATCGATATCAAACTCGGTAAAATCTGTCTCAGAACTGAAATACAATAGACTATTACTACCTCCTTTAAGCACATTATTATTAAAGGCTATATTCATTAGATTTTGCTCGAGACGTATGATATAATAATTCGTACTACTATTAAAACTATTATTCCAAATATTGATATTGCTAGACCGAAGTATTGAAATATTTCGATCAGTACTGAAAAAGTTATTCTTAAAAATCATTGGAGCAGCTGAATCCATTGTGCAATCCAAAATATATAGAGGGGAGTTGACCACTGCATGAACATATTGGCGATTTTGACTAAATTCAAAATCGTTTTCGATATATCTAAAATCTAATGATTCATCTAACCTTTCACCGGTAATTACATTGTTTTTTATAACAACATGGTTGGTGTAATAAATGCGCATATCATTTCCAGATTTTTCTTCAAAAATGTTATTTGTAATATTTAGATACTCATTTCGCTCAGTCCCACCTCTGCTATATATAGCCCCATTGCCACCATGAAATATATTATTTTCGATTTGAACATAATTTACTGGAAAATGGATATAAGTGCTCGTACCATTGTCGTATTCCGAAATTCCTTCGAGATGTATAAAAGACTCACGGTCCTGCGGATAGTTAGAGCCTAGGAAGCTTGCTGTAAACCTGTTGTTTGTAATATTTATATTGGAAGAACCTTTAATGTGTAATCCTACATTTTGCCCGTTATCCTCAAGGATCTCAAATGTGAGCCCGTCAAAATCAAAATAATTTGATTTTTCAATTCGCATGACATAGGTCGTAGATTGAAGCACCACAGGTGCAGAAGTATTCAAAGCTTCAAATCGTATAGTATTGGTTTCTGAGGAGCCATTAATATTTGAAATGAGTAACTCTTCGACGGCGTAGGAACCAGGTCGAATACCAAAAACCACGGGGCCATCAATCCCATTATTCATAAGGGCATCAGCAGCAAGTGCTACTGTTGTATAATCATCAGATGCATCATTACCAATTGAATAATTTCCACTTAAAGCCTGAGCATTTGAGAAGATTGCAAGGAGCAACAAAAAGGTTAAACAAAAAAATCTTTGCATTCCGGTTAGTTTTGATTGGATTTGTTTGAATAGTACAAACGGAAACATTAAAATTTTATTTGGTTTTTTGATTTTTTTCGATAAACCGTTTTGAATAAGATTATTTGTTTAATAGAACAAGAATAATATTGTTCTCTATTTCCATTCCACACACATTACACTCCCCTCCTATCGTCGGGTCGCATAATAAGTGTTCCATTCCCTTTTGAGAAGAAAGTTTTTAGAAAGAAAAAAATAAAGAAGATGGTAGCAACTTTCGCTTTTAATCAAAGCTCAAGTTACATAACGCGGAACATTATGATACAGATTGATATATAAGTATTTCAGGTTCAAACCCTTAGCTGTAAGTCATAATTCTATTATGTACGGAATATTTTAAAAGATTGAGAATCTTTTAAAATTTAGCGGGTTGATGCGGCTGGCAAATCGTAAAGCTGAATTAAATAATTTACGCTACGGGAAATATTTCTTCACAGAAAATACTTTTTAGAAAATTTCAAATTCGTAGAAACCCCAGCGAGAAACATTCCGTCTGTACTCATAATTAGTCGTTATGTAAAATAGCAATAAGCTAGAAGTAATCTTGCTCATTTCCTATCGGTCTATGCCATATTGCCACAACAGCTACCGACAGTATTTTCAAAGGTCTACTAAACTTTATCTCTTTAAGTCGTACTGGATATAATATAGAATTATGTATAGTTTTGGTAGCACTCTATTTATTACTTTAGTTTACCATCTTGGTCTAGAATTCCTATAAAAATATCGGTAGTATTATCAGTAGCCCCAGGCTTATTTGCCCTTCCCGTAAACACAATTTCTCCATTTTCTTTTAAAAGTAAATTCCTAGCGTTTCCTCGAATAGTATAATTCCATATTTCACTAGTACTGTTATCGGTTTTGACAATGCTGGTTTCAATCAATTTATCGTCCCAAAGATTTAGGAATAGATTATCATCCTTTACTTCAATATTAAAAATGGCTCCATATGTCTCCCAATACGCTATGGATTCTTGTTCGCCAGTCAATTTATTAATTTTCATGACTGCACCATTCAAACCATTTTTATTTTCAAAAACAGTTTCCCCAGCTAAATATAAAAAATCACCGTTTAGAGCAACGTCATATACATTGAAATACAGAAGTTCTGTACTTGGGTAGCTATATGAATTAATCAAATTTCCGTTTGACGAATCCACTACATTTAATACAGGTGTAGCGAAAGAGCCCGTTAAATCAGATGTTTTGGCTATATAATAAATGTTCCCACTTTCTATATCTAATTGAATTCCACCGCTTTCTCTTGTATTGCTAAAAGTTCTTTCCCATAATATATTCAATTGCATGTCAAGCGCAATTAGGGCCGTAATGCTGGGGCTGGTGCTAATCCTATAAGAGGCATAAATAGTATTATTCTCAAAATATAGATAACTTAAGCTACTAATTACTGCCTCACTGCCTTGAAGGGCAATCAATTGCTTAGAATTCAAAACTTCGCCTTGGTTACTGAGAATTTTAATGTAAGTTTCTTTAACTGACTTATCTTCATTCGTTTGATTTTCCAGGATTATGAAACTATCATTAGCCTGAACTACACCTACTAAATAATCGTGAGTATTTGTTTCATGAATTTTTTCAATAGTAGTCTCAAGATCACTATTTAATTTCCGAAAAGAAATATTTGTAAAACCTTCTGATAATCCATTTGAATAATCAATGTTCAATTGTTCTATTGAAACGTAACCATCAGAGACTTCAAAAATACCCACCCCTTCATCAAAGCTGTTTGTTTCTGGGCCAAAGTATTTTACGCCTATTTTAGGGGTATTATCAACTGGAATTTCTTCTTTAATAATCACGTTATCATTATTCTTTGAACAGGAAATAAAAAAGACTATGAAGATGAAGTAATATATGTCTTTGAACATATTAGTTTTTGTTTATTTAAACCTAACGAAAAATTGTATGATTAATTATTCAGGCGGTAGATCCAATAAGCCATTCCACACACCTGCCTGCCGGCAGGCAGGCATTGCCCTCCCCTCCTACCGTCGGCTCGCATAATAAGTGTTTATTCATTGCTTGTAATTGTTTTTTAAAGGTATTCATGAATCTCAAAGCGAAATTGCTTTTCGATTCCATTACCTTTTCAGAAGGTGCTTTTTAGAAGAAAAATTTAAAGAAGAATAGTACTAATTACTTTGCTTTACCCAAGCAAAGTGTCATAACGCAAGACATTATAGACCAGTTCAACTTTTCTATAATTTGACGTTATGTAAAATTGCTTTGGAAGTCGTTTTAGGTTTAATATTCCTTAAAGTATTACTTTGAAGAGGGAGTTTACCAATCGATTACCTCAACAAATAAGTCATTCTTGGTACCACCACGTCTAATCGATGATCTTTTGAAAAAACTTGATATGACTACCAATTTTCCGTCTTGGTTTTCATAAACGTACTGTGGGTACCCGACTGTAGCTATGCGCATGTTTTGGCCATTGCTCCAGTTTAAAATATTCAATTCTCTGTCAAAAACATCAAAAAAGTCTAATGAGTCATCTCCATTATAATCAGTTCCCAATATATGTTCTCCATCAATGCTAATTGAACTGGTATGAACAGGGCTGCTATAGGAACTAATGAAATCGTAGTCATTCGCAGAATAAATTCTTGAATTACGTTTGTCCAGTAAAATATTGCTCTCGCCACTATGTAGAATAGATCCAGAACGATCGGTGAAAGAATAGCCTACCTCGTTAGAACCTACTATGGTACCATCATCATTTATTTCGAACAGAAAGCTCCTATCGTCATATATCACCCCTCCGAGTATTTGATTTTCTCCCACTCTGATTAAATCATGCATTCTTTTAAATATTGTGGCTGGCTCAGGGTCCAATACATCAATTGTTTGTAAGTCTCTTCCAAACCTGCGTACGGTGCGTAATTCATCGCCTCCATCAGCAATAACCCAAATATCATCTTTAAAGTGTAGTAAGTCTTCGAAGCCGATATATTCATCATTTAAATCCCGGAATCTGTACTTATAATCTAGTGATAGAGCATCAAAAACGTGATACTCACTTCCCTTTTGAATAAAGACTTCCTTCCCTTCGGGACTTTCAAAGACTTTAAGTCGAACTTCTGAACTGGTGTTAAGATCAAATGAAGATGTTGCCACAACTTCTTTAGTGGTGATATCAACTTTTTTAATCTTCTTATAGGGGTCGGATACATTTTCTCCCCACAGGTAGAGGTACCTGCTATCTGTAGGGTCGCTACCTATTAAATGAACCGACATCATATCCACCATCTCTTCAGGAGTAAAAGTGACTTCAACGCTGGGATCTGTAAAATCATCCCCAATATTTAAGGAACTTCTTTCTCCAAATATGTTGTACACATGTATATTGAAAAAAGGATTTTCTACGGATGGTGGTGTTTCAAGGGTCAATGTGCTCGTTTCTTGATTTCCTAAAGTAGCTACAAGAATCTCTTCTGGGGAATTGTCATAATAGGCCCGCTTGGATACCGTAATTTCATACCGTGAGAAATACGGATTGGTGTAGGGTTGCCAGTTCAGTTTAATCATTCCATTTAGGACTTCCGGTGCAAGCATTTCAGTTTTATACACATCGATATCACTCGTATTGATTGAAATCATATCACTTTCTGCCAGTTGACCACTATTGGTTTGTAATCGAAAAAAATAGCAGAGTTCTTCCACTGGTTCGGGGTCAAGGTCGATAAAAGCATTTTCTGATGAATCTGTAATGGTTGCTATTCTTGTAGCATCGGTTTTATTACAGCTATTTGCTGCCCTATAAATCTCGTATTGTTTAAAATTATCACCGACATATTCTGTCCAGGTAAAGGCAATCAGATTGTCATCTTGGAATTTGTAAAAATCCTTTTCAAAAGTATCGGAGTAAATATCCCTATCTTGTGGAGAATAAACTCGACAGTATAGCGTTACTTTATCTTCCTGTCCGTCACCATCAATATCAAGGGTTGTTTCAAAAATAAAATTACTTTCATCCAACACCTTTATTCTAACTAGGGCTTCGCCTCCTGTGTCGTCAGATAAGGTAATCATACTTCCGTTTAAGGTATAATTCAAACGATTGACTTCTGGAACACAGGAGCTGCTTTGATATAAGTATTCTATATATTGACCAGTTTCAAGATACCTAAAGTAGTCCCTGCCACATTCACCTTCCTCGGGAATATCTACACGGTTGCCATTACCTTCTACTTGATAAATTGTCCAAGCTTTACCATAAAATACACCTTCTAAATTAACCGTATTTTCTGCATCTATAAATGTTGGGTCATCTTTTGAACAGCTAATCAATAAAATAAGTAGAAATAGAAATTGAAAACTCTTGTTTCTGAATGTTCCAAGACATTTGGGGAGATGCATATTCCGTAGGTTTTTCATTAGAAAAGAACATTATTTTTTCCCAATAATTGTGCAGATTCGATGATATTCAAAACATTTAGTCAAAATTCATTCCTTACACGTTTACAAATTAGTTGTTGATTGCTTTTCAAAGGTATTTGTGAATCTCCTATGTCGATTTCACTCCCCTCCTACCGTCAGGTAGCATAATAAGCCCGCCCGAACGTGCCCTTTTCGGTACGGGCGGGTGATCCATTACCTTTTTAGAAGAAAATTTAAGGAAAGTGTAGTACCAAAAACTTCACTTTACCAAGGCAAAGTGTCCCTTCGACCGCGCTCAGGGCAGGCTCCACGCAAGTCATTATAGTACAACATATTAGGTGCAAATAAAATCGAAATGCCTTTGTAGTAAAAGCCAGCACATATCTTTGGTTATGCTGGATTTGAGTTTTGAAAGTGTTCTTCTATGTATTTAATTTTTAAGTGATTTCATATCAATTACAAAACGATATTTTACATCGCTGTTAAGCATTCGCTCATAAGCTTGATTAATATCTTGAATATTAATGACCTCGACGTCTGAAGTTATATTGTGTTTTCCACAGAAATCTAATAATTCTTGTGTTTCGGCTATACCTCCAATTAAAGAACCTGCAACGGACTTACGACCCATAATCATTGGTACGGTAACTAACATAGGGTCTAACGGCCCTAAATATCCAACAACAACCAAGGTTCCATTAGTGTTTAATGTGGCAACATAAGGATTTAAATCGTGGGCATATGGAACTGTATCAATAATGACATCAAAACGCCCCATAGCTTTGTTCATTTGAGCCTCATCCGTTGAAATAATAACCTCGTCTGCGCCTAATGCTCTTGCATCTTCTGTTTTATTAGTAGATCTTGAAAATAAGGTAACATGTGCTCCCAATGCATGAGCTAATTTTATAGCCATGTGACCTAGTCCTCCCAATCCGACTACCGCCACTTTACTATCTTTGCCAACTTTCCAGTGTCTTAAAGGTGACCACGTTGTAATACCTGCACATAATACAGGTGCGATGCCTGCACGATCTAGATTTTCAGGAACGCGCAAGATAAACGCTTCATCTACAACAATGCTTTCTGAATAGCCACCATGGGTATTAGTATCTAAATGTTTATCATATCCTCCATAGGTCCCTACCCATTCTGGGCAATACTGTTCTAAGTCATTTTTACAATTGTTGCATGTTCTGCAAGAATCTACCAAACACCCTACAGCAACCAAATCACCAACTTTATATTTCGTAACTCCTTCCCCTACTTGACTTACCATACCCACAATTTCATGACCAGGCACAACTGGATATTGGGTCATTCCCCAATCGTTACGTGCAAAATGCAAATCGGAATGACATACACCACAATATAATATATCAATTTCCACATCCTTTACCGTTACTTCTCTGCGTTTAATATTTAACTGTTCTAAAGTTGCATCGGCAGCTTCTGTACCATAGGCTTTGACTTGATTTGTATTCATTTTGATTGTTTTTTTGTTAGTTATTGATCAATACCAATTCTTTTAAATATACAAAAAATCATATTGGAATTTTTGGAATAGATTTTCATTCCACACACATTGCACTCCCCTCCTACTGTCGGTCAGTTAATAAGCCCGCCCGAACGTGCCTTTCGGTACGGGCGGGTGTTCCGTTAACTTTTCGAGAAGAACTTTTAAGAAGAAAAATTTAAAGTAGATGTAGCGCCAAATAAGGCCAGCACTACGACCCGCTCAAAAAATATAAGGTCTCCTAGACCTTATATTTTTATGCCGTCCAAGCAAAGTTCCATAACGCAAGACATTATAGAACAAAAAGATTCTATAATCTGATGTGGCGCCCGTACGGAGCTAGTCGAAGTATCAAATAGCTTTAGTAGTCGTTTTTTAATTATAATTCCTTTACAAAAATTTCAGTTTTAATTTTAACAAATACAGTCCGTAAATTTTTGGTGCTTTATTATGATATATTATGAGATAATTAATACATAATCAAAGGGTTACCAGAAAAATGATTACCTTCAAAAATTAGGTTTAGAGTTTCTTTAGTATATTATAGTTCATGGCGAAAATTCTAGTTTCCTGTGCTATGGCCGATGGTCATGTGAATCCGTTTTTACCTGTGGTTTCTCATTTAGTCAATGAAGGTCATGAGGTGATATGGATTTGTGGTAGGGCATACCGACAAAAAATTGAAGTTACAGGGGCCAAGTTCGTGCCCATGCCTCTAGAATTTGATCCCAACGGACTACCCATTTATGAGTTTAAGCCAGAACTGAAGAAGCTCAAGGGCATTGCGCAAATCAAGTTTTATATTAGAACATGGTGTTATGATGCCGTCAAACCGACCATGAAAATAATCGATACGATTAGAAAAAATTTTGAACCTGATTTGTACCTAAGTGACCCAATGGTCTATGCACCTTACGTAGCGGCCGAAATGCTCAACAGGCCTTGTATTAATTTACATGTGCTTCCATTGACCCTTTCGAGCAAAGATCATGGCCCTTTCGGAACGGGGATAGGTCCAACAGACTCCATTTTAGGAAAATGGCGCATTCACTTTTTAAATTTTTTGGTCGACTATCTATTGTTTAGTGATTTGAAGAAGCAAGGTAATGCCATGAGGAAAGAGCAAGGTCTAGAACCTTATGACCATATATTTAACGACTTCTTGAAAAATGCCACGAAAGTGTTTCCAACCACGGTGCCTGGATTTGATTACCCCCGAAGCGATATGCCGGACAACATCAAATATGTCGGCCCCATACTATCTAATTCAAAACCTGAATTTGTAGAACCAAAATGGTGGCTTGAACTGTTTGATGAACGGAAAGTAGTCCTAGTAAATCAAGGAACTATTGCCAATGACATTACTGAACTCATTTTGCCTACAATTGAAGCCCTGAAAGATGAAGATGTCCTAATCATTGCTGTGCCGGTCACAGAAGAAATCAACGATCTACCGAGCAACGTTAAGGTAGCTGAGTTTATTCCTTTTGCCATTCTATTGCCACATGTTGATGTTATGGTAACCAATGGTGGGTACGGTGCTACACATATGGCTTTGGCCCATGGCATACCCTTAATTTGCTCTGGCGGTAGCGAAGATAAGATGGAAGTATCGGCACGAGCTGCATATTCCGGTTGCGGAATTAACCTTAAAAAGTTGAGCCCTACTTCCACGGAAATCAAAAAAGCTGTGAAACAAATTTTGCAAAACTCAAATTTTAAGGACAATGCAAGACGGCTTCAAAAAGAAATCCAATCATTCCATCCATTGGATTTAATTACCAAGGAAATCGAAAAATTAGTTTGATTTGGCCTTTGCCGGTGTTCTTGGCCAAACTCGCTCGTTCAAGTAATGCCTCGATTTGGGGATACTTACTTTCGAGTTTAAAAATTTAGGTACCCCCATAAGAATTGCGAGAATTGTGAATTAACGACAATGGCCCAATAATGTAGTAAAATACCATTCCACGCACCTACCTGCGGGCGGGCATTACACTGCCCTCCTCCCCTACTTTACCGAAAAAAGCTTTGGAGGACATGTGTTAGCTCGTATAATAAGTAATTATCTGTGTAAAACCACGGTTTATTTAATCAAACTACGTGGCACTAGAATAATCTCTTTGTAGGACTCAGGAGAATAGCCTTCACTTTTTTGAAAATAATCACTCCGATAATCGATTTGAGGGTAATAAGAAATGTCGTTATATGACCTAAAAGAAATTGAATATTTTCCTTGGGTATCCGTCACATCCATTTCTTCAATTCTGCCTTCTGGAGTGCATCCGCCACCCAAAATACCGGACCAAGGTTTACAAGACGATATAAAAACTTCGATATCTGGAAAAGGTTTAAAGTATGTTGCATCTATTTCGTTATACATTCCTATTTCAGGGCCGTCATAGCGCCAAATTTGACCAGTAAAAGTGAAAAGTTCAGGTTCATCTGTTTTTGAGCATGATTGAATTGCTACTAAAATAAAAGCAACAGCGACGAGATAGCTTGCCTGCGATACAACGGTTTTTACAATCTTAATATTCCACATAATTTTTTGATTTAAATGTTTCTCCAAAACTATGTGGAATTTGAAATTGGTTTGTCCGAAATTATCCAGATTGTAGAAAATCGGACAACAAAAAAGGTCTATGGCCATAATCTCAAAAAATGATTTCATCAGCCCAAAAACCCTTTGTTTCTGTCCGCCGACAAGCAAGTTTCGGTGAGACGCTGGTAAAGAGAATCTAGTACCAAATACTTGTGTGAGAAACCTTTAAAACATCGAAATCCTATTGATGTTATATCCTATCTAAAACTGCCTTCTTATATGACTTGCCAATGGGTAATTTAGCTCCACCCTGTAGTACGATTTGATTGCCATCAATCAACTTGAGTTTTTCAAAATTAATAACAAACGATTTATGAATTCTTAGAAAAGAATCTGGTAATTTTTCTAAAAAATCAGATAAAGTTTGCGGGGTTAATATCATCTTATCTGTATATATTTTAATGTAATTTCCGTAAGCTTCAATGTAGTTTATTTCATCAACATCGATTTTAATGATTTTTTTATCACTCTTTACAAATAGTGATGCAGAAATTTCTTCTTTTTCAATTTTAGTAATTTGAGATAGCTCTTTATTCTTTTGTAACACTTTGTTTACCCCTTGTAAAAAACGTTCTAATGAAAATGGTTTTAACAAATAGTCGGTAACTGCCAGTTCAAAACCTTCAATGGCATATTGTGAATAGGCCGTTGTAATTATAACGTCTGGTTTTTGCTGTATTGTTTTCAAAAGGCTTAATCCTGAAAGTTTGGGCATATTGATGTCTAAAAAGAGCAAATCGATGGTTTGTTCTTGCAAGACTTGCATCACTTCAAAAGCATTTTTGCAGGTAGCGACCAGCTCTAAACTAGGAATTTCTTGGATATAGCTTTCCAATATTTGACGTGCTATAGGCTCATCGTCCGCTATGATGCATTTTAGTTTTTTCATTTAAAGATTTTATTCAATTTTCGCTTAACCATTGAATGGCCCTATTGATTTGATCGTCGCTTTTCATATCAATAGTATGTTGAAATTCTATAAATTCATCTACGCCTACCCTATTTTTATATTTCACTTTATTTCTATCTATGAAAACATCTTGCGATATGATCATAACCAATTCTTCGCTCACCACATCATAACCGTTACCCGTAGTGTAGCCGGAGGTTGGCTCGCCTATAAACTTGGTGTTATCGCGACCCTTAAAAGCAATGGCCAACATTTCACCCGAACTTGTGGTATATCTGCTTAGTAGTACGGCGACTTTTTCATTGGCCCCTATTTTGGGTAAATTATCCATGGGGCAGGCTAATCTATTAAAATTATAAAATTGTCCATTTTCAATCTTAAAAGGTCTAACATCATTATTGCTATTTATACCACCTCCAATAAAACCTTCTCCAATTAATGGTGCCAATCCCGAAATCATAGGTTCAATATTGCCGCCGCCATTAAATCGTAAGTCAACGATCCATTTATAAACACCCTGTATTTTAAGGTCTTTTAAGCCATTTCTAATTAAATCTGCTTGTGATTTCACATCGCCTTGTCCAATAGCAACTACTTTTAAATAACCCAAATTATTCTCTAAAAGCTCATAAGAGAATGTAGCCGTAATATCATTAATCACAGATGTGATAAATCCGGAATCTCGAGGGTCATTATCTTTATTTTGAGCGTTATAACTTACAAAAAATGAATGATCTTTGGTCAAACGAAACGCGCCATGCTTATCGCCCATAACATTGATGAGATATTGCAATGCCGGTTTTAATTCTTCTGTAGTATTTTTACCTTCTGACAATACCAGAAATTTTTCATTCACTTCTTGCCAGTTTACCTGGTTGGTGTATAAGGATGTTTCTTTGGCCTTTAATACAATAGGATGAAACACAGTTGGTTTCGCTTGACTTTTGCAAGAACTTAATACAAGCAATGCAATTAAAATGAGTAAAGGTTTATTCATTATCGTAAGCTTTAATTATTTAACTCAAGTTCTAGTTTTATTTTGTATTCAGCATCTGTAGAATGAATCGCTAATTGATGTTTATCCGGATACATAATGGCTAATCTTTTTTTAGCGTTTTCTAGACCTATTCCGCTTTTTCCTTTTTCTAAATCAATCTCCATGTCGTGTAATTTGTCGATAGTGTTTATGCAGCAAAACAGTAAACTATTTTCGTTTATATCTATCGAAACAGATACTGTACTTTTATGACCGGATACTTCGCCCAAATGCTTAAAGGCGTTTTCAACAAATACAATGAAAAGCATAGGTGCTATCATTTTTGATGACATAGGTCCGGTTCTGGTAAAATGAAAATCCGTTTGGTCTTCCAAACGGATTTTCTCTAAAGACATATAATTTTCTAAATATTGAATCTCTTTTTCTAATGGCACAAAGGCTTCTTTGGTTTCATAGAGACTATACCTTAATAGGTCGGATAATTTCAACATTAAACTTGGTAATTTATCAGATTTCGTAACCGATAAGCCATATAGATTATTGAGGGTATTGAATAAAAAATGTGGATTTAACTGTGCTTTTAATAATTTTAGTTCCGCTTCTTTTTCGTTTTGTCTTCTTGTGAAACTATCCCTTGCCATCTTAATGGCCGTAGCGAATACTAGCGCCAAAATCATAATTCCGAAGAAATTAAAGAACATTTCCCATCGAAACATTTCCGATAATGCATTTTTAATAAAAAAAACGGAAATCGCCGTAAACACTATTGCGTTAATTAGGAATAACAGTGCAAAAAAGAAACGATTTCTTTTAAGGAAAGGTAATATCAAAAGGTTGTTCACGTAAACCCCTGGGGCAAGTAATAAAACTCCAAAAAGAGCTGATTCCACTCTATTTTCCGCTTGAATAGTGGTCAACAAAATTAAAAACAACAAAAACCAAACGAACAGATTTTGTACGATTTTGTTATCTATCCATCGATCTAGTTTTGACATATTTTTCGATTAAGTAGTACTTAAATATATATGATTTGACTTCGGTCCTCAATTAAAAATGACAAAAGGTATTCGTTTATATCTGAACGGCCTGTTTTTCGTGACTTTGGTCATTTGGTCTGGTTATCATTTTTCTAGGATCCTTTGTCATTCCTTTTTTTATTTGGATACTATACTGCTCATTTTTAATGTGTTGAATAAAAACCACAACTATGAAACTAGAAATACAAAATGTATCTAAAAAATACAGTAGCAATAAGTATGGAATAAAAGATTTTTCCATCAGTATTGAAAAAGGGATTTTAGGCCTATTAGGACCCAATGGAGCAGGAAAATCGACTTTATTAAAAATGATCGCTACGGTGATCAAACCCTCTTCGGGAATCATCACTTTAAATAAAAACAACATCGCAAAAGACGCGAATTATATGCGAAAACGATTAGGGTTTTTGCCACAAGATTTTGGTGTTTATCCTAATTTAAATGCCTATGAATTTTTAGAGTATATGGCAGCAATGAAAGGTGTAGGTGGCGACAATTTAAAACCCAGAATTGCCCAATTACTGGAAGGTTTGAATTTAATTGATGCGGCAAGAAAACCAATTGGCAGTTATTCCGGCGGAATGAAACAACGTGTTGGCATCGCACAGGCCTTACTTAACAATCCTAAAATTCTAATTTTTGATGAACCTACCGTGGGTTTAGATCCCGAAGAACGTGTTCGATTTAGAAACTTAATTTCTGACTTGGCCAACGATTGTATTGTCATTTTATCGTCACATATTGTTTCTGATATAGACACGATTGCCGATAAAGTAGCCATCATGAAAAATGGTACTTTACTTTCTTATGGAAATCAAGAGGATAGTATACTTCAAGTAGCGAATAAGGTATTTGAAACTACCATTTTAAAAGAGCAATTAAGCGCTTTTAAAAAAGTACAAATCGTAGTTAGTACCTCTCGTAAAAACAATCAAATTGTGGTTAGATACATTGCTGATGTGCCTCTTGAAAATTCCGTTAAAAAAATAGCCAATTTAGAAGATGCGTATTTATACGTAACAAAAACGAATTAAGATTTTAGCTGCATTTGAACCCTCAAAATATAAAACCATGAAAGCATTTTTCACCATAATAAAATCTGATTATTTACAACGCACAAGAAGCTATGCATTTTTAATTACCCTTTGTGCAAGTTTGGCGATTGCGTACACCTTTGTTCCGGAACCCAGCGCTAAATATTCTACTATCAGGATTGCAGATTATGTAGGCTTTTACAATGCTGCTTGGTTTGGTTATGTTACTGCCATTATGACGAGTGTTTTTTTATCGCTAATCGGTTTCTACTTGATAAATAGTGGGATTAAAAAAGATATTGAAACAAGAGTGGGGCTAATTGTAGCGGCTACCCCTGTTACAAATTTCAAGTATTTATTTTCAAAGGTTTTGAGCAATTTTATACTATTGCTCACCATCGTCGCTATGGTTTTTTTAATGAGCATTATTCTTTTTGTTTTATACAATGACGGTTACCACTTTGAGCTATTTCAATTTATAAAACCCTATGTGCTTATAACCATGCCAACTATGTTTTTCATTTCGGTCTTGGCGGTTGTTTTTGAAGTATTCTTCGGAAAATATTCAGTTATACAAAATGTTGGTTTCTTTTTCTTATTCTCAGCGCTTATGGTATTTACACCTAAAACGGAAATACAACATACTTTAGATGTTTCCGGAAGTAAAATAGTGATTGGGAAATTAGAAGAAACGGTTAGAGAGATTACAAATTCTGATGAAATAATTGATATGTCCATCGGTTATGTAGTGCCTAATGATATCACAAAAACCCAGAAATTTGAATTTAACGGCATGCATTTCCCAATGTCATTTATCATAAGTCGATTTATATGGATTCTTTTTGGCACGGTTATCATTGCACTTATTTCAATTTTCTTTCATCGATTTGATAGAAAAGAACGCTTCTCGATAAAAAGCTTTGTTGCTATAAAAGAGGAAAAACCAAATGTGAAGGACATGATTTTATCGAGCTTGCCAAAAGCTCAAGAAAACTATAGCATGTTTCCCTTGTTAAAAACAGAATTTTTAATACTATTTAGAAAAGGAAAAAAATGGTTATGGATAGTTAATGTCATTGGAATGGTATTGTTAGTAGTACTTCCTATAAAAATAGCACATCAAATCATCTTACCCATTTTATGGTTTTTACAAGTGAGTAGATTATCTGATATAACCACGAAAGAAACAACCAATAATGTTCATTATTTCGCATGTACAGCCTATAAACCATTAGGCAGGCTCTTAACTTCACAATTGTTAGCAGTTGCTATTTTAATGCTATTACTTGCTTTTCCTTTACTAATTCGTTTAGGCTTGACATTGAATTTTACAGGAGTATTATCTGTAATATTTGGTGGTATTCTAATAGCAATGTTAGCTGCTTTATTAGGAATCTTGTCTAATGGAAAAAAGCTATTTGAGGTTCTTTTTTTTATGATTACATATGCAAACATCAATGGCATTATTTATGCCGATTATTTTGGAGGATTTGAGCATGATCAATTCTATTTGCTTCAGCTACTTACATTAATAATTGTTATGTTGGTAATTAGTATCCTGATGAGAAAATTACAATTGGATAAATAAATACTACTATATTCATTCCATTTCACGGATATTGTGCTTCCTCCCTATCAGCGGTTCGTATTACGATTGTACCAGTACCTTTTGTGATGAAAATTTTTAAAATACGACATAATATTTGAAGATTCATTCTATATAAAATATGTGTGAAGCGAGGTGTTAGCGAAAAAAAGAGTTGTGCCAAATAGCGCAGATCATAGCTATTTCGAGAATAGTCCATTACAAATGATAATGTCCCGAGACCCTCACGCAATATTTGCTTCTTAGTAAATTTATTGACTTTATATTCGATCTAAAATGGCGTTTTTATAAGACTTCCCGATAGGTATTTTAGCGCCGCTTTGTAGCACAATTTGATTGCCATCTATTAATTTTAATTTATTGAAGTTGAGCACGAACGACTTATGGATTTGAATAAAATTATGAGGCAGCTTTTCTAAGAATTCTGTTAGCGTCTGTGGCGTTAGAATCATTTCTTCCGTAAATATTTTGATATAATTTCCATAGGCCTCTACATAGTGTATTTCATCAATTCGTATGTTAATGATTTTCTTATCACTTTTTACGAAAATCGATGTGACCGCTTCCTCGCTGTTAATTGGTACTTCGTTTGGGTTTTGATGTACTTCTTGCCTTCGTGTAAAACTATCTCTTGCTATTTTTAGTGCCGTCCCTAAAATGAGGGCAAGTAGCATGATACCGAAGTAGTTGATGAACAACTTCGAATCAAAAACCCTATCGGAAACAACACTTGTAATTAGTCCTGAAACAACAGTAAACCCCACTGCGTTAGTAGCGAAAAGACCCATAAATGTTACTTTTTTCTCTTTTAAAAAGGGCATGATAAGAAGGTTGCTTATATAAACTGCAGGAGCCAATAAAAAAATAGTGAAAATAGCAGTACCAACTTTGTTGCTGGGTTCAACTGTGGCAATCAACAGCAGAAATACAAGAAACCATGCAAATAGATTCTGTACGATTTTGTTATTTATCAAACGGTCGAGTGAGGACATTTAGAGTAATAAACTATTCAAATTTAACTTAATGGACTTCAATTACCATTGTTTATGTATTAATGAACGGCATTTGAATGTAAACATTTCTTTTTGGTTCATAAAATTTTAAGAGATTTTCATCATCAAACAAGGTACGTTCGTCATTATTTCTTTTTCAAATGCCTATGAGCCATGATATTTGTTCAAAAGAATAATGTGGGGCAAAAGACGTTTTATAAACTATTAAACATTGTCATGAAAAACATACTATTTTACTTAATCTTGATTGCACTAAATGCAAGCTGTGATAAAGAAGAGGATGTAAACCCTTTACCTGGTGAGCAAGGCTGGCATAAAAATAATACCATCGAGATTTCAGGTACAAGCAGAAACTACCATGTATACCTTCCGGAGAATGCTTCAAATGCGCCAATAGTAGTTTTGTTGCATGGCAATCGAAGTAATAACGACGAACTTCTAGGCTTTACAAATGTAAAAGCGCCGTATAAGGTATGGGAAACAATCGCGGCACAAGAAAATATAATTCTTATTGCACCTAACGGAACCGATGGTTCAAGTGGCCATCGTGGATGGAATGATTGCCGTAGTGATTCAGATGGCAACCCTGTTTCGAACGATGTGTTATTCATAGACAATCTGATTGATTTTATAGGGCAAGAACATCTAGCGGATGCATCAAAAGTTTTTGCTGTTGGCACTTCTAACGGTGGGCACATGGCCATGCGCTTGGCCCAAGAAATGCCAGACAAGCTAACTGCTTTTGCGGTAATTGTAGCATCAAACCCTGTTAATTCACAATGCACAAACACTACGTTGCCAATTTCAGCGCTGTTTATGAATGGTACTGAAGACCCCATTAACCCTTATGAAGGTGGGGAAATGAGTAGTAATCGTGGAGAAGTTCTTTCGGCCCAAGAAACAATCGACTATTGGGTAAATAGAAATCAAACCGATACAACCCCGACGATAACTGATTTTACAGATACGGATACTACTGATAATAGCACAGTAAAAAAGTACCTATATGCAAACGGTACAAATAATACGGAAGTAATCTTTTATGAGGTAATTGGCGGGGGGCATACCGAACCTAGCATAGGAGAGAGATACGGCAATTTGTTCAAAGCGGTAGTTAAGGAGCAGAACGGAGATATTGAAATGGCGACCGAGGTGTGGAATTTCTTTAGAACCAAATAAAAATAGCATGAAAAACACAGCGAATAATTTGCTTAAACCTTGCACCGTACCGAAATGGAATTGGATTTTCCTAATGCTCCCACTTTTTCTTTTTAGTATAAATAGTTGTTCAAAAGATGAAACAGACTCAGCTAAAGATAAGTTAGGGGAGTTCAACACAAAAACCATTCAACATGACAGTGTCGAACGAACCTACCACATGTATTTACCAACTAATTTTGACAAATCTAACCCTACTCCATTAGTATTTGCGCTGCATGGTGGCGGTGGTACTGGTGGCCGTTTTGAAAAAGACGTTTCGGAAGGTAGCTTAACAGCGGCGGCAGAAGCAAGAGGAATGGTAATTGTTACACCAGATGGCATTGATAAGCGATGGAATGATGGTCGTACGGAACACTTCGGTGGCGATAGAATGTATGATGATGTCGGGTTTATCTCTGCTCTTATTGATAGGATGATTGAAGAGTACGGTGTGGATCCTAAAAGGGTTTACGCTACAGGAATTTCAAATGGAGGGCTGATGTCTTTTCGTCTTGCCTTGGATCTTTCAGATAAAATTGCGGCAATTGCTCCTGTCACTGCTCAAGTATCTAAGGCGGTCGAGTCAAAGGTTACTGATTTTCCTGTCTCTTTGATGCTGGTTAACGGAGTAGAAGATCCTTTGGTACCCTATGATGGAGGCTGTATTAACAATTTATTTAATGCTGCCGAATGTAGAGGAGAAGTGTTGTCAACAGATGAATCCATAACGAAGTTCTTAGGCTATAATCAATGTGCAACACCTGGAGAAACAGAAGCTATAATAGACCAAGTACCTAACGACGGAACTAGTGTAGAAATAACAAGATATAATACCTGTGCTGATAATGCTGATGTTGTTTTAGTCAAGGTTATTGGAGGAGGGCATACTTGGCCCGGTGGCGCTCAATATCTTCCTGTTGACTTGGTAGGTTCGGTAAGTAAGGAAATCAATGCAAGTGAGATGATTCTTGACTTCTTTTTAAGCCATTCGAGAAATTGATATCCTTTTAAAAGAACAATGAGAGCCAACCTTCGGTGTTCTATAATTCGACTTTAGCTGCCCGACGTGAATGAAATTCAATTCATTCGAGCGGATAACAATAAATTATTTCCTGTTTAAGGAATTCAGCTTCATCTTAAAATTCAAGAATGAGACAAGGCATGCCTAAATAATTATAGTTATGCTCCAAAGAGCAGATAAAACTCATCTAAAACAAGCGTATCATGCTGTTCTCCATTTTCTGAAATGAGAAACGAGCCACCCCACACGGTTGTAAGATATAGGGTCCATTGAAAAAGAAGCATATATCCGAAAATTCCACTCGGTCCATGCTGCCATAAGTACCAATGGTCAATAGAGGGATATAGAATTCCCGTCACAATCATAAAATAATAATAGGTGCAATATGTATGAGCCAATTCTATCTGCCAATACCTTTAGGTTTTGTTGTTAATCTAGTATACAGGTATAAGAAAGGGCCGATAAGGAAGCAAGCAGTTAAGCCTATTTGCACAAATAACTAAGAGGTCTCGGGATAAAAGGTAAGGAATACCGATTTTGTGACACGAACGCTTATCACAAAAAACAAGGCTTCCAAAAAATAACTAGCCCTACTTTTATTCTTTATGATAAAAGCAAAGTAGAAGCTAAAAAAAAGACTGTTAAAGGCTCCTAAGGCGCAAAAAAAATTGATTTTCGAACCCCAACTGTTCGTTTGAAAATAATAAAGTTATAAATGTAATGGGTTCATTTATCAACTTAAGAATCATTTATAATTTTTAAACCAAAAATAGTAGGCTTTTTGTTTGGGGATTAAATGCTATTGGATTTAAAATTACTTACGCCATTCCATATACCACACTCCCTTACTCCCTATAGCTATCAGGGTCGGCTCACTTAATATCTGTTCCATTACCTTGGTAGAAGAATCTTCTTAGAAGACGACATATAATCAAAAGATTCTCAATCTTTTGATTATTGGGTTAGATGCGGCAGTGGCAAAAAGAAAGTGTAGTTCTAAATACTTTGCTTGAGCGATCATTTCTCAGAGTAAAAACCCTACACGAATAAATTTTAAATCTTATACCGAAACCCCAATCTAAAAATCTGGGTCTCAAAATAATTTTCATATAGCGCTGAAAACCCTTCATTGGTTACCCTTTGGCGTATTCCGAATTTGTTAAAAATATCACTGGCCGATAATGTGAGCTCAGCTTTGTTGGACCAGAGGCTCTTTTTGAGTCCGAAGTCTATCGATGACCGGGCCAATTCTTCGCCTTGGGGAATGTTCTTTTCGGAATAATAAACACTTGTTAGTTGTACCGTAAAATCCTTTGGCAATTCCAATTCCATAGTTAGCTTACCGGTCCAGGCATTGGCTGTAGATTCTTGAATGGTAAACGCCCGTTCAAAAGGAAATAATAAAGTGCCCTCATAATTATCAATGCGATTCGAGAACCAATTTAAGTTTCCCGACAATTTCCAGCTAGTCGTAATGTTTTGGCTTGCCAAAAGTTCCAAGCCCGTATTGGTTGCACTTCCGGTATTTTGATAGATACGGTTCACAAGATCATAATCGGGATTGGAATCATCGATACTAAAAATACGCATATACTGGTCCTGTATCATTCGATGATATAGTGCGGTGAATAGGGAACCACTTTCCCATGAATATTTATGCGCTAGTTCAAACGCATCGGTAAATTGAGGTCGCAAATATGGATTACCGACTTTTAAAAGTTCCGGGTCATCGTATTTAGGAAAAACCCGCAGCTCAGGTTCTCCAGGGCGGTCAATACGACGGTTATAGAAAATCGAGAATTTATTGTTGTCCTTTATTTTATAGGTAAAACGAATGCTTGGGAAGAGTTCGAAATAATCGTATTTATCATTTTCGGGATAATATCCGTTTGCCGGATCAACATCGTAAAAAACATCGGTTTGCTCCGCTCTTAAGCCAGCTTCGATATCATAGGTTTCTTTTTCAAGGAGATAATTGACGTAACCCGCATACAGGTTTTCCCCCCAATCGGAAAAAGTTCCCAAATCGGGATAAATGATGGATTGGTTTCCCGGAGTAATCGTATAATCGACCGGAAGTCTTCTCACCCGTAGTTTTGCACCCAATTCTATTCGTCCGGATTGTAAAGGACGTACATAATCAGTAGACAAACTGGTGGTGTTTTCAATGGCCCGAATGTTGGTCATATCCCTGCCTACACGAACTGCCGAACTATCGTTCAGCGAATAGGTTTCATCTTCCAAGCCTTGTGTATATTGGGCATTGGCGCTCAAGGTATGACCGACTTCTTGAAATTTATGCCTATAGTTTACAGCAGCATTGATATAACGGGTTACCTCTTCTTCTTGCCAGGTGTACAAGCGGTTTCTGGTCGCACTGTTTAAATCGACAAAGGCGACTTTCGCGGTATCTATGTGCGTAAAGTCCTGAAAAGGTAAAACTGTTGTTGTCGTCCAATTCATAGTCGATGCCACCATTTATAATGGAACGGAATTGATTCCTATTTTCGGGTACTTGGGAAATGATATTCCGGCCATCATCATAATTACGGGTGGTGAATTCATTATTTGGAAGGGCTTCTTGAATGATGAACTCCGATTGTAAAAAGTAATTGACCTTTTCTTTTTTATAGTTCAGGTTCAAACTTGGAATCAATTTGGGGTTTACGGAAGAACTTCCCAAATCCGTTCTGGTATCTTCTTTGCGTTTCCTAAGTGCGCCCAATCCGAAAGAAATTCCGACATCGCCATTAAGACCGGTTTGCTTTTCCTTTTTATAAATGATATTAACGATACCGGAAAAACCATTGGCATCATATTTTGCGGATGGATTGTTGATAATCTCGATTTTTTCGATATTCGATGCGGGAATGTTCGACAATCCCTTTTGATTGCCAAAACCGGTAAGACTACTTTGTTTGCCATCGATAAGCACGACCACCTTATCACTACCGCGTAAAACAACTTTGCCCTCTTGGTCGAAGGTCACTCCGGGAAGCGTTTTCATAGCATCTAATACCGAACCGCCTGATTGGGCTATGTTGTTGTCAAGGGCAAACGATTTTTTATTGAGGTCTGAATTGGTGGTGGCCTGCTCCCCTACTACTTCGACCTCCTGAAGCGTTTCGGCACTTTGGGCAAGTGTAATATTTCCAAAATCGAAAATCGTGTTCAATCCTCCGGCAATAAGGCTACGTTCCGTAGTTTCAAATCCTAAAAAAGAAAAATATAAACGATACTTTCCAAAAGGGAGTTGCAAAATTTCAAACCTTCCAGCTTCATCGGAAATTGCGCCCGTTACCAAGGTATCATCGTCATATTGATGTACGGCGACATTAGCAAAAGACAAAGGTTCTTGGTTCTCTTGGTCCAGTATTTTTCCGCTTAGGGTAACGTTTTCTTGGGCCACAAGAACTATGGGACAAACAAGCACGAAGAGTGCAAGTAATATTCGACGCATAATACCAATTGAAATTCAATCAAATGTACATCTAAAATCAACTATGAAGTTATAAAGATATAGTGCCGATTATAAACTGCAGGGATGCATATTTAATGGTTTCTTTAAATTCTTTAAAAAGTATTCAAAAACAGAATTCCTTGAATTAAGTTGATCATAATAAGAACCTCTAAAAGCAAGTTTTTGAAAAGAAATCTCCATTTTATTAGGATTTTCGAAGAAAAAGCTTAGTTTATAAGAACATAATTCTAATTAAAATAAATATATGAGGCAACTGAAAATCACGAAACAAATAACCAACAGAGATACAAAATCCTTAGAAAAGTACTTTCAAGAAATATCAAAAATCGATTTAATTACCGCGGAGGAAGAAGTTGAACTGGCCAGAAGAATACGTGAAGGAGATCAGATTGCCCTTAACAAGTTAGTAAATGCCAATTTACGTTTTGTGGTTTCCGCCGCAAAACAGTATCAAGGAAGTGGGCTGAGGCTTTCCGATTTAATCAACGAAGGAAACATCGGCTTGGTCAAGGCGGCCAAACGTTTCGACGAAACGAGGGGATTCAAATTTATCTCTTACGCCGTTTGGTGGATCAGGCAATCGATTTTACAGGCAATGTCCGAACAGTCGCGTATTGTTCGACTGCCCTTGAACAAAATTGGGGAAATCGGTAAAATAAAGAAAGTATACTCTTCTTTAGAACAGACCTATCAACGCCCCCCAAGTGCCGTCGAAATTGCCAGGGAACTTGATATGAGTGCCTCTCAGGTGAAACTGGCCATGAAAAATTCGGGAAGACATTTGTCAATGGACGCTCCTTTCGAAGAAGGGGAAACTTCCAATTTGTACAATGTGATCAAATCGAAAGATATCACCAGTCCTGACGCCAAGATGATGCAGGACTCCCTAAACACCGATATCAATTCAGTTTTGAAAACACTGCCGGATAGAGAAAGTGAAATTATACGTCTTTATTATGGTATCGGGGAACGCACCCCAAAGAGCCTGAGCGAAATTGGGGAACTCTTCGATATAACTAGAGAACGGGTTCGTCAAATCAGGGAAAAAGCTATCCGGATTCTACGCAACAAATCACGAAGCGAAATTTTAAAAGCGTATTTATAAAAGAAACTAAGTGACTCCATATAGTAGTAAAGCCGACTCCTAAAAAGTCGGCTTTTGTATGTAATAGGTTTTCCGCTCGGGTACTGTTGTAGAATTCAAGACTATTCACAGTGAATCAACTTTGAAGATTGTACCTAAGAGACCTTTTCGAACTATCACAAAAAAGACTTGAAATGATCATTTTTTATAAACGGTTTTTTCGCCTTGTCGGAAATCCTCCACCCCTATTAAAATGCTGTATTATTGTCTAAAAGCGGGCGTCACCAATGGGCATTTTGGGCTAATGCCAAAAAGTTTCACTTGGTGATTATAAATCACTACTTTAATACGCAAAATCAGCTCGGGCTGTCTCATGGAGAAACAATCAACCACCCTTAAAAAATTTGGAACCTTTGGAGGCGTCTTCACGCCCACCTTATTGACCATACTTGGCGTCATCATGTACCTGCGTTTGGGCTGGGTGGTTGGTAATGCCGGACTTTTGGGAGCGTGGTTGATTATTATCATTTCTTTTTTGATTACCCTGTGTACCGCACTTTCCATGTCGGCCATTACGACGAACATTCGCATTGGTGCCGGAGGTGCGTATGCCATTGTATCCCAAGCTTTGGGTTTGGAGGTCGGTGGGAGTCTGGGGATTCCCAGGTATATTTCGCAAGGTTTGGCGGTCACCATGTACATTTTTGGTTTCAGGGAAGGCTGGTTGGGTATTTTTCCGGATCATAACGCTTTCTTGGTAGATGTTACCGTTTTTGCCATCCTTATTTCGATCGCTTACATAAGTGCCAATCTCGCGATTAAAACACAGTTCATCATTATGGGTATTATTGTGATGTCCTTGATCTCCATCGTTATAGCCGCTTACGAAGGCTCAATGACCATACCCACGAGCGATGCCTTGAGTTGGGGGTCTTTTAAGGGTTCTAGCGAAAATGGATTTAGCGGTAGTAGTTTTTGGATCGTTTTTGCGGTCTTCTTTCCGGCCGCCACGGGTATCATGGCCGGTGCCAATATGTCCGGCGAATTGAAAGACCCGAAACGCAGCATTCCCTCTGGAACACTTTGGGCGATCGGTGTAAGTTTTATTATTTATATGGTCCTTGCTTTTTGGATATCAAGAAGTGCCACGGAAGCGGAACTGGTGGGTAATTATTATATCATGGTAGAAAAGGCATACATAGGTCCATTAATAATCGCCGGGATACTTGGGGCTACCTTTTCCTCGGCCTTGGCCTCCATCGTAGGGTCCTCTCGTATATTATTTGCCATGGGAGAACATAGGGTACTCCCCTTTTCCGATTTTTTGGCGGGCCAAAGTGCCAATGGCCAACCGAGAAATGCCATGTTGGTCACCGGAATACTGATTTTCGCCACGCTGCTATTGCGAAATTTAAATGCTGTTGCGCCATTGGTAACATTATTCTTCTTGATTACCTATGCGATGATTAATATTGTGGTCATCATTGAGCAGAACCTCGGCTTGATTAGTTATCGGCCGGTATTCAAGATTCACAGGTGGGTGCCATGGTTCGGACTAGTTTCATCGGTCTTTACCATGTTCATCATCAACCCAACGGTCAGTTTGGTATCGATTATGATCGTTTTGATGGTGTATTGGTACCTGTCACGACAAAATCTGGAAGCCAAGTTTGAAGATGTCCGCTCTGGTCTATTTGTTTCTTTTGCCGAATGGGCGGCCAAACATACTTGGGGCATGAAAAAAATGCAACAACGCGCCTGGAAGGCCAATTTAATGGTGCCCGTGCGAGACGTAAACGGATTAAAAGGGACTTTTGAATTCTTGAGGAATATAGCCAAGCCCAAAGGTTCAATAAAATTATTGGGAATCGAACCATTTTCTGAAACCAGCACACTAGCGGAAGAACTGGAGGCCATTTCTGCATCATTTCGGCAAAAGGAAGTTTTTTCATCTTCTTCTGTAATTCATACAGAAGAATTTGCCAAAGGAATTAATTACGGAAGTCAAGCACTTCAGGGGGCTTTTTTTAGACCTAACATTGTTTTTTTGAATTTACAGGATCACGATGATTATGAAACCGAATTACGGCCCGTAATGAAAGAATCCATTCGGCTGGAAATTGGTGTGCTTTTGTATTTGTCACATCCCACTGCCCTATTAGGCCAACGCAATACCATCAATGTTTGGGTGAGTGACCGGCAAACCAATTGGGATTTGGGTTGGGATATCGGAAACTTGGACCTTTCCATTCTAGTTGCATATAAATTGAAGATGAATTGGGGAGCTCGCATTAGACTGATTACAGTTATCAATGACCCCAATGAAGAGGACAACGCCAAAGAGTTTTTGGATTTATTGATCAATCTGGCACGACTCCCCGAAACACTTACCGAAGTTCACATCGGGGATTTTAATACGATTATTCACAACGCTCCTTCCGCAGACTTGAACATTTTTGGTATGGATGAAGATCTTAAATTTGAATTTGTAAAAGAAATGTCGGCCAAAACAAAGAGTACGTGCCTTTTTGTTAAGGATTCAGGGCATGAGAGTATTTTAGCATGAGACAGGCTTTATAAAGACAGCCACTAGGTAAAGCATGAAAAAGCAACATTTCCTATAAACGTATAGGAAATGTTACATCTATATGTGCCTGTGTCGTAGCCGTTGGAATATTGATAAAGCCAATACCGTGATCGGTAAATGTACCGGGGTCGGGGAAATTGGCAAGGTCTAATATTTCAATGGCCGTACGATCTTGGAAACTACGATCTTTACCGTGGTTCAGAATATCGGAAGCGATAGCCGGTGTATTGTGGCCCGTAGGAATTCTAAATCCTAAGAGGCTGTGCAATACTTCATGTGCCAAGGTTTCCCCTATCAGTCGACCAAAAATCTCCACGGCCAGGCTGTTTAAAAATAGGTCTGTAAAGTCAAGGCCTTGCATGGCCTGCACAACCTGACGTGTGGCATCATCAACATCTCCTGCCGCACCTACCGCTACTGCATCGTCAAAAGCTCCTGGCCAAACTGAAATTGTTTCATCGTGAACGGCATCACTAATACCTCCGGTACCCGGATTCGTAACTCCTGCCAGACCTGCTGTTGGCGGGTTGCCCCTTAGGGTCGCGAAAGTAACCCCATCTGAAAGTATAATTCTAAGATTGTAGATCTTTATTTTGGATGTAAAAATCGGTAGACGAAACTTTTTCATGAGACAGATATAAAAGAAACTGGTTGAAGGTATAAGCTAGGGAATTTATGGAAATGCGCCTACCGAACCGCACAACTCATCCTGATACTTTCACTGGTCTAAATATGAATTCAACTAAATATTGCTATATTTACGTGACGCTTTCAAAACACGTATCTCGTTGATTATTAATACCTAAAACAATTATATGATGAGCCGATTAAAAGAACTAAAATATTTTACTTTGATTATGTTACTGTTATGTTTCGTTGTTGCTGGAACAGTAAGTTCGTGCAGGGAACAGAAAAAAGAAGAAAGTACCGAAGCGCAAGCGGAAGAACATCCTGAAGGTGAGGAACACCCAACGGAAGATGCGGCTGCAGAAGGTGAACACCCAGAAGGCGAAGAGCATCCTGAAGGAGAAGAACACCCAGAAGGTGAAGAGCATCCTGCCAAGGATTCGGTATCAGGGTAAAAGTACCAATGTATTATTAGAGGTTTCGTCCGTACGCTTGCGTTGGAACGAGAAAAAGGTCTTTGGGAAAACCGCTGTTTTTCCTTCTTCCATAACAGGGTATGCCAGAAAATTTATAGGCCCGGACTTCGGTCCGGGTTCTACTTGAAGGTCACGCCCACGGGTGAATTCTATACGATTTGCCGGATGACGTCCAAAATAATAGGTCGCAAGTGCCGAATATTTATTGGCCTCACTAATGTCTACAGGCCACCATTTTCCCTCCGCATAAAATTCCGCCCAACAGTGGTAACCGTCGATACCGCCTTCGTCCCGTTCGGACGGAATGGAAGCCCCCACCGCAAACCGCGATGGAATACCGGCCGACCGAGCCAACGAAATAAACAGGGAATGGAACTCTGTGCAATTGCCGCTTTTTGAGTCGCACGCATACACGGCATCGCCAGTACCATATTTTCCTGCTTTGATGTACCGCACATTTTCAGTTACATAATCATATAAGGCCCTTGCCTGCATAATGGTACCATCATTTCGTTTAGTGCCGATGATGGAATCCGCAAGTATTTGAAAACGATCGCCCACGGGCATCAAGGCACTGGCATTAAGGTATTTTGAAGGGGAAGACTCTTCCTCATAAGGATTTTTCTCCTGTCGCCACACATCATATACGAGTTCGACTTTCTCCCCACTTTGTTCAGGAGTGAGTTGCATGTAAAAAACAGTATTACCGTTTGCTTTCTCCTTAAGCATTTGATGTTCCGCGGGAGCTGTCAAGGATGTTAATGCAACGGTCTGAAAACGATCGCTCTGCGGAACGGGAATCCATATTTGTGACGCTTCCTTTATTTCGGGTAATGTAACCTCATAACGAAATTCGAACTTATCTTCCCCTTCGATTACTCCCAATAAATCATTTGAGGCATTCTGCATCGGCACTCGATACCACGTTTTATCCTTACGCCGTTTCCAGTTATAAAAAGGTTTGCCATTAAGCTTGTGCAAGGTAGTTTCGGTGACCGACATGTCGCCCGGATCGCCTTCCAGAAAAAAATCCACATCGTAGACATCACCGCTAATATCAGCGAGATCGACACAGGCAAAATGACGTCTAGGCCCTAAATTGGAAAGATATTCGGTATGTACGCGAACCAATTGCAAGCTTAATTCTTGTCCTTCGGCATCTTCCATATGAAAATATCCATTGCCATCTTCCACTCTTTGGTCAATATTGGCTTTGATTCCGGCCTCGATATCGGCTGTTACTACCTTGGGGACTTTCTTGGTGGCAAGGGTCTTTTCTTTTTCTTGATTTTTCTCTTTTGTATTTGAATTGCAGGCCATAATAACGGCGAGCAATAAAATGGAAATAAACCGAAGCGCTTTCATACTATCCTGAATTTAGTCTGCGCATGAATTTACAATAATTCCACCGTCATCCAAAAAACCATAATCGGAGCTTTAAAAAAAAATGGCATTCCTTTGCAAATGGTATATTTAAAATAAACTGACATATCAATCGCCAAAATCGCAAACTACATGGCAATTAGGACTATTTTCAAATCCTGATACCTTTCGCTTGTACTTTTGATAACTTAGCAAAATGTACACCAAAAAAGCATTTATGACCAACAGTAACATAATACTACCGCTTCTTTTCATATGTGGTTTTTGCCATATGACTTTTGGGCAATTGGTCAATATCGAATCAAAACGGATGCAGCGGGATTCCGTCCGATTTGCCTTGAAAAGTGATGTCCTTTTTGACTACACGGATAATAATGGGGATTATATATTTCAAATAGGCTCAAACCTGACGACACAATTGAAATCGAAGGATTTGAAGAAAATCTACTTTTTTATCGGCAATTATAAACTGATCCGAAGCCAAGACCAAGATTTTCAGAATTCTTGGTTCTTCCATCTGCGCTATAATCAGAAACTATCCGATTTATTTCGGTTGGAAGCTTTTGTCCAGAACCAGAACAACACCCTGCTGACCATTACGAGTAGAAACTTGGTCGGTGGGGGAATCCGCCTAAAATTCATCTCCAATGAGACAACAAAGGCCTATTTCGGAAATTCATACATGTACGAAATAGAAAAAATAGACGTAACGGATGAAGCATTTTACAACCACAGAAACAGTAGCTATCTATCCATAAACCAGTCTTTCAAAAAGAACCGGCTTGATTTGACGGGAACGATTTATTTTCAGCCTTTATACCGCTACATTCGCAACCATCGGATTTTGTGTCAATTAAAGGCCGAACTTCCTATAACAAAAATTATAAGTCTTTCTGCGCTTTACAACTATTTCTATAGTAGTTTTTCGCCCAAGGCGGAGAATGATCGATCCTCGAACCTTAGTTTCGGTCTTACTTTTACGATTTAACCCAACGGGCATCATTTAGAAAATGACGATATTTGTCCTATTCCATAAAATTGCTTTACCGTTAAGAGTAGTGATTCCTCGACGATATGAAAAAGCCTCTAAAAAAGAGAAATTTATTTTTCACGAAAAAAAACGCTTACTTTTTTCTAGTGCTGATGTTGCTTTCGTGCAGCGATGATGATATTGTTCCTGACAAAATAGATTCACACGATACGGAGCAAACACCTACCCCAAATCCGGAACCAACCCCTACTCCAGAACCAGATTTAGATCCCGACCCCACTTCAAATTGTGGCCTAGATGCTAATGGTAGTGATTTTTCCGTCATCGAACCTTTGACGATCGACGGTTTTGAAATGACTCAAATCCTTCCCGACCAATCGCTTATAACTCCATGGGAAATCACTTTGGGTCCCGATAATTATCTTTGGGTGTCTGAGCGCGAATCGTACAAGATTGTTCGAATCAACCCTAAGACCGGAGATAGCGATGAGCTGATCGAATTGAACGAAGCGACACACTTTGAATTTCAAACAGGGTTATTGGGGATAGCCTTGCATCCAGAAATTGGACAGGACACAGGCAATGATCATGTATATGCCTCATACACCTATAACGATGGGGCCTACAAACAGAAAATTGTACGCATGGATTATTCCGTTGATGAAAATTGCAACGCCAACTTATCGAACGTAACGTCTATCTTGACCGATCTTCCCGCAAGTGGTGATCACAATTCGGGCCGTTTGGTTTTCGGCCCCGACAATACATTGTACTATACCATTGGGGATTTGGGTGCCAACCAATTTGCCAATAAATGTGAACCTGTATTATCACAAATCATTCCCACACAATCAGAAATCGACAGTCAGGATTGGTCCAATTATCCCGGTAAGATACTCCGTATAAATCTCGACGGAACGATACCTAACGACAATCCGATCATCAATGGGGTCAAGAGTCATATTTATTCATATGGCCATCGGAATGCCCAAGGATTGAATTTTGCCAAGGATGGGACACTATATTCCAACGAACACGGCCCAAAAACCGATGACGAAATCAATATCATCGAAGCAGGAAAAAATTATGGATGGCCTCATGTAGCGGGATATAAAGACGACATGGCCTATAGCTATTGTACATGGGCCGATATTGAGAATTGCCAGTCAGTGGAATATAACGAGACCGATAGCTGCCCGGAAGGTGCCCCAACGTTCACGGAAGACTCTTGGGACCACCCAGATTTTACGGCTCCAATCAGCACTTTTGAAAGTACAGTGGACAATGGGTTTAATTTTGATTGTGGAAATGGTTTTTACTGCTTCCCGACAATTGCACCATCCAGCATACAAGTCTATGACAATGATAGTATACCCGAATGGGGAAAGTCCTTATTGTCAACAGGGCTCAAATCCGGTCGAATCTTCCGAACAACACTAGCTGCCAATGGACAAAGCGTTATTGGAACAACACAAGAATTATTCGCCACGGGAAATCGTTACAGGGGTTTAACGGTTAGTAATGATGGTAAGGCAATCTATGTCATCACGGATGGTGGAGGACCAACTTCGGGGCCTAATAACGAGGCCCTTACTAATCTTAACAATCCGGGTACGATACTCAAATTCGAATATGTCGATTAAAGGTTTCAACTTATTTTCATGGTAGCCCATCATCGGCAACTTACGCTTCTATAGTTTCTCAAAAAATCACTCCTTCACAAAAATCATACAATGCTGCCAAGGTAGGTTATCAATATTCTCTTCTAATCTCATACCTGCAGCTTGCATTTCTTTAACGGCCTGCGCTTCGGTCATTTTGTGTAATTCTTTGATGGGTACATTGCCATCTTCACCTCTATATTCGATCAGAAAGAATTTTCCATCGGGTCGTAATGCCCTTTTTATGGAGGCCATCATTTCAATCGGATGTTCAAGTTCATGGTATACATCGACCATAAGTATTTTATCAACGGAAGCTTCAGGCAAGTTTATGCTTTTTGAACTTCCCTTGATGGTGGTAATATTTTGGATTTTCTCTTTTTTCTTTCTCGTTTGGATAGCTTCCAACATTTCATCTTGAATGTCGACAGCATAAATATGACCCTTACCTGCCATAGGTGCCATCTTGAACACGTGGTAGCCCGAACCCGCTCCGATATCGGCAATGGTATCATGGGCGTAAATATTCATATTGAGCAATAGTTTGGAAGTGTTTTCCTCTTTTTCACGCTCGGGACGTTCTAACCAACCTATACCTTGAAAACCCATAACGTGGGCAATTTCACGGCCCATATACCACTTTCCAATACCATTAGGGTCACCATTCTTATAAACATAATCGTCCTTAACTTCAATATTTTGTCCCCTACATCCAAAGAAGGGAAATACAATGAATAGAACATACACGCAAAGTACGATAGGGTTCTTACTAATCATCATGTCTTACGGTTTTATCTGCCAATGAAGATAAAAGATTTAAATCACTATATTAAAAGAAACGGAACGGACAGTCTTATCCCTAAAGAAATAAGACTAAATAATACCGCACTTATTTTGATATATAAGGAATCGAAGGGACGGCAAGCTTTCGATCCATAAATATTCTTAGGATTACGCCTTTAGCGCTTTACTATTTTTTCAGTATGCAAAGTGCCCGTTACCTGATTTTCAATAGAAATAAAATAAAGTCCTACGGAGAAAGGGGTCAAATCAACTTCAGCGGTAGATTCCGTCGTAGTTATGTTTCTTAGCACTTTATGGCGTACGTCCGTCAGCAAAATTTTAGATTCAGAAGTCAGACCGCTGACCGTAATTTTATCGGAAGTCGGGTTCGGATAAACACGAATATTCAAGCTGTCTTCAATCGGAACATTAACGGTTTCAGGAGTACTGGATATTGGTCCATTGACATTGTATACAACGACCACGGGAGGTCTCGCATACGTTCCTTGTTCCGTATCTCCTTTTTGAATCGTTAAGTACAGGTTACCCGACGCAGGGTCAAAACTACCGCCCCCTATCGCCCACGTGCCTCCAGCTTGAAATGGAGTATTAAAGGCGCCATAATCATAGGGCAATACATCATGAGACCCCAGTGTTCCGTTTTTGACATTTAACAAATCTTGCATATTCCAAAGCCAATAGTACTGATATTCATCGGAAGCCTGTGGCGGACAATAGCCTCCACAAAGGTTTCCGTCATCTTGGGTACACTTGTAGCAAACACCACTGATATGCCCCCCGCTATTGCCCAGAGTCATATAAGTTCTAGTGCCGGGTACTATAAATCCGTATGTCGCTCTTGAAAGATGCGTCCATATATCATTACCGCCGGTTTCGTTTGCCAAGTCTTCGTTTAGGGGTTCTGCCAATGAAAAATCCATCAATGTCTTTGTCGCGATTTCACTAGTGGCAGCTAGTGCCTCTTCCATCTGAAAGGAAAAAGCCGAAGGCCCGACACTGGTACGTGAAATAATCGGAATTCCACTGGACTGCCCAGTAATATGTGAACCTTCTAAAACTTGTTGCCAAATTGTAGGAATAGGAGAGATCCATCCAGAAGTATGGCCTGCCCCACCTTGAAAGTTCAGATATCCTTTTAAAGAAGAAGCCTCCAAGTTGTTTGCGTCATTAATCATCAAAGTGGTCAATGAGTTATCTCCTGGTGCATCATAATATTCATATCCATTGATCAATAATTGCTGTTGCCCACCATTGTTGACGACGTACATTCCACCAATTCGGTCGATACCTTCAGGATTGCCATCCGGCGTACCGTCCAAAACTTGAACAAAAGGTTGCAAAGGACTATCCACCATATTCAAATCGTCCAACACCTCACTTTTTACCAATTCGGGAATAGCAAACTCCGCTATGGCCTGTTGATGGGCATGCCCCACAATAAACAACGAATGGTTTTGGGAGTTATAGGCGATGGGTCCTTCCGAGTAATTCAAATCAGATGCACCAAATTCACTTGCCTCCAACCGAAAAGCACCCTCATAGGTCAATTGTGAAATATTGAACAAAGGTAATTCTTCAGGGTCTTGGGCCATTGACATGCAGTATGCAAAAAGCGATACAACCGCTGCCGCAATTAAATTCCTCATAGTACTTAGATTGGGTCGCCCTTCATCAAGAGAAGAACATACACGAATAACGAATCAACGTCGTAAATGTTGCAAGGTTTTCGAAGTGGTTTCTTTAGAATAAGAACTGCTAATAGATACTTAACAAAACCCAGTTAGTGACAAGATCTCCCTGTCATGTTTTAAATACTACAGACTTCAAATGCAGGTAAACTATTCGAATGGTGATTTTGCGTTAAACCCTTCGTATATATGAAAGCTAAGCCGTATCTTGAAAATAAAAACTATGTTCGGAATTTTTAAAAAGAAATCGGAAAAAGAAAAGTTACAGACAACATACGAAAAACTCATGAAGGAGTCTTTCGAACTATCTACTATAAATCGCTCTAAAAGTGATGCCAAGGCCGCGGAAGCAGATGAGATAATGAAACGTCTAGAGGCACTAAAAGAATAATAGGCATAGGTTCTGACTTGATGAGAATGTCAATATCCGGCCGCCTGCCCATCTTTTCGAGATTCAGAGGCTCCGGAGTAAACGTGATTATCGGTATCGACACCAATTGCTTGATACCCTCCATAAATACCTACTGCAAATTCGATATCATGTCCTTTTTTGCGTAGTTCGCGAATGGTCTTGTAATCGAATCCGCTTTCCAAGTTTAGCGTACCTCCATTGGTCATTTTGGAACCGGTGGGTTGAGAGCTACCTCTATGTCGCATTCGGGGTGCATCGCCCGCTTCCTGTAGGTTCATACCAAAGTCTACAATATTAACAACAATCTGCGCATGTCCTTGGGGCTGTACCGCACCGCCCATGAGTCCAAAACTGACCCAAGGTTTTCCGTTTTTTGTAATAAATGCTGGAATAATGGTATGAAAAGGACGTTTTCCCGGTTCTAAGGCATTGGCGTGGTCCCTATCCTGTACATTGAACATCTGTCCACGGTTTTGCAGTACGAAACCTAATCCGTCAGGCACCATTCCTGAAGCAAATTCTATATAGATACTCTGTATTAAAGAAACCATATTGCCTTCTTTGTCGGCCACGGTCAAGTACGTGGTATTCCCGGTCTCTATTTCAAAGTCCCCCGCGGGATATGTTTTTTCCGCTTTTTCCGTATCAATAAGTGCGCGTTGCCTCGCCGCATATTCTTTTGATAAAAGTTGCGTTAAAGGAATTTTGTTAAATTCCGGATCAGCATAGAATTTGGCTCGGTCTTCATAGGCCAATTTTTTTGCTTCGGCCAGTACATGCAGATATTCCGTGCTGCCAAAACCCATGGAAGCGATATCATACCCTTCGAGGATATTGAGCATTTGGAGTGCTGCGGTTCCTTGGCCATTAGGGGGCAATTCCCAAACATCATAACCACGGTAATTCACAGATACAGGCTCGATCCAATTGGAGGTATGGCCGGCCAAATCATCATAAGACAAAAAGCCACCATGTTCTTTCATGTACCCATCAATGGTGCGGGCAATATCACCTTTATAAAAAGCATCTCGCCCGCCCCTGGCTATTTTTTCATAGGTATTGGCCAAATCAGGATTCTTAAAAACTTCACCTTTCTTCGGAGGTCTACCATTAGGCATATAGGTTTTAGCGAATCCGGGCTGGTCTTTTAGTCCCTCATAATTTGAATCCATTTCGTACGCGATGACCTCGGATACCGGAAAACCTTCACGGCCATAGTTTATAGCGGGTTGTAGTAATGTTGCGATTGGCAATTTTCCAAATTTCTTATGCAAAGAAAACCAGCCATCAACACATCCAGGAACCGATACTGGAAGCGGTCCATAAAAAGGAACGTATTTCATTTCCCTATCCTCAAAGTAGTCTATGCTCAGCGATTTCGGAGCCCTGCCGCTACCATTGAATCCGTAGAGTTTTTTCTCCTTCGCATTCCAAACAATGGCAAAAATATCACCCCCAATGCCACAACTAGCGGGCTCAACAAGACCCAACATCGCGTTGGCGGCAATGGCCGCATCCATAGCAGTTCCACCTTTTTTAAGAATATCGAGGGCTACTTGGGTCGCCAAAGGCTGACTGGTCGCCGCCATACCGTTTTGGGCCATAATCTCGGAGCGCGTCGTGAAAGTTTCTCCGGTAAGACGGTCTTGCGACCAACTGGTATACGTTAGCAGCAGCCCTAAAAAGAATACGAATATATTTTTCATCGGATTGGATTTAAGAGACTTAAAACTAATAAAAAAGATGGGGCCGACAATAATATCAGAAATTAATCAGTCTGCTAAAAAATGTCCAGTCCGCTTAGCGTTCATCTTAACCGTTAAGTAAAAACCAAAACATATTAGGTACTAAAAAGGCAATAATTGTGTGCTTACCGATGATTTGAAAATACGCTCTCGTTTCGGAGCCTCTAAATAGTAAGGTTTATCGATTAACAGCGTGTTGGTAATATAATCGGAATAGGTTTCATAACCGTCATAATTTTCCGAAGCACCTTGTTGTAAAATGAGTTTTGATACCGCTAGACCCTCCCTCACAGATTGGGTAAATAAATCTATCGGTACCTCCGGAATTGATATCTCAGTACGACTGCCATCTGTCACGATTTCCGTCGTCACATGAATTTCATTGCTTGTACTTGCACGCAATAAGAAACGTGATACTTCATAGTCGGAAATTCCGTTAAAAAAAATTCGGCCTTGTTCATAACTATAATCAACACTTAGCTCAGGTAGATTAATTTCGTTTGGAGGTAACCCTACCTGTTGTAGCTCATAATTTTCGAGTTGAACACTGGAAAGGTATCTTGGAAAGATATTCGCATGACTGTACCGTGCACCACCGTAATCGCTCAAGTTATTACTTGTATGAACAGTGTGCCCGATATTAGCTTCAAACCGGGTCTCATCTTCATATCCAAGGATCCTGATCAGTGTTCTGCTAAATGGTTTATAGAAATCGATACGACCTGATCGCGTTGCCTCGTTGGTAAAAGTAGTGACATCCAAGTCCACTTGATTTTTTAGCTCTTCTGATGAAAGGAATAGGTATCGATAATTGGATATACCATCTTCCCCAAGATACTGTATGAGCAGATTCTCGGTTCCCAAATCGTTTTTATAATCCGATGAAAAATGACCTTCCAATGTGCCATTCGTGCCAATCAAGGAATATCCCCAACCTTGCGACCAAATACCATGACCTTCTTCCATTTCGACAATGGGCAGTTCAAGGATGTTGGTCCGTCTGTCCACGGCATTTTCCTGATAACGTATCCCGTTCTTTAGTTGTGCTCCTGAGAGATCCATATACAATCGTACCGTAAAAACGGATTCCTGAAAATTAGTTATCCGAGATAGCGTATATGTTAGGTCATCTTCTAGGGGTTCCGCTGCATAAAATTCCAAAATTTCTGCATTTCCGCTCGTATGGCTTTTATGGGTCAATACCCTGTTATCGTTATCATAGAGTACGAAATGTAATTTGTCGACATCTTTTCGTATCGCATGAGCTGGAATTTCTATAGAGAAAAGAAAGCTTCCTGATGGAAGCTGGGTCTCATCTTCCTTTTCTTCCTCTTTTTGTTCTTCATCTTGTGATTTTGGCTCGACCTTGATATCATCTTTGGAACAACCTAAAACCATCATACTAGTAATGAAAAGCATAAATAATGGAAGAATACGGATCTTTTTCATGGGCCAAGTCTTTAGAAATAGTATTGGAATAGTTGAAAAAGAACGAATCTAAAAGGCGAATATTGCCAAAATGATAATGTATTCAGTCAAATCAAACTCCTAAATAACTACCAAAAATTAGCTGGCCGTCTAATCATTTCAACAAGGCTAATCGAAAGCTTGATATAGCTAACTTTCTTTTTAAAAGAAGAGATTAACAAGGATAAAAGTCAAATAAATAAACTACCCAGGAGTACGTCAAAAAGGTATTACAAGAAGCCTACCTTTATCATTTCAAAATCAGCGTTCGAGAATTGGATGGATTCATTTGGAATGGATGAAATTTTTAAAGCTTGTTCCACCCACTCAAAGTATCAATAAGTACGGCAACAAGCTTAACAAGGTCGTCAATATCTACCCATTCATCGGGCATATAAAAATTACCTCCTAAAGAACCAATACCGTATGCGGGAACGCCCAACAGACGTATCGGATATCGAATATCTCCGGCATAATGGTTGGGATATGCCGTTGGTGTCTGTCCTTTCACTTCAGTAATAGAAGACCGTAATGCCCTACTCTCGGAAGCCCTCCAGTCCGCAGCACCTGGATTGGTAAGGTAACCCACACTTTTCAGTTCAGCCGTATAGGTCTTATCTGCTGTGGCTTTTGATTTTACAAAATCGTCGATTACTTTGTTGGCTTCGGCCACCAAATCTTTCCAAGTATGCTCACCTGAAAATTTGAGACGAAAAGTGACCGTAACCGAATCGGCAACCGACCCTATGCGATCGCCACCTTCAATGATTCCGATATTAACCAAAACATCCTTAAACGTCGTTTCGCGCATTAAATCCAATAACTCGAGACAACGATCTACGGCACTTCCTCCGTCCTTCCATTCGGCGGAATCAACACTTCCTATTTCAAGGGGCTCTCCCCGCCATCCCGTCATTTTCAACTGTAAATCGGCTATACCCTGTACGGAATTTTTTATATCCTCCAATCCCCTGCCCGTTTCAGCAGGATGAACATAAAGCACCGCACCAATGCTGTGGTCGGTCTTTCGTATCCGTTCAAATACGGGCAAGCTTCCCCGACTTCCTCCACCTTTTCCGTGCAAACTCATGACTAAGGGCAATGGTTTTTTAGTATCGGCCAGAATTTTGGCTGCTACGAGCATGGCCGCGACCCCTCCCTTATCATCAGAGGTTCCTAGTCCGTAAAGTTTAGTGCCGATCAGTTTGGGTTCAAAAGGGTCGGTTGACCATCCTTTCTCAATGGAATGGGTATCGATATGCGAAAACATAGCATAATACTTTTCCCTACTTTTTTTAGGCCATCCTACCACATTTATGAAAGGGCCATCACCAGCTGGACTAGGTTCCATAAATTCTGGATGGTCTTTGTATAAACTTGGCCGATCTCCACTTTCCTCGATACGATAGGGAAGTTTCGATAAATAGTCCTTTACTATTTGCTGTGCATTGGCAGCCGATTCTCCCTCAATACTTTGCACCTGAATCAATTTTTGCAATAAATCAAGTAGATCTCCCCTATATTTTTCGGCAAGTTTAAGGGCCTTTCCAGAAGGAGCAATATTGCCCAACATTGGCAAAAAAGGTATAGTGGTCATTGCGGTAGCGGTAGTCTTGACAAAAGTTCTTCTAGAGTTCTTATTACCGTTTTTTATATTCATGAATATCATTGTTTATTATTGGGGAAGGTAACAGAATTTTTTAAGGTTTTTCTTTTGGGGTGCAAAACTGTCGGCCCCTGTCGTTCAATTCTTTCCTCTTATTTTTTATTACATTAGCGAGTATCTTTTTCATTGGGAAAATTATAGGGTTTCGAAATAATTCCATAATTCATCCAAAACTAAACTGACTTTATGAGAAATGTAATCAAACCATTATTAGCCCTCTTATTACTGTTTTGCATGAGAACGGGAATAGCTCAAGATAATCACCATTACCAAACCGATTTCTCGATTGAAAATTTTGCCGAGCGAAGAACAACGATTCTGGATGCCATTGGTGACAATGCCATCGCGCTTGTTCAGGGTGCAAGCGGGCACGCGGGATTCAGCATTTTCCGGCAAACGAATACCTTCTATTATTTAACAGGGCTAGAAACAGATCATGCTTATCTCTTGCTAAATGGAAAAAATAAGCAAACAACCCTGTACCTGCCCCATAGGGATAAAGGCCGTGAACAGGGCCAAGGAAAAGTACTATCGGCGGAAGACGAGGAGTTAGTCAAAAAACTTACAGGAGTCGATAAGGTTAAAGGATATGAATTTTTATCAGCTGACCTTCTCAGAACCGGATTGATAAAATCCGACGCACCCTTACTGTTTACACCCTTAAGTCCGGCTGAAACTGGTAACGATAGTCGAGACGAACTTTTATATGGTCAGGCACGAGCCGCTGCCGATCCATGGGATGGGAGTGCTACAAAAGAGGCATTGTTCGTGCAGAAAATCAACTCACAATTCCCCCAATTCGAAATTCGTGATTTGGGACCGACCCTAGATTCCATGCGACTTATCAAAAGCAAGGAAGAAATCGAACTTATACGAAAAGCCACTCAAATTGCAGGGTTAGGAATTATAGAAGCTATGCGATCCACCAAACCGGGGGTATATGAATATCAATTGGATGCAGCAGCAAAATATGTTTTCCACCTGAACGGTTCCCGTGGTGATGGATATGCCTCTATTATCGGTGGAGGCACCAATGCGTATATGGGTCATTATTTTCATAAAACAGATGTACTCAATGCCGGCGATTTGGTATTGATGGATTATGCGCCCGATTATCGGTATTACACCAGTGATGTAACCCGCATTTGGCCTGTCAACGGAAAATTCGATAAGGCACAAACAGCCCTTTATAATTTCATCGTCGCATATCGGGATGCACTTTTTAAATATATAAAGCCGGGGGTAACGTCAGACGAAGTACTCGATAAAGCAGCTGCCGATATGAACCAATACTTGGTTGGTAAAACCTTTGCCAAGCCAGCCTATTTAAAAGCGGTACAAGAAGGTGTGAAATTTAGGGGTCATTTTCAACATCCTGTGGGTATGGCGGTTCATGACGTAGGCATCGTACACCGTGTTCCATTGAGAGCAGGCATGGTTTTCACTATTGATCCCATGATTTGGATTCCCGAAGAACGGTTGTACATTCGAATTGAAGATGTCGCCTTAGTAACCGAAGATGGAGTTGAAAACTTAAGTGCATTTGTACCTTCGTCTATCGAAGCCGTAGAAAAGACAATCAAAGAAAAAGGGTTGATTGAATTTCATCCTCCAACTGAGCTACTCTTTAAAAATTAACTGTTGAACTTGAAATACCCAATGATACTTAGCATATGAAAAATTGGTTTTTATTGATCACCTTAGTCGCACCAATATTTGCTGGGATGGCATCTCCCTTTTCGGACAATTATCCGAAAAACCCAAATATCGATGCGATAAACTATACGTTTCGTATCAGTTTATCGGATACCACCGATGAAATTCGTTGCGAAGAAACCATTGATATCCGATTCTTGTCTGCAGATGTAACCATCTTAAGGCTTGATTTGATCAAGGCTTCTGAAAAGCTGGGAAATAGAGGCATGGTGGTTAGCAAAGTAGTTTCCGAAGGCGAAACGCTGGAGTACACCCATGAGAATGACGCCTTGATAATCAAACTACATGCGCCATCAACTTTGAATCAACGAAGTAGCTACACGGTTACTTATAAAGGGGTGCCAGCTACTGGTCTTAAAATAGCTGATAATAAATACGGCGACCGAACATTTTTTAGTGACAATTGGCCCAATAAGGGAAGGAATTGGCTGGCAACGATTGACCACCCATATGATAAGGCAACTTGCGAGTTTATAATTACCGCGCCATCCCACTATCAGGTAGTATCTAATGGATTGAAAATCGAGGAAACCGATTTGGCAAATGGAAATCGTCTTACGCATTGGAAACAATCCGTTCCGATCGCCACATGGCTTTATGTCATGGGAGTCGCCAAGTTTGCCGTGCAATATGTGGATGAATTTGATGGGAAATCCATTGAAACATGGGTTTACCCTCAAGATAGGGAGTCCGGGTTTTATAATTTCGCCATCCCTACCAAAAGCGCATTGGAGTTTTACAGCGATAAGATTGGGCCTTTTTCTTATGAAAAATTGGCCAACATACAGTCGAATAGCGTCGGCGGTGGCATGGAGGCCGCTTCGGCAATTCTATACGGTGACAATTCGGTCGTAGGCGATAGAAATGAGCGCTGGCGAAATGTGGTCATACATGAAATAGCACATCAGTGGTTCGGAAATGCCGTAACCGAATATGATTGGGACGATGTCTGGCTGAGCGAAGGTTTTGCAACGTACTTTACCTTGCTCTTTATCGAACATGAATATGGCCATGATGCTTTTACGAAAGGACTCGCAAAAAGCAAAAAAACAGTAGATGATTTTTATGTTAAAAATCCTGATTATCGTATTGTCCACGATAACCTTAGCGATATGTCAAAAGTAACTAGCGTGCAGACTTATCAAAAAGGAAGTTGGATTTTACATATGTTACGTGGGGTTGTTGGTACGGATGTTTTCTGGAAGGGCATCCAATCCTATTACAAAAAATATAAGGATTCGAATGCTACTACCGATGATTTCCGCAGGGAAATGGAAGAAGCTTCGGGAATGGATTTAAGCGGTTTTTTTGAACAATGGCTTTACAAACCTGGCACCCTAAAATATAAGGGCACGTGGCAATATGATTTGAAGAAGAAGGAAGTCACGATTGCTCTTGATCAAGTCCAAACCGATGCCAGTCTTTTCAAAATGCCTTTAGAGGTGGGCGTTTATGGAAAGGGAAACAAAGAATCGCTCATAAAAAAAGTTCAAGTCAATGAAAAATCCAACACATTTATCATTTCTGTGGATTTCAAACCAGAAAGACTAGTACTTGACCCCAATTTCTGGGTTTTGATGGAGGCTGACTTTAAGGAAAAGTGAAATCATCGGCGATTACTTAGCCTAATTGTTTAATTACCTCCAAAGCCCTGTCGATTTCGCTCTTTGAATTATATATATGAACGGAATGCCGGATGTTTTTCTCGCCAACGGAACGCGGTTGAAGTTTTTCCCGCTCCCACATGGTCTTTTGCAATTCGGGCCCCGAAATACCTGCCACATTATAAGTGGTTATCCCGGCGGCCATATTTTCATTGGTTGATGATTCTATGGTAACATGGGGCAATTCCTTTAGACCTTCCCTTAGATAACTGCCCAGTTCTTTGATCCTGCCCAACCATTTCTCTTCTCCTATTCCATTAAAGAAATCCACTGCGGCGTCATATCCGGCCATTAGGGCAGCGTTGCCCGTACCGTTCTGCATTAGACGAAATCCATGGTCTTCTTGATTGTCCCATTGATAGCTGGCGATGGTCGACCAGATATTTGATGAGACGTTCTTATTGATATATAAAAGACCGCTACCCGCAGGTGCCTAAAGCCATTTATGTAAACTTGAATAATAGGCATCACAACCAATATCCTTAACATCCACCTTGATCTGACCTACGCATTGCGCACCATCCAAAACCGTGAAAATACCGCGTTTTCTAGCTTCGGTACAGACCGCTTTTACAGGCATTACCGTTCCGTAACCCGAAACCATGTGAGGTATGGCAATTACTTTAGTCTTTTTGGTTACGGCCGCAAAAATGGCATCGACTATTTCTTGCGGATCGTTGGCCGGCACTGGCATTGTGGCCTGTTTGTAAATACAGCCTTTTCTTTTTGCAAGTAATTGCCAAGCTCCAAAACCTCCCCCATGTTCTTGGTTGGTATTGAGTAGTTCATCCCCTTTCTTTAGATCAAACCCCATACCGACATAGTTCATGCCGAAAGTCGCATTTTGAATTAATGAAATTTCCTTAAAATCACAATTGATGATCTTACCCAACTTGCCACGAAGCGCTTCATACGGAAAATACCCCGTCAATAGCTCGGGCCCTGAACCGTTTTTATAGTCAACTGTAGCCGCCTCTTTATTGTAATGCATCATATGATGCATCATTTGGTCAAGTGCATAGCCCGATGTTGGGCCCATGGTACCATTATTGAAATAGGTCTGACCCTCCTTTAAGGGGAATTGCTTCCGCACCATCCTCCAATATTCCTCAGGGTCTTCAAAGCTTCTTCCAAGAACTTTTAGCGACCAATCATTTTTGGAGTCGAAGGATAGAAAAGGGGCGGAAATAGCTGCTAAAGAGCCGGTTTTTAGAAAATTTCTGCGCTGGTTCATAGGTACTTGTTGTTTGATTGAATTTTTTTTTTGAATAATAAATTTTCAATTTGAAAGTACATCATTCGGTTTGTACAGGGATTTCTTTCTTTGTAAAACCCGTATGCAGCATCACCCCAGAAGTATACAGTATAACTGCTATCACGATCCAGCGAAGCACATCCAACGGTAATGACTTTACAATAAAAGCTGCAATGCCCACAGCTACAATCCCAGGAATTGCCATGGCCACCGCAGCTTTTCTGTTATAAGCCTTTTCCCGAATGAATCGAACTGAAGCGGGAGGCATCAAAAAAGCACAGGAACCCATCATAATCGGAAAGGCCACCTTAGGTGACATGCCTAGGGCGAAAACCAATGCCATACAAGGAGCATATAATCCGATACCGGCCGTCATCAAAGCGCCTAATCCAAAGTTGGCGACGACGGCAATGGCCAGTTTTCCATTTTTCAGCCCGATGGCCTCTCCGCCCCCTTGTATCCATTCCATTTGGGTGGCTAACATAAAAAACGCTGTAACCAATAGGGCGAAACCCATAACCAATCGAATCTTTTTTTCCGACATTCTTGCCACCACACCTGCACCTAATACAGCACCTAGGGCCGCAGAAATAAACATCAATACCAACGTAACGGGTTCAACTTCAATAATGGTAATAAATATCAGTGCCTGAAACAACACCGGAAGGGTATTCGCAACATTCATCGTTCCGGGAATGTGTTTGTCTTTGGTCTGTTTCGTGAATTTCAATAGGGCTGTTTGAGGTGCGAAGGCACCAATGCCCAATACATCAAAGAAATTGACCACGAAGCCGATGATCGAAGTTTTTAACCAACTACTGTTCTCAAGTGAATTTCTATGGGCAAGAAAGTCCTTGGTTAAAACAATAGCGAACCAGATTGCTAAACCGGCCAATGAAATCCAAATTGCTGTTATCATATCTGTTATAAGGAGAATGGCTAAACTTGGAAATAATGAATTTCTTAAAAGGCCAATTCAACTTAGCAAACCTTAAAAAAAGTTTTGTTTTTGTCTATTTCACCTTTAGCCAACTTAGCCTCGATTTCTTTTGCGGTCTTGGTAATAGCCAACCCTCCCAAACCAGTACATCGATGGGTGTTGGGCAAGGCATCCCCTACCCGCTTCATGGTCTCGACCACTTCATCTAAGGGAATCAAATGATTGTAATCGGACAAGGCCATATTCGCACACGAAATGGCATTCGTGGCTGCCATAACATTTCTGTTCAAACAGGGTGCCTCGACCCTATCGGCTATCATATCACAGATCATCCCTAAACTGGACTGTAATGCCATTGAAGCGGCACCCAACGCCTGATTAAGTGTACCTTTTTTTAATCCAACGATACCGGCAGCAGCCATGCCCGAACCGGAACCGCACTCGGCCATGCACCCGCCTACTTCGGCAGCGAATGTCGCATGGGCGGCAATGAATACGCCAATAATCCCAGCAGCTAACAAGGCTTTAACCATTTCATCCCCTGAAAGTTCCAATGTTCTACCAATACCGATAATGGCTCCTGGTAATGCACCGCAAGATCCCGCTGTAGGTGCCGCAACTACAACTCCCATGGAGCTTTTGACTTCCATCATGGCGGAGGTGTATAAAATCACTTGGTTCAGAATATCGCCCTCTACAAGTTTTTTACCATCCATCTTTTCTTGGAACGTTAACGATTGAGGGCCTAGAATTCGATCCGTATACTTCGTTCCCCTCAATCCCAGGTTGATTGCGTTTTGCATGATCTTTAAAATATCACGCATTTTATCAATGACCTCTTGCTCCGAAATATTTCCTCGCATGCTTTCATAGGCAACGGCCAATTGCCACAATTCAAGGTTTTTACCTCTATTGTATTCGAGCATTTCATTGCAGGTGATAAAAGGCACGGTAAGATCTTTGCGGGCCATTATAGGAAGTACGGGATGCATTTTTTTTACAAACAAGACCTCCCCCATTTCCAGTAATTCCTTCTCTAAACTGTCGGAAATGAATTGATTCGATTTTATTTCAATGAATGAAACGCTTCCTTGACGCAAGGCAATCTCATCACAGGGAACAGATTTCTCGATGTACTCAACAAGTTTACCAGATGACTCAATATAAATAAGGGTCTGATAAAAGTCTCCTGCCATCGATACCGCCGCCCCGTCGATTTCAATAATCTCGATCATGCCCCCTCCTGTGGAAATTGCAGTCACTTTTCTGGTTTCATTATCATTGGTTAGGGTAATCTTATAGGTATTGGGATGTGTGGCCCCAATCGGATGGATATCGATTTTGATTTTGATTCCAGCCTCATCAACAGCTTGTAAATAATCGGGTAGACGCTCCTCATCGGCTTCCCATCCTAAGAACCCTCCGAACAGGCCCATATCGGAACCTTGACCTTTATGCGTTGTGGCCAAAGACCCATTTGGGTCGAACTCAATATATACTTCTTTGATATCGCCATCCATTAAATCAAGGCACATTCGGCCGATACGTAAAGAAGCTGCACAATGTGAACTAGAGGGTCCACGCATGACTGGTCCTATGACATCATTGAATATGCTGGGATAGGTCTTCATCTTTTGGCTTGTATTTTCTATTTGAAAATCAATATATTATAAAGATAAGAGGATTTTGTTAATAAGGAGTGAATTTTATTCTTCAGGGATTTGTATCAAGCTCCCTAATATTGAGACGATTAACCAATTAAGTAATTTAAAAGGTCAACGTATATGGCTACCTGCGTTGATGTCAATGGTAGCTCCGGTGGCATGGTCCATTAGACCGCTGCATAACAATCCAATAAGTGGGGCAATATCTTCGGGAGTCGTCAATGTGTTCAAAGCTATTTCGTTGAGTACCCGTTCTTCGCCGTGCGCTGCAATAAAATTTTCAGCCATTTGGGTACGTGTAAATCCGGGAGCCACAACAAAAGACTTTATGTTTTCTTTTCCGAAGGAACGCGCAACACTTCTTGCCAAAGAGGTCAGTCCCCCTTTTGAAGCGGCATAAGCCAAATATTCCTCCGTTTCGCCTCTAAAAGCAGCCCTACTACCAATATAGACAAAGCGCCCCTGCCCTTTTTTCCTAAAGTGATCAATGCCTAATTTGGTCAGCAGGCCGACGGAATTGAGATTGATGTCCATCGTTTTTTTCCATACGGATAACCAGTCCTGGGTATCAAGTTTTACAGTATGGGGCAAGAAGACCCCTGCATTTAGTATCAATACATCGATGGAATGAAAATAATCTTCAACCTCTTCAAAAAGCTGGATAACCTTTACTTCATCCAAAAGATCGGCTTGAAAGGTTTTTGACCCGTTTGGGTACTTCGCTACCAATGCCTCGGCCGACTCCTTACTTTTATTATAATGCACGGCCAAATTTGCACCACTTTTCATCAAAAAATCAGCGATACCTTTTCCAATTCCGTCGGATGCTCCCGTAAGCAATATTGTTTTTCCGCTTAAATCTAGTTGCATTATTCTATCTCTCATTTAGGTATAAATTCGTCCTGATCTATAAGTTTTCGGAAACTTGCTCCATTCTATTCTTCAGCACGAAGATAATGGTCACTACCGTCGAGCCAATCTTCACGAATGGGAGACCAAGTATCGATTTCCTCCACATCACCGATCATCAGAGCCTCATGCGGCACATAGGCCGGAATAACCACGACATCGCCGGCATGCATATCAAAAGTTTCCTCTTTATCGGCCCCGAACCAAAATCGGATGGTACCTGTTAACACCTGCGTAACCTGTTCGTTGACATGACTGTGAAGCGGAACCAAAAATCCGTCCTTAAATTTCATTTTGGCCACCATAACCTTATCGCCATAGATTAATTTACGTTCCATTTTTGAGGTGACCTGTTCAGTGGGTACATCTCCCCAGTTTATTTTTTTGACCATTAAATGTTTATTAAAATGAAATATTCGGTTCAGGAAAATATGGCCCACTCGTTGAGGGCGAGAAAAAGACTTTATCCCAGTATAAGTTTTCCATGTTTTCTTTTTTGTTCTAGAAAGGCCCGCTGCAAAAGTTTAGTGACTTCTCCTACTTCATCGTTCTCATAAAGCACGTGACCGTCAATTTGCCGTATCGATGCGATTTGGGTGGATGTTCCGGTAAGAAAAGCTTCATCCATCTCAGTAATCGCTTCCTTTGAAATACCTTCTTCCCGAACTTCCAAATTCAATTCTCGACAAAGTTCCAACACGATTTGCCTCGTGACTCCGTCCAAAATATATTGATTTGCGGGATGTGTATAAACTATTTTATCCTTCACAAAAAATATATTGCAATGTGAGGCTTCCGTAATAATTCCGTTGCGAACAAAAACAGTTTCAAAACAATCTTGCTCCATGGCATGTTCATTCGCCATAACATTTCCAAGCAGTGAGGTCATTTTGATGTCACAACGCGACCAACGAAAGTCTTCAAGAGTGACTACAGAGGCATGAATGGGGTTGATATCGGGCAACACTTTGGGTACGGCGTACATCATCAAGGTCGGAGAAACACTTTTAGGGTAAGAATGCGTTCTTGGCGCCACGCCCCTAGTCACTTGAATGTACAAGAGACAATCTTTTTCAAGTAGATCTGCCGCTTTTAAAAGATCAGGAATCGCCGTGGACAGGATTCCAACATCGAATTCGATACTTATTTTTTTAACACATTGGAACAACCTATCTATATGGGCTTTCTCGTAAAAGAACAGTCCTTCGATTTGTACCATAACCTCATAGATGCCATCACCGAATAAAAATCCACGATCAAATACTGAAATCTTTGCAGATTCAGGATTTAGTATTTCACCGTTCAGGTATATTTTTTCGGGATACGGGATCACCTATAGATATTTTTGCAAATTTTTCTTAAAATAAGCAGCGCTATCCGTGACGCTTTGTATAGAGTTATGGGCGAAATTTCCACCTTGTTCGATATAATAATACTCCAGTACATCGGTATCTATTTTGGATAGCATGTCTATATAATCAATGGAACCATTTCCTAATTCACTATAATCCCGTGTCACTTTATCCATGTCCTTGATATGCCACATGACATAGCGACCTGGATTTTGTACTATCAATTCGGCCGGACTCAAATTCGCGGAATGTTTTACCCAATACATATCCATCTGCAATTTGACCAATGAAGGTTCTGTCTCTGACAGAATGATATCATAACCGGTCTGACCCCCATGGTCCGTAAACTCAAAATCATGGTTATGATAAGCAAAACCAAGGCCCGCTGCATTGACACGTTCTCCCATAAGATTAAGTTTTTCGGTCAGTACTTTGAAACTTTCTAGCGTTCGATATTCAGGAGCCAACCAGGGCCAAGTAATAAATTTGGCCCCGATACTATGGGAACCTTCGATACAATGGTCTAAATAGCTCTGGAGTTCGTCAAAGGGTTTTTCAAAATAACTTGAAAAATCATAATGTCCGCTGGTGGCAGTGAAATCGAGATCATCCATTAATTTCTTATAATTAGCAGCTTTCATACCATAATAGGTACCTTTTTCACCGTCATAACCGAAAATCTCAGAATCCTCATACCCAAGTGCCCTAACTTTCTTTAAGGTATCGACCGGGTCTTTCGCCATTGCGTCGCGTATCGTAAAGAGTTGAAGCCCCATTCTATATTTCGGCTTGTTCACCATTGAAAAATTAGATATCGGCAGTAGTGAAGCGGCCGTTACTACTCCGGTTTGCTTTATAAAGGTTCTTCTTTGCATTTCATTCTTTTTAGTCGTTAGTATTACCAACAGTTACCTTGATTCACCATAAGCCCTCTCTTCTTATTGCGGCCAATATAACTCTGGTAAACCAGCATTTTTTAATAGCGCGTTGTATGGCGAAATATCATTCTCCTTGATTTTTTGCAAACTGCTCTTCAAAGTGTTCCATTGCTGTAAATAGTCCTTGCTTACATCCCGTACCCCTTGGGTAACCGGTAAATTTCCTTTGCCGATACTATTTAAAAAATCTTTGAACTTTATCAAAAGGCGTGCTTCGAACATGTAGTTACTTTGGAAGGTGCGCATTTCTTTCTGAAGAATCTCAGCGATCCAGTCGTCTATAGTTTGGTTTAGTACTTCTCCTTTCGTTTTTAGATTATCTTCGGATGTGAGGTCCTGAATAAGATCCAGTTGTTGCTTTATTTTCCGAAGATCTCGAACGCCTTTTGCCATTTCCGTGGCCCCCTCATAAATGGACTTGGATATTTCATCTCTCTCCTCGTAGGCAGCAGCGGCATTTTCGATAGAACTTTCAATGCGAGGATCAACCTTGATTTCAAAATCCGTTGTCTTAGAGAAATCGCCTACCCTGAATCGTACTTGATACGTTCCTGGAGGCGTATTGTATGCCGTTAGATCTCGATTTGTTGTATGTAATTCGGTCAAACAATCAAATAGGCCAACTTTCATATCCCATTGATAGCGATGGGCACCAACCTTTCTTTTAAGCTGCGGCTTGACCAAAGTATCACAACCCATTCTCGGACGTTCCGTAAACTCAGAATGGACAACTTCACCGTAGTTGTCAATTATTTCTATGGACATAGGCGTGTCTTCCGGAACCTCTTTATTGAGTACATAATGAATTTGGGCGCCCTCTGGCGGATTCTCACCATATCCCCCATCGATACTATAGGCCACCGAAAGTTCAGTATACACATCATTAGGTTTGTAAAGATGATAGTCGGCTTTTGCAATCTCTTCAGAAATCTGGTGTAGAGGAGTCAAATCGTCCAATATCCACAATGCCCTTCCTTGAGTAGCTACGACTAAATCCTTACGTTTGACCCGTAAATCGGTGATCGGTACTTCAGGTAAATTGTTTTGTAAAGGATGCCATAATTTTCCGTCATTGAAGGAAACGAAAACTCCGGTTTCAGTACCGGCGTATAACAGTCCTTTTCTATCAGGGTCTTCCCGTACGGTCCGAGCAAAGGTATCGCCGGGAAGTCCATTAACTATTTTCTCCCAAGACACACCATAATCGTTTGTTTTAAAAATATAGGGCGTAAAATCGTTCATCTTATAACCAGCTACTGCAATGTAAGCCGTGGCAGGATTATGGGGTGAAGGTTCCACAACGTTGATGATACTTTCCTTCAAACCTTTCGGGGTTACGTTCGCCCAAGTCTTACCGGCGTCTTGGGTTACGTGTACCAAACCATCATCAGAACCTACCCAAATCACACCTTCTTTGATAGGCGACTCTTCGATGTTGAAGAGATTATTATAGCTTTCAGCAGTAATTTGTTCATTGCTAATAGGTTCTCCGCCTTTACCTTGATGGTCTTTGTCATTTCGGGTAAGGTCTTCGCTAATGACCTCCCAAGTTGCTCCCCTATCCGTTGATTTCATCATGTACTGCGAACCGTAATAGATGACATTGGGATTATGTGGGGATACGATAACCGGACCGTTCCAATTGGCCCTATATTTTAAGTTCTTCGGCTGCTCCCCGGTTACCCGTGTCGGATAAGGCATAACCATTCGGGTATTGTCAATATCGCGGTCCCATTCCACAAAATTACTGGCAAAATAGGTGGAATAGACAAAACGCGGATTGTCGGGATCCAAGGCCACGGTTGAAGATTCTCCCGCGCGCATCACGTCCCAATGCATTTCGCCTATACCGTCATCGACTACGCGACTGTCTATTGCTATTGTGCTATTGTCCTGTTGCCCTGAATACACTCGATACGGATATCCATTGTCCGTAATCAAACGGTAGAACTGTCCGGTGGGCTGATTGTACATCGTAGACCATGTTTCGCCCCCGTTAAAAGTAACCGAACCTCCACCATCGTTGGCATTCACCATGATGTCACTATTGTTCGGATTGATCCACAGATCGTGATGATCGACATGGCTACCACGAATACCTTCGAAGGTCTTACCACCATCAATCGATTTCATTGCCCAACTGTTCATGACCCAAAGCTCATCTTCATCATTGGGATCGGCGATAATATGCATATAGTACCATGATCGAGCATAGGTCGTGGCGTCGTTCGTAGTCTGCTCAAAACTTTCTCCGGCATCGTTGGAACGATAGACCCCCGCTTTATCACCTAACGCATCAATTGCGATATAAACGATATCGGGGTTGGCAGGTGAAATGGAAACTCCCATTTTCCCTTTTAATTCAGGTAATCCTTTGGAAATTTCTTTCCAGTTTTTGCCGCCATCCGTGGTTTTGTAGATACGACTTCCGGGGCCGCCACTGTGTACGACCCAAGGTTTGCGCCAAAATTCCCAAGAAGCGACCATCATGAAATTAGGGTTGTTCGGGTCAACGGTCATATCGACAATACCAGAATTTTCATCGACATACAGAATTTTTTCCCAAGTTACACCACCATCCTCCGAAAGATAGACTCCTCGCTCTTCATTAGGCCCCCACGGATTTCCCTGGGCCGCTACATAAACTTTATCGGGATTTTTAGGATGCACATATACATCGCTAATATGTCTTGTCTTCTCAAGACCCACATGCTTCCAGGTTTTACCGGCATCCGTAGATTTATAGAGTCCATCGCCATGGGAAGTCTTTACCCCACGAACAGGCGATTCTCCTGTACCAACGTAGATGATGTTGGGGTCAGAAGGTGCTGGGGTAATATCACCAATCCCCGTGGTGTTAAAATAGCCGTCAGAAATATTGTTCCAAGTGTTTCCGCCATCGGTGGTTTTCCAAACTCCTCCGCCCGTAGCACCCATATAATAAGTGAAAATATCATCAGGAATGCCGGTTACCGTAGTAGAACGTCCGCCCCGAAATGGACCAATATTCCGATACTCCATCGATTCATAAAGCTTCTCATTGATAGCAGGTTCAGAAGACTTTTTTTGCCCAATAGTTATTGTTATAGAAAAAAGGGAAACAAGCAGGAATAAAATTTTGTGCATAGGGGAATCCATAAAAAGTGTTAATTAAGTTCAGGTTTTGAATCCTTATTTTTTGCTCGATAATTCTTCAACGATTTGAGCCTCGGAAGTTACACCCGGCGCCAATTCGATAAGTTTAAAATTACGAAAGTGTATTTCAGCCCCTTCGGATTCCAAACACAAATACCCTTTTTTTATGGTGGATTTACTGATACCGTTCACATATTTACCGTTGACGGATAGTTTTATGGTACCGTCCACACAAACTACTGTATAGGAATTCCATTCACCTTTTCCTATGGCCCTATTTTCAATGGACTTACTGCGTGTACCTCTAGGATTGTCAGGAACTGTCTCGACCCCGCCAACTCCAAAAAGCTCCCCGTGTACATAAGCAATCGGGGGTTTTACACCGTCGCGGTTATTGATATTGACCCAATCAAGTTCTAACATCTGCACTTCTACACCACCCGGTAAACGAGATTCGGGGTCTGGTTTGGCATCGCTCCATACGAATACACCGGAATTTCCACCTGCCTCCATATGACGCCATTCAACTTCAAGAATAAAATTTTCATATTGTTTTGCAGAGCGCATCACCCCTATCGGCAGGCCTTTACAAATTAAAAGCTCACCTTCGGTACGCCATGTATCGGCATCTGTGTTTACATTGATCCATTGTAAGGTATCTACCTTACTTTCAGTTTCTGAAGTCAATGCTTTTAAAGTAGTTTTTGTACCAAAAGATATTTCGGGTACCTGCGCTTTTGAGCATGAGAAAAGGAACAAAGCTGTAGCACCAAATAAAATGTTTTTCATGATTTTAAAATAGAAGTTAAACCAATTTAGTTTGTCCCGGAATGGCAATCGGGGGTGTCGGCCATTCAAAATCCCAAGCATATTGATCAATATTGGGTCCTATCGAGCTTTGGGAATTAAAGATTTCATCATACGTGATTTCTTGGCCCGTATAGCCCGCTTCACGGCCCCAAATAGCCAACAACGTACTCTGTGCCATAAAGTTTCCATCGTTAATAGGTGTACCATTCTTTATCGCCGCAAAGAGTTCATCATGTTGTGTCTGGTACATATTGTTGTTTTCGCCTTGATAGTTCCAGTTTTCCTTTCCTTTCAGTTCATATTGCTTCCCGACCTTTACCAAGGCATTACCTTCGCTGCCGAAAACATCAACGCTATTTTTCGTCGCGGTATCAGATTGTTGGCGGGTAAAGTGATATCCTTTGGCACCATTTTCATATTCAAATTCTACAGCGAAGTGATCATAAATATTACCATATTTCTCATCGGTACGCCGTTGTCTTCCACCTGAACCGATGGCTTTGATGGGCATTACATCGCCCATGGCCCAAGACATCATATCTAAACTATGTACCGCCTGTTCTACGATAAAATCTCCCGAGAGCCAATTGTAGTAGTACCAATTTCGCATTTTGTAGGTCATATCGGTCCAATCTGGTTGGCGGTCTTTGTACCACGCTTCCCATCCATATCTAAAAGTAGATACCGATTTTATATCTCCTACACCACCATTCAAGACTTTTTCAAAAGTGGCCCTTTTGGCGGAATCATATCGAAAACAGAATCCAGAAACGATATTCAACTGCTTTTCTTTGGCCTTTTGTGCGGCCGCCATTACTTTGCGTACCCCGGGTGCATCAACGGCAACCGGTTTTTCACAGAAAATATGCTTTCCGGCATCGACTGCCGCTGTCAGATGGTCGGGGCGAAATCCTGGCGGAGTGGCCAACAATACCACATCGACTCCTGAATCGATAACTTTTTGATACGCATCGAAGCCTACGAATTTACTGTCCGCATCCACTTTTATCTGAGGTGCACTTATTTTCATAAGCTCCATCAACGAACTTTCCAATCGGTCTTCAAATACATCGCCCATAGCTGTCAGTACCACATTGGGGTCGGCCATCAAGGCTTGTGATGCTGCACCAGTGCCTCGGCCCCCACATCCGATAAGGCCTACTTTAATGGTGTTTTCAATAGAAGTTCCCGAACCTGCCAACATTCCTGAAGGATAGGCCATGGATCCTCCTACCAATACAATTCCAGATTTCTTTATGAATTCACGACGACCCGAATTGGCAGTGTCGCTATATTTGAGATTGCCCATAATTTAGTTTTACTACATTTTTGTTAGGAATAAAAGGTCTTCTAGACCTCCGATTTAAATATAAAGATTATTCACCACATGATGGAAAAAACATCTCTATTTTATAAAGAATGACGGCTATGTGAACTATAGAAGTTCTGGTTTTGAAAAAATGATAACACGGCCATACTTTTGATTTGCTTTCCTTACTTTTAATGCACAAAACTTATAAAACAATCAAAAATGCTCACCAAAGGAATTAAATCATTACTAAAGCTTGGGCTTACCATGTTACTATTGCTGAGCTTCCTGCCCAGCAATGCACAGAAAAAAGTTGGGGGCCTTGCTCTATATACGGTCCGTAATGATATGGGCACTAATGCAAAAGCTACTTTATTAGCCGTATCCGAAGCGGGATATAAAAATATCGAGGCAGCGGGATATAACGATGGAAAGTTTTACAACATGCCTCCAGAGCAGTTCAAAAAAGTTCTGAAATCTTTAGGCCTGAAACCTATCAGCACCCATCAAGGCTCGGTAACCCTAGATAACGCGGATGCTATGATTGCGGACGTAAAAGCGGCCGGATTCAAATATTTCGTTATTCCGGTACCACCGATGGGGCTTTTCAAAAGTGGTGAAAATGGAATGGGCATGACCGGTGGCGCAGAAAATTTGGCGAAAATTTTGGACACAATCGGTGAAAAATGTGCCAAGGCAGGACTCAAGTTATTGTACCATAACCATGATTTTGAATTCAAGAAGGATGCCGATGGCATAGTAACGATTGATTATCTACTCGAAAATTGCAATCCCAAATACGTGAATTTTCAAATGGACTTATTTTGGGTGACCAAAGCGGGAGCCGACCCATTAGCCTATTTCGAAAAATATCCAGGGCGTTTCAAAATGTGGCATGTGAAAGATATGGACGAGCAAGGCAGATTCGCCCCGGTGGGAAAGGGAAAAATCGATTTTGCAAAAATTCTCGCTAAGAAAAAGTTATCGGGTATGAAATATTATATGGTAGAGCAAGACCAGACTTTCGATGGAATGAAGCCTCTCGAAGCCATAGAAATCAGTCATAAAGGAATCAAACAAATTGGTTTTAATTAATTCGTTATAAGATGAAACCCATAGTCCAAATATCTCTTGACCTCACTAATATCGATGAAGCCTTAGAAACCGCTGCAATGGCGTTGCGTGCCGGAGCAGATTGGTTGGAGGCCGGTACACCACTTATTTTGGCGGAAGGATTACATGGGGTTAGAAAACTTAGGGAAGCTTTCCCAAAAATACCTATAGTGGCCGATTTAAAAACCATGGATGGTGGATATTTAGAGGCCGAAATGATGGCCAAAGCGGGTGCGACCCATATCGTTGTCATGGCACGGGCTCATCCCGAAACGATAAAGGTGGTCGTTCAAGCCGGCCAGGATTACGGTGTAGAAGTAATGGGTGATAATTTAGGATGTCCCGATATGGTCGAGGGTGCCAAATTTCTTGAAGATTTAGGCTGCGATTATGTGATACACCATATCGGTTATGACGAGCGGCGCGGCATTGCGGCGGCCGGAAAAGCCATGCCCAGTCCGATGGACCAGTTGAAAGAGGTTGTCGAAGCAGTGAACGTACCCGTACAGGCGGTAGGCGGATTATCGTTGGAGCAGGCTATTCGATGTCCTGAATATGGAGCTCCCTTAGTTGTTTTAGGCGCTCCCTTGACCATTGATGCAGATTCCTTTAAAACCGCCGAAGGAGATTTGGAAAGTTCTTTGCGCCTTATCTGTGATACGATACATGCCTATGGGGATGTCAAAATGAATAGCACTAAAATTTAAATTATACATGACAAAATCAATCGCCGTTGTCAATTTTGCACCCGAAAAGGGAAGTGTGGAAATCCGTGAGATACCCAAACCTGAAATCGGAGCTGAAGATGTACTGCTCGAAGTGGCCAATGTCGGTGTCTGTGGCAGTGATTTGCACCAATGGACTTCGGACCATAGTTGGCCGGTCAACTATCCTGTCGTGCTCGGTCATGAATTCGGGGGTCATATTGTTGAATTGGGTAAAAATGTAAAAGGATGGTCGGCCGGAGACCGCGTAGTTAGCGAAACCGCAGCTGTCATCGATTTGAATAATCCGATGTCACGTAAAGGTCTATATAATCTAGATCCCACTCGAAAAGGGTTTGGATATGGGGTCAATGGTGCGATGACACGTTTTGTGAAAGTGCCTGCCCGTTGTCTTCACTCCGTTCCCGAAAATCTTGCTTTTGAGCAGGCATGCTTGACGGAACCATGTTCCGTAGCCTACAATGCCGTGGTCGTGAACTCAAATATCAACCCGGGTGATCGGGTTATTGTCATAGGACCGGGAACGATAGGAATTCTTTGTGCGGCAATAGCGAATTTATGCGGGGCGGAAGTCGCCGTTGTAGGGCTCGAAGCGGACAGAGGGCGCTTGAAAATTGCTGAACAATACGGCTGTACCTCCATAATAGGTGATGCTACGGAATGGGCCAATGCCTACGACGGCCTCGGGGCCGATTGTGTAATCGATGCTGCCGGGGTCAGTGTGACCTTAAAAAATGCCCTAATATGGGTTCGCCCGAACGGACAGATAACCAAAGTGGGTTGGGGACCACGACCCTTGGGCTTTAGTCTAGATCCTTTGGTACAAAAAAATGTGCGGTTGCAAGGTAGTTTTAGTCATAATTGGCCTATTTGGGAAAAAGTACTTTCCCTTTTGGCATCAGGGCGATTGGATGTTAAACCGATTATTGGTGGAGTTTGGGGACTTACCGATTGGCATGAAGCTTTTGAGCAAATGCACTCGGGCCAAGTTGTAAAAAGTGTTTTAAAACCAAGTTAGAACAATATGCGTTTAAAGGATAAGGTTATTTTAGTCACAGGAAGCTATACCGGTATCGGTAGGGCAATCGCCCGAAGATGTGTTAATGAAGGTGCCAAGGTCATATTAAACGGTTTACGGGAAGAATTGGGCCAAGAACTCTTGCAAGAATTGGGTACAAACAATGCTGTGCATTTGACCATCGATATCACTGAAGAAAATGCCCCTAAAAAACTAATTGAAAAAGCAGTCAGCTCCTTCGGAAAGTTGGATGCCGTGGTTAATAACGCCGCCATCGTGGCCTCCTCGAATATAGACTCGACTACGGTACCCTATCTTGAACGTATGTTGGCCGTGAATACCATCGCCCCCTTCGCCATCATACAAACGGCATTACCGGAATTAAAAAAAACAAAAGGATGCGTGGTAAATATCGGGTCCATCAATTCATGGAGCGGAGAGCCTAATTTATTGGCCTATAGCATCTCAAAAGGGGCCTTGATGACCATGAGTCGAAATTTGGGGGATAGCCTTTTTAGAGATCATGGTGTGCGCGTGAACCAAATCAATCCTGGATGGGTATTGACCGAACACGAGTTGATAAACCAACGTGAACAGGGTATGGATGAGGATTGGTTCGAAAAACTCCCTAATGTCTTCGCTCCCGCAAAACGTCTTTTCAAACCGGAAGAGTTAGCTTCATCGGCCATCTATTTGATGGATGATGAATCCGGACCAATAACAGGTCAGGTTATCGAGGTGGAACAGTTTCCGATGATCGGAAGGAATCCACCAAAAAAATAATACGTTCAATTATAATCGAAAATCAATTGCCAAAATTAGCTGTATTTCCCAAAGCGTTCATGCAAGCCTTGTGCAAGGACGGAACGATGAAACTTTCTGAATGGATCGAACTTGCCTGCGAATTGGATGTACAAGGATTGGAATGGTATGCGGGATTCCTCGAAATGGAAGATGAAAAGAATTGGCCCGGTTTTCGAAGGGAAGTAGAACAACGTGGCAAAGAAATACCTATGCTCTGTTGCTCCCCAGATTTTACGCACCCGGATGCCTCCTTTAGAAAAACAGAAATCGACAAACAACTTCGCTGGATAGAAATGACCCATGTTTTGGGCGGTTCGTACTGTCGGGTATTATCTGGGCAACGCAGACCTGAACTTTCAATGGATGAAGGGGTGCAGTTGGCCACGGATTGTATCAGTGCATGTTTGCCCAAAGCTGAAGAATTGGGAATAACCTTGATATTGGAAAATCATTATAAAGATGATTTTTGGGAATACCCTGAATTTGCGCAACAGATGGAGGTGTTTTGTCAATTGGTGAACAATATCGACCATCCGAATTTTGGGGTCAACTATGATCCTAGCAACACCTTTTTGGCGGGTGAGGACCCTTTGGAGCTTCTCTATAGGGTATCGGACCGCGTGGTGACGATGCATGCCAGTGACAGATATTTAATCGAAGGCACCATTGAAGACTTAAGGAATGAAGAAGGTGGTTCTATTGGCTACGCGAAGCGACTTAGCCATGGCGAAATCGGAAGGGGACTCAATGATTACGGCGCAATTTTTAGAGAATTGAAACGGGTCGGGTTCGATGGTTGGATCAGTATCGAAGACGGTGTCGATGGTATGGATCAATTGGAACGCAGTGTAGCCTTCCTTAGAAAAAAAATAAAACAGTACTGGCCAAATTTTGAGTAAAAATCTTGCTCTATATTTCTAATGAATGATTCCGGACACATCCATTTTAAAACCTATAAACCTTATGGGGTTCTTAGTCAACTTTCTTCCAATGACCCTAAGGAAAAGCGTACTAAAAGATTTTTGAAAGAACTCGCAGATTTTCCCTCAGGCATAATGCCCATAGGGCGTTTGGATGAAAAATCCGAGGGACTACTGTTACTTACTACCGACGGCAAATTGAGCGACGCCATCAATCGCTCAGGCGTCGAAAAGGAATATTACGCCCAATTGGACGGAGAGATTTCCACAGATGCGATTCAACAATTACAAAAGGGTATAGAAATAGGTTTTGAAGGTAAAAAATACTTCACCAAACCGTGCAAAGCAACTAAATTGGCAGCACCTAATCACCTGCCCAAAGCAGATTCGAAAATACGAATTGACAGACATAGGCCCAGCTCTTGGATTTGCATTACGCTAACGGAAGGAAAGTTTCGTCAAGTTCGAAAAATGACGGCGGCGGTTGGGTTTCCAACGTTACGGTTAATTCGTGTTCGCATAGGGCGCATAGAATTAAAAGGTTTAAAGCCGGGAGTTGTAGAAAAAATATTCGATTTGGAGTCCAGTGTATAATATGGGCGTAATTTGTATCTAACTCTTTTTCTTTATTGTAATTTAACCTTATATAAAACCTCCATGAAAATTATTTGGAAAATTCTTCAGGTTCTGCTGTCCTTGTTTCTTATTTATGCTGGAGTTCAGCATTTTTTAAAGCCTGTGTTTTACGAGCCATTTGTACCAGATTTCCTTCCTTTTAAAATAGGTGTTATCTATGTATCAGGAGCTATAGAAATTATTTTAGGAATACTTCTAATGGTTCCGAAATACACAAAAATTGCTGCTACGGGGATTATTATACTCATGTTGGTATTTTTGCCCGTTCATATTTGGGATGTATTTTCAGATACCCCAGCTATCGGAAGCCATCAAGCGGCGTTGATACGACTGCCCTTTCAATTGTTATTTATCGGATGGGCCTATACTATAAGACGATTCGCAATAAACACGGAAAAAAGAATTAAAAAATGAGCAAAACGATTGTATTGAAAAAAAGACCCGAAGGGCTACCGAAACTTTCCGATTTCGAGTTCACTAACGAATCTATTCCTGAATTAAAATCAGGGGAGGTGCTTTTAAAAGCCAAATATGTGTCCGTCGATCCTTATTTAAGAGGGCGAATGAACGATGTTAAATCGTATATCCCTCCATTTGAGATTGGAAAGCCCATAGTTTCAGGGACCATAGCAGAAGTTGTGGCCTCAAAAAACGAAAATTTCAAGAGTGGGGATTTTGTTTCCGGAATGTTGTCATGGAAAGAAATGCAAGTCTCGACGGGAGAAGGATTGATGAAAGTCGACCCCGATAGTGCATCGCTCTCCGCTTATTTGGGAATTTTAGGTATGACCGGGATGACGGCCTATCTTGGATTAACAGAAATCGGTAAACCTAAGAGTGGAGAAACATTATTAGTTTCCGGTGCGGCGGGTGCCGTTGGTAGTATAGTCGGACAAATAGGAAAACTATTGGGATTACATGTTGTCGGTATTGCCGGAACCGATGAAAAAGTCTCAATGTTAAAAACCGAATTCGGATTTGACGACGGTATCAATTATAATACCACTGAAAATATGGTCGATGCGATAAGAAGTGCCTGCCCAAATGGCGTAGACATCTATTTTGATAATGTCGGGGGTACTATTTCAGATGCGGTGCTTTTTACAATCAATAATTTTGCAAGAATTGTACAATGTGGCGCCATATCGATTTATAATGAAACGGAAATGCCCAAGAGTGTACCGGTACATACCTTTTTGATTCGTAGTAGAGCATTGATGCAAGGTTTTATCGTATTCGATTTTGAAGAAAAATATCCACAAGCGATTCAGCAATTGTCCGAATGGCTGAGAAAAGACAAATTAAAACATACCGAAACCATAGAAGAAGGATTTGAAAACTTGCCTCAAGCTTTTATCGGTTTGTTCCATGGAAAGAACACCGGAAAAATGGTGGTAAAGGTTTAGAGACTGTTTTGAAATAGGTGATTATTTTTCTCGGCTACCAAAATCCACATGTTCTTCTCTGGTTCGTGATTCCAAATACCGAAATCATTGATTTCTTTGGTAATCTTAAAACCTGCTTCTTCCAATTCTTGCTTAACGTATTTTGACGCCAGAGTATGCGCACTTGCCTGTGCATCCCTACTTTTTCCTTTATGCGGATCCTTTAGTTTTTCAAGGATGAGTATTTTCCCATCGGATTTTAATGCTTTTTTCACATGGGCCAATATCTCCATGTAGTCATCCATTTCATGATATGTATCAACAATAAAAACCACATCTAGAAGTCCTTCGGGAAGTTTAGGGTCGTCATAGTCCCCCAAAATAACCTCTATGTTCGATACCTTTCTTTCTTTGATATATTCCCTCAAATCTTCCAATCGATATTCTTGAACATCAACAGAGAAAACCCTTCCCGTACTTCCGACTTGTTTTGAGATATGAAAACTTAAATATCCTTCATGACACCCAATATCGGCAACTTTATGCCCCTCTCCTACTTCGGCAAATTCAAAAAGTTGGTCTACTTTCATCCAAGTGTCGCGATTTTCCCAATCTTCTTTGGCGTACTGCGCAAAAGAAATAGAGGCTCCAAAAAGGAACAAAACAATACCTAAAGTAGGTGGGTGAATTCTCATTTTTCTAAGATACTACCAAAATAAAAACTCTAAAGTTAAATTTTACATAAATCATAGATTATTGTATGTCAGTTATTTACAAAATATCAATATACTTGAAATGTTTAATATTATTAAATATAAGTACCTTTTTATACATAGTACTGTAACAAAACTAACCCTCTCTCGTCTTCTAGTTGTAAGTCAATCAAAAAACAATATATATCATGGAAACTTTATATCAACATCAAATGCGCCCGAGAATCTATTTTACAATGGATATGGGATGGACAACAAATCACTGGTACGACCAGAAAAACAAAAATAAAGCAATTAATAATCGTAAAAACTAAAAATCATGAAAGCATCAATCACAAAAACACCAACGGAGTCAAGAACATTCAGTTACTTTTCTTCATTGAGATCAAGTAAAAGAGTGCAATGGGCACAGTATAGAAATTTCAGTCGCTAATCACGACTTCACTTTAACAACTCCCGATAGCTATCGGGACTAAAAAACGAACATCATGAAAGCATCAATCACAAAAACACCAACGGAGTCAAGAACATTCAGTTACT
>CAYGPR010000005.1:0-54193 GCA_964351985.1 uncultured Maribacter sp. | reverse complement strand
TTTCTTCCTTGAGATCAAGTAAAAGAGTTCAATGGGCGCAGTATCGAAACTTTAGTCGCTAATTACGAAGAAAGTTGAAAAGACTCGACATATTGAAAAAGGGGCCGGCATTATTAATGCCGGCCCCTTTTCTTATTCCACTACTCCATTCCATTTTCTAGTACAATGGAATAGACTTTTTAGTATAAGGGCTGTCACAAAACGAGGGGTTTTTTCCAGTAACTATTATATTGGTCCATAATCGACTAAGTACTTTGTCTGGTAAAAATGTTGGAATTATTCATAATTATGCCAAGACCCTAAAAGTCTTGGAAAGGTAGTTACCCACCGCGAAAGAGTTGTCTTAAGTTATTCCTATAGGTTTGACCAACTGGAACAAAATGCTCTCCTATTATTATTCGATTTCCTTCGATCATCTTTATTTTATTGGTAGCAATAATAAATGATTTATGTACCCTTAAAAAATCCGGAGCAGGTAATAAAGCTTCCAATGAGGATATTTTTTCATGGCTAATTATCATTTCTTCAACTAAAAATACCTTCGAATAGTTACCATATGCTTCAATGAATAGAATATTCTCAGTATGTATCTGGTGTATTTTTTTATCTCCTTTTAGAAAAAAACTACCCTTATTACTTTCCGAAATAGGAGTTAATTTTGGGTTTTGATCATCCATGACCTTGTTCATCGCTTTTAAAAAACGTTCAAATGAAAAAGGTTTCAACAAGTAATCGGAAATATTCAGTTCATATCCTTCCAAAGCAAATTCTTTATAGGCAGAAGTCACGATTACTTTTGGAGGTTGTTGTATCGTTTTTAATAGATCAAATCCGGAAAGCTTGGGCATATTGATATCCAGAAAAATTAACTCAATTGCATGATTGTTCATGAATTGCATAGCTTCAAATGCATCATAACAGTTCCCTATCTTTTGGAGTTTGGGTAAGTTTTTGCAATATCCCTCTATGATTCGATGCGCAATCGGTTCATCATCGATGATACAATAATTCATAAGACTTTAATATTTAGCCTGACTTTAAAAACAGATGCTTTTTCTTCTACAATTAATTCATGCTTATGATGATACAAAGAGTCCAGTCTTTTTCTTAAATTTTCTAAACCGATACCCTTATTTTGATTTGATACCATTCTGTCAAGGCTATTTTCAATCGTAAACAAGAGTTGCCCTCCTTGTGATTGCATGCTAAGATGAATGAAAGCATTTTCACGTATTCTCGCTACACCATGCTTAAAAGCATTTTCCAATAAATTAATAAACAACAAAGGGGCAACTTTCAAACCTTCCTGAACCTCATGAGTGAATAGAATTTCTACTTTTTTTTGATAACGGATTTTGTGTAGTTCGATGTAGTTTTCGAGATAAATAATCTCATCCTTTACTGACACTAAATCTTCTTTTCCCTCATAGATAGTGTATCGCATCATGTCCGACAATTTTAAGACTACTTCCGGGGCTTTCTCAGATTTTTCAACTACTAAACCATATAGATTATTCAAAGTATTAAAGAAAAAATGAGGATTGATCTGATTTTTGAGTAAAGCTAACTCTGCCTTTGCCTTATCGGCCTTTAGCGTTTTCAACCAACGCCATTGTTCATAAACCCACAAGGCAGCGAATACTGGAATCGGAAGGGTCATGAAAAGAACCAAACTCAGGCGGTCATTTTGTACATAATCAGGTGTCGAAGTAAAATAGAAAAAATTATAGGCGATAACCAATCCATATATAGAAAGAATGGCAATCCTATACTTTTTGAAAAATTCGGGTAAAACAAGGTAAGCAACCCCCAGCCAGAATAGAATCAAAATAGGAACAGAAAAAGGGTTATCCCAAATACCAGTATAATGTGGTACAACGAACATAACAACGAGCAACCCAAGTACTGCCAATACCCTATATAAGGCCTTCTGATTTTTTTGAACAAAACTATTCATATGGCAAAAATATGGTTATTGATCGTTGTCTTATAATCTCTTTGACCAATACTATAGATTTTGGGTCGAACATAGTGTTAATTTGGTCAAATCGCATTCGTCCGAGATATACATCAATGTGTGCCATATTTAAACTGATTCATCAAAATGATTTGACGTAGTCTTTCAATGAATTTATGTTTGAATCGAATTATCAAACAATTCATAATTATGAGAATTATCCGGAGGGTCTTAAAGTATATCGGTATTTCGATTGGGTCATTGCTACTGCTCATTATTTTAGCTGGCTTATGCCTGCGTATGTTTAGCGCTAAACCACAGCCCCCAGGGGAACTTGTAGATATTGGTGGCTTCAAACTGCACATTAATAGCATGGGGGAGAAAAACAATAAGCCAACCCTGGTCATTGAATCAGGGGCGGGAGCTCCAAGTGAATATTATTATTGGTTGGGGGAAGGTCTTAAAGATATTTTGCGGGTTGTACGGTATGACCGTGCCGGTATAGGTTATAGTGAACTAAGTGATGGGCCACGAGATCCCCAAACCGTTGCACATGAGTTGCATACTTTGTTGGAAAAGGCGGGAGAATCGCCACCCTATATCATGGCCGGCCATTCCTATGGCGGACATTATATACGTGTGTTTAAACAGCTCTACCCTAATGAAGTTGCCGCTTTGGTTTTTTTGGATAGTGGCCATCCCGATGAACATGAGAGACTCAATCTGCCACCATCTCCAAGTTGGTTAAACTCAATGTATTACGCAGGAGCCCTTTTAGGGGATTTGGGTGTCTTGGATTTATACACTAGAATGGCAGAACGATCTATACTTTGGGTTCCCGGTCTACCGGAAGAAGTTATCGACCGCTATCGGGATTACACTTTAAACGGAAAGTATCTTTGGGGTTATTTGGAAGAAGAAAAATGGCATGATGATTTGGTGGATATGTCGAGAAAAGCCAGCGAATTTGACACTTTGCCAATTAGGGTATTTTCAGGGACGCATTGGAATAAAAAGGCCCTTCTCAAAATGGGTTTGAATCCAGAAAAGATGAAAACTGAAAGGGTGAAAATGCATGAGGAAATGGCAAGTCTTTCAACGAATGGTAAGGTGTTTTTCCTTGATGGAGGTCACATTACAATATTTTCCCTTAAAGAAAATGCAGATATTATTTGCAAGGAAATTATCCAACTTTTGAAAGAGTTGAGATAATTTTATTTAGGCTCATTTTCACTTAGTTTCTTTATTGGGGTAAGCATTATTTTACGGAACTCCACTTCAGCTCCCTCCGCCTGCAGGGCAATTTGACCGCTACTGGCCGTAGCATTATAGCCATGATTGACCAAATCACCGTTTAGCCATACTTTAATTTCGTTTTGCAAGCATTCGATTGTCATATAGTTCCATTCTCCCAATGGGTTTTCAGAAGCATCGGTAAGATTCAAGATACGTCGCTTTTCACCTTCGGTGATACCCCATTCTTCTTTTGGACCTCTTCTTTTCACCATATTATCGACCTCGATATCCTCAACGATACACCAAAAATCCCCCGCGTTTTCATGCATCATTTGTACTTCAATGGATTTAGGGAACATTTTGTACAACGACCTTGGGGTCGAAGCAAAGACGAGAACACCACAGTTTCCCGGTTCTCCGGCAAAACGGTATTCCACCTGCAATCGAAAATCCTTATAAATATTATCCGTTATTACGTGCCCCTCAGGGGTACCCAAACTCACTAACATCCCGTTTCGTACAATGAAAGGGTTTCGAATGCCAGGGATGCTATCCATATCTGGGACATCGATATGCCATCCTTCCAAATCTTTACCATTGAACAACGAAGTGGTAGTCCGTGAAGTACAACTAACCATGACAAATGAAACTAGTGCTAGTGTAAGAAGTGTTTTCATACTATTGAATTTAGATATTTTAAAATGACGACACTATTTCTGCCAAGGCATTTTACCTGAAAATCTTGAAAAAAGTACTAATTTTTTCTTTGTATTGATAAAATAGACGCCTGTCAATAATATTATCGCCGCAGCGACAGATTGCACCGTAATCTGCTCATCAAGAAAGTACCATCCCAGAATAAGTGCAATAATCGGATTAACATAGGTCGAAGTGGCCACCTTTTCAGGCGATACGGTCTGCAACAAATAATTGAACGCCGTGAAGGCCACTACGCTTCCAAAAATGACCAACAAAAGCATTGATAATTGCACCTTTCCACTCCATGCCAAGGGAGACGTCCATTCTTCTCCTATGATAAGGCTAAATAGTAGCATCATTCCTCCTCCTGTAACCATTTGGTATCCCGTATTGACAAAATAATTTTTTGGTAACCGAGCCTTTGCGACAAAAAGACTGCCATAGCCCCAACTCAACATGGCCAAAAAAATCAAAAACATGCCCAGCAAAGAACCTTCCTGTTGTATAATTTCCTTTTGGCTGACCAATAAGTAGATACCGATAAAGCCCAATGCTACGCCAACTACCGACATCAATTGAATTTTTTTTCCTTGAAGGATACGCATAAGAAACAGCACCACTAAAGGCTGTGCCGATATTTCAAGGGCGGCGAATCCGCTATCTACAAATTTAAGGGCCCATACCACTACCCCATTGCCAAACGCAAGAAACAGAAAGCCTGCAATAGCTGTGTTGAAAAATTCCCTCCAACTGATGACGATATCAAGCCCCATCACCCTGGCTAGTATAAAAATCAGTATTCCTGCAATCACGAAACGTATTCCTGCCAACATGAAGGCCGGCAGTTCGGTCACGGCGATTTTGTTCAACAAATAGGTGGAGCCCCAGATGACATAAATTGCAAAGAATGCCAATATAATTAACGTCGGGTTGGTCGGTTTGTCCATAGTAGGATTATGCGTATAAATGGAAGTCCAATATTAAGAATAACTACGGTCATAAAATAGTACGGTAAGTGTAAACATGAATTTCAAAGGTAAAAGCTTGGCGATTATCGTTTGTTAGCCATTGATATTATCAAACCACGAATTATTTTCTATATTGAGACCAGAAAACATGTTATGAAAAAGGTACTCTTTCCATTATTTCTGTTGCTTTTAGGTTTTACCTATGCGCAAGAAAGACCGATTCAGGTAGTCGCAGAAGAAATTCCGAACCGTTTGGCGTTATACGCGGTAAACGAAAATGACCAAGATTTTGACGTAATGATTACGGTAAAGGGTACCAACTTTAGACAGAGCAAGTCGCGGCCAAGGTTGATACGGCTTCCTGCAACTTCAAAGGTACATTTGAAAACGTTGGTTCTTATGAGAGGAAAAAAGCCGTCGTACACCTATGACCTGGTAGTGAATGATAGCTTATCAAGGCGAGCGCTGAAAAAAGAGGCTAAAAAGATTAAAATCCGTCCGAACAAACCTATCATTGTTTATCTGCCAAAAAATTGCATTTCATGTGATAGTCTAATAACGCCTTTGCAGAATGGGAAATATCTTTTTACGTCCCATACGTTGGATTCCCTGCCCGACATGAAAGAACAATTGCAAAGACTCTTAGGAAATACCGTTATAGATTCCCTGGAAAAACCCATTTTGAATCTTGGAGGACGACTCTTTACCCAAATCGAGACCTACGATGCCCTTTTGGAGGCATTGAAAGAGGAACAATAAAGCAATATTCAGTGTACAATAGGCAATCGTATCTGTGATGGATGCTTGGTCGAGTGATGGACTTGGTTGCGGGCTACCACTCCTTCTTTTTCATCATAATTCTTTCCTCCGGTATTTAAATTTCTAGCGAATCGAGGAAAATTACTGCTCGAGACCTCAATGCGGATCCGATGTCCTTTTTGAAAATAATTGCTCGTTGCCATTGGCGTAAGATCGACCTTGTAGACTTTTCCATTTTCCATAAATACTTCTTTGTCGTATCCTTCTCGATAACGAACCCTTTGTATAGTTTCATCAAGGTTATAGGCCGTTCCATCGGGGTAAACATCAATCAACTTAATGGTGAAATCGGTATCCTTTGCGTCTGAGCCGACGTAAAGGGTTGATTCTATAAACCCCGAAATCTCAACACCGTTCTGTAATGGCTCTGAAGTATAGACCAGAATATCTTGTCGTGTTTCCATCTGGCGTTGGTCAAAAGCACCACCTTTTACTGCATTACCCGTACAGCAAACATTGCCCCCATACGAATTCACCGGATTCATAGGGTCGTAGGTAAAAGCATCCGATGATTCCGATTTTTTTGGTTTGGTTGTAGTCAATTTTCCGTTTCCGTAGAGGCTATTGGCATTTCCATCGCTATTTAGATAATAGGTGGTCATTTTTGAACGTCCAGGAGGCCATGTATCTGCAGATTGCCATTTGTTACTGCCCATGGTATAATATTGAACCCTTGGGGTTTTAGTCTTAAAATCGTTTTGTTCGTCTTTCAGCCAAAGGTCGAACCAGCCATAAATTTGCTCATCATAGTTTAGGCGGGCATCGCCAACACTCCGCTCGCCCACAATTGTATTTTCCGTAGCACGGGTATACGCACAATGTAAGGTCGGAGCTATGACCAGATATTGGTTTTCCCGTACTTCGGGGTCTTTGGCATTCTTTCTAACGTGGTTGAACAAGGCAATGTTCGGACTAATGGAAACGTCATACCAAGAAGCGAACCAAAAACTGGGCACGCCAAAATCCATATCATCATGATAGAGTCCGCCTGTGTACCAATCTTCATGGTTCGGGGTACGGCGTACCATTTTATCGAAAATTTCACGCTTTCCGTTCATATTCTGTAAAATATCTTGAATGGGAAGATGCGAGAGAGCCACTTTCATATCGACCGGAGGGTTTTCAGGGGCTAAATCATAAAATCGTGATATACGGATTAAATCTTCTTGGGTCGCCCCGGCGGGAATACGTGGTTTAAACGTATCGTGTTCGACTCCGTACAACCATGAAAAGAAAAGCATTTGTTCAGCACCCCCACGATACCAATTACCTTGTTCATAATAATTGCCCACCCGGCCTACACCGGCACCGTACCCCTGTGGTACCATGGCCGCATGTGAAGGATGATCTAAAGCGGCTACCGCCATTTGCCATTCAGCGGTGGAAGAACAACCAAGGGTTCCGATTTTACCATTCGACCATGGTTGGTCTTTCATCCAAGTAAAAGCGTCATAGCCATCGGTCAGGGGTGTTCCTAAAATATCCCACTCCCCTTCTGAATAATAACGACCCCGTTCGTTCTGCACTACATAGGCATACCCTCTTGAAACGGCTTCATAGGCTCTTTCCGCAGTGCGCGTTCTTTGTTCCCCATCGACCCATGAGTTGAAATTATAAGGCGTTCTTGAGAAAATAATGGGATACTTTTCAGATTCCTTCGGTCGATAAATATCCGTAGCCAGGCGAATTCCATCACGCATCGGCATCATCACTTTTTGATCAATGATGGCTATTTCAGAAAGTTTCTGTAAGACGTCTTGTGCAAGTACAGTGGAAAAAAAGCCTACGGCAAAAAATATGGAAAGGAAATACTTGGCCACTCTTTTCATGGTTATGATTGGTTTTTAAGTTTATCAATGCTCCTTAAAAATACTAAAACCAATCAAATATTGAGGTACTACCGCAATTGAACCGAATGTTACTTCTAAATCGTAATAACAAAAAAGCCCCGTCCGTTTGGGACAGGGCTTTCAAACAATATAAGTTCTTTTAATCCTTTAAAGAAATCTCTTCTGTGGCTCCATTTGGGTAGGTCAATGTGGCCATATCGTCACATGTGCCATCACCAAAATCGACCGATACGATCAATCCGTTTTTCTCAACGGTCATGTCTCCGCTGGTTACATATCCACAGCTTAAGTCGCCCGATAAAGCATTACCGACAGCAACTCTGTACGTGTCGCCATCGACTTCAAGAGTCCAAGTGCCTGATAATGAATATGATAAACCTTCGCTGTATTCAATAGTAAACGTTTTGGTACCGCTCTCGGCAATGGTAGAACCATCCTCCATAGTAACGGTCATATTACTGGATACCGAGAATGAAATACTTTCTTCATCTTCATTGTTGTTCAATACATAGGCACGCGTACCGTTAATTTTGATTGTACCAACATAGAAGTCTGTATAGGTCGCCGTAAAATTCGCTTGACCATCTTCAGTGGCATAAACTACGCTCAAGGTACCGTTGATATTATCCGTGCCGTTAAGGTTGCAATTCTCAAATGTGGCGGTAAAACCCGTCTCGGAATATTCGGCAGCATAGCATTCTTCCGCTTTGTTTGAACTATTATCTTTTCCAAGGTATATTTCCGATAATGCACTATCGACCGCTCCGGCGATATCATCGGTTTCAAGAATCGTTTTCAACTCTGTTTGGGAAAGTTCTTGATCGGCATTATACTTTTCATCCTTACTACAACTTATAACGAAAAGTGCAATCGCGATGAGCAAGGTGCCTTGTTTGGCAATTCTATTGAATTGTTTCATATTCATAAAATTTGTGGGTTACAGCCTTTTAAACGAAAATGCCGATGACTTTAGTGTATGGAAAGTGTAATAATTGAACCTACGGGTAAAATTTAACAGTTCGACGGCGATAAGTTCGATGAAAGTGGGATTTTAAAGGAAAACAGCCAATTTATTTTCTCTCTAAGGTGTAAGAATACTTAAATACTATAATATGCAAGGTCTCCCTATCGACTTTTTCAAAATCACGCTGTATGGCGTAGTAAAGGTTAAATCTTCCCCCGTTCTTGATTTTATAAGCCGTACCAAATTTCAACCGATACTTTAAAGGGTTGTCTCCGTCTTCATCGAAAACACGGGCCAAGAGTTCGCCTGTAATTTCAGGGTCCAACTTCCAATTGTCTATGTTATATTCCAGTCCGGTCTTGAAACGGATGCGTTGCACGTGTTCGTCGTCGACGCCTAATTCATTTTTGTTTTGATAGCGTGTGCGAAACTTTATTTCAAAGTCTCCGGGTTTTATTTGGTACAAAGCATCGAAATTATATCTAAAGTGGCTTTCAATACCTTGTATATTTCCTCGGTTATCATTCTCCCAGATGCGGCGAAGCCCCAATCTTATTTTAAAGCCCTTGAAAAGCCTTCTACCCACCATAAATTCACCAAAATATTCATCTAAAACTGAAATATCTTCTTTCAATCTGTAGTTTGCCTCGACCCCAAAATCCCAATCTTTGGTTGGTTCATACTCAAAACCAACGCTGGACCATGATGCCCAATCGCTTTCCTCTTGTGCAATACCTATAGTTGTTACTAGCGAAATAGCTATAAAGACAATTATTTTGTGGAGTCTGTTCATTTTTTCGAATTAACTGAATCGTTTTGACCCATGTAATAGTAAATGGTTACAATGGCGGTATCCCTTAAGAAGTCAATGTCACCAATCATTATTTTATTGATGTGGAGCCCTGTTCTAGCTTCAAGGTCTTCTTTTAAAATGGCTCGATTACGCGGATGTATATTTTCAATTTTTTCATAAATGATTTCTTTTGAAACCTCATGCTTTAGAAGCCACACCCGTTCTATTATGGCAATCGCCGCTACAATTATCACATTGGCCCCAATAATTTCGGCATAGCTCATTTTCTTATTGGCCAAAGAATTCACGACCGAAACCCCGATGACCACGAACAGATAGGTCATTTCTTTAATAGCTATGGGATCTGTTCGATATCTTATTATTCCGAAAATTGCAAAAAGCCCGAGGGCCATACCAATATCCAATTCATACTTCTTTAGCGTAAAGCACAAAAAGAAGACGATAAAACTGATCATATAGTACGTAAACACATAGTCTTTACGCTTTGAATTTTTGTAGTATAACCATCTGATAATCAAGGTCAAAAAAACAAGGTTGATTAAAAATCGAACCAACATTTTATTAAAATCATTATCAAAAAGTGGGATGTCAAGAAATTCCATATTATGCCGTGGTCAGTTTGTTGATTCGAAGTATTTTTTTCTTGAAAATATTGTATTTCAAGTCTTTATTAAGTGAAACCATGCCTAAGCAGTATTTGCTTATTCGCTCAGGGTTATTTCCAATGGATTTCAAAACGGTGATCATAGGTGAGTTTCTATCAAGTCTTTCTTGCTTAACCTCAATAATAACCAATTGTTTAAAAGACTTTTTCCGCTTTTCATTCTTGTACTTGATGCCAAAGTCGATTGTTACCCGTTCTTTATCTTTTTTGCTTACCAGGGTAATACGTTTGAATGAATTTTTTAGCGTAGTGGAGATACTCTCCTTCATCGGTATCGTTTCGTTCAAAAACTTTTTTGACACTTCATGGAGTTCTGCATCAAAATCAGAAATTGGGGTACGGATTTTATCGGTATTTCCCTTTCCGTTTTTTTGCTTTACCTCTAAAAAGGTAATCCCTGACTCTTTATACCTTCGTTTTCTTATTTTGGCCCTTCTTATCTTACCGTTGTGATGGCTTTTGTAAAACCTATTTCCTGCGGTATCATAATATAAAGATTCATAAGTGCTTATGCGCACGTCTTCAATCTCTAACACATAATAAGAATCCTTTACCGCTTCGAGTATGCTAATTAGCTGTTTTATGTGTAGAATGAATTTGGTATCGGTTCTTTTCAACAAGGATACGTTTTCCATATCTTCCAAAGATATCGGACTAAAATTAAGAAGTGATTGCTCTATTTCTTTCTGCATACCATTCAAATACTAGCCAAAAAAACGGAAACTTCTTATTTGTGACTTTTCCATTAAAACAATTGGCTAACGTTAATATAACAGAATCTTTACATTTCTATTACAACTTAACAAGGAAACTTTTTGGGTTATTTCCTAACAATCTATGGCAAAATACCGATTATGAAAGAATATGTTGAACCGAAATGAAAATAGAATTAACGCTTTAACAAAAAATAGCCGCGTATATCGGGTGCATTCAGAATATCCAAGGAATACCAATACGTACCGGAAGGAAGCCTTTGTCCGTTAAACGTACCGTTCCAAGGTTGGTCTGGGGAAAGTTGTTTCAATAATTTTCCGAAACGGTCAAAAATAGAAATATTTTGAACGGTTATATTTTGTGACGATCGAACTATGAACTCATCATTAAAATTATCGTTGTTCGGGGTAAAAAAACTAGGCACGATATTCTCAATTTCATCGGTAGGTGGACCTTCGACCGTAAAAGAGGTAATCAAACAATTTTCGGCCTGCAGTAGTCCCTCATAGGGCGTTATCAATACATAAATTCGCTGACCTATGGGTAAGTTGTCCATTAACTGGTAAGAAGTATTATTGCCAACATCTTCATTATCAACGATATCAGTACCTCTAGGCGTTGTACCCACAGATATCAAATAGCCATCTACCCCTGTTACTTGTGCCCATTCCAGAGTTGTATCCACAGGTACGTCGACCGAACCGTCTTCAGGTGAAATCAATTCGGTACAAAATGGTAACATGGGACCATCCCCCGTAGTGAATGAAATTGGATTGCAGCCTACGGCGGGACCCGATTCGTTGCGAGGCGTAATAGTTACGAAATATAGTGTTCTTGGTTTGAAATCGGGCGGTTTGAAATTGGTACCGTTACCCACATCAAAGTTGTCCCAAATCACGATACCGTTCGGATCGCCCTCATAAACACTCATATAATATCCCGTGGCGCTAAAATTGCGTATCCATGTAATGTTTGCCGTAACCGAAACCAGTTCATCGCCGTCAGTTGGGTTAATTATTTCAGTGCATTGGGGGGCAGAAGAATCTCCTGTGGTAAACGATACTACGGAACAGGTTCCATAAATATTACTGGGCTGATTATAAGGAACTATACGTACATATATCAGTTGAAAAAGAGGGAGGTTTTCCGTTAAATCATACGACGTTACATCACCAACGTCCTCAGCGTTCAAAATCTCATTACCGGTCGGTGATAAACCTACCGAAAGTATATAACTAGTAGCGTTGTCCACTTGTTCCCATTCAAGATTCGTTGAAATGGATACACCGGTGGCCCCATCAGATGGCAGTATAAGAGAAGGACAAGATGGTGCTTGCGCCAAACATGAAAGTGCCATCAATGCCATAAGAACAAATTGCGGGAATGGGGATTTGCCCAACATAAACTTTCTTTTACGTCAAAATAGGTCTGAGCCCTTTCAGGCTTAAACGTTCATAGCAAACTTCTGGTCATTTGACCTTCAGCAACACTGATTTGGGGAATCATGGTCGATTTTTATCTGTCGCCAGTATTATAAAATAATACTTAAAGATAAATAAAATTAAGAATATCATTTCTACAAAAGAACCCGGTGTAATGATTTTATGGATTGGCTCGGTTTGTAAGTATATTTGAAATTATTGGTGATTCAGGGGTTTAGATAGTGGTAATAATGCGCAAGGACCAAATAAGGACACAAGAAAATATATGGCCAAATGTATTAAAGAAACAACTATCTACTTTTTTAGAAAAATATCTTAGGTCTTCTTTACTCGAACTGCATTTAAACCTTTCATACCTTTCTCCAACTCGAAGGAAACTTTGTCGTTTTCGGCAATCTCATCGATTAGGCCACTTACATGTACAAAATATTTTTCGGAATTTTCGGCATCGATGATAAAACCAAAGCCTTTTGAATCGTCAAAAAAAGATACCTTCCCTTTTCTAATAGGGTCTTCGGGCTCTTGCTCTTCTTTTTTAGGAATGCCTAGTACAATACTTTCGGCATCAACTTTAACTTTTTTGGATGGATCTGGTGGAGTATCGGTAAAATGTCCGTTCTCATCAACATAAACGAGCATATTTTCCAATCCACCACCCGTAGCGCTAGCTTTCCGGGCTTCTTTCTTTTTTTGTTTTTCTTCGCGCTTTTTTAAACGTTTTTTTTCACGTTCTTTTTTACCATACGTTTCTTGTGCTCTCGCCATTCATTATCAAATTTAATTTATACTATTTTGCCATTTAAGGCAGCTATTGGTATACTAAACGAATATGCGGGAATCGACAATTGTAATGATTGGTAACCGAAGCAATCTATTCAGTGGAACAATAAGCAGTTACGACACCCATTATTAAAGATAGGGCAAATTGCGTAACTCTTCAAAGATAGGTTCGAGCAGTGTTGAATGCAAATACTTTGCCATAAAATTGAGGAAGATGCTATTATTTTCGGTCTTTTACCCTGTAAACGAACTTTAATCCGCTCCAATCTGAATCGATTGCACAGACTTTTACATCTACCAGACCCTTGTTCAGCAGGAATATTCTTATGTAATCCCTTGATAAATCTGTTTCGATCTTCGAACTACCTTTAGGCCAGCTTACCCAGAGCATACCATTTTTTTTGAGCAAAGGTTTGACTCGGAGCGAAACTTCCTCAAATCTTAAAATCTTCGTGCAAAACAGATGAATGAAGTCGATTGTTTCCGAGATTTTCGATTTAGAAAAATGTATTGGAGGGCAATCGATCAGCAATTCATGATAATGGTCAGGTTCGTTAACAAAAAGTACATGAAAACCCTCTTTAATGCCTAGTTTCTTCACCAAAGGTGTTCCCGAATATCCGCTCAAAGTCATGTTCATAAAAATATGTAAAGTAAGCCCGCTATCAAAACATCGGAAAAAGTTTACATCTTCACCTATTAATTTGGATAAATCGTATACGATTTATTATATTTGACGCTATGCCGACTAAAACCATCTTAAGGGACAGGGTGCGTGAACATTTACTCAAGGAAATGATGCGTGGCCGACTTCAAGGCGGGCGTACCATTAATTTGGCGGCACTTTCAAGAAAATTGGATGTCAGTGTAACTCCTATCCGCGAGGCACTCACCCAACTACAACAGGCACGGATCATCGAAGCCGTGCCCAATAGGGGCTTCATCATTGCAGAACCGAACCGTGCCGAAGCAAAGGACCTTTACGAACTTGTTGCCGACCTAGAGGTAATGGCCATCGAGAACTCGGTATTTTTTCCTACCTGTGTCGAAGATTTGCGGGAACAACAAAATGCTTTTAAATCGGCTACGGATACACTGGGCCGTATTACCGCAAAGCTTGAATTCCATCGTTTGCTCACAAGACACTACGAGAACGCCCTTGCCCAACAGATCCTGACCGATTTGAAAACCCGTATTTTCTTTTATGAGATGGCTTTGATGTCGGACAAAACGATATACGACAAGTCCGATAATCAGCATGACGGCATCATATCGGCGATTGAGGACGATAACGTTCCCACCGCTGCATTAATCCTTAAGATGAACTGGATGCTTATTTTAGACTATGTTGACAAGCAACTTGTTTTACAGCGTTAGCTATTCGGTATCAAGCTCTTTTAATATTCGTTCCGCAGAATCCGTAATGTTTTGATAACTACGCAATCCCCATCTGGAAAAAAAGAAGATGAAGGCGATTGCCAAAACCATAACACCATATACTATCGGATCTCTTTCGACCATAAAAAAGTCTTTGCCGTTGAATAGTTTTGAAAACACCGCCGCCGTGGTGAACATTAGTAAAAAGCTGGCATAAATACCAAACCTCTGTAATGCCAATAGGTATTTTTTCTCCTTTGAATAGTCCAACAACGTCTCTTTGAACGTTTTGTTCGAAATGGTAAGGTTCCGTATTTTATTCAGTGATCTCAATACTAAAACGGGCATAACCAGTAAGAAGGCCAATGTAAATACCCCACAGATCAATAGATACCAAGTGTCCAACTTCAAAAAATTTAAACCTATATATACGGCGCAAGCGAAACATATGATTGCTCCGATCGTTTCTACCCGGGTTATGGTACTGAATTTATTAGAATAGCGTTCTTGTGTCATTTGTAGAATGATTTTATTTGTCAGTTTCTTTTGTTGTTCCAGTTCACTGCTCAGTTTTGACCAAGTAGCTTGTATTTCTTCTATTTCCATAACCTTACTCTTTTAGCTGTGATTTTAACTTCTCTTTGATGCGCGATATACGTGTGCCCACATTACTGGATGTTAATCCTGTTATTTTGGCAATTTCTTTATACTTTTTCCCTTCCAGCAACAATAGCATAATAGCTTTTTCGAGCACATTGAGTTGCCCGATTTGATGATATAGCTTCCTTAGGCGTTCTTCAAATTCTGGGTCGTAGTTTTCGGTTTGTTCTAAGACCACTTTATCTATGGACACCGAATATCCTTTCCTTTTACCCTTCCTTATTCTGGTCAATGCTGTATTCAAGGCAATACGATACATCCATGTACTTATTTTGGCCTCCCCACGAAAGGATTCGAAAGACTTCCATAGTTGGTACACGATGTCTTGGTAGAGGTCTTGCTGATCTACTTTATTGTCGGTATAGAAGGTGGTTATTTTAAAAATAACCCCTTGATGCTGTTTAATGATTCGGATGAATTCCGATTCCTTGTCCATAAATTTGGATTGGTTTCAGGGTATTAGTAACCCTCAATGTAAAAAAATCACAATTGAGGGTTATTTTTTTAGAAAGTAGGTTAAACAAGTATCTTCTACCTTGTCATTAATTGTCTTATGATAGGGGGAAGTGTCTTTTCATCGAATTGGGCTTCGATGGTTTTTTCGGAATCGAACAGGGTAACATGATAAAGAAATCCATCCTTGATTGCATTATCCAAAGGATTGGGATTGTTCATCAAATCGAGCAATCGTAATGCACTTTCCTCTGACATATTGATATTTCCTTCATATTTTTTGGGGATTCCGGTAAAACCGCCCTCGACAAAAATTTCGTATTTCATCAGTTGATATTTATTCGGTTTTTAAAGGTCAGATGTAATTAGCCGATCAACATTTTGGTTGGTATCGGAGATTGATATGGCTCATTTCATGTTATCACTTGAACTAACCCGACGGACGCGAAGCTTTCGGAAACCACTTTGGAAGCCGAACTACGAATCTTGTCTTCGTTTATCAAACGATCGCTGGTCTCCAAAATCTTTTCCAACATATCGTTGAAATCAGCGGTACGCCAAAGTATTTTTAGGGTTTCGAACCAAATCAAAGCACAGTCATCGATACCGATTTCAATTGCACTTAAATAAAAAGCTTTGTTCGGTATTCCCGAATTAATATGTACCCCTTGATTATCTGCGCTGCCGGAATAATAGTTATCCATATGGTCGGGTTGGGCATCAAAATCATTCGCCGTACCGGGAGCTTTCATCGACCGTATCGCCACGCCCGGAAAAGTTTCGGTGACAACGGTATCACCAATAAGCCAATCGGCATCTTCAATGTCTTGATTTAAGTACTTTTGTTTGACAATGGTGCCGAAAACATCTGAAAAATGTTCGTTCAATGCGCCTGACTGACTTCGATATTCAAGGTTTGCCAAAAATTGGGTGACACCGTGCATCAATTCATGGGCGACCACATCGACGGCACTGGCAAAATCTTTGAACTCCCTATTATCGCCATCACCATAGGTCATTTCGTCCCCGTCCCAATAGGCGTTGTTATAATCCTTACCATAATGAACGTTAGAAATAAGTTCCAAACCCTTGTTATCGACCGAATTCAAGTCGAAGGTGCTCTTGAAATACTCGCGTACGAAACCTGAGGTATCGTATGATTTGTTCACAACTTGATCTTCAGTAGCCTCCTCCCCTTCTCTTCGTGCCAACTCTACGCGCTGTTCGTATTTATTTTGAGAATCATAAATAGAACGATTACCGTCACCTGCTCCGATTTTCCGTAGCAAAAGATGATTTAGGATAGTATTTCTTTTTTGAAGGATTCGATGTGTGTCGTTCAAGGTTTTCTTACAGGAAGTACTTCCGCGTCTCGCCAATTCTTCCAATATATGGGGAGGAATTATAAAACAATGGTGTTTATCGCACATGATAACAAGATTTTAGGGGTTAATTCCTACAATCTCGTGTCTTTCGCATAAATTTGCAACAAATTAAAGTTAAACTGTTTTTAAAATTTAGTCGTTAGGAAACAAACTGCGATCCAACCCTGGAATGAGGTTCAATGCATTTTTGTAGTACACTTTCTTTAAAACATCATCGGGTAGATCCAATCCGTACATAGCCCAGAAAGCATGGTATTTTTTGTAATAGGGAAAGTATTCGTCATCCGTTTCAAGCACCCTGAAATACGTCGGAAACTCAGAAGGTTGCCAACTGTCCTTTCCAAAGAGAATACGGTCTTGGTACTTAACAAAGAAGGCTTTTGCGTTCTTAGGTTGTCTGCCCAATTCGGCAATGACCGCAGCAATACCCACGCTCATGTTCGGTATTTCATCCAATAGCTGGCCTAATTTGCCTAAATTATTCGCGTACCAGCCCATATGGGCGTTGATAAATTTGGTGTTGGGGTGTTTTCTGAACATGCGGTGCTGTTCATCGATAATCTGCTGCCAAGGTGCGGGATCCGTATCAGAACGCTTTCTTCTTGAATGGGTCTTTAATTCCAACCATCGTTCATTATCCGAATCCATAGAATCCCAAAACGATTTCGGATCGGCTGCATGAATCAATACCGGTACGCCCAATTCGCCACATTTTGCCCAAATTGGGTCCAATCTAGGGTCATCGATGGCCAAACGCTTTCCATCGGAATCTGTATTTCGTAACCCCAAACTCTTATATACTTTTAAACCTTTTGCCCCAGCTTTTATATCGGCTTCGAGTTGGGCGACGGCATTTTCTGTCCAACCGGACTCACCAACCCCATCAAAATCAACATTCGCAAAAACCACAAAACGATTGGGATAATTATTTTTAATACTCGCTATCTTTTCTTGAAGACTGGCCCCAGATCCGCCACTTAAATTGACCATGACGGCCTCATTCAATTTATCCATGTCTTCTACAAGTTTCGTCAGACCGCTAGCCGACATATCACGTTGATGGCTATGTACATCGATAAAAGGAAATTTTGCGCGTTCTTTAGGGTTCTCAGGTACGACGAGTGTAGGTTTGGGATTGTACTCTTCAAAACTCATTTCTTGTGCAGCGACATGGTACGTGGTTATTGCCAATAGAAAGCTAGACAATATAAATTTTTTAGTGGCCATTTGTTTCATTTTTGGTTTGGCGTGAAATTACCATTATTCTTTTTTTCAATTCCTAATTAAATTTTAAAATTCTTCGATACTTTGAAAACAAACCCCTTTAAGAAAATCCTATTATCATAAGGTTTTTCGGACTAGGGCTTCATAATCGTCCCATGTATCAATATCCAATGCTTTTCCTTTGGGGTCTAAGGTTTTTAAATCTGTATGGTATTTTTTTATCATCTGCGAAGCACCAAAATCTTCATTAAGTAGTAAAAGTTCATTAAAGTATCTTTTATCAAATAATGTCGGAACCCCAGCCCTATTTGTATAGGCCGTAGCTATAATTCCCGAATCGTCTTTTCTGTAGGTTTCGATAATTTGATTTAGATAATCGATATCGATTAAAGGTTGGTCACATAATGTAACGAGCACCGCTTGATATTTTTTATTTGATTTCAGAATCGACACAATGCCCGTAGCTAAAGATGATCCCAGACCTTTTTTATAATTTTCGTTGAAAATGAAATGTGCGGTGTCTTCAACTGATTTCTTTATTTTTTCAGCATTTGCGCCCAGTACGACATAAACATGGTCAGGACAAATGGCTCTTGCATTCTTTATGGCATGACCGAGTAGTGTGTTGTTTTTCCAACCTAAAAGCTGTTTGGGCCTGCCCATTCTAGAGGATTCCCCGGCGGCAAGAATGAGGATAGCGATGTCATTTTGATGGTCCATAGTGCTAGTTCATTTCTTTTTTATTCCAAGATATCGTTTATTTGAAAGAGGTATGCTCGCTTTCCGATTTCACATACTTGAATGATCAATATAGCATTGCACGTAGGGGTGCAGCCATAAAAATGAAGCCGGCAGCTGTGAACTTACTTCCTGGGTCATCAGTCGGTTCACCACTTCTTTTTTGCCTTTTCCTGTGACCAATAAAACAATTTTTTTTGAAGAAAGAATATCGGTCATCCCCAAAGTAAGGCCATAACCTGGCTTTTTCGATAAGCGATTCACCATGTCGTGTTGCTTCGACAGTTCACTTAATTGTGCTATGTGGCAATGGGGAAGTAAAAAATCGGCGGGTTCGTTGAATCCGATATGACCGTTCTGTCCCAAGCCGAGAATGCAAATATCGATAGGGCCTTTTTGTTCAAGCTCAGTTTGAATTCGTTCACATTCTTGTAAAGGCTGTTCAGCATCATTTTTAAATCCAATATAACGCTCCTTCGGAATTTCAAGTGGGCCTAAAATGTTTTCTTCGATAAATACCTCGCATGAACTTGAGTCGGTCATGGAAATATCCCCCCATTCGTCCAGTTTTATGATACGAAGGCTTTTGAAGTATTCTGGATGGGTCTCCTTAAAAGTCCCCAAACGGTTATAAACGCTCAATGGGGAATTGCCCGTTGCCGTACACCATAATTGGTCACCGCGTTCGTGCAATTCCGAAATCAAAAACTCCGAAGCCCTATGGCTCATGGATTCATAATCGGAACAATACTGCAATTGCATTTTTTACTAATTTGAATTCTTAGTTATTGAACCAATATGTGAACTTCAAGGTCAGACCCCAATTTCTACCTTCAAAAGGTTCAAGAAAATAATTATTGGTATATACCAAGAATAAATCGGATGCGGGAGAATAGCGCCACTGGAACCTGGAATTCAAATTGAAATTTTTCGATTGTTCGTTATATTGAAACAAGTTCGCAAAAAATAATTTGTTGGTAAAGGTGATATCGACTTCGGCCCCGATCAACCAAAATTGATTGGTGTTCCAAGGTGCCGGCAAATCGATGTGGTTATAGTTCAAATTTGCGCTTAGACTCACATAGGGCTGAAAGCGATAGCCCAACTCGGTGGAGAGACTTGTTCGATTTCCGTCAGCATAATAGCCTCCAAAACGGGCATCGAAGGTATAGGTAAACAAGCTTTGTGGTCTTGAAGCGAACATCCACCCAAATGCATTCCATTGATGCTTAGTGCCAGCGGACAATTGCTCTTTTCCCAGTCTCGTTGGGTCAAATGGGGCAAGTAGTTCGACATAATCGTCGGAGATAAAAAAGTCAAGACTACTCCGGTTCCTGAATTCGAAAGAATACAAGAGATAACTCAAATTATCGGTACGCCTAAAATTTTCGTTGAAAAAATAGGTAGTATTCAAAGTAGGGCCATGGCTCACTATTTTTCCTTTTTTAGGAAAAAACAGATATCCGAGGTACGAATTGAAATTTACATATCCCCTCCTTGGCACAAACCCGACCTCCGCTGTGTAATCATCGCTCACCCACTGTTCTTCTACCCTCCACTTCCATTTACGGCTATTGTATTCCAAATGTGCCGCTTGGGTATGCCCGCTTCCATCTTCTTCATCGGGTGCGAACGATTTCAAAAAAAAGGCCTTCCCGTTCCATAAATTATTCGAGGAAGCCAAATTATATTCTGCCCCAAAATTCCTATTGAATTCAGGATAAACCATTTTTATAGAATCATTCTCTTGCGGATATTTCAGTGATTGTTTATTGACGAACATCAGCCCGATACTTGAACGACTGAAAACTTTTCGCTGAAGGGAAACTACTCCGAAATTTTGACTAGGGAGACCCGTTTCATCGACTTTGGCGGTTTGCATGTCCATAATACCGAGCCGCCATTTTTCGTCAAGGTTTCCGCTTATACGTGCTCCGGCCTGTATCGGAACCCCTAGCCCGATCCTTCTAGAAAAAAACGGCCGTATGGTCGAATACCCGAAATTCGCGAACAAATCACCGTTTTCAAGAAAAAACTGCCTTCTTTCAGGAAAAAAGAGTTCAAAACGGTCCAAGTTGGTTACTTGGCGATCTACTTCAACTTGTGAAAAATCAGGATTCACGGTCAAATCTAAATTTAAGGATGAAGTAATACTGAACTTCACATCTCCGCCTACTTTCGCATCATACTTGGTATCGCCATTATTTTCCAAATCACGGCTGACATTTCCCAATACATAGGGTATGATGGAAAAATTGACTTTGGGCGGCGGCGGCGGCGTATCCCATACCAAAGTACCGGTATAAGCCAGGGAAGCCGTAGGGAATTGTCTGGGTATAGGTGTCCAGCTCGATTTTTCGCTTGATTTCAAATCCAAACGACTAAAATTGATTCCCCATTCGGTCACGCCTTCTTCATATCGAATCGATTTAAAGGGAATGGCCATTTCAAAGACCCATTTTTCATCGCTCCGTGTCGTTTCGGATATCCATTTGCTGTCCCAGTTTAAATCTATCCTGCCCCCATCGTACATGGTTCCGTCCCATTGGGCGCCATATGCATTGGCCCCGAACGAAAAGCCCGTGGTCTGGTTATTAAAAGGATCCATGAAGAGTAAAAAGTTGTCATTCTTGCCAAATGAAAAATCGCGGCGTAATGATTCCACAAAGTATTTTCCTTTCTTACTGTTATAAAAAGTTGCGAGTAAATAGAGGTTCTTGGCATCGTAGGTCATTCTAATCTCGGTCTGCTCGTTCGCCAGACCGTCATCCATGGGCAACACCATAAAGAAATCTTTTGCGACATCGGTATCTTGCCATGCCTTGTCATCACCTACTCCATCTATGGTAATAGATCCAGAGGCCTTTCGTATGTTCAAACGAAAGGCCTCGTTCTTTTTCTGCGACAGGACCGAAGTCACAGCGATCACGGTAAGCAGTATTGTAAGTGTTTTTTTCAATTTGGAAATCTAGAATGTATTCTCGATATTACTTGGCTCGGGTAATCTTATCACGAAGTTCACGCCAGGTTATCAAAGTTATATTGTGCTCCTTTAAAAGTCGTTCGCATTCTGGACTACTGAAAAAATCAAAATCGGCCTGTCGCCATGCCGAACCATAATCAGGCATGTCGACGGTTACAGAACGCATTTCTTCATCGTCGTACGCCAAATGTATGAGCAGGCAAGTGAGCCCCGGTTCCAAATTCTTCAGAACATTTGAATAATATTGTGCAGCGCCTTTTTCATAGTCCTCAGGATCCTCAATATACATCTTGTCAAAAACAACGGTCCGCTCATCAATAAGGGATTGCACCTCTGATGACCTTACCACTTCATTTTCGGGTGCAAGAAAAACGGGTATATCGAATTCTTTTCCAACTTTTATATAGGCTGCTGCGAATTCAGGGGAGCTCACGGCAGCACTCATGTGCGCATCAAGATGCGTAACGTCAATACCCGACCTGAGCGCTTTTTTCACTTGGTTTCTAAGCTCCAATTCAACTTCTTCGGGACGGGCATTGGAAATAAGATCCTCCCGCGTAGGATACATATGTCCGTTTTCGTTGACCAAACTGGGTACTGAATCAATGGAAGTCACCGGACCCCATTTGTAATATTTCCACTCACTATTGAGGGTAAGGTGCAGCCCGAAATCCATTTTGGAGTTTTCACGCGCATACTCCGCAATTTCATTAAACCATGGGCAGGGCACCATAATACTTGAAGAATTTACCGGTGTATCTTCCATCCCTTTAATACTGGCCATATTTTCAGAATGGGTAACCCCGAGGTCATCGGCATGGATAATCAATAGCTTGGCATCTTCGGGAAACCCTAAACGTTCGGGAATATCTGATTTCCTTGTGGTACATCCGTGAACAAGAAAAAGTATGACAACAAGTAATATGAAAGAATTTCTAAAGTACATTCGACGTTTGGTATTTGGCTGGTGAAAGCTACTAAATATTACACTTTCCTTTAACAATCTTTAACAATAAATTTTATCTCGCCCTATAATTAAAATGGATTTTGTCCGTTCTGTTGGTTGAACCCAAAAAATTATGAAAATGAAGCCATACACCAAATACATTGCACTTTTCTTCTCGATTGCCTTATTTATTTCTTGTGGAAATGCCGATGATGATGTTAATTTCAGTCCGAATTTCGGGGAAGGCCTCGGAAAAGGAAAACCGGTCGATGATTGTCTTGGTCTTGATGAGAGTGATCTGGTACTATCCATTCAAGAACAATATGTCACTATTCCAGGAAAAGTTTCTATTTTCTTTAAAGTCTCCGATACTGAAGGGGATCCCGTACCAGGGCTGACAGCGGACCAATTTACAATTTACGAGCAGGGCAGAAACGATGAATGTTTCAATACGATTTCTACTTCTGAATCACAGGCGCGTATTTCTTCCAACTCTCAGATTTTCAGCAACAATGCCCTTTTGGTGCTCGATTTGAGCAATAGTGTATTGAGCAGCAGTCTTACGGAACTTAAATCGGCCAGTATAAGTTTTATAGACAATGTTGTACCTGACGGCACACAAGAATCTTTCAAAATGGCCATTTATTGGTTTGATGGAGAGAACGAACTTCATCTTTTAAATCAATTGACATCATCCAAAGAAGAACTGACAGCGGCTATCGAAGGTATTACCGAAGACATCAGTAATGATCCATCAACAGATTTATACGGGGCAGTGATGCGATCTACCGATATCGCAAGTGAACTTTTGGCCACCAGTACCCAAGGCGGGAAAATCGGAGCGGCTTCCGTAGTTATTTTTACGGATGGTACCGATCAAGCTTCCCGATTTACCAAAGAGCAGGCACAACAGAAAGTTGATAATGCCGATGCGAATATTTCATTTTTCACCATTGGACTTGGTGGCGAAATCGATACCCAAGTACTAACCGACATCGGTAAGACTTTCAGTGTATTTGCCGGAAACAAGGAAGAACTTGAAAATACATTCAATGATATCTCCTTCAGAATATCGGAACAGGCGAACAGTTTTTACCTTTTCGAATATTGCAGCCCAAAGCGGGACGGTAGCGGGGAAAACAATCTGGCTATTCAGGTTACGGCCGGTAATCGTCAAGGTGCCGTTCAGACAAAATTCAACGCAACCGGGTTTACGGGCGGATGTGAATAATAGCGAAACTTTAGAACTTTAAGTGAAGTGCCTCGATATGAGGCACTTTTTTTTGTACTCGATAGTAAAGCTTACTCACTCAAAATCAGCTGTTTTCATAATTCATTGGTGTAAAATTTACTGAGTTATCGTCTTTTTAACGTCCATGCTTTAGGGTTATTCCGTATCTACCCCTGAAGAAACCTTAATAATATCACTACTATGAGAAAATCAATTTTTGCAAGTACCCTTTCAATTTTGCTATTGGCTTCATGCGTTTCTAAAAAGAAATATGTGGCCTTGGAAAATAATCTTTCAGAGACACAAAGCGCTTTGACCAAGACCCAAGTTGAAAAAGAGGAGTTGGAAGCCAAGATGACCAAAATCGAAGCAAGAGTAACGGAATACAATGAAAAAATCAATTCTTTGAAAGAAGTCAACGATACACAGTATTCCTCTGTAGACGATGTAGCCGTCATGAGCAACAACACCAAGGCAAAAATGAGAGCGACATTGGCCAAAGTTGATCCTGCTAAACTGTCTGAAGCAAAAACGCTGCAAGATTCTATGAACCTGGCGATTTCCTACAACCTCAAAAAATCGATTTCTGACGAAGAGGACGATGTTAATGTGGATATCGACAAGACGGTGGTTATGATCAATATTTCGGATAAACTATTATTCAATAGCGGAAGTTATAGAGTGAGTAAAAAAGCAGATAATATCTTGACCAAATTGGCCGAGGTTATTAATTCAGAACCTAGTATGGAGGTTATGGTCGAGGGCCATACAGATTCTAGAACTATTAATACCGCCGTTGTAGAAGACAATTGGGATTTGAGCGTAAAACGAGCCACTTCCATCGTTAGAAAACTGCAAAAAGATTATAATGTAGACCCAACGAAGATGATTGCTGCGGGTAGAAGCAGCTATTTGCCTTTGGTCGAAAATGACTCCAAAGAAAATATGGCCAAGAACAGACGTACCAAAATCGTTATCATTCCGAATTTGGATAAATTCTTCGCTTTATTGGATGCAGAGAGCTTATAGAAAAAAACACCGTTTATTATATAAAAAGGGAAGAACTGATGCGGTTCTTCCCTTTTTTTTGCTTTTCAACGAAAACATAAAATAAATTACCTTTCCCATTAGGGATTATGTGGTAATAATTGTTTAATTGGTAACGAACCCAAATATGATTTTGAATACCTACATCCTAAAGACTATGAAGTTGTTTAATGTAACCTATTCGAGAATAGGGCTAAAAAAAGAAAATTATGGATGTATTTTACACTATTATCAAAAACAGTTCGCTTCGCGGAATGCCTAGATGGTACCAAGCGATAAGTATTCTACTTTTTTCAATAATCGTTTCGTTGATAGTAACAATGTATACGTTGTTGTTATTTAACGGCCCTGATATGATAATTAGATTCGGATATTAGTTCTCCTAAAATCTGATTTATGATAAAATCAGTTTAAAAGCATCCAAGAAATTGGATGCTTTTTTGTTTTACTACGGCCCATATTTACTTCACCCCTGTTTTCAGGGAGTATAATTTCACTTTTGACAGTGAGTTTTTTCGAGCTTTTCTAAGGTAATTTTGGTATAACAAATTTAAGTTCAACCACTAAATCTTGGAAAAGATGAAAACAATCAACAACATTATTGAAAACAGTGCTTTAGGTTTGATGTCAAACTATTATAGATATGCCGTAGTATCATTATTCTCGGGCATCTTGATAACGGCAGTCTCACTATTGGTCTTCATGTTCGGTAACATAGACTACGTAAGTGCCTGTTTCAATTTTTAAGAAACCTATCTATAAATCATCGCGTTTTTGAAATCGGTTTTACCGGATTCCAAATCGATTAAAAAGCCATTGATGACGGCATACTTTAAAACCCCACCTTTTTCTAGTAAAAAGGTGGGGTTTATACCTACTTCGATACTGAATTCAGGCACTTCATAGTCCTTTGATATTAAATGAATAGGGGCCGGTGATGAAGGGTCTTCTAAAAACAAATCTTTGGTTCTGATATAGGTATATCCTTGACGCAATAATTCAAGTACGTCCTTATCCCCTAGATTTGAAAGTCTTTCCATTTCTTCAGGAAAAACTTTCCCTTCTCTTATGGTATAACCCTCAGCATCGAATGTTTCATAGCCATAATAGGTCGATAAATCTCCTTGGTCGATAATACGGCTACTGTACCAAAAATCATTGTTCCCTTCTTTATCGACTTCCAAACGATGTATTCCGACATCAATAGTATACTTTTTTCCCAATAATTCGTACGTGGCATTTTCAATTTTTAAATCAAAAAGTTTACGATCGTTTTCAGGAATTTTTTCATAATCATCCAAGGGAATGTCCTCGTAATTCTGGTTCGCAATAGTATAAATTGCCGAAAGAATCGATACGTAATTCAATTTTCTTATTTCTTGTTTTTCAGTATCGTTGACATATCCACCCGATTCGATGAGAATGGTGCGCGTACCCCATTTTTGAATGTTATCGCCAAAGGCACGAGGCTCAAAATCATCATTATACCGGCCTACTTGGCCAGGCGCATATTTTTGAATGATATTGTTCATAAAAACGATAACTTTCATCGCATCGCCCCTACCTGCATTGATTTCCTTTTCATAATTATAGGCCGGAGCCAAATACGAAATGGTAGCGGGCTTTTCCGTTCGTTCGGCATTATAATAAGTGCTTTGGTCGTGAAGATTAAATCCGAAATCGGCATCCAGACTATCACGTACACGTTTTAAAGTTTGTCCTTCAGGAGATTGTAGTCTGAGGGCATCACGATTGATATCGATTCCCAAAAGGTTCCTTCGCTGATAGCGTTCCGCTCCATCGGGATTTAACATCGGTAAAAAGTGTACCGTAAGATTGGTAAGTATCGCCTCTTTTTCTGCTTTGAAATCAGCACTATCAAAAAAATTTAGAATATCGAAGATCGCCTGGGTTGCTGTGGGCTCATCGCCATGCATCTGCGACCACAGAAAAACATCGGTAGGGCCCGAACCTATACTGATCAGCGATAGGCTTCTTCCTTCGATGGAACGGCCGACCACATCAACCTTGAATTTAGGGTTTGCCCGGTATTCTGAAATCAAAGGTTGAATCTCATGGTGCTTGATCCTTCGTTTGTCCAAAGTCTCTTCTAGATATTTCTCATAGGTTTCGTAGAGCGAATTGGTAATGTCCGAATCCTGAGCCTGAAGGAACAGGCTTAAAAAAATGAATGAAAAAAAACAGTATCTCTTAATTTGCATGAAAAATTTTCTTTTGAGGTATGGGTTTAAAGTTAAGGTTTTTGGTAGCTTGGCGTATTTTTCTCATGAACTCTGGACCCGGATCGGTCTTCTGGGTGCGATACCCCTCATCTTTTTCAAGCCAAAGTGGATGACCTTCAAAGTTCGTGTATTCATGATGTCCTATTACATACTCGATATCGTACTTTTCAGCTAAATAGTTGACCAACCATATGTTCGATTTCAATTGGGCTTTTGTCAAGGGCAAATCTTGAGTGCCACCGACATTTTCTACTCCAATGGCGCAGTGGTTAAGTCCAATGACATGCCTTGCCATAGTCGTTTCAGGTAATAGTTGATAAATAGTGCCATCTCTATCGACCATAAAATGGGAAGATACGTTCAAAGCCCCTGCCCCACTAATGTCTCCTCTTGTTTTGGATAGCGTAGCATTTTTAAAAAACTCGAAAGATTCTTCAAATGTCGGAATGACCGTCCAATGCAAAACGACCATCTTAGGTACGATGGTAGGCGATTCTTTTTGAAGGCCATACCTGTCGGACAGATACACTAACGAAAGTGCTTCTCGCTGTGCATCGAAGACTATGGGTCTTTCTACAATTTTGTTCGATGTGGCACAGCCCATGGCCCATAGCACCATCCAAATAAAATAAAGTTTCTTCATTTGACTATATCTTGTTTCTGACCATTCTTAGCACCGTCTTTCTTGACTGCGAAGTGAATAGTCAACTTTTTCCTTCCCCATTCCTTGGCTTTTTGAATATCCTTACCCATGTAGATATCGATACGGTTAGTCCACCTACGGTTCATTTTATCCTTAACCTCATAAACCCCTTTCAATCCTTCAATTTTGACTTTCGTGTTTCGCTCTAGGCCTTTTTGAAGTAAATCTCTAGATACGGCGATGACTTTCATTCCTGGTTTAAGTGTATCGCCCCAAGCGGCGATATTCGGATCGCCCTGCGTCTGTGCAAGGGTTGAATTATAGGCCGAAACGGTTACTTTCAGGGGTTTCCATTCTAAATCTTCACTCTTGTCCTTACAAGAAGAAAGAAAGAGCGCAAACAACACGCTAATGAACAGCCATTTCAAATTTAACGGGATTTAAGATTATTTTCCAACAACATAATGTCCACATTATTGGTCCGCCATAGATCGATCAACTCCTTCGGTGTTGGCGCAAATACTTTTGAAAAGGCTCCTAAAACAATATCTTCATCACCGTCACCGTCGATATCGCCCGAACTCATCACAAACCATTTTCCTGCTCGTGAATCGTCAAAGGTAAAGGGTTTAAAATCGAAGTTCTCACTACCCCTATTCTCTAAATATACAAATGAAGATTCCGGCTTACTCTTATAATCGGGAAAGGTCGATAGCAGAGCAAAGTCGACGTCTTGATCATTGTCGAAATCCTTTGCAATGACCCTGGTAGAACCATTAAGAGGAAAAAAGTAACGTTCTTCAAAAGAATTTTCGCCATTGTTGATATGAATACGCAGGCCATGATAGGATTTCTGAACATAGGTGTCATCGGCATTATCACCGTGCACCGTCACGATATCTTTGTCTCCATCTCCATCATAATCGACAAGTTCAAACCAACTAGTGCCAAAAACCGGACTGAACCGAAGTACTTTTGTCGGACTAAAAACTAAATCGCTCTCTTGATATAGAACCGTAATCGTCTCATCGCCTTGGGCGGTGAGTACAATCAGATCTTTTTTCCCGTTCTTGTCCAGATCATCAGCAATAACGCGAATGGTTCCCGGTTGGTTCAGCAGCACTTTTTTTTCATAGCTACCGTCCTTATTTTTTACTAGCATTGAAAGACTTCCTACCAAGTCACCGTATTCACTGACTACCAGTTCATCCGTGCCATCATCATTAAGGTCGGTTACCAAGGTATGTACCGGTCTATGTAGATTTTCCGGAAATACTTTGATGTCCGTCGAATCTCGTAAAATTATCTTTCCCGTAGCAATTGCAGATGGGTCTATAAAGCCCACCGTGGTAATAAATTCGATTCCGTCTTTGGCCGAATAATCCACCAAAGCACTACCGAACCTACCTTTTGAAATCAGGGTATCGTTCTTTATATTGTAGTTCAACAATCGGCCAGTGGCATCTCCTATTATTATATTTTCGGCAATTGAATCGTGGCCGAGATAGGTTATCATCGACCTTTTTGCGTTGTCTATTGCAATAGGTTTAGATTGAAATTGAACAAGCTTTTCTGAATTCATATCTGATTCTGTCACTGGCAACGAATCGGGGGCAGTTTTTAAAATATATTCTTTTAAAAGCACCCAATCCGACGCAGAAATTTGTGCGGGTACCGAATAAATACCTCCCTTTATAATGGCTTCTTGCTCGGGAAAAGTAAGTCCTTCGAACGGGTCAAAACCTGGTTCGGGAACTCCCATTCGAGCGGCCATTTCGGGCAGTACCGTGTTTTGCCACAGTGCTTTGGGCAGTTGTTGAATTTCAGGGGCCAAATGGCAACTGGCACAATGCGACGTATAAAGCTGAACTTGTTTTTCTTCCGTTGACGGGCCACAAGAAATCAGCCCTGTCACCAAAACTGCTTGGATCAGCTTGGTAAAAGTTTTAAAATTTTCACTCGATATGATCATAAAGGAAATTGTAGTTACGCCGGAATGAAGATAACCATACCGTTACAAGCTTGCAATATAATCAGGTGGATTTGATTAAATTTGCATCCTATGAAAAAAGAAAAAAAACCTGATTATGTCGTATTTAATGAGGAGACCCAAAAATATAATAGTAGTATTTTACCCTACGCTAGCGGAGTGGCCGCTCCGAAAATAACGCCACCCGATGTCACCAATTGGAAAAATACCAATATCGTTTCTGCCAACAACCAATTCAAAGCCAGATACGATGATATTCAACGGCAATATCAAGAAATGATGGAGCAATTCGAATATAACAATCTCGTTTACGCAGCAAAATATAGTTTTGAACCCATTACAGGTAAAATATATCATCTCTATCGTGCCAAAGATGAAAGTGTTTTTTTGTCATTGATTTCCCCCGAAGAGTGTAATTTCGATTTTGTGGGCAGTTTTATACTCGGGCCTGACAAAATGTGGGAAAAGATAGAGTAAGCTACTTTGTTCTCAAAAAAATAGAAGATTGAAACGATTTAAAAGAATACTCTTTATTGGGTTACCATTGATCGCCGTTGCCATCATTTTTAATTATCCCAAACTTAATATTATTTCAGGCTATGCCTCTAAAAATATGGCCTCGACCGTCTTTATTGCCGATCGCGGCTCGGCTTCCATTACCGAAAATGACAATAATGTACCCTTGATCAAACTGGCCGATGTTGAAATGCATGGCACAGAGGCCTCGGCATCCGTATTCGGGTTGATGAAGCGCAAGACCGTTTGTCGTGAAGGCTTGGGGTGTGTATTGGTCAATGAAGAAGAAGATTTGAACTCGACCTTAAAACCCAAACGGAATAAGGTCGACAGCCTTGCCAGATATCCCTTCCGATTAGCGGAAAATGATATCTTATCTTTTGAGGAGGTCGATTACGAACGATTGGAAAAGGCTATCGATAACGCTTTCGCAAATCCGGAAGTGCAAAAAACACGAACGGTGCTCATTGCCTATAAAAACCAAATTGTTGGAGAAAGATATCTGGATGGATTCTCAAAAGATACCCCCATCTTAGGTTGGAGCATGACCAAAAGTATCTTGGCCACCTTGTACGGTATTTTGAAGTATCAACAAAAATTTGACTTGGAAAAGCCCGCTCCCGTGGACTCATGGCATGACGACGAACGCCAAAACATTACCCTTGATCATTTGCTACGCATGCAATCAGGATTGGCCTGGGAGGAAGATTATACCGCCATTTCCGATGTGACACGTATGTTGTTCTTGGATGCCGATATGTCAATGGCGCAAGAGGAAAAGGAAGCGATAGCCCCGCCAACCGAGATTTGGAACTATTCTTCAGGAACCACAAATCTGTTATCCGGTATACTTAGAAAACAATTCAAGACCCATCAAGAATATCTCGACTTCCCGTATGCTGCCCTTATCGATAAAATCGGGATGCATTCCATGCTAATCGAAACCGATATGTCCGGAAATTATGTAGGTTCTTCCTACGGATGGGCCAGTACCCGTGATTGGGCCAAATTTGGTATTTTGCATCTAAACAAAGGCAATTGGAACGGAGAACAACTGTTTGCTAACGAATGGATAGATTATATCACAACACCCACCGAACACTCCGAGGGCACTTATGGTGCGCATTGGTGGCTGAATGCCGAAGGTAAATATTCCGGTGTGCCTAAAGACCTCTATTCGGCCAACGGATATCAAGGGCAGTATGTTTTTGTCATCCCTTCAAAAGATTTGGTCATCGTAAGAACGGGACTTGCGGAAGACCCCGATTTTGAGGTTGCTAAATTTCTTAGGGAGGTCATTGCTGCTATCAGGTGACTTTAATCGGAAAACAAGAGTCAAAAAAACGTCTTTTTGATTGTCAAATATCAAAAAACAAGCACTTCACAACAAAATCCACTTAACTCACAACAATAGTTTTCTTTTTGGATGGGAAGCCTTTAAGTTTACACTGTATTTAATAACGAATTAAAATTTTTCATTTTCATATAGTGTTCTCGTAAAAGAGCTCGGTCTTCATTGATCGGGCTCTTTTTAGTTTACTTCGGCTCCGCTCAGCAACTTATTGATAGTTCTTCATTCAGACTTTGAACCTGAAACCTTGAACTCACTATGGTATCCAATTGTTCTGCCCAAAGTTGGGCTTTCTTTTCTCCAAAAAAGCGTTACGTCCCTCTTCGGCCTCATCGGTCATATAGGCCAACCGTGTGGCCTCACCTGCAAAAACCTGTTGCCCTACCATACCGTCATCGGTGAGGTTCATGGCAAATTTTAGCATTTTGATTGAAGTCGGTGATTTTCGTAAGACCTCTTGGGCCCATTGGTAGGCAGTGTCTTCCAATTCTTCATGAGGCACCACTGCATTGACCATACCCATTTCGTAGGCTTCCTGAGCGGAATAATTCCTTCCTAAAAAGAAAATTTCACGTGCTTTTTTCTGTCCCACCATTTTGGCCAGATAAGCGGATCCATAACCACCGTCAAAACTGGTAACATCGGCATCGGTCTGTTTGAATATGGCATGTTCTTTACTGGCAAGGGTCATGTCGCAGACGACATGAAGACTATGCCCCCCACCTACTGCCCAACCGGGCACCACGGCAATGACCACTTTGGGCATAAATCGAATCTGGCGCTGTACCTCCAAGATATTCAGGCGGTGCATGCCATCATCGCCGACATAGCCCTTTTCTCCTCTGGCCTTTTGATCGCCGCCGCTACAGAAGGAATAGACTCCATCTTTTGGAGAGGGCCCTTCTGCGGAAAGCAGGACTACGCCAATCGAGGTGTCTTCCTGCGCATCATAAAAAGCCTGGTAGAGTTCACTGGTTGTCTTCGGCCGAAACGCATTGCGCACCTCGGGTCGGTTGAAGGCAATACGAGCGACACCGTTCGTTTTTTTATAGGTAATGTCTTCGAAGGTTTTGGCGGTCTGCCAATCGGGATTTTGCATCTTAAAGTATTTTTTTCATTCCTGTGAAGGCGGGAATCTTTCTAATGTACTCTTGTTTTACTCTTAGTACAAAGTAACGGAATTTAAGAAAAAGAGTCGATGTCAATAAAAACTGTAGAATTCGTGCGGGAGCTCTCTTGAAACTAAAAAAGATTTCGGCTAACTTCGTTATCAGTCGCTAAAGATAATTGAAACTATCCTTAGCTTAATGTTGCCAGTAATTTAAAGAAACACCTAACAATCAAAGAAATTAATGAAAAAATCAACTTTAATACTTTTCCTTTTCCTAATCACAAATCTAACTTTTGGACAAGAAAATGAAAATCGCATAAACGGAATTGACCAAGAAATAGAAACTTTACTGAATTCATATAAAGCTGTTGGCTTGTCAATTTCCGTTGTTAAAAACAATCAAATAGTATACTCTAAAGGGTTTGGATACAGAGATTTAGAAAAAAATCTACCTGTAAATGAAAATACAATTTTCCCAATTGCATCTAGTTCTAAAGCTTTTACAGCTTCCTTATTAGGATTATTAGATTTTGAAGATAAAATTTCTTTGAAAGACAAACCCAGTTTATATATTCCAAAACTTGAGTTTTATAATTCTGAAATGGACAATTTAATTACCATTGAAGATTTACTTTCACATAAAAGTGGAATTGGAGAAATCAATGGGACACTTGTTCTTTTTCCTGAACAAAGTAAACTCGAAGTCATCAAAAAACTAAAATACATAAAACCTGAAGGCAAACCGAAGGATAGTTGGATTTACAGTAATATGGGATACACTATAGCAGGTACAATTGTTGAAGAAGTGACAGGTGAATCTTGGGAGGAGAATTTGAATAACAATATCTTTACCCCACTAGAGATGTCAAATTCTTATACAGATTTAAAAAATATGAAAATGACTAATAACTTTTCATACGGATATGGTTTGGTAAAAGGTAAAGTCAAAAAAGTACTTTACGAAGAATACCAAAATTACAAACCTGCTGGTGGAATTATAAGTTCCGCAAAAGATTTGGCAAATTGGATGATAGCTTGGTTAAACGAAGGAAAATTTAAAGAAAAGCAAGTTTTGCCTAAAGATTTTGTTCGCAATGCGACTACTATACATAATATAAGGCCTAATAAAAACGAAGAAAGTGTTTTTCTCTTTGGAGATGGTTTTGGGTGGCGAATGGAATCACAAAACGGAAATTATAAAGTTTACCACGGAGGAAACACATCTGGATTTAGCTCTTTAGTCTTAACCTATCCTTTTGAAAAGTTAGGTATTACTGTATTAACCAATCAGACTAATTCATTATTACCATATATTATAGGAGACATTATAAAAAACAGAATGTTGGATTTACCAAAAACTGATTTGAAAGACTATCCTGTAATTGTAAATGATATTTACGTCCCAAGTGAAATCAAGCAAGAATTAAACTCTGAAAAGAAGCCAACACATAACTTATCATCATTCATAGGTAAATATAAAAATAAAGGTTATGGTACAATTGAAGTAGAACTTAAGGACGGTAATCTATATGCTATTTACCCATCGTATAAGTTCTTTTTGGAACATTTACATTATAATGTTTTTGTTATGAAGCCATTAAAAAATGTTTCTGATTTATTTAATCCAGAATTTGCTATCAATTTTAGAACTAAAAACAAGGGAGAAATTTCATCACTGACAATAAATCTACAATCAGAGTCTGTCGAATTTATAAGGAAAAGCAAAGAATAAAAACTACTGGCAACACCGTATATAATTTATTGCTGGGTTATTGCCTAATTACGAAAGTCCTCTCAGACTTTCTTGGTCGGTAATTTTTACTAAATTGATTGCTTGAAACACGCAACAAACCATATACAAACACGATAACGAAACTTCCCACCTACCCCATTTCCTCTATTTAAGACATTTAATTCCTATTTTTAGTCCCAAATAAATTTCAACCATGAAAAAACTGTTTGCATTGCTTATGCTGATTACCAGCGTGACCACATATGGGCAAGAGGCCATGCGCCGATGGCGAAAAATGAACCAAGTACGAAATGATAAGTTCGACCTGGTACTGCCCGAAGCCATGCGGGAGAATACTATCGATATGTGGATCGTAACCAATCGCGAGGGCAATTTAGATCCCTTATATGCTGATATGGGCGAAGGCTATGTAGGTGGTAATGCCTATTACATTTTTACCGATACGGGAGAAGAGCGTATCGAACGCGCCGCGCTAGGTGTTGGCGGCTATTTATTGAAAGAAGGAGGCGCTTATGATTATTTTGGATCGGCCGATGAGCTAAAAGAATTCGTAACCAAACGTGACCCTAAAAAAATCGGTTTGAACATTTCCAAAAACTTTGGAGGTGCCGATGGGTTGACCCATTCCGCTTATTTGGAGTTGGCCGAACTGCTAGGAAAAAAGTATGCCGATCGTTTTATTTCGGCTGAAAAATTGGTGTCGGACTTTCGATCTAGGCGGGTCGCCAGTGAATTGGCAATCTACGGCGAGGCTGGCGAACTCTCGTATACCATCGCCGAAAAGGCTTTTTCGAACGAAGTGATCACTCCCGGAGTGACTACTTTGGAAGATGTCGCCTGGTGGATGAAAGAACAACAATTCAAAAACAATTTGGGTTCCTCCTTTGGTATGCCATCCGTTTATATTACGGGACCCGATGGTGTTGAAGCGACGTCTTCGGACCGGATCATCCAACGCGGCGATGTACTCATGATCGATTGGGGCGTCGGGCTTATGAACATGTTTACCGACATGAAGCGCATTGCCTATGTGCTGAAAGAGGGCGAAACGGAAGTCCCTGCCGGAATTCAAAATGCCTTTGACCAAGGCGTAAAAGTTCGTGATATCATCAAAAAAACCATCAAACCGGGTGTCACGGCACAAAAGGCGGAAGATGCGGTTTATGCCGCATTGACCAAGGCTGGTTTCAATAAAATGAAAAGTTTCAACCAGTTTACCGATCTCGACAAAACGGATGTGATCATCGGCTGTCACTCGGTGGGCAATTGGGGCCATGGTATCGGGCCGTCCATAGCTTTTTTCAATCCGGTGCGACTGGGATATGAGTTAAAACCTTCGAATCTGATTTCCATTGAATTTTTTGCCTATACCAAAATTCCGGAATGGGGCGGCAAAAAACTACGTGTTCCTTTGGAAGACGATGCCGTGATTACCGAAAGGGGCATTGAATGGTTATATCCGGTAAATCCCAGAATATTGGTCATCAAATAATCAGCCCTATATTTATGGGTCCAATCATTGAAATTCCCGAAGTTTCCTGTAAATTAGCTATCTATCCCCGAAATGAACTTCCTACCTATCGTATAAAATCAAAATGTGCCGTGAAAGCAGATTATATGCTCATTGGTGGACTAACAAATAAATCAATAGAATACTATGGCGTTAAAATATTCTTTTCCGGGCCGATTTGTCCATTCGCTAATGCTGTTCACGTTCTTGGCATCCCTTGTGTCATGTGATTCCTCTGAAAAAATGGCGACACATAACACCGAAGAAAAAATCGACACCGAAATTTCGGCTGAAGAGACAAACTCGGATGATGACGAGAAGACGGATGCGGATTCTGACCTGAATGACGAAACCGATTCTGATACCGAGGATGGGGAGGGCAACGATTCGGACATCAGTTGGGTATCCCGTGAATTGAACTGTACCGATTGCACCTTCACCCATAATGGTTTGGAAAGGGAATATCTCATCTATATGCCAGATAGTGTTGTCAGCGACACCCCATTGGTTTTTGCACTTCACGGCAGTGGTGGTAACGCCTCCAACTTTGAAGGTTGGATCGGAATGAACGATGTTGCGGAAACACATGGATTTGCAGTGGTCTACCCACAAGGGCTGTTCGATGAATACGGTACAATTATTTGGAATTCTGAAATCGCTTCAACCGACGTTGACGATGTAGGATTTCTGTCAAGATTAGCACAATATCTTCAAGAAGAATATAATCTAAGCCCCGAGAGGACTTTTACCAGCGGCTTCTCGAACGGCGGATTCATGAGTTACTACTTGATTTCAAAAAGACCTGATGTCTTTAAAGGTGCAGCCAGTGTTGCCGGAACCATGAGCGGCCCAAATTGGAACGATAGAAATACTATTCTTCCTGCCCCGGTATTACAAATTTCTGGCGCGTTGGATAACGTTGTTCCTATCGACGGGAGTTTGTCACCTGAAGGTGGTTGGGGCGGTGCCCCACCCATGGAAGACATTATAGCATTCTGGTCAGACCTGAACGAATGTTCGGAAATCGAAACATTGCAAATCAACGCAACCACTACTGCGTACATCAATAGTGGCGGTGTGAACGGAAACGAAGTTTGGTACTACTTGCTGGATGACTACGGTCATGATTTTCCCATTGAAGAAAATGAAAACCTCAATGCCTCTGCCTTGATTTGGGACTTTTTTAGTAGATACTGATTAAAAACTTCATTGAATCTATTCTGCAAATAAAATCCGTAAAACAGGTTTGTCCAAGCCTTTGAAATTAAAAAAGAATTCTGCTAACTTCGTTATCGACTGCTAAAAGGAATTTAAACTCCTCTTAGCTTAACGATAACCAAACCCTCACATCAACCCTTATTCTTCTCTTCAATCCACTTTGCCATATATTTTCTACTGGCCAATGTCTGATGTCGCAATAGACTACCGATAAAATTTTTACCTCGGTGTGCTGCCAGACTTTCTTGTGTTACTTTTAATTTTTGTCTGAAATTTTCGGACAACCCCTTTTTATCAAAAAATCGGTTGATGATTTTGTGCCCGTTTTGTTGTGCTAGATGCCATTCTATTTGGTCATTGTAGAAGGTGATGGCAGCTTTGGCAAAAGATTCGGGGTCATTGCAGATTTTTCCGTTCCACTCCAAAGGTTCATGTATGCCTTCCGCACCTATCGGGGTTGTGATACTTGGCGTTCCCGAGAGCATGGCATCGACAAGTTTTCCTTTGAGTCCCGCTCCAAAACGTAGGGGGGCCAATAACATTCTGGCATCGGCCATCACTTTTCTGACATCGGAAGTCCACCCGTGAATTAAAAAACCCTCCTTTTCATTATGTAGTTGTCGTATTCTTTGGGGAAGGTTTCCTCCGTAAGCATGTAATTTGGCCTTTGGCAAGTCTTTTCGAATCAAGGGCCATATTTCGGTTTTTAGGTAGTGAACGGCATCTACATTGGGCGCGTGCCCCCCAAACCCTATAAAAACAAAATCTTGCCGGGTTTCGAAAGTGGGCCAGTTTGAAATAATACTATCGTCCAAGGGATTTAGCATAAAAGGCAAATGCAGTAGCATCGATTCATGGATCCCAATGGCTTGAGCAAGCAACTTCATTTCAAAGCTTGAAATGATCAACGAAAGGTCGCAACGGTAGATGCTGGCCATCTCACGTTTTGTAATATCGTTTTCTAGCCACAAGTCCGTTGTAAAATCAACGTTCTGTTTTAGTGCTTCCCCTCTGGTTTTTCTAAGGGAATGCAGATCTTCGGTATCCAAAATTCGCAGGGCATTGGGCGCTTGCTCGGCGACACGCCAACCAAATTGTTCTTCAGCCGTGAAACGGTCGAACATGACAATATCGGGATCTAGTCCCTTTACAAAAACATCGAAACTGGAATGGTTAACCTTTATTTGGATGGTTTCGATTCCTTCTTTGCTAAAATCCATTTCGGATCGTTCCGCCGTACAGGCCAAGGTAATCTGATATCCCTCAGTTTGAAAGAATTCAATAAGCTGGAATAGGCGGACTCCCGCTGCGGAATAATTAGGCGCGGGCCAATTGAGGGAAATTATAAGGAGCTTCTTTTTCAAGTTCGAATTCAAATGCAGGTAACAGGTACAGACCTTGGTTAAGATATATTATCCTATTTTAGGCTTTGTCAATATATTGGGAGAACATCCTCCAGGGGGAATCAATATTACATTTTGGCAGCGAACTTTCTAGAAATGGCAGAACGTAATTTGCGTTCGTAATCTTCTTCGAGCCATTCTTTGTAATTCTTGGTGTTGTTCATAATGCAATACGAATATTGCCGCACGCGATACGAAATCTCTTCTTTTAACTGTTTTGCCAAGAGACGGGCATCAAAAACATCCTCGGCATTCTCTACGCAGATCTGGGCATGCTGCTCGATACTGTTTTCCAAGACTATTTTCGACTTTAGACCTTGGGCAAAGATTTTCTTATATTCTTCCTTGACATCGTATTCGATGTTCTTCGATTTTGAGAATTGGGCACGGAGATCTTCGGGCATTTCATAAACGAATTCTCGTTCTATATCCTCGTCGTTCTTGATATTCTCCAAATAGAAATCTGGAAAATGGAAAATTTCCTGCCAATCGATAGGTGCGTCCCACATACCGAAACGGGCAACATTGTTTCCCATATCGATGACGTTGAATTCCTCTTTGTTGGGCAATACCCTAGAACCACGGCCGATCATTTGAAAGTAAAGGGTCAACGAACGTGTCGCCCGGTTCAATATAATACTTTCCACAGTGGGTTCGTCAAACCCCGTAGTCAGAATACTTACAGAAGTTAGAATCGCGTCTGGCGTGTTCGAAAACCAATCAAGGATCTCTCGTCTCTCCGAAGCGGTATTCTTGTTGTCAAGGTGACGGATGTTATATCCCGCCTTTTTGAAGGTTTCGTAAACGTAGCGCGACGTGTTTATTCCATTGTTGAAAATCAAGGTTTTGGTACCCTTAGCAATTTCATTGTATGCATTTACCAATTTGCCCAGCATGCTCTGATTCCCATAAAGCTCATCGGAAGATTTGACCGTATAATCTCCACTGATGCCCAACTTCAAGCTTTGAAGACTGACATCGTAGTTGTAAACATTCGCTTTGGCCAAGAACTTCTTTTTAATCAACGCTCCAATAGACTCGCCAACAATCAATTTCTTGTAATTATCCTTCATCGGAAGCTTGATATTGGAGCTCAGCGGAGTTGCGGTAACCCCCAATATGGTGGACTTGTCAAAATACTTAAAAAGCTTTCGGAAAGAATTATAATGCGCTTCATCAATAATGACCAGACCGATATTGTTTATCTCGACTTTTTCTTCTTGCAACCTATTGTTCAGGGTTTCGACCATGGCCACAAAACACATGAATTCGTCTTGATCGGACAGTTCTTTAACTTCACTATTGATAATTTTATTTTGAACGCCGAAACCGGTCAGCATTTTCGATGTCTGATGACTCAATTCGATACGATGGGTCAAAACCACCACTTTTTTTTGGGTATGCTCAATATAACGACGTGCAATTTCAGAGAATACTACGGTCTTACCTCCGCCCGTGGGTAGTTGGTATAATAGATTACCACCCTCGACGTCACCCTCTACATGCTCCAAAATAGCGTTCAGGTCTTCCTCTTGATAATCGTATAAGGTTTTTTCGTTGGTATCTTTTTGTAACTCCAAATGATGATGCTATTTAATTAGGTTTTGGCGATGGTTTGCCGTCACGCCAATTTTGCAAAATTAACAGAAATTTGTCCTTGGTCGAAATTTATCCATGGAAATTTGGAAGAAAACCCATTCTTAAATAAGGTTCTAGCTTTTGAAAATCGGTAAATGACTACTAAATAGATCGTTAGCCTATCAGTATCCTTTCTCTCGGGATACTACATTAATCAAGGCTTCGCCCTCTCTTAGACGATGATAGTTTTCGATAATCTGAGGTACTACGGAATCGGTATCGGATACGCTGGCATAATGGGGCGTCATATGTATTTTATCGTGTTCCCAAAACGGATGGTCAATGGATAGGGGTTCTTGATGAAATACGTCAAGACAGGCTCCTGAAAGTTGTCCACTGTCGATGTACTCGATCAAGTCGGTATCGATGAGATGACCGCCCCTGGCAACATTGATTATGTAGGCGCCTTGCGGAAGCTGCTGGAAAAGTTTCCCATTCAAAATACCGGAAGTCGCATCGGTTAGGGGCAGCAGACAGATCAGTATTTCAGAAGTGGACAAAAAATCGGAAAGTTGTGCTGAGCCCGCAAAAGAAGTGACCTTCTCAATATGTTTTTTAGAATTGGACCAACCTTGGGTTCGAAAGCCAAACCGGACCAAATCATTGGCGAGTACGCTGCCCAAAGCACCTAGCCCAAGGATACCGACGGTAAAATCGGAAATTCGGCGGTAATCTTTTGGTTTCCAGATTTTGTTCATTTGATCGATACAATACTGACCTAAATTCTTTAAATAGCTAAAGATCAAAGCAATAACGTGTTCCGACATATCTTGAGCCAACATCACATCGACCACTCGGGTAATCGGAAGGTTTTTAGGCCGATTTTCATCCTCAAAGATAAAATCGACCCCTGCCCCGCTCGATGCTATACATTTTAGGTTAGGATACTTCGAAAGTTCACCTTTTGGGTGCTTCCACACTAAGGCCATGGTAATTTTATCTTTAGGATGTTCTTCTAAATAACTATAAACCTCCACATCTTTAGCTGCAGATTTTAGTGCTTGTTGCCACATCGGTATCTTTCCGTCTTGTCGTATTATTACTATGGCCATATCAATCCAATATATCTAAGGCCCTGGAAAACCCTTCCCCAAATGGCCAATTTCGTTCTTGTGTTATCGTATAAATTTTTACAATTCTATCCTTGAAATCAAAAAGAAGTCCATTGACGGAAACATAGTGAATCGCTTCGGTAAAAGAATTCAACATGCTTTTATAAAAAGAGTCGGGTACATTTCGCTCATAAGAAAAAGACTGTGCAATCTCTAAGTTATATAGCATAACGTCGGCCACCAAATGTGGCTCTACCCCCAATTTTATAAAATGCTTTATGAATTTTTGGGCCACGGAGCGTCGCGCTTTAGGTCTTCGACGCTTCAAAGGGAAATACTCATTCGATATTTTGGCTTTTGCCCCTTGTACCAATTTATCTTCTTTCGGATTAAAAATGAAGTCGTAGTATTCCTTTACCACAGGGAATCTCACATAGAGATCCATGAACTGTTCTTCGAGCTCTTTCTTTTTTAATTCTGACAGATATTTCTTAAATGCCCGCTTACTCATGCAAATCGTTTCATGTTCCAAAAATAAGCGAAGTGCTCGAAATACCGCATTTTTAGGGAATTTATCCTAAAGTTCTCATAAAATATGTATAAGAATATTCGTATCTCTTTGGAAAAGACGCGAGAATAATGTATTATGAACTCTTGTAGAACTTCAAAAATCCCTATACACATATGAGGCAACTAAAGATTATCAAGCAGGTCACCAATCGCGAATCGAAATCATTGGACAAATACTTGCAGGATATCAGTAAAATAGATTTGATCAATGCTAGTGAAGAAGTAGAATTAGCACAACGTATACGTACCGGAGATCAAGCCGCCTTGGAAAAATTGACAACGGCCAATTTGCGTTTCGTTGTTTCCGTTGCTAAGCAATATCAAAACCAAGGATTAAAATTACCCGATTTAATAAACGAAGGCAACTTAGGACTCGTCAAAGCAGCAAAACGTTTTGATGAAACCCGTGGATTCAAATTCATTTCTTATGCCGTTTGGTGGATCCGACAGTCCATTCTTCAGGCATTGGCCGAACAATCACGTGTCGTACGACTGCCCTTGAACAAAATTGGTTCTATCAATAAGATAAAAAAAACCTTTTCATATTTGGAACAGGCCCATGAGCGCCGCCATCTGCCGAAGAAATTGCAAGTGAATTGGAAATGACCGTCAACGAGGTAAAACAGTCTTTGAAGAATTCCGGTAGGCACGTATCCATGGATGCACCTTTGCGGGAAGGCGAAGATTCAAACCTCTACGATGTTTTACGCTCGGGTGAATCGCCACGACCCGATAATATTCTTATGCAACAGTCATTGAATACGGAAATCAACCGTGCGCTGGAGACCTTGTCTCCACGTGAAGCCGATGTAGTAAAACTATATTACGGTATTGGCGATCAACAATCAATGACCTTGGCCGAAATCGGTCAAACATTTGACCTGACGCGTGAACGGGTACGCCAAATTCGTGAAAAAGCTATTCGAAAACTACGGCATAACTCAAGAAGCAAACTGTTGAAGACCTATCTTGGGTAGGTTGTATAGGCAGTGAAAAAATGAAAAGCCCCTTGGAATAACCAAGGGGCTTTTGCTTGTACACACTAAACACATTTAAGAATAACTTAATTTGTTGATATTGAAATCAACCAATATTTCATTTAAATCTTCAATGAAGTTTAAATACGCTGCATTGTCGGGATTCTTGTTTGCCATGATTTGGGTTTTTGATAAGAAGTGGTTTCACAGGATTACATATAATCCAATTCCACCAATTCGTTTAAGCTTAAAATTTCGTTCAGTTCTTGGAGGAAAACAATGTACTCCTCTCCGTAGGTATCATAGAGCATAGTGGTTCAGGGGTTTTGGGTTACTAATGATTTGGGTTTCAATTTGTTTGGTAAACATATTTATAACGCCTTCACAAAACAATTAATTGTGGTGTATCGTACCGTTTTCGTTGTATAACATGTTAAACTTGCTGAGAACCTATATTTATTGGTTCTACAGGGTATGCAGTTCATCGAAAAAATAGGCTGATGGTCGAGGGAATTGTTTTCTAGGGAAAAAAACCGGTCTTAAAATTTAACCTGATAGGTAAGTCCCGCCGAAATGGCCCAAAAGAATGTACCGGAATCAAAAACCAATTCTTGGCGGTTAACACCCAAAGTGGTCAGGTAGCTATTCGGATTGTTCTTTCCTGTAAATTGATATTCAAGAATCAGTTGCTGAGACTCAATGAATAGAACAGTCTCTGCAAGTAGTTCATCTCCGTCGCGTAATTGTCTTAGTTCAGGTGTAAACCCCATTCCCCCACGAATACCAAAAAAGTTTTCTCCGTCCTTTAAGTATTTTCGTGCCAAGATCTGTCCCGAAAAACTTAAATTATTTTTCGGCCCTGGGGTAACATATGGACGGACCGAAAAATAATAGTTGCCCCGATACAGTCCGTATGAAGCGGTATAGATCATTGCCTTCGTACTATTGAAATCAAGAAACCGAATACCCAAAGAAGCTTCCATCGCCTTTGGCAAATTCGAATAGAGCTCCGCTCCTACCTTATGATCCGGGTAAATTGGGGAGTTGGAGAACCCGTAGTTGAGATAACCGTAGAACATTTTGGAGAACTTAGGATAAAAATCAGCCTCGTATTGAAGGCCTTGAATCTCGAAACGGTTGCCATAGTTGATTCTTGAAATAATCGGACCCGCATTGGTTTCCCTTCTGTAATCGATGCTCGAATAGACCATGGGATCGTACACCACATCAAAAATTTCGAAAGCATTGGCAATACGAATCGAATTATTCAAATTTGATTTTTCTAGGGTATCCTTTGGTGTATCTGGTGGGATTACTGTAATTTTTTGTTCTTTGGCTACGCCCATACTTTCCAAAGCCTTGGTTCTCAAATCTGCAATATCGACATCATCATCCAAATATTGCAATGCCTTGTTGGCAAGGCCCAAGGCAATGTAATAGTCTTGGGCATATATTTCATTTTTGATGGCCGCGATCCAGGCTTCCTTATTCTGGCGATCGCTCGAGGTAATGGTATTAAAATGTCTCCTGGCCTCGTCAAAATCACCATCCCAACTATGCGTACTGGCCAAAAGGCCCCTGACATCGTTATAATCGGGATATGTAGTCAATATAGCCCGTAAGGTATCCCTCGCCTCATCACGGTTTCCTGCAAAGGCAAGATCTCTTGCCCTAAAATAGGAAGCATCGGGATCACCGGAATATGCCATATCCTGTGCCCTGCCCTGAATGGAGAGCAATACAAAGAACAAGAGGAGATATGTATATTTCTTTTGCATTAATCGTCGAAGGATATTACAGCGGTTTCTTTCTTTCGGGCCTGTATTCGGGCTCTTGAAATTTTATCGGCGACCTCATTGACATTTGACCCGCTCTCTCGAACGATTTCTATGAGTTCCAATGCCTCCTCGGTCCGCTCCGACCAGAAATACACGTCGAACAACGCCGAATAGGAATCGATATAGCTGGGATTTACCTCGATACAGGACTTCAATATTTCTATGGAAGTTTCGTAATTCCCTTTCCATGCATTGATACGACCCGTCAAAACCTTGGTGTCAATATGACTGGGCGATTCCGATAAAATATATCTACATAGCAACAAGGCTTTGTCGTATTCCTTTTCGAATGCCAGCTGCTTAGCGATTATATAAACCTTATCAAGATTTTCTCCGTTGTAAACGCTATTGACATAAACGATCTCACTATCCGTAAATCCTTCCTTTTGCTCTGAAAAAATGGTGGAACTATCAGGAATTATTCTGTCATTATTGGTAACGTATGCGTTCACGGACGTAAAGTTTTCAAGCTTATCCTCAGCGTTTGAAACACCCGAATAGGAGCTCAAATTCATATTTTCGTCTATTTCATAGATCTTTCCGTCGGTATAGAATTTATTCCCATTGACATAATCCTTCAGTTCGTGTTTGTTACGCATCAATGGGATATCCTTTACGGACCGAAATTTAGATTGTGTATCGAGGGCATCCCCCATCCATGCTACTTTCGTTGGTACTTCAAACTCATACTTATCCTCTAATAATGCCAATAGTGTAGGTACTACATCAAAGTGTGAGGAAACCGCGCTTACTTTTTTTGATGACTTCAACAGAGGACTGTACATGATCAACGGTACATGAAAACGGCTAAGGTTATTTCGTTGGGGCATAGTAACAAGGCTGTGGGTACCTGTTACAATGAATATTGTATTGTCATAATTCGATTGTTTTTTATATTCTTCGAACGCGTATTTTAACGCATCATCACTGTACAACAAAGAGGCAAAGACATTGTCGTTCTTTTTGATGACTTTTTTGATTTTCCTCGAGTGTTGCCCTTTTGATAAAATCTGCTGGACCTTATTTTCATAAAAATCCCGTCGGGGAGGAATAAAAGGTTCGTGGGTGCTTGTGGTCAGGTATACCTCGATTTTCGGTTGTTCATCTTCCCGGGGTAGGCTCAAACTCTTTTTGAAAAGTTCCTTATCGGGATATCCCCAGGAAGAACCCGCGGCATCTTCGGCCTGCAATTCATATGTGCTGCCGAAACCTGACTTGTCCAAAACAAAATCGACATCTTCACTTTTGAGGAAACGATCTACATTGTCAAAAGTGCTGTTGGTACCCTGATAAAAGGAAGTATGATACCCGTTGTTTTTCAAAATACCGAACAAGGTCAGTTTATTGGGATATTTCTCAAGTTCCATGAAACCGCTCTTGCCAAATGGTAAAGATCCCAATAAGGAGGGAAGTACGCCGAAAGTCTGACCCGTATTACTAAGGCAATTTTCCCAATACAACGATTTTGTAGTTAAGGAATCCAAAAATGGCGTGAAGCCTTGATATTTTGCACCTTCGCCCACAAAGTCCCTTCCCAAACCTTCTACCATGATAAAAACGAAATTGGGCCTTTCTTCTTTCAGTTCAAAATACGCTCCAAGAACATCTGGTACCGGTTCTGTTTTTATCAGGGGATATTCCACATCCGAATCATACGAGGTGTCTTCTTTAGAAGTCTCATACAGGTTCAAGGCCAAATATTGGATCTTGTTTTGATTGATCGGTTTTCCATCGATGAATAGGGTCATAATGAACATACTGAAAAGAATGATGGTAAACGGATACATCTTGCTGATGTAGTGGTAATGCTTTGAGGTTATCTTATAAAGACCATAGAACATTCCAATGACAACCAAAATACCTACAATCAATCCAACGGTCATAGTACCTGAATTGAAAATCGTCTCACTTATTTCATCAAAACCATAGCTCCATAAATCGGAACCTAACGGAACCAAGGCCGTGCAATAGTAACTTATGAGCATGGCTTCTATAATCAGTAACAGTGTGAGTACCACAAAAACCAAATTAAAGCCATATCTCGGTCGAAAGTTTTCCCAAAAATTAAAAGGAAAGGCAAGTATAACTCCCGCTAAGGATGCAAACCCAATCTGATGTACTAAGGCAATGAAAAAACTGGTACTTAAAATAGTATCGACCACCCCCTTGAAATACAAAATCGTGTACTGGCACATAGAAAGTACAAGCAGGCAACCGAAGAAAGAAATGATCAATCTCGTGTATTGCTTTAACGTATATCTATCTAGTTCGCTCGTATTCACTGTTTACTTTTACTTATCGATTACTGTTAAGTGCTTACTGTTCAACCCTTACTTATTTTATGTTGCTTTGGCAAAACCTTTTCGGACTTGGGATCCCCAACCTGATTTTACCTTGAACAATTTTTTATAGTTTCCACGTACCGCAGACCACACTACGATCGGATGAAATATCAATGGTTCAACAATGGCACACCCCATGAGAATCAGAATGTCCTTTGTTCTTTTGTACTCGTTATAGGAATATACATCCCAAAGAATGGCATAAAAGGAAAACATGACCGAAAACATGTAGACCGCCATGGTGATAGCAATAAAAAAGTCCCAATTGAGTATGCCCAAATAGGTAAATAGTATAATGGTGAAAAAACCAAAAAACTCCAACAAGGGAGCCAACCATTCATAGAAAAACCAATAGGGATAACTTAAGAGTCCCAATCTTCCATATTTGGGATTGAAGAACATATCCTTATGTTTGAAAAGGGTTTCCAAATTTCCCCTGGCCCAACGATCCCGTTGATTGACGAAAATCTTCAGGTCTTCGGGGACTTCCGTCCAACATAAAGAATCTGGAATATATTCTACCGTATAGGGCATTTTGCAATCGTGCATATATCGTCGCATCTTGAAGACGATTTCCATATCCTCTCCAACAGTGCCCGTGTCATATCCACCAACGGCCAATGCGATTTCCCGGTCAAAAAAACCAAAGGCTCCTGAAATAATCAAAAGGCTGTCGATACGGCCCCAGGCCATCCTTCCTAAAATGAACGAACGTGTATATTCGAGTAACTGAAAACGTGCCAGCCAATTACTCGGCAAACGGATTTCCTCAAGTTCCCCTCCATTTATCTTACACGAATTAGCAACACGAATAACACCACCTACCGCAATCACACGCTTTTCAGAGCGCTGAAAGAACGACTTGACCACATGTAAAAGTGCATCGGGCAAAAGGAGGCAATCTACATCGATACAACCTACGTATTGGTTACTTGACAGGGCCATTCCCGTGTTCAGGGCATCTGACTTACCACCATTTTCTTTATCGATTACGGTGAGTTTCGAGAAAGCCCTATGCGGAGATTTATAGATGCCCCGTATGGGTTTATTACGCCAATCGGGATCAATTTTCTGTTCTATCAGTTCAAGGTCGTAGGCATCGATCATCTTTTGCAATGTATCGTCCTTACTGCCATCGTTCACCACCATGACTTCGTAGTTCACATATCGTAAAGACATCAAAGATCGGATGTTCTCGACAATGGTCATACCCTCGTTATAGGCAGGAGCGATGATTGTGATGCTGGGTGCCAAAGGTGATGCCATTACTTTAGACATATCACCAAAACTGTTTTTATTGCGATAATGAATGGAATTGCGCGTAGAGAGGTACCCCATAACCGTGAACATGGTAAAAAGCACCACGGTAAACGTCAGGAAAACGACATTTATGTATTCTAATATGATACCAAATACTTCGCTATCCATGGAGTGTTTCTAGGATTAGGGACTTAATGGAAAGCAAACAGCCGACGATGCTATTTTCGTTGTTCGAGTCTTCGTCGGGCAGTGTTTCCTCATTTTCTTCCTCTTCTTCGAGAGCGATTTCGAAGCCAATATCAAAAATGTCTTTTGGATCACTTGGTTGGTCCTCTTCGGTTTCCAAATTTTCGGTGAGCTTGCTTGACGATTTCAAATCAACGGAAGCTGTCGAAGCATCATTATTAGGTGCCTTGGAGCTGTTATTGGGTTTGGTTTTTTTCAAGGCTTTTTCTTGAATATCCTCCAAAATCATTTCCGCTTTTTCATTGATAACGGGATTTACATTGTTGATCAATTTTTTCAAAAAGTCTATATCCTTTTCGTCCATGAGGTCCCAAGAGCAGTCAAGCAGTATCATTTGTGAATCCTCATCACACTCTTGAAACAAGATTTCAATGGTCGAGGGGCCATCATAATTTACTTTTGAACTTTTTTCGCTCTGCTGGAGTTGTTCGATTTCTGAATGTGAAAATTTACTGATGATTTCACCGATTCTACGTTTTATTTCTTCTGATTGCTCTTCTTTCAAATATTCCAATAGCAGCGGAATTTCGCGCTCATCGCCCAACTCATCGATATCATCGAGAAGGTTCATTCTTTTACGGGTATTTTCGTCGTATAGGCTCGAATTAGGTATGTTGCCAATCATGTTTTTGATATCATCTTGTTCGTCTTGATAATCTTTAGGATAATCGCTGCCCAATTGGGAAACAACATTATTTTCGTCACTCAGCGATTCTACATCACTGCGTGTATCAAAGTCCCAGCCATTTCTAGCTTGTAAAGATTCCTCAATAGGAAACTGGGCGGACTTACTTGCCATTTCTTCAAAATGGACTTCAAGGTTACGGATCTGATCGTAGTCAATAGTACTTACCGAGCTAGGGTCGCTATTTTTGCAATCATTTTTGGGTATTGCTACGTCCATTATTTCATAAACCACTGCCATATCCCGGTATTCTGGGACAGACTTTATCTCTTCAAAAAAGACCTTTGTTTCTAATAGACGTTCTTTTTTCAATTCCTTTGAAACATCGGACGTATATCTATATTCCGAAGATGCGGTGTTCTCATCATGCTCAGGTTCAACTTCTACTACGATGGGCAAGAAATTCAACTCTGAAATATTAATCTCATCAACCGAAGTAGGTTCTATAGAATCGGTTTTTCTTTCGAAAGAAACCCGGTCATTTGGCAAAAGCTCGTAGACCACAGGTATATTCTCAATTCTCGGCTCTTCTAAGGAGTTGGAATCGGTTTGTTGCCTATCTTCTTCTGATTCTATTTCACTATCGATTAAATCGGAACTTACCACAATGGGTAAAAAACCAAGATTTATGTCTTGTAAATCTTCATCGATTGGCTTAGGATTTTCTAAAGCTTCAATTTCCTTGGGTTTTTGTTGCGTTTCTTCGGTATCGGATATGATTTGATGGCCTTTGACTTCAATGTCATTTACAGATATTGCTATTTCATCCTTTTTTATCTCATCGTAGGTTGCTTGACCTGCCTCCACCATTTCCGAAAAATCCTGAGTGTCTTTTTGTGTTTCCCCTATTGGTTTTTCATTCGTTTCTATTTCTTCGTGTAGCTCTTGAGCTTCATCGGAAGCCTTGGGGAATTCTGGTATGCCTTCTTCCGGTTCTTCGGTATCTAATGATACGATGTCAGGTGGAATTTGATAGTTGGTAATGTCCATGATTCCGACGGTCGGCAGCACACTTTCCGGTGAAATGGCATTTATGGCACTTAACGCTTTGCTCTTGACCGAAAAGTTTCTCTCCTTCTTTTCAATGAGCTCTAAAAATTGGAGGTGTTCATTGTTACCAATGGTGGCAATGACATCTAAAATGGAAATTTTTAAATCCACCGAATTTTTCCAAAAAACAATTTCAAGGGTTTCGATAGCTTCAAAAACATTGAATTCTTTGATGCAATTCAAGGCCTCTGTCTTTATTTGGTCATTCTTGTGCTTGACGAGCTCAACGAGCGATGCATTTACATCGTTCTGATTGTAATATTTGATCAATCGCAGTGCGAATAAAACGACATGTCGGTTCGTCGAGGTCAGCCAAGCCTTAAACCGTGGAGGCTGAAAGTCTTCGAAATTGCGAAGTACATCCAATATTTTCAATTGTTGCCATTCCGATATTTTGTAACGCGTCGTATCCAAAAAATAGGTAATACCATCAGGTTTTAAGGTTACCGTTGCAATTTCAGCCTGCTTACGTATGGTAGATCGCCTATCGTTGATGAACTTGGTAATTAGATTATATGATTCTACGACTTGCATTTGGGTCAGTTCCAGTATTCCTTTTGAAACTCTCTCCCATCGCCAGCTTTTCAGTTTTTGATAGGCATCTTTATGCAACCCTAAGTCTTTGTAGAGCTTAAAAAGACGCTGTTGTGTATCTCCGGAAACATCTTTTCTCAAATCAAGCAATATCTCGGCCAGTGATTTTCGGTTAAAATCATCTTTCAATAATTGCCTTATTTCCAATTTAAGCTCTATATATCTTGTTTTCTCGTCTTTGGGGGCATTATCATCATAAAAAAGAAACTCGCTGATCATTGGCGAGAACTCATCTTTACGAAGCTTTAGTTTTTTGGTTTGCGAAGAAATCCTGTTTCGAAAAAAGAAGACTCCAGTAAAATAAAGCACCGCCAACCCAACGAATAAAAAAGTAAAGTCCCACAAAAGATCCGTATGGATTTTCGGGGCACCTATCAGGGCCTGCGCTCTATATGTTATTATCTGTATCTGTGTCACTTTTTGCTAAGTTCCCTTTTGACGCGAACCATTAGTTCGGCGGGACTCACGGGTTTGGCTATAAAATCATTGGCTCCCAACTCAAAGGCGTTCAAAACATTTTCTTCATTACCTGCCGAAGAAATAATGATAATCGGAACTTCGGAGTTCATCTCTTTCCTTACAAAATCTATGAGCTCCATACCAGAAAAATAAGGCATCATGATATCGGTAACGATAATATCGGGGCAATCATGGCCCAGATATTCCTTGACTTCTTTGCCATCACGACAAACAATGACTTGGTACCCTTCCTTTTCAAGACGGTAGTTCAACAAGGCGGACAAAAGTTCGTCATCTTCCGCTAGTAATAATTTTTTCTTCAACATCCCTTTCTATAATCGTTCAATAACCCTGAAACACCCGATTCAATAGTTTTTTCGACAAGCTGATATTCATCGATGAACTCTTGTTTTAAATCTGCAAGGCGTTCAAGGTCGTTACCGGATAAGCAAACCTCATAGAATTCAAAAATTATATTCTGCAGGCTATGCGCATTGATCATGGCCAATCCGTTTTTGAGTTTGTGAGCCTCGAATTTTAGTTGCTCAAAGTTTCTGTCTTGTAGGTATATTTTGGTAGCACCGATAAATTCCCAAACGTTTAATTTGAAAAGTCTGATGAGTTCTTTCAATAGTTCCACATCACCCATACAATCATCCAACAATTGCGTGAAATCTACTTTTGAGCTTTCCGAACTGTGCGAAGAGCTTGTGAATTCATTCGAAGTCAGTGGTGTAACTCCGAAAACGTGACCTATTTTCGCTATAAGTTGGTCGATTTTGTAAGGCTTTAGAATGAAATCATTAATTCCGTACTTTGCACAAAGTGCCTCATCATTTTCGCTAAAATCAGCGGATATGGCGATGATGGGTACATTACGCACCTCTTCAAGATCATGGTTTCTAATCAGGTTTGTAGCCTCAAAACCGGTCATACCGGGCATCCGTAAATCCATTATAACCAAGTCAATTTTGTTTTTTTTAAGAATTTCAATGCCATGATGGGCATTTTCGGTCATGTGCATTTCACAATCGAACATTTTAAACTGTTGACGGATTAGGTGTCGGTTCAAAGGGTCGTCCTCAAAGACCAGCACAGACTTTCCCTCCAGAAGATTTAGATTACCTTTCTCGGCAATGTCCTCTGATTGAAGTGATTTGCTCTGGGCGGAATAAGTAGGCTTTCCGAAAATCATGGTTTCCAGGTCATCCTTGAAAATTTTATAGGACTTCTTGAGAAGGGCGGCATCTTCAACTTTCAATTCTTCATAGGAAAAATCGATCAATAATGACTCCAATACGGATAGTTTAGAAAGTAGGTCCTTCGATTTCAATTGGGGAAACGATTTGGGTTATAGAAGGTTTTTTATTCTTACAAATTTGCCTTCAGAAAATGTATTTTTTTTCTTAACATTTTTTATGCTATACCTGTAAAACTCAGGAATTCGCGTTGTTTGTACAATTAAATGTTACCTAAGCTTCCATTTATGTTGTCAAAATGCTTTATTTGTATGTTTAATTTCCTACACATATGAGACATTCTTTAATTTTTATATTCATTTTGATCATGGTATCCTGTTCAGAAACAACAAAGAAGGCCGAAGAAAGCTTTGAAGAAAAGGCCATGAGGATTCATGAAAAAGTGATTACCATTGATACCCATGACGACATCAACGTCAAGAATTTTACGGATACTACCAATTATACCCAACGTCTTGAAACGCAGGTAAACTTACCAAAAATGAAAGAAGGCGGATTGGATGTCGCCTGGCTCATCGTTTACACGGGCCAAGATACCTTAACAAACGAGGGATACGCCAAAGCCGAGGCCAATGCCATGGCCAAATTCGAGGCCATTCACCGTCTTTGTGAGGATATTGCACCGGATCAAATCGAAATGGCATTGACCTCGGCCGATGTACGAAGGATAGATAAAGCTGGAAAAAAGGTGGCCATGATCGGGGTTGAGAATGCCTATCCTATGGGTGAAGATCTTGCCAATTTTGAAAAATATCACAAACTCGGTGCACGATATGTATCATTGGCCCATAATGGTCACAGTCAATTTTCAGATTCGAATACGGGAGAAGCCGATAGTCTATGGTTACACAATGGTTTAAGTGAATTAGGTAAAAATGCTGTAGCAGAGATGAATAGACTAGGCATTATGATTGATGTGTCGCACCCTTCCAAGGAAGCCATATTGCAGATGATCGAACTATCTAAAGCCCCGATCATTGCTTCTCACTCATCGGCCAGAGCTTTATGCGACCATAGTCGAAACCTCGATGATGAACAGTTGAAACTGATGAAAGAGAACGGCGGCGTGGTACAGACCGTTGCCTTTGGAGCTTACCTCAATACCAAAAAGAACGATGCCAGAGCTGCCTATATGAAAGAAATCAATAAGGAAGTCGCTGACTCATTGGGTATTGAATGGTTCGAGTTCAAGGATTTTCCTACACTAACCGATTCACAGAAAGAAAGCTTGATGGAGAATTACCCCAAGGTCACGGCCATCGCAAAACAAGTCGTCTTAAAGAAATCTGATGCCCCGCCAGCTGTTGACGTGTCAGACTTTGTAGATCATATCGATTATATGGTTGATTTGATTGGAATAAACCATGTAGGCATTAGTTCTGATTTTGATGGCGGAGGTGGCATTGAAGGCTGGTCGGACGCCTCTGAAACTTTCAATGTTACCCTTGAGTTGGTCAAAAGAGGTTATTCCGAAGGGGATATTGCGAAACTTTGGGGTGAGAATTTACTGCGGGTGTTGGACGAGGTGCAAGCC
>CAYGPR010000004.1:0-137819 GCA_964351985.1 uncultured Maribacter sp. | reverse complement strand
GTCTACCAGTTCCGCCACTCGAGCAAACTAAAACGGGACTGCAAAATTAAAAAATATTTTCAATTGGCGAACGAAAATATCCACATTATTCCTTCAACAACACAAATAAATTTCTAAATTTGCACCTCTCTACGAAAAACCTGTGCTGAGCATAGTTAAAGTAGCGTGTCAATAAACTAAAGTACAACACATTAACCATGTCTTACACCGTACCAGAGCCTAAGATTTTTGCCTGTACACAAAGTATGGTTTTGGCCAAGAATATTGCCAAAGCGTACGGCACTGAATTGGGTAAGGTTATCTTCTCTAGATATAGCGATGGCGAATTTCAACCTTCTTTCGAAGAGTCGGTACGTGGTGCAAGGGTTTTCATAATCGGGTCGACCAACCCCAGTTCCGAAAATCTTATGGAAATGTTACTGATGCTAGATGCCGCAAAACGGGCATCGGCTCGACATATTACGGCCGTTATGCCTTATTTCGGGTGGGCCAGACAAGATAGAAAAGATAAACCCAGAGTACCGATCGCGGCCAAATTGGTCGCAAAGATGTTAGAAGCTGCCGGTGCGACAAGAATAATAACCATGGATTTGCATGCGGATCAGATTCAAGGTTTTTTTGAAAAGCCAGTAGATCATTTGTTCGCATCAACACTATTCTTGCCCTATTTAAAAAAGTTGAACTTGGACAATCTTACAATAGCATCTCCCGATATGGGTGGTTCAAAGAGGGCATACGCCTATTCAAAGGCACTGGAATGCGATGTGGTCATCTGTTACAAACAACGGGCAAAGGCCAATGTGATTTCCCACATGGAACTTATTGGCGATGTTCAAGGAAAGAACGTAGTTCTGGTCGATGACATGGTAGATACGGCTGGCACGTTGACCAAGGCCGCAGATCTTATGATGGAAAGAGGTGCTCTAAGCGTTCGCGCCATTACAACACATGGTTTGCTCTCTGGTAAGGCCTACGAAAAAATTCAAAAATCGCAATTGTCGGAACTGATCATTACCGATTCGATTCCCTCAAAAAAAGACAGTGATAAGGTAAAAGTATTGACTTGCGCACCTTTGTTCGCAGACGTAATGCATAGGGTACATCATAATACATCGATAGCATCCAAGTTTTTGATGTAACCGAATTAAAGGAATGTATATTATTAATTTTTAAACTATATAATGAAATCAATTACAATTAAAGGATCAGAAAGAGAAAGCGTGGGCAAAAAGGCAACGAAGGCCCTACGTAATGCTGGAAAGGTTCCTTGCGTGGTATACGGAGGGGAAAAACCATTACACTTTTCGGCAGATGAACTAGCGTTCAGAGATTTAGTGTACACCGGAGCCGCGCATACTGTAAAGGTTGATTTAGGTGAAGGGAAGGTAAAAGCTATTTTGCAGGATATTCAGTTTCATCCTGTAACGGATAAAATTTTGCATATTGATTTTTACCAACTATTCGATGACAAAGAAGTTACGATGAACATTCCTGTTCGATTACAAGGAAACTCCCCTGGGGTTCGAAACGGTGGTCGTCTCTTGTTCAGAAAAAGAAAGCTTGCCATTAAGGCTTTACCGGATAAATTGCCGGATTTCTTTGATATAGATATTTCAAAACTGAAAATAGGGGATAATATTACCGTTGAATCTCTTTTGAATGATGATTTTACAATTCTGCACCCTGAAAGTACTGTGGTAGTGCAAGTCAAGACGCAACGTGCCGCAATAGTTGAATTGGTAGATGAGGAAGAACTGGAAGGAGTTGAAGGAGAAGAAGGAGCGGTTGCTGAAGGAGCCGAGGGCGCTTCTGAAGGTGGCGATGCACCGGCCGAAGGAGAAAATAAGGAATAATTTTCTTAGATTTATAAACAAAAGCATTCCGCGCTTGTGGGATGCTTTTGTATTTTTATGCAACTGGAGATGCAATCATGTTCGAATTTCTTAAATCTCTTTTCTACAGTTCAAAATCCGCTGTCGAAGAATCCGATCCAATGAAGAAGTTTTTAATCGTAGGTCTGGGCAATATCGGTTCGGAATATGCTGAAACGAGACATAATGTAGGATTCAAAATACTGGACGCCTTGGCGACCCATGAAGATTTCATATTTGAAACAGCACGTCTCGGTGATATTGGTAGTTTCAAGACCAAAGGAAGAACCATAATTTGCTTAAAGCCATCCACTTATATGAACCTTAGCGGTAAGGCACTGAAATATTGGCTTGAAAAAGAAAAAGTTCCGATGGAAAACCTATTGGTCATTACCGACGATATCAACTTACCCTTCGGAACATTGCGCCTAAAAACCAAGGGAAGTGACGGTGGGCACAACGGCCTCAAAGATATTCAGCAAACACTACAAACCACTACATACAACAGGTTACGTTTCGGAGTGGGCTCCGATTTTGGAAAAGGAAGGCAAGTCGATTATGTTCTAGGCGAATGGAACGAAGAAGAAAGATCGGCACTGAACGAACGATTTGACAGATCCTCAAAACTAATTAAAGCATTCGTTCTATCAGGAGTAAAGAATACGATGAACGAATTCAATAATACCTAGGCTCAAAGTACTTTAAAGCTAAATACGCCTGAATCGGCCGTATTGCCTTCGCTGTCTTTGGCTATCACTTTCCAATAGTATACCGTACCGGATGCCACGCTGACCTTTTGTGAGGTATCACCGGCCGAGGGAGTGGCAATCAAGGTAGAAGGCGGAGTCTCGGTCGAAAAATACACCTCGTATTCCACAATATCGTTATCAACATCAGACCCTTTCCAATCGAGGACCACATCATTGTTAACATCCTTGAATACCGACTCGGACGATTTAGGGAACACTATTTCCGGTGGAAAAGGCGGGTAAGTAGTTTCGGAACCTACATTGTAGAAGCGCCATGTCTCACTTGCCGTTATTTGAGCTGCCTGCGAATTCTTTGTATTGACATACCAAGAAAAAGGCGCACCCTTTTCTAAGGGCAATTTAGCCGAAAGACCTTGTGTGCTTATTGTTTGGGCAACATTCGTATTTAAGTTGGTAACCCTCAATTCATAGGTTTCTACAAAATCTGCCGCCATCCATTGAAATTCTACCCGACTGGTCGTTTCGTTCAAGCTTTCGCCCGTAGTGCATTCAGAATTTGTCTGTGGAGCAACCAATTGGGCAATTTGCGGCAGTTTCGGCGGGTCCTTTTTTTTGCATCCCACAAAAAAAACACCTATCAATATGAATGATAAAATTCTCATTTCTTAATCACTTTTAGCGCGGCTTTTATTTGGGGTCCTTCAAACTTTACATAATACATTCCCGAAGGTAGACCTAAGAAATCCAGTTCCAACTCGGTACCGTCCTTGACATAGGTTCTACTTTTGATGAACTGGCCGTTAGCCGAAAAAATACCGACCGTAATATCTTTTAGGCCCGTAGGCAAAAATGCCTTGGTAACATCAACAAAGGGATTAGGGTATATCAAAGGTGTATCCGAAACGAACAGTTCTTCCTCGTAAGTTCCTTGACACAGCAATCCGGTAGAAACTTTCAGGCTGTTTCCGCCATTTTTTAAATCAAGGGTAATCTCATTCGCCGCCGTCTGTATAATTTTGCCGTTCAATTCGATAAAATAATTTTCGGCTCCTTCTAAATTCAATGTAATCAGTCTTCCTTCCAAATCGGCTTTTGAACTCACCGAGAGTACATCAGGTTCAGTGACCACCACAGTGAAACAATTGGGTTCATATTCAATTTCACCTTCCATGGCCGTAATACATATTTCATAAGAACCTGCGGCCAAATTAGATAGTCCAAAAGAGTCCCTAAAACCTTGGGACACATCGGTACCATTGCCCGTTACGGTAATCTCATAGTTTAGGGGCAACGTAGCCGTTACATCAATGGTTCCATCATTACCGTTACGACACGATTCACTCTGAATCTCAATGGAAAAATTATCGGCCGGAAATCGGAATATCCTACAACCTGTTGAATCAACTTCGGCTCCTTCGGGAGTACCAAGACACAAATCATCTCCATCATCAAAAACGCCGTCGTTGTCTTCATCTGGCCTGAACTCACCTTCGATACATACCTCTAGGGAAAAATTATTGACCGAGCCACCATCGGAGGGTGCATTATCGGAAACCTCTAAGATCCATTCCCCTAAAATCGATTCTCCTTCAAAAGCCCTTAACGAACCCAAAGGTCTTACAGTCCCCGTAATCGCGGGATTTCCAGAGCATGCGAACGGATCTCCATCATCATCAAAAGTAGCGTTGATATCTTTCAAATCTCCACAAGAACTCGAGACCAATGCCACGGTCGTACCCGATGGCGACGTTAACGTTATTGATAAATCGGACACATACGAGTGTTCGATATCAAGATTGACATTGATATCAGACAGTACAAGGTCTTCTCGAAAGACGACCTTTGAAGTTAACTTGGGCGTACCTGTCGAAGATATACCCAGTGGTAAATTATCTCCCGACTTTGCCTCACAGCTAAACGCAATGGTCGTAAAGCTAAAAGGGGTGCCAAAAGCACCTTCGCCACATGTATTCTTCGGTTTTACCCTCCAATAGTAGGAAGTTTCGTGGTCTAATCCACTAGGTCGGTAGGTATTCGCAATTAAATTGGCCGAATCAACGATATTGGTAAAAGCCAAATCTGTGGCCACCTCAACATCGTATGAAATTGCGGAGGCTACCTCTTCCCATTCCACCATTATTTTAAGGGATGAATCTACTAAACCGTCGGCAGGAGAGACCAATACAATATCCTCAAAATCAGTATCAAATATGCTCAGATTCAATTCTACCTCACGCGATATAGTAGTGCCGCTCGCCAAAATTCTAACAGCATAATTGCCTTCCACCAAATTCTCGGTGCCCGAGAAGGTAATGTTGACAAGGGTATCGTTTGTCACCGTAGTTGTTGAAAAAGCAATATTCAAACCGGGTGGTGGAAAAACCGCGCTTAACGTAACTTCTTCGTTAAAGCCGAGAAACGTTTCATAGGAAAAAGGAACCACAAGACTATCCGGTTGACATACGCCATATTCGAGTTCTGAAAAGTTCAATACGATTTCGGATGCTTGAATGGTAAAATCCAATGTATTGACAGCATAAAAAATATTATCGCTTGCCTTTACCATGACTCGTGCACTAGTGGTAGGTTTACCAGGAAGAACCACTTTGTGGCTTCCATCATTGGGCGTATTCAGCGCCAAAGTATCAACAAAGGTCAAACCTCCGTTTACGGAAAGAAATATATCTACATTGGCAGCATTCACCGGAGCCTTTTCCGTATTTGCTACATCCCAAACAATTTCTTGCACCGACCCCGCTGCGAACGAACCGCTATTAGCCTGAGAAGTCACTTTAAAGGGGCCAGCGCTATTGACCACCGATACCTTTACCTCATCGGAGGCTACCTGCCCACCACCTTCGGCGTTGTCCCTCACAGTAAAAGCAAAGTTCAAATCACGTTCTATATCTGAAACCGTCTCCCAAGCAGAATTTATCGGTGGATTTACCTGTGTCAAATTTCCTTGAATTACCCTTGCCAATCTTGGAAAATAGCGAATCGGAGAGATTGAAGGTTTTAAAGATCTAAAATTGGCTCCCGCCGAATTGGTAGGCCCAAAAGTCTCACGGGTTACCACACCATTGTCGATTTGCTCCCAGGTATAAGTCAACACATTATCGACATCTGCATCGGTAGCCGACCCCTCAAGAACAAAGGCCGTAGATTTTGGGATAATAAAATCACCAACGTCGACCACTTCAGGACCGGTATTAGACAAATTTTCGACTATTGCACCACAACTGACGGTAGTCAAATACTCGGATACTTGTTCAATGGTCAGATAATGGAAATAATCATCGCCATTAGGCGCTACGTTATTGTTGCCGGTAATTCCGGCATATCCCATAATTGTCGTGCCACTGGCCGGCTCGACTTGTACCTCTGTGCCTTCAGGTTCAAAAGACCACGTATGATTGGCACCAAATTGATGCCCCATCTCGTGTGAAACAAAATCAATATCGAACAAATCACCTTCGGGATTTTCCCCTGAAGAATACGCGCTCCCTTTTCTGTTATTTCGACAGACCGAACCGATAAACCCAGCATTACCTCCATTTTGGTCTTTATGGAACAAATGCCCGATATCATAATTTTCGGCCCCGATAGTGGTGTCCAATGCGTCTTGAACCTGAGCATTCAAGTTTCCGGTATAGGGATCGTTCGCCGCATTGGTATAAACCACATCATCGTTATTGGCAATGAGTTCAAGCGAAACCCCGAAATCGGTTTCATAAACTTCGTTAACACGGGTTAATGTAGCATTGATAGCGGCCATGGCATCCGCCTTGGTGCCACCGTGATAATTGGTGTACTCTCCAGAAGCCGATACGGCCAACCGAAATTTTCGAAGTACTCTATTTTCGGGTAGTTTTTGCGTACTTACACCCATATTTTGTTCCATAAACGATTTTGTCTCGCAAATGAAATCGGTATTTGAGGTAAGACCATCTCTATTATAGACCACGTACTTCCCTTTCCCGTCTTTTTGCATGAATACCGTGCCCTTCGCACGTGAATCGATTATCATACTCTGTACGCCTTTATGGGATACACTAAATCGAATTTTCACGCCCTTATCGTTAAGTCCGTAACCTACAAAAGATTTTATTTCCGGGAATTTTGCAGCTAATTCAGGGGACATCACGGGAGATTCCGAAACCGTAAAGGGAATTAGTTGACCCTCAACATTTGGAAAATATAGAACCTTTGAACTCCTACTAGCTTTTGAAACAATGGTCAGTTCTTTTTTAAAGATGGCCTCGTCAAAGGTGAAAACCGTTCCTTTTTGAATATCAAAACGTTCCGTAAACCCCTTTTGAACTTTATTTTGTGAAGATTCTTGTTTCCAATAGCTATTTTGTTCGTGACCGTAAAAGGATAGAAATGCTATGGTAATTGAAAAAACAAGACGTAATTTAGTAGCCATCAAGGGGTTTTTAGCCAAAATCAAATATAACTCTTTTTTATTATCCCGCTTAAGTGCTAACAGTTCAAAGTATATCTAAATTCGATGAAGAACACCCTACGGTCCTTACCATTGGAACCTTTGATGGAGTTCATGTGGGCCACCGTAAAATTTTGCAACGCGTAATTCGGTCGGCTCAAGAACTGCATTTGAAATCGACCGTGCTCACGTTCTTTCCCCATCCAAGAATGGTACTGCAAAAAGATGCCGATATTAAATTGCTAAATACCATTGATGAAAAATCACAGATCCTGAAGCAATTGGGATTGGACTATCTTATCATCCATCCTTTTACCAAAGACTTTTCACGATTGACCGCCACGGAATTTGTACGCGACAATTTGGTCAATACCTTGAAAATGAAGAAAATAATTATTGGCTACGACCATCGATTTGGTCGAAACAGAAATGCCAATATTACTGATTTAAGAGCCTTCGGAAGCACCTTTGATTTTCAGGTCGAAGAAATAACGGCGCAGGAAGTGGATGATGTCTCGGTAAGTTCCACCAAAATAAGAAAGGCCCTAGGCGAAGGAGCCATAGAAACCGCAAACAAATATTTAGGCTATAACTATATGTTGACAGGTAAGGTCATCAAAGGAAAGGGGCTGGGAAAACAACTAGGCTTCCCCACGGCGAATATCCATATTAAAGAAAGTTATAAACTTATTCCCAAAAATGGGGTCTACGTGGTGAAAAGCAAAATTGGACCATCGACGGTTCATGGCATGATGAATATTGGGTTCAACCCCACCGTCGAAGGCACCGAGCAAAGTATCGAAGTCCATTTTTTCGATTTTGACCAAGACCTTTACGAAGAGGAAATCCGGGTAGATATCATGCATAGGCTTCGCGACGAGGTCAAATTCGATTCGATCGACGCACTGAAGAATCAATTACTGAACGATAAGCAAACCTCGTTCGATTTAATTTTGAGGTGATGCTGAATCGTTTTCTTTTTACAAAAATCGATAACTCACCCTTATTGATTTTCAGGATTTTCTTCGGAATATTGGTGGCCCTAGAATGCTACGGTGCCATCGTAACGGGTTGGATCAGAAGAACCTTGGTAGAACCGCAATTCACATTCTCCTTTATCGGTTTTGAATGGTTACAGCCGCTTCCTGGAAATGGCATGTACTTCTATTTTTTCATTATGGGTACCTTAGGGGTCTGTATCGCCCTCGGATACAAATACAGGTTCAGTATTATCTCGTTCACGATATTATGGACCGCCGTTTACCTGATGCAGAAATCATCGTACAACAATCATTATTATCTATTGATATTGATTTCGTTGTTCATGTGCTTTTTTCCCGCAAATCGAGGCTATTCCCTAGATACAAGACAAAATCCGGCATTGCGGCACGATTATATGCATAGCTATGTTAAATGGGCCGTTGTCTTGCAACTTTTTATCGTCTACACGTACGCCTCGATAGCCAAATTATATGGTGACTGGCTTGATTTCGGCATCGTTAGGATATTAATGCTCGATAAGGCAGATTACCCTATTATCGGTGTTTTGCTGCAAGAGGCATGGGTTCATAAAGTCGTTGGTATCTTTGGAATTTTATTCGATTTTCTAATTATTCCGGCATTATTATGGAAACCGACCCGTAAGGTCGCTTTTGTCATTTCCATTTTTTTCCATCTTTTCAATTCGATAGTTTTTCAAATCGGAATATTCCCCTATTTGTCATTGGCCTTCACGGTGTTCTTTTTCGAGCCTGAAGTTATCAGGAAGATATTCTTCAAGAAAAAAGAACCCTACGCGGGTGGTGAAATTCAAGTTCCATCTTACAAAAATGTCATACTGGGGTTAGGTGGAGTTTATTTTCTGATTCAATTCGCCTTGCCGCTTCGGCAACATTTTTTAAAAGACGAAGTTTTGTGGACGGAAGAGGGACATCGCCTCAGCTGGCGCATGATGCTGCGAAGCCGTGCCGGGAATATTGATTTTACTGTTTTGGACATTAAGACAGGCGTTTCAAAAATTGTTGACCTTGATGACTATCTCACCAAAAAACAAAAAAGAAGAATAGCGGCCTATCCAGACTTTATTTGGCAATTCGCACAACGTTTAAAAAAGGAATATACTATAAAAGGGCAGGATGTTTCCGTATTCGTGAACTCGAAAATAAGCGTTAACGGTAGGCCTTTGCGCACTTTCATCAATCCTGAAATTGATTTGGCCAACACCCCATGGCAACATTTTACCCACCACGAATGGATTTTGCCATCTCAACTTAAAGACAAAAGTCATCTCTAAGTTTTTAAAGAACGTTTTAGTTCCGAAATCATCGGATTACCTTAAATTTGTTCAATAAAACAATACAAGAATGTTGCAACTACAGGCAATTCGAGATACCAAGAATGGAGTCATTACCGCGCTCAAAAAAAGGAACATCGATGCCGCTCCCTTGATTGAAAGTGTTATTCAGTTGGATGAAAAACGTCGTGCAACCCAGACACAACTTGACAATATTCTGGCCGAAAGCAACAAACTCTCGAAAGAGATCGGTGAACTTTTTAAAAGCGGCAAAGCTGAAGAAGCCAATGTACTCAAAGAAAAGACGGGAGCCTTGAAGGAAGAATCGAAACATTTGGGCGAGGTTCTGAACAGTGCGGCCGAAGAACTTCAAAATGTGTTATACCAAATTCCGAATGTTCCCCACGTTTCGGTTCCCGCAGGAAGTTCTGAGGAAGATAACTTAGAAGTCTTTAAAGAGGGAGAGATTCCCATTTTGAACACCGATGCCCTTCCCCATTGGGAACTGGCAAAAAAATACGATATCATCGATTTCGAACTTGGCGTAAAAATAACCGGTGCAGGGTTTCCTGTGTATAAAGGTAAAGGAGCGCGTTTGCAGCGAGCCCTAATTTCTTATTTTCTTGACAAGAATACCGAAGCGGGCTACACCGAAATACAGGTACCGCATTTGGTCAATGCCGCCTCAGGTTTTGGCACGGGTCAATTGCCCGATAAGGAAGGCCAAATGTACCACGTTGGGGAAGATGACCTCTATTTGATTCCTACCGCCGAGGTACCAGTGACGAATATTTTTAGGGACGTCATATTGAACGAAAGCGATTTTCCCATTTGTCTTACAGGGTACACACCTTGCTTTCGAAGGGAAGCAGGGAGTTATGGTGCCCACGTACGTGGTCTCAATCGACTTCATCAATTCGATAAGGTTGAAATTGTACGGGTAGAACATCCCGACAATTCATATAAAGCCTTGGACGGCATGGTTGAACATGTAAAAAACATTCTTCGTGAACTAAAATTACCCTATCGCCTACTACGACTCTGCGGTGGCGATCTCGGATTTACATCTGCCCTGACCTATGATTTTGAAGTCTTCAGTACGGCACAAGACCGTTGGCTAGAAATTAGTTCGGTCTCCAATTTCGAGACCTATCAGGCGAATCGTCTAAAGCTGCGCTATAAAGATGAAAACGGCAAAAGTCAATTGGCGCATACACTAAATGGAAGTTCTTTAGCACTGCCCAGGGTTTTGGCAGGAATTTTAGAAAATTGTCAGACCGCTGACGGAATTCGAATTCCAGAAGTACTGGTTCCTTATTGCGGTTTTGAGATGATTGATTAAGATGCCCTTAACACCATCTTTCGGCAATCTGCGTATCTTTGATATATGCGAAAACTAATACTTTTAATTTCGTACCTCGTACTTCTAACCTCCACTTTTGCTCAAGACGATTTCTTGGCAAAACAATACTTTGCCGATGGCGATTTCGAAAAAGCGGTCGTCTTCTATGAAAAACTGGTCGATAGGGACCCCCGCAGAACCGATTATGCCGAAGGGTTGGTTGCCTGTTACCAACAACTGGAACGTTATACCGATGCTGAGGATTTCCTTCTAAAGAAAGTCGATGAAGGCAATCCATACCCTACCCTTTTTGTGGAACTGGGCTACAATTATACGCTACAAGACGAACCTGTAAAGGCCACTACGTATTACGATAGGGCGATTTTGAAGATCGACGAAAATCCTAATTTCGGTTACGGCCTCGGGTTCAAATTCCAACAATACGCCCTGCTCGATTATGCGCTGAAAGCGTATTCAAGGGCCATGGAACTCAATCCGCAACTGGACTACAATTATCAAAAGGCCCGCATCTACGGCGAACAAGGAGATATAGAAAAAATGTACGAAGCCTATCTTACCTTAATTGGTGAGGGCAAAGCATCAAAATCAAATATTCTTCGAGGTATCGACGATTTTATTTCAAGCGATCCCGAAAACGAGAACAACATAAAACTAAAGCGCATACTGCTTCAAAACGCCCAAAAGAATCCTAATATCTTATGGAACGAACTTTTGAGCTGGCTATTTGTACAGCAACAACAGTACGATAGTGCATTTCGGCAAGAAAAGGCCATTTACAAACGAACCGATGCCAGTTCCGTGCAGCGTCTAGAAGGGTTGGCCGATATGGCTTTTGAAAATGATGCCATACCGACGGCAACCGAAATCTATGAGTACATCATTGCCAATACGAACAACGAAGTGACCCAACTTGATGCCGAACTGAACCTTATCGATATTCAACTGCTCGATGCAGATAACAAAAAGTTGGACGTCATTCAAAAACGATACGAAGAGCTCACGAATATTCACGGCTATAAAAGTCAAACGTTACAGCTTCAAGTGGCCTATGCGAACTTTTTGACCTTTAGAAAAGATACTCCCGAACCGGCAATCGATATGCTCAAAAAAAGTTTGGAACTTCCCCTGAACGAGCGCGGCATAGCCTATATAAAATTGGCCTTGGGCGATATTTTGGTATTCGATAAAAAATTCAATGAGGCCCTCATCTATTTTTCCCAAATCCAAAAAAAGCTCAAAAATGATGTTATGGGCCAAAACGCCCGGTACAAAGTAGCACAGACAAGTTTCTACAAAGGAGATTTTGATTGGGCCTTGACACAGCTCAAAGTGCTTCGGGGGTCGACTTCACAGTTGATCGCGAACGATGCGATGCAATTGAGTCTTTTGATATCGGATAATTCTCTTGAAGATTCTACGCGGACCGCATTGAAAAAATACGCACGCGCCGATTTGTTGGCCTATCAAAACAAAACGAAGGAAGCCATAGCCGAATTAGAAACCATTCTTCAAGAACACAAAGGAGAAAAAATAGAGGATGAAGCACTCTTAAAGCAGGGCGAACTTTTGGAAGCTACAAAAGACTACGAGGCCGCCAAGTTCAATTACCAAAAAATAACCGAATTCTACGGAAACGGAATTTTGGCCGACGATGCCCACTTCGCCCTCGCCGAACTTTATCGAAAAGTGCTCAACGAGCCTGAAAAAGCAAAGGAGCATTATGAAAAGATCATCTATAATTATCAGGATAGCTATTATTTTCCGCAGGCGCGGAAAACGTTTAGAATGCTAAGGGGAGATGCCGTGAATTGAATCATATTCGCCTGGCAGGTCGAGCGCAGTCGAGACCTATTTATACAACAGGTAGTTCTCGACTGCGCTCGAACAGACAAGAATGTACATCTACAACGTAACCACGAATATCGAAGAATCCGTTCATGACGAATGGGTGAAATGGATGAAGGAAACCCATATTTCAGATGTCTTGGCGACGGGGAAATTCTTGAATGCCAAGATGAGCAGGGTCTTGGTCGAAGAAGAAATGGGTGGTATTACCTATTCGGTGCAATTCACTACCATTGACAAAGATACTTTGAGCCAATACTATAAAGAAGATGCGGCAAGATTAAGACAAGATGTTCAAAAACGATTTGCCGGAAAATTTGTTTCCTTTCGCACCGAAATGGAGGTTGTCAGCGAGCACCGGAATGAAAAGGGAAGTGCCACCCAATACCTTTTTACCTATGGAACCCTGCAGGACGAAACGATACAAATGGCTCATTTCTCTAGAACGCTAGAAGGAGCACAAGATATCTTAAGGGGTCATAAAATTTCAGAAATAAAAATCGCAAATGCGTATCCGACTATCACCCATACAGAAAATGAGGAAGACACCGTTGCCGGAATATGTTACGTTTTAACGCCAGACGAACTTTTGGCAGCAGATTTTTACGAGGGTCAAGAATATATTAGAAAACAAGTACGCTTGGCATCCGGTAAAAAAGCATGGGTCTATCTCGGCACAACCAAAAATTCCCAAGAAAAGTAAACTACCTCGGGGGCAAGTCCGCGAAATATTTTAAAGAAGTAAACATTTTAATTTAGAGGCAAGCCTCTTTTTTAATCTCGATTATCGAGTAAATGTCCAAAAGAAAGAAAAAACCGTTCGGGAAATCACATCAGGGTCAGCGTCATAGCAAAGGCCCCGTAAAGGCAAAAAAATATCTGGGCCAGCATTTTTTAAAAGATGAGGGTATTGCCCAACAAATTGCACAGACCCTTTCTTTAAAAGGATACCATAATGTTATAGAAATCGGCCCTGGTACGGGCGTACTTACAAAATATCTCTTACTACGTGATTTGAATTTGGTCGCCGTGGATCTCGACACCGAATCGATTACCTATCTCAACCATAGTTTTCCATTAGATCATCCTGAAATACTAAAAAAAATTGACTCGTTACGCGTTATAGAGGCCGATTTTTTAAATTATGACCTCCCCACTCTTTTTGGTGAGGAACAATTCGCCATCACGGGTAATTTTCCGTACAACATATCTACCCAGATCGTTTTCAAGATGTTGGAATATCGTTATCTAGTTCCAGAATTTTCTGGAATGTTCCAAAAAGAAGTGGCCGAACGTATCTGTTCATCCTCTGGCAATAAAACCTACGGTATTCTTTCCGTTCTGGTACAAGCATTTTACGAGGCAGAGTATTTATTCTCAGTTCCTCCTACGGTTTTCGACCCACCCCCAAAAGTTAATTCGGGTGTACTGCGTCTCACACGAAAAAAAGAGGTTGCCCTGAATTGTAATGAAAGTCTATTTTTCCGGGTGGTAAAAACTGCGTTCAACCAACGCCGTAAGACCCTACGTAATAGTTTAAAAACATTGGAGCTTTCCGATAATCTCAAAGAAGATGCTATCTTTGACCTTCGCCCAGAGCAATTGGCCGTAGCCGATTTTATCGCTCTTACGAAGAAGATAGCAGATGACACCCTTTAAACTCACAGATGAACTTTTAGCTGAAATCGAACAGCTGATCGAAAACCGAAGCGACATCAAATTGGTTGCGCTTATGGAGGAGGTACATTTTGCCGATGTCGCAGAGATCATCGATGAGTTGAACGAAGATAAGGCCACATATCTTATTAAATTACTGGATAGCGATAAGACGTCAGATGTACTGACCGAACTTGACGAAGATGTTCGGGAAGCAATTTTAGCGAATCTTTCTTCAAAAGAAATCGCAGAAGAGCTGGCTGAATTGGATACCGATGACGCGGCCGATATTGTCGCCGAACTTCCCCAAGAAATCGTACAAGAGGTCATCTCCGAAATTGAGGATAGGGCGCATGCCAAAGACATTGTAGACTTACTTCGTTACGATGAAAATTCGGCCGGAGGCCTTATGGCAAAAGAATTGGTCAAGGTAAGGGAGAATTGGGACGTTTTAAAATGCGTGAAAGAGATGAGGGCCCAAGCCGAGAACGTGACCCGGGTACATTCCATTTATGTAGTCGATGACGAAGATAAATTAAAGGGCAGATTATCGTTGAAAGATTTACTGACCACTTCTACGAAGACCCATATTAGCGAAATCTATATTCCTAAAGTGGATTCTGTAAACGTTAATGAAAAGCCTGAGGAAGTCGCCAAGATCATGAGTAAATATGATTTGGAGGCCATTCCCGTTGTTGATGAGATAGGAAGATTGGTCGGCCGTATCACAATCGATGATATCGTTGACGTTATTCGGGAAGAGGCCGAAAAAGATTATCAGATGGCGGCGGGTATCTCACAAGACGTAGAGGCAGATGATAGTATCTGGGACCTAACCCGTGCACGATTGCCTTGGCTCTTTTTAGGTCTGGTCGGGGGTGTCGGAGCAGCGGCAATTATGGGCGGCTTTGAAGAAATGATCAGCAAACACGCCATTCTCTTCTATTTTACACCGTTGATCGCGGCAATGGCCGGAAATGTAGGGGTTCAGTCAAGTGCCATTATCGTGCAAGGTCTCGCCAATGATGATTTAAAGGGAAGTATTGAAAAACGATTGATCAAAGAGATGCTCTTGGCAACCCTTAATGGGTTGATTTTGGCCGCCGTACTCTTATTATTTACTTGGGCGTGGAAAGGTAATTTTCCAACTGCATTGGCCATCTCGATCTCATTGGTCGTTGTTATCATCGTTGCAGGAATCATTGGTACTTTTATTCCACTTTTTCTGCACAAAAAGGGTATTGACCCTGCTATTGCTACCGGGCCGTTCATTACTACCAGCAATGATATCTTTGGAATCCTGATCTATTTTTGGATCGCCAAAATCGTCTTGGGGATATAGAAACGATTTCTTTTGCAAAATTGCGCTATCTTGGATAAATACCATGCTAGCCATTCTCGATTCAAACAGTATGATCAATGAAAGTAAAAGTCGGTGTAGTTCAAGATAGTCCTGTTTTTTTTGACAAAAAGAAGACTTTGGAAAAAATTGAAAACCTGACCTTGAAATACGCCAAGGAAGGTTGTGAATTATTAGTTTTTCCCGAGTCGTTTATTCCCGGCTACCCTCGCGGATTTTCTTTCGGTGCCAAGGTAGGCAGCCGAACCGATGAAGGTAGAAAGTTATATCAAAAATACCATGAGAATAGCATCGATGTTGAAAGTGATGACCTGAAATTTTTGGAAAAACTATCTAAATCGACAGGAGTTTATTTGGTCATCGGTGCCACTGAAAAATTAGCTGACAATGGAAGTCTCTATTGTTCCATGTTCTATATATCTCCGGAAAAGGGATTGTTGGGCATTCATAGAAAAATAAAACCCACCGGAACGGAACGGGTAATATGGGCGGAAGCTTCTGGAGAGTCGCTCACAACCTTTCAAACCAAAATCGGAAGACTGGGCGGACTCATCTGTTGGGAAAATTATATGCCCTTCGCGCGCATGGCAATGTTTCAAAAAGGAGTAGAAATCTATATTGCCCCAACAGCCGATTCTAGGGAAACTTGGTTGGCCACCATGAGACATATCGCATTAGAGGGAAGATGTTTCGTACTCGGTTGCAACCAGTATTTTACGAAATCGATGTATCCTGAAAAATATCGACACTTGTTAGAAGATGAACAAGAAGATATTTGTCCTGGTGGAAGTGTTATCATATCCCCCATGGGGAAAATACTGGCGGGACCTCTATCGAACGAATCAGGAGTTCTGGTTGCTGAACTTGACCTAAATGAAATCAATCAAAGTAAACTTGACTTTGATGTCATTGGGCATTATGCGAGAAACGATATTTTCGAATTTACAGTGAAGAATCAACCGGAAATCAACAAAGAATAATATTAAGATTATGAAACCCATCAATTTAAAAGAGAAACATACCCTCTTCAGTAAACAATGGCATCCGCATCAAATAGCGACCGTTGATAACATGCAGGTCATCTTGGCCAAAATACAAGGGGATTTCGTTTGGCATGCCCATGAAAACGAAGATGAACTTTTTCAAGTTTTGAAAGGCACATTGTACATGCAGTTCCGTGACCGAACCGAGGTTGTCAAAGAAGGTGAAATTATTGTTGTTCCGAAAGGAGTCGAGCATAATCCGATGACAAAGAATGGCGAAGAAGTGCATCTTTTACTTTTTGAGAAACAAAATACCGCACATACGGGCGATGTCAAACATAAAATGACCCAATCCCATTATCCGAAGATTTAAATATGAAGGTACTCCATGTTGATACAAATCATCCATTGATCATTGAGCAATTCGCATTCCTTGGTTTTGAAAACCATGAGGATTACACTTCCTCAAAAGAAGAAATTGAAAAGAAAATCCATGAATATGACGGACTAATAATCCGCAGTCGTTTTTCCATTGACCTACCTTTTCTAGAAAAAGCGACAAACCTTAAGTTCATTGGCCGTGTTGGCGCAGGATTGGAAAATATAGATATCGATCAAGCAAGATCACAAGGGATTTTTCTGGCCGCCGCACCCGAAGGTAATCGTAATGCCGTAGGAGAACACACCTTGGGAATGTTGCTCTCTTTGTTCAATAAACTAAACAAAGCTGATCGAGAAATACGCTCTGGAAAATGGGATCGCGAGGGCAATCGAGGTTTAGAACTCGAAGGAAAGACGGTAGGTATTATCGGTTATGGCAATATGGGAAAGGCTTTTGCCAAAAAACTTCGGGGCTTTGATATAGATGAGGTCATTTTTTATGACATTAAGGGAGGTATCGAAGATGAAAATGCACGTCAAGTCGGTATTATGGAACTCCATCAGAAAACCGATGTGTTAAGCCTTCATGTTCCACAAGCCGCCACGACTTTAGGGATGATTGACACCGAATTCATTGATAAATTCCACAACGCCATTTGGTTGTTGAACACGGCAAGAGGTAAGTGTGTCGTCACCGAAGATTTAGTTACCGCATTGAAATCGGGCAAAATCCTTGGAGCGGGTTTAGATGTATTGGAATATGAAAAATCATCTTTTGAACACATGATTGAGGATAACGAACTTCCCGATGCTTTCAAATATCTGATAGAAGCTGAAAACGTTCTGCTCACTCCTCATGTGGCTGGGTGGACAATCGAAAGTAAAATCAAATTGGCCCAGGTCATTGTTGATAAAATAAAGGCTAGATTTTACTAAATTTATGCTGTGAAGCGTACCCTGTTCATTTTTACGACCCTGATCATTGCCCTACTTGGGCTTTTCAAACTAAGTACCTACGCCTATGCTTATGGCGATGCTTCCTTTGAACCGATTATAGCTATAATCGCCATAATCTTTTTCTTTATAGGGCTATACCTCAACAAGAACGGTCTGCAGAAAACTGAAACTGAAAGGCCACCTTTGGTTACCAAGAAATTAAAAGAATCAGAACTCAGTAAAAGGGAATTTGAAGTTTTGAAAGGCATTGTTTTAGGCCTTTCCAATAAAGAAATCGGAGAACGATTGTTTCTTTCCGAAAGTACGATAAAGACACACGTTTCGAATTTGTTCATTAAATTGAATGCCAAGCGCAGGACACAGGCCGTTCAAAAAGCCAAAGAAATGCAGCTCATTTAAGTAAATCTTCTATGACGCCGCCGATTTGGTACTTTAGTATGAGGCTCTTTTTTGTACGCAAAATTATATTTGTGCCCAATCGTCTAAATTATATAATATGAAACGGACCATCATACGCTTCGGGCTTTATAGCACGATAACCATCTGTCTTCTATCTTTTCTAATTTGGGCCCTTATTGGAGTCACGGATGACGGAATGGGTGAGATTATCGGCTATTCATCAATGGTCGTTTCATTGCTCTTTGTCTTCTTTGGTATAAAACACTTTCGCGATAAAGAGAACAATGGTATCGTTGGTTTCGGAAAGGCCCTATTGATAGGTGTTCTTATTAGCCTAATGGCCTCCATAGCTTTCGGCATATTGGATGTCATTTACGTGAAATTCATAAACCCTGAGTTCATGACGGATTACTACGACAGAATGTTCGACCAGGCCAGGTCATTACCGGCCGAGGAATTTGAAATTCGAAAAACGGAACTCGAATCGGAAAAAGAGATGTTCTCGAATCCGATTACGCATTTTTTCATTATGTCGATGATGGTTTTTGTTATAGGTTTTATAATTTCATTGCTTTCGGCATTGATTCTTCAACGTAAAACGAAATAGTTATGCAATACAAAGCGGCTTCTCCAAAAGAATATATCGAACAACTTCCCGAAGAAAGAAAGCCAGTGGTTTCAAAAATAAGGGGCATCATCAACAAAAATATTCCAGAAGGTTTTAAAGAACAGATGAGCTATGGTATGCTAGGGTGGGTAGTACCACATTCGACCTACGCTGATGGATACCATTGCGACCCAAAATTACCGTTGCCTTTTATCAATCTGGCTTCCCAAAAGAACTTCATAGCACTTTATCACTCCGGAATTTACGCAGACCAAAAACTATATGACTGGTTTGTTGGGGAATATCCAAAATACGTAAAAACAAAGTTGGACATCGGCAAAAGTTGCATTCGGTTAAAGAACATGAAAACCATTCCTTATGAACTTATAGCAGAACTCTGTAGGAAAATGACCGTTGAGGATTGGATAGCACTTTATGAAAAGAATGTAAAAGCAAAATAGGCTACCAAGTTTCCATCCAATAAACTACCTTGGGGCAAGCCCGCAAGGCATTCGAAGGAAACGAACTTTCAATTTCGAGACAAGCCGTGGTATTAAACCCTTTGGCGGTGCCAATAAAATACTTTAACAGATTCATGCCTTCGTGGGAATGACAATAAATCTTATGTATGAAAAAAAGAGTAACAGGCCTCGGAGGTTTCTTCTTTAAATGTGAAGATCCTGACGGAATAAAAAAATGGTACAAAGAAAGATTGGGAATCCCGACCGACAATTATGGCTGGACATTCTGGTGGAAAGACAAAGAAGGTAGGGACTGCTCCACACAATGGAGCCCCATGAGCGATGACACGACATACTTCAAGCCTAGCGAAAAACAGTTCATGATGAATTTTCGTGTAGAAAATTTGGTCGAGCTGCTGGACGTTTTAAAAGAGGAAGGGGTAACCATAGTGGGCGAAATCGAAGAATTCGAATATGGCAAATTCGGATGGATACTAGATCCGGAAGGCAACAAATTGGAACTTTGGGAACCCATCGATAAAGCTTTTCTTTGATATCTAAATATTTGTTACATTTAATACTTGTATTAACCACCAAAAACAATAGAAATGTCAGATGATACTAAAGATTTAGACGACATGGCCGAAGACGCTATGGACAATGCCAAAAAAAAAGCTGAAAATTTAGGCGATAAGGCCGAAGACACCTTTGACAAAGGCAAAGAAGAAGCCAAAGATTTTGGTGATAAAGCAGAAGACGCTTTTGACAGTGCCAAGGAAAAGACGAAAGAATTCGCCGAAGATGCCAAAGAAAAGGCAAGTGAATTTGCCGACGAAGCCAAGAAAACCGCCAATGAGTTTACAGAAAGTGCCAAAGAAGCCTTTGGTGGGGCCGGTGGAGAAAATAAAAAGATTTTGGCCGGTATATTGGCCATAGTATTGGGAGCGTTAGGAGTTCACAAGTTTATTTTGGGTTACCAAAAAGAAGGATTCATATTACTAGGGATTACCGTAGCTTCATATGTATTGATGTGCTTTTTTGGCTTAGGATTACTTTTTGTCTGGATTCCAGGGCTTATCGGTCTAATCGAGGGTATCATATATCTGACAAAATCAGATGCGGAGTTCTACAACACTTATCAAGTAGGTAGAAAACCTTGGTTTTAAAAATCAAGAAGCTGAATTTTCAACGATTCAGCTTTTTTATATATTTTTATTATCGTAATATTGCAATATATAAATATGTGATGGGAATTACCAAAACACAGATATTCAATTCGAAACAAAACCAGCTGGCCACGATTTTTAAGGTATTGGCTCATCCGGCCCGTATTGCTATTTTACAGTATGTCAGTACGCAGCCATCTTGTATATGTAATGACATCGTCGAAGAAATCGGGCTTGCACAGCCTACCATATCCCAACATTTAAAAGAATTGAAAAGTATTGACCTCATTGAAGGTGAGATCGAGGGCAAGAAAATTTGCTATTGTATCAACCTTGGCAAATGGAAGGAGATACAAGAATTATTAAACGCCTTTTTTAACAAAACAAAATTTAACTGTTGCTAAATAATTGAATCATGCAAACACAAGAATTTCTATCCTTATTAAAAAACCATCCCAATAAAAGTCTCATTTTCGAGTATCGAAACGGACAAACTGTGGGGGCAAATTATCATATTACCGAAGTTAAAAACGTGACCATTGATTCGGTCGATTGTGGTGCGAGAACCGATATTTGGAAAGAGACCATCATACAATTATGGGAAAGTCCTGAAGAGAAGGATAAGCGTGAATATATGTCCGCTTTCAAAGCATTCGGCATTTTGAACAAAGTAGACAAACTAAGACCAATGGAAAAAGGGGTAGAAGTTAAGTTCGAATATAGCAATCCCGATTTTCACACGGCGCAATTGTTCGTAAACGACTTTGAGGTTCATGAAGAAAGATTACTATTGAGACTCGGAGTCGAAAAAACAGACTGCAAGGCTAAAGAAACCTGTGGTGTACCCGTTGAAGCAAATATAAATGAGGAAGCTGGTTGTTCACCTGAAGGTGGATGCTGTTCATAAACCAAACCAATTATGGAAATATTGTTCTATTTAGCCACGTTGTGTCTGTTACTTTTTATGGTCTTGGCGACGTATGATGGTCTTTACCTCCATATTTTCAAGTTCGGACTTTTTAATAGAGATGAAAGCATTTTTGAGCACAAAACACATACGGTTCGGGCGATTTTGTTTCCCATGATCGTATGGTTCCTGTTTATCAACGAAACCAGTCTTGTTGGGTTTTTAATTGGACTAGGGCTAGTAGGTTTGGACTTAATTGTACTGGGCATAGATGCTTATTCCGAAAAAGATAGCCGAAGTTTCATGGGTGGGCTACCTAGATGGGAATATATCATTCATCTTTTTTCAAATGCCTTCCACTTTTCCGCAATAGTTCTTGTGCTTGCTTTGAAATTAGAGATCATAGGGTCTAGTATCGTTTTTGTCCATAACACTCCACCTTCAGCGGCCCACGAAATATTCACGTTCGTCAGTATAAATGTTATTCCTGGTGCAATTATATTGGCCCTATTGCATTTTATCTTGATGCTCAAAAAGCCACGTGCAATTTGGAATTCATATCGAACAAAAATAACTTGTTGCTAGAATGAGTGAAACTGTGAACATTACAATACGACCTATGCAAGCAGAAGATTGGACCTCTGTTTCACAAATCTATAAAGAAGGTATTGCAACAGGTTTTGCCACCTTTGAAAAAAATGTTCCCACCTATGAATCTTGGGATTCGGCCCATATGAAAACCTGTAGACTGGTAGCCGTAAATGAAGACTACATATTAGGTTGGGCAGCACTTTCGCCGGTATCTAGCAGATGTGTCTATGGAGGTGTTGCAGAGGTCAGCGTGTACGTTGGACAAAACAGTCGTGGAATGGGAGTAGGTAAAATATTAATGGAAACCTTGATAGCCGAGAGCGAAAAAGACGGAATATGGACCTTACAATCAGGGATTTTCCCAGAAAACATGGGAAGCATCAGACTTCATGAACAGGTCGGTTTTCGATGTATCGGAAAGCGGGAGCGCGTCGGTGAACTAGATGGTATTTGGAAAGACAACGTGCTTTTTGAAAGACGAAGTAAAGTAGTGGGCATTTAGAGAACCCCCTTAACCCTTAACCCTTAACCAAAATACATGAAAAACATACTCGTACTCTGTACCGGAAACTCGTGCCGAAGTCAAATGGCCCATGGTTATTTGGAACGATTAGCCAAGGGTAGCGCTAAAATCTATAGTGCGGGCATAGAGACCCATGGTCTTAACCCTGGTGCAGTCTCCATCATGGCCGAAGATGGTATCGATATAATATCTCACACTTCGAACCATGTTGATGAATACGAAGGTATTGATTGGGACTATATCATCACCGTTTGCGATCACGCCAAAAAAAATTGTCCGTTCATCCCTTCAAAGAATGCTAAACGGATTCATCACAATTTCTTTGACCCATCTAAAGTATCGGGAAGCGAAGAAGAAAAGCATGCGGCCTTTGAAAAGGCTAGAAACGATATTAGGGATTTTTGCGAAGACTTCGTTGAGAGAGAACTTTCTTAAGCACTACCATTATCCTGGGCCTCCATAAACTTACGCTCAAGCTCTGCCTGAAACTCCTCCATAACAGGTTTTACAGTACTTTCGGGCAAATCGGCAATCTTTATGTACATCAAACCATCGACGGCATTGTTGAATAACGGATCCACGTTAAAAGCGACCACTTTCGCATTTTGTTTGATATACTTTTTAATGAGAACGGGTAATCGAAGGTCGCCTGGTTCTACTTCATTGATCAAACGATCGAACTTATTGAGGTCTGCCTCGGTCTCGTCGAATACAAATTCCTTATCGGCATCGTTAAGTTTTACCTTGAATTCTTTTTTCGGTCTTACATATTGCGCCACATAGGGATCCCAATAGTTCGATTTCATAAACTCGATCATCAACGATTTAGAAAAGTTCGAAAACTGGTTGCTGATACTCACCCCACCTATCAAGTATTTATGCTCAGGGTGCCTTAGGGTGGTATGTACGATGCCCTTCCATAACAAAAATAGTGGCATTGGTTTTTGTTGGTACTCTTTGACGATATAGGCCCTACCCATTTCAATGGATTTTTCCATCATGGGGAAAAGTTCGGGCTCGAACCGAAAGAGGTCTTGTAAATAGAATCCATCGATTCCGAATTTAGCAAAAATCTCGGATCCCATACCCATACGATAAGCGCCTACAATAGTCTTTTCCTCATCGTCCCATAGAAACAGGTGATGATAATACTCATCGAAAATATCCAGATCTATAGAATTGTTAGTGCCCTCGCCTATTGCCCGGAAAGTAACCTCGCGCTGTCGCCCAATTTCCTTTAAAATAAAGGGCATATCATGCGCCTGTGCCAAAAAGACTTCGTAATTCTTACTTTGCAACAAACGACAGTCTTTTTCACGAAGTTTTTCGATTTCTCCCTGAATGACCTCGGTACGAACGGCCATGGCAATTTTTCTGGGAGTTTTCGGGATTTTCAGGGTAGTAGGAATTTGGTCTATTAGGCGTTCTTTTTCATAGGCATTGGCCAGTATGTAGGTTTTTTTGCGTAAAAGTTCGGTGAACGCTTCCAAGGTTTCCTCTTCTTTTTGTGCCGCGACCGAAATGGGCTGTCCGATCCTAACTTTTATAGGTCGGTTTTTTTGCGAATATACTTCAGAGGGTAATTTGGCCGTTCTAAAAATGTCGTTCATTTTTGAAAGCCAATAGAAAAACTTGCTGTTTCTGGCATGAAAATAAATAGGTACCACAGGTACTTCTGCCTTCCGGATCAACTTCAGTGCGGCTTCCTCCCAAGGTTTATCGACTATTAATTTTCCGTCTTTATAGGTAGAAACTTCCCCGGCAGGGAAAATACCTAAGGGATGCCCTTCACGCAGATGCAACATGGCATTCTTGAAGCCGGCCAGACTACTTTTTACATCTTTCCGGTCTTCAAACGGATTCACAGGCATTATATAGGGTGCCATGGGCTCTATGCGATGTAACAGAAAATTGGCGATGATTTTGAAATCAGAGCGCTGAGATACGAGCAATTTCAATAACAATACTCCATCGATTCCTCCCAAGGGATGATTTGAAATTGTGATAAATGGACCTTCTTTCGGCAAGCGTTTAAAATCGTCTTCCGGAATTTCAAAATCGATTTCGTAATGTTTTAAAATCGCATCTAGGAATTCCAATTTTTCTAAATGCTTGCTTCCGTCATAAAAAGAATTGATACTTGAAATTCTAGTGACCTTCATCAGCACCCATGACATGAAGGTGCCCAAGAAGCCATACTTATCAAGATTGATAGCCTTGGCCACCTCTTTTGCGGTCACTAAACCCATATACGTCGTTTGATTAGATGTGGGCTAAGATAGGAAAAACGCTAGAGCCGAAGGTCATTTTAACATTTGCTTATCGGCTTTATTTGACCACTAGTTGCAAAGTCTCCTTACCCCTCTGTTCAAGTAGAATATCATGACCGTTAAGAAGCGATTCTATGGCCTTTTCATTAAAATGACGAACGGTATATAACGATACGCCCTCATGATGCACTACTTTAAACCTACTTTTCAAAAGGCTCAACAACTCATCTAACCTTCCAAATCTATTATCGACACAGACCGAAAAACTAATGGCCGAATTCTGTATCAGATCCACCTTCATTTTATGGTCATGAAGCATTTTAAAAAGTTCGCTGATGCTATCTTCAACAATGAACGAAAAATCTAGTGACGATAACTTCATCAGCACTTGGTTCTTCTTTACAATAAAGCAGGGTACTTCAGGTTCGATACCGATACCCTTACCGACAGTTGTGCCAGGGTCTTTGGGATTAATGAAAGATTTTACGTGCAAAGGAATCTCTTTTTGCTGTAAGGGCTGCAGTGTTTTCGGATGGATAACAGATGCTCCATAAAAGGCAAGTTCAATGGCCTCTAGATACGATATTTTGTTCAGCAGTTGGGTCTCCTTGAAGTACCTCGGATCAGCATTTAAAACTCCGGGGACATCTTTCCAAATGGTTACTGAATTAGCATTAAGGCAGTAAGCCAGAATGGCGGCCGTGTAGTCCGAACCTTCTCGACCTAAAGTCGTGGTGAAGTTATTGTCATCGCTACCCAGGAAGCCTTGGGTAATGTTCAGTTTTTTCGAATCGACAAGCTCTGTGACATTTTTTTGGGTCTTTTCCCAGTTCACCGTGGTATCGCGATAACTATTGTCAGTCTTAATAAGATTTCTGACATCGAGCCAAGTATTCCGTATCCCATTTTCATTGAGGTATTCGCTCACAATGGTGGTGGCGACCAATTCACCGTACCCGACAACCTGATCGTAAACGAAATTATATTTAGGAGACTTGTTCCATGCCAAAAAACCCTTTACCTCGTCGAATAGTGCTTTGACTTTTTGGAAAATGGGGTGCTTGTCATCAGTAAACAAATCCAACAAAATAGCATCGTGATATTGTATCACTTCTAGAATAGCACCAGGTATATTTGGTTTATCTTTAAAATAGGCATTCACGACAATCTCCATAGCATTCGTGGTCTTGCCCATTGCAGAGACAATCAATAAAGTGTCTTTATAACCAACTTCGTCCAACACCTTCACTAGATTCCGTACTCCTGAAGCATCTTTGACCGATGCGCCGCCGAATTTAAATATTCGCATGAATTATATAGTTTTTATCTTTATTCACAAAAGTTGGAAATGTCAACTCTGAATATTGTTCAAATAATTCTTGATTCCTTTTTCATCAAGCTGAACCACGTCCCAATCGCGCATAACCTTGGCCCCTTTACTTTCATAAAACGCGATTGCCGGGTCGTTCCAATCAATGACTTCCCAATTAATGCGTTTTACACCCAACTGATTACCATATTTTACCACCTCGTTCAACAACGCGGTACCAAGTCCGCTACCCCGCATCTTTTCAGTAACGATCAAATCCTCTAGATGGATTATAGGACCTTTCCAAGTGGAATATCTAGGGTAGACTAGAGCCATTCCCACAATTTCATCATCCGATTCGGCCACAAAACAATGAAACAATTTGTGGTTTCCGAATCCGTCTTTGATTAAATCCTGTGCCGAGACCTCAACGGCATCCTCCTCTTTTTCAAAAGAAGCCAATTCCTGTATCAACCCTAGCACCTGGGGCATATCTTCGGCCTGTGCGTTGCGAATGGTATAATTCATAATTGTTACAAATAAAACACAAAGTTATAAATTTAAAAAGAGAACATTAAAAGAAAATGGCATGGCATCACAAAATATTGGATATTTGTGGTCAAAACACAAACCCAAGTTGTAATGACCAAGAAAAATCAAACGCTAGGAGAGTTCATTATTGAAAATCAAAATTCTTTTCAATATTCTTCGGGAGAACTTTCTAAATTGATAAATGCGATTCGTTTGGCGGCAAAAGTCGTCAACCATGAGGTCAACAAAGCAGGACTTGTAGATATTTTAGGAAAGGCCGGAGATACGAATATTCAAGGTGAGGACCAGCAAAAATTGGATGTGTTTGCCAACGAAAAATTCATTAACACCCTTACGAACCGAGAAATCGTTTGTGGAATAGCCTCAGAAGAAGAAGATGATTTTATCAGCATTAACAGCAATGATGAAAATCACCAAAACAAGTATGTGGTGCTCATCGACCCCTTAGATGGTTCTTCAAATGTTGATGTAAACGTATCGGTCGGTACTATTTTTTCAATATATAGAAGAATAACACCTGTAGGTACTCCTGTAACTTTAGAAGATTTTCTACAACCGGGCAAAGAACAGGTCGCTGCGGGTTATGTGGTCTACGGCACCTCGACGATGTTGGTATATACCACCGGAGACGGTGTAAACGGTTTCACGCTAAATCCAGCGATCGGAACGTTCTATTTATCGCATCCGGATATGCAATTCCCCGAAACGGGAAAAATTTATTCAGTAAACGAAGGAAATTACATCCACTTTCATCAAGGCGTAAAAGACTACATCAAATATTGTCAACAGGAAGAAGATGACCGGCCCTACACCTCAAGATATATTGGTTCTCTAGTATCTGATTTTCATCGTAACATGATCAAAGGAGGAATCTATATGTATCCGAAGAGCAGTATTACGGAAGAAGGTAAACTACGCTTACTTTATGAATGTAACCCAATGGCGTTTTTAGCGGAACAGGCTAATGGCCTGGCCATTGGAGGAAAAAACAGAATAATGGACATACAACCCACGGAATTGCACCAACGTGTCCCTTTTTTCTGCGGGAGTCGAAAAATGGTCGAGAAACTTCAAGAATTTTTGAACAAATACCATTAAAAAAGGAGGCAATTGCCTCCTTTTTTAATATTTCTAGCTATTGTAGCCCCAGTTAACGTTTTATCAGGTACATGAAATCCTCAAAATCTATTTTTCCGGTAAATATGGCAACGGACTTTTCGATGAGTTTGTCAGCCTTGTCGTTTGGAAACCCAAGTCCGATGGCATAGCGTTTTAGCAGTACCATTTCATTGTCACTCACCTCATTATCAGCAAAAACTATATTCATCAAGTCGAAAAAACGTTCTAACCTTTTTTCATAACTGACTTGATGGCCAATCGGGTATTTGTTCTCTTTCTTCATAACCTCCTTGAACTGTTCATCGGTTATTTGAAGTTTATGAGCAAATTGTTTTAAAACCGACATTTCAGCTTCAGCAATATGACCATCAACCGCAGCCAGACTGGCAAGACTTCCAAAATGTGCCAAGTTGTTGTTTGCTGAATCGCTACTGTAAAGATCTCGAACGGACATATGTTGATATTTTATCGGGTGCAAATATAATTTTTTTAGAGGTCAATATTTCCCTCTTTACAATTTATTTTTGGTCGGAATTCGTAACTTCCACGTGCTATGAACAATCCTCTTCTTGAATTTACCGACAAAGGTATTTACTGTAGTGCGGCCAAGGTGTACCTCGACCCCTGGAAGCCGGTCGATAAGGCCATTATTTCCCATGGTCATGCCGATCATAGCCGCTGGGGACACAAACAATATATCACACATCACAGAAACGTACCGATCGTTTCGCATCGCTTGGGAGATATTAATGTTTCTGGACGGGAATGGGGTGAAACGTTTAGTATCAACAATGTCAAATTCAGTCTGCATCCGGCGGGACACATCATCGGGTCCTCACAAATTCGTGTTGAGCATAAGGGAGAAGTCTGGGTCTTTACCGGGGATTATAAGTCCGAGGACGATGGAATTTCCACTCCCTACGAACCCATCAAATGCCATACGTTCATTACCGAATGCACCTTTGGATTGCCCGCTTTCAAATGGACGCACCAAAAAGAAGTTTTCGAAAATATAAACCAATGGTGGGCAGAGAACAAAGCAGAGGGTAAGACTTCCATTCTTTTTGGATATTCATTAGGGAAAGCACAGCGTCTTCTAAAACATTTGAACACCGATATCGGAAAAATATACACCCACGGCGCTATCGAAAACATGACGGAAGTCTTGCGTCCTTTGGTCGCTTTTCCAAAAACCACATTGATTACACGGGAAACGAAAAAACAAGAACTCTTAGGCAATATAGTACTCGCACCGCCAAGCGCACATGGCAGCACATGGATCCGTAAAATGGTACCTTACGTAACCGCCTCCGCCAGCGGATGGATGACCTTTCGGGGAGCAAGAAGAAGACGTGCCATCGATAAAGGTTTCGTGCTTAGCGACCATTGCGATTGGCAAGGATTGCTGGAAAGTATTAATGCCACCGGAGCAGAAAAGATTATATGTACACATGGATATACGGAGATTTTTTCACGCTATTTGAGGGAACAGGGCTATGATGCGAGAACAGAGGAAACGCAATACGAAGGTGAACTGGGAGAGATAAATGCCAGCAAAGAAGAACCGGCAGAAGTAAATTAAACAGATTGCCGCGCTTGCTTTGCCTTCGACAAGCAAGCTCGCAATGACGTCTTTGCGAGGAGCTGAAAAAAATGGTTAAGTATAAAATATTTAATGCGACGTGGCAAACTGTTACTTCGAAACACGGATTTAACAGATTACCGTAGCACGTTCGCAATGATGAATACATGAAGAATTTTGCACAACTCATAAAAACGCTAGATAGTACTAACAAGACCAATGTCAAAGTTCAGGCCTTGGCCGATTATTTTTCTGTTGCGAGCGATAAAGACAAAGTTTGGACCATTGCCATCTTGTCGCACCGCCGTCCACCAAGGCCAGTAAATACCACATTGCTGCGTGAGTGGGCGTCTGAATTGTCGAACATTCCCTTATGGCTTTTTGAGGAAAGTTATCACATCGTGGGCGATTTGGCCGAGACAATCGCTTTGGTAGTTCCTTCCTCAAAATCTTCCACCGAAAAAAAGTTGACCCAATTTTTGGAGGAAATGATTGCCCTCAAAAAGAAATCCGACGAAGAAAAACGAGCCTATCTTTTTGAAAACTGGAAGGTATTGGATTATTATGAACGTTTCGTTTTCACCAAGTTAATTACTGGTGGATTCCGAATTGGGGTCAGTCAAAAATTGATGACCCGTGCGCTAGCCAAGTCCACTGAAATAGATGAAGATATCCTGGCCTATAAACTCATGGGCAATTGGGATTCCGATCAAATTACCTTTCAAGAATTAATCTTGGAGGAAAACGAAAGTGACTACCTGTCCAAACCCTATCCTTTTTATTTGGCCTATGCCATTGAAGATAAAGTGCATGATTTGGGAGATGTCAGCGAATGGTCTGCTGAGCATAAATGGGATGGAATCCGCTCGCAAGTCATCCTTCGAAACGACGAAATTTTTGTTTGGAGCCGTGGGGAGGAATTGGTCACTGACAAGTATCCCGAGTTCGGAGAATTCATTGGCATCATTCCGAACGGTACAGTAATTGATGGTGAAATCCTACCTTATCCGGAAGGCCAAATCGGCACCTTTAACGACCTTCAAACCCGCATAGGGCGCAAAACCGTTTCCAAAGCACTATTGAAAAAAGTTCCAGTTATTTTAAAGGCTTATGATTTAATCGAATGGAAGGGCAAAGATATCCGGAGCCTAGCATTTCTTGAAAGGCGAAAATTACTGGAAAATTTATTTCAAACAGTATGTCACCCCGAGCGCAGTCGAGGGGCTACGAACACCAATATTGAAATGCCGTTTCACCTCTCTGAAACCCTACATTTCAACTCTTGGCAAGAAGTCGCCAAAGAACGCGAACGTTCACGTGATGTCCATAGTGAAGGCTTGATGCTCAAAAGAAAGGATTCCCCTTATTTAGTAGGAAGAAAAAAAGGAGACTGGTGGAAATGGAAAGTGGACCCTTTGACCATTGACGCGGTTTTAACCTATGCCATGCGAGGTCATGGCAGAAGAAGTAATCTTTTTACCGATTACACTTTTGCACTTTGGAACGAGAATGAAGAAGGTGAAAAAGAATTGGTCACTTTCGCCAAAGCCTATTCGGGATTGACCGATGCCGAATTCCGACAAGTTGATAATTGGATCAAAAAAAATACCTTGGAACGTTTCGGTCCGGTACGGTCGGTTACCCCGCAGCATGTTTTTGAAATCGCCTTTGAAGGAATTGCCCTATCAAAACGGCACAAAAGTGGAGTAGCAACTCGTTTTCCGAGAATGTTGAGGTGGAGAAAAGACAAGAATATTCATGAAGCGAATAGCCTTTCGGATTTAAAGGAAATGATACCTTAGACCTGCTGAATGAACAGAGACCAACTTTACGAAATCGCCGAAAACTGGTTTCAAGAACAGAACTGGAAACCCTTCAAATTCCAAAAAGACACTTGGAAAGCTTTTCTACAAGGCAAACACGGACTACTAAACGCCCCAACAGGTAGCGGAAAAACCTACGCGCTATGGTTTCCTATTGTCTTGAATTACATTAAAAAGAATCCACACTACAAAACCAAACATAAAAAAGGATTAAAGGCAGTTTGGATCACCCCTTTGCGGGCTCTTTCCCAAGAAATCAGGCAGTCGGCTGAGCGGGTCACAGCCGATTTGGAAACTCAAATGACCGTAGGAATCCGTACCGGGGATACTTCTACCAAAGCTCGGGCAGCCATGAAAAAGCTAATGCCCGATTTGTTGATTACTACGCCGGAAAGTTTGCAATTACTTTTAGCGAGTAAAGGTTATGACAAAGTCTTCAAGGACTGTTCGGCCATTGTAGTAGATGAATGGCACGAGCTTTTAGGAACCAAAAGGGGGGTGCAAATGGAACTCGCTTTGTCACGGTTAAGAACCGTTTCCAAGCAACTGCGCATCTGGGGAATTTCGGCAACCATCGGAAATCTAGAACAGGCAAGAGATGTTTTGCTAGGTCCAGAGACAGAGGCCTTACAGAATTCTGTGATGATCAAGGCAAATATCAAAAAGAAGATTACGGTAAGAAGCATCATTCCAAAACAAATGGAAACCTTTCCTTGGCGAGGTCATCTTGGAATACGTTTGTTGGAAGACGTTGTTCCTATAATCAACAACAGTAAAACCACCTTACTTTTTACCAATACCAGAAGCCAATGCGAAATCTGGTTTCAAAAAATATTAGAAAAACATCCGGAATATGCCGGGGAAATCGCCATGCACCATGGGAGCATCAATAAGGAAACCAGAAATTGGGTTGAACAGGCGATTCGTAATGAAAGTCTAAAGGCTGTTGTCTGCACGTCAAGCTTGGATCTGGGTGTCGATTTTGCTCCGGTAGAAACGGTAGTGCAAATCGGAGGTCCGAAAGGCGTAGCTCGCTTTTTGCAACGGGCAGGTCGAAGTGGCCACAGTCCAGGTAAGGAAAGTGTTATCTATTTTATGCCAACCCATGCCATTGAGCTGATAGAGGCCTCAGCGCTGCAAAAAGCGGTCAAGGAAAATACCGTGGAAGACCGCATTCCCTATCTCAACAGTTACGATGTGCTTTTACAATATTTGACGACTTTAGCGATTTCCGAAGGATTTTATCCCGATGAACTCTACGAAGAAGTCCGTCAAACTTTCTGTTACCAGACCCTTACCAAAGACCAATGGCAATGGCTTTTGAACTTCTTGGTGATGGGCAGTCAAAGCCTACAATCGTACGATGAATACAAAAAAGTAGAGGTCGAGGAAGATGGAAAATTCAAGGTCAACGACCGTGGCGTTGCCATGCGACATCGCTTTCAAATAGGAACTATAGTAGGTGATGTGAACTTGACGGTTCGCTATCAAAAAGGTGGTTACATCGGCTCCATCGAAGAGTATTTCATTTCGAAATTGAACGAGGGCGATGTGTTTACCTTTGCCGGTCGCAATTTGGAATTCATCCGGATAAAAGATATGCAAGTGCATGTACGGAATTCGACCAAACGAACGAACAAAATTTCGAGTTGGATGGGAAGTCGCCTTACCCTTTCGGCACAAATGTCCAAACTGCTACGGGAAGAATTGTACTCATCCTATGAAGAACCCAAAAAGCAATCCCCCGAAATCAGGTCATTGGCACATATTTTCGAAAGGCAACGACGGGAAAGCATTGTACCCAAACCGAACGAATTTTTAATTGAGACCTTCAAAACACGCGATGGATACCATCATATTTTCTATCCCTTCGAAGGTCGCTTTGTACATGAGGCAATGGGCAGCTTGTTGGGGTATCGTATTAGCCTACTCTCGCCCATCACTTTTTCGTTAGCATTTAATGACTACGGATTCGAACTGCTCTCCGACAAGCCTATCGATATGCAGCAAGTGCTCGATAATAATCTCTTTACCACGGATTATTTATTGGACGACCTGCAAAAAAGTTTGAACGCCACCGAAATGGCACGACGAAAATTCCGTGATATTGCGATCATCAGCGGCATGGTATTTACGGGCTACCCGAACAAGGGTATTAAAATGAAACATTTGCAGAGCAATTCACAATTGCTCTTCGAAGTTTTCCGTGACTACGAACCCGAAAACCTACTCTTTCAACAAGCCTTTACAGAAACCTTTCAACACCAATTGGAAGAAGGTCGATTGAGACTTTCCATGGAACGGATAGGCACACAAGAAATTGTTTGGAAAGAATGTAAAAAAGCCACTCCTTTTGCTTTTCCTTTGATTACGGATCGGTTGAGCCGAGAAAAATTATCAAGTGAAAAATGGGAAGATCGTGTAAAGCGGATGGCGGCTTTGTTGATGAAGAAGTAAAGATCATTGTGAGGAGCCTTTTTGCGACGAAGCAATCCGTCTTTTTGGTGTTCCAAAGTAACAGATTACTTCGTCGCTACCTTTTCAAGGTCGCTCCTCGCAATGATGTTTGCTAACGCGCGGCAATAATCAACCCCAATCCGATGATGTAAAGCAGTAACATCGCATTCAACATACCTCCTACCCCTTTGGGTGCACCTTTGAATTCCTTCCAAACGACTATACCCCAAAGTGCCGCTACGACCGTTGCACCTTGGCCTAGTCCATAAGAAATTGCTGGGCCAGCTTTGTCCGAAGCAAGAATGCTGAACGACATTCCGATACACCAAATGACTCCTCCGATTACACCCATTAAGTGACTCTTTGAACTTCCCGAAAAATAATCCTTAAAACTGACGGGGGCACCTTCAAAAGGCTTTCGCATCAAAACCGTGTTGAAAACAAAATTACTGGCCAAGATTCCCAAAGCGAATAAGAAAACCGCCGTATACGGACTCAATTTCCCCGCAATCGGATTCGTAAAATCTGGAAACATCGAGTTAGCGACATATTTGTAGAATAATCCCATGAGAAGTCCGGCGACAACTGCCAAGACCAATCCTTTTGTCGGTACTTTTTTCTGCTGTGCGGAAAGTTTACGATAAGCGTTCGCATTCAATAATATCGCTAATACAATCAAGGCTACTCCGCCGAAAAGCAATGTAGAATTCCCCACCGGGGCATCGATATAATTCACAATGACCCCGATGACCAATGCCAATCCGATTCCCACCGGAAAAGCCACGGACATTCCCGCCAAGGTTATGGCCGCCACCAAAAGGATGTTCGCCGCATTAAATAGAATTCCCCCAAGAACTGCGGACCAAATATTATCATTACTTGCTTGCGAAAGGTCTTCCAAAAAAGGTCTTCCGCTCTCGCCCATACTTCCAGCGGTCAACGCGAATAATAAGGAGAACACTACGATTCCGAGGACATAGTCCCAATAAAATAGTTCGAAGCGCCATTCTTTAGCAGCCAGTTTTTGGGTGTTTGCCCAAGAACCCCAGGCCAACATGGTAATTAGGCAAAAAATTACCGCCAGGGTATACGTTTCTATAATGAACATATTAGTTGAATTTGTTGATTTCCTCTTTATAAGGTGCCGAACCTTGCGCTCCCATTTTTGTGACGGACAATGCTGCCGCCTTATTGGCGTAGGCAATACTTTCGCGCCAGCCCAAATCATGGGACAGACAAACGGTCAAAACTCCATTAAAAACATCTCCTGCCGCAGTCGTATCAATGGGTTTTACCTGATGAGACGGAACTAAGAATTTTTCCTCGCGGTTCATAAAAAAAGCGCCACGACTTCCCAAAGTGATAATAACATGCTGTACTCCACTATCCAATAGTTCTTGGGCTGCGACTTCCATTGACGGGTCGTCTTCAACCGAAATTCCGGTCAGTATTTTCGCCTCTGTTTCATTGGGTGTGATAAGAAAAAGTCCGTCCAAAATAGCATCCGATAGTTCTTGGGCAGGTGCCGGATTGATGATCAACGGCTGATCGGTCAATTTACTGTAACGCGCTAAATATTCGATGGTCTCAACGGGAGTTTCCAATTGGGTCAGAAATATTCCATCGTTATCCATTTCCTCCATTACCTCTGAAACATAGATGGGCGAGAGTTTAGCATTAGTTCCGGAGGCCACGACGATTTCGTTCTCTCCTTCCCCATTGACCGTAATCAAAGCTACCCCTGATGCCGCATCTTTAAAGGTCTTTGCAAAATCAACGTTAATGCCCTCTTCACGATAACCTTCCAAAGCATTTTGTCCGAAAACATCGTCACCTACGGCGCAAATAAAGGTCACTTCTCCACCTGCACGAGCAGCTGCGACTGCCTGATTCGCACCTTTTCCACCTGGGAACATAAAAAAATCTCCTCCTAATATAGTTTCTCCAGGCTCGGGAAACCGCTGGGTCTTTACAACCATGTCGGTATTGGAACTTCCGACAACAATAATTCTAGGCATTTTTTCTGGTTGGAATTGTTGCTACAAAGTAGCGATTCGGCACTATAAAAACAAACGGTCATTTAGTACCTTTGAATTCCATGAACACCCAATCCATCCAAATAGAAAATCACACCTTCATTATGCACCCGCTCGGAGTGCTTTTTTGGGAGAAAAAATCAATGTTACTAATCAGTGATGTGCATTTGGGAAAGGTCTCGCACTTTCGGAAATTCGGAGCTGCCGTACCACAAAAGGCAGTAGAAAAGAACTTTGAATTAATGGATGAAGTCATCGCATTTTTCCAACCGAAAGTTGTTGTTTTTATGGGTGATCTATTTCATTCCTCCTTAAATAAAGAATGGCAACTTTTTGAAAAATGGACTGCCACAATCAGTTCAAAAATGATTTTGGTGGTCGGAAATCACGATATCATTTCTCCCATAAAATATGAGGATTTGGGCATTGAAGTTGTTTCAGAGATTCAATCCAACGGTTTTCTGTTGACACACCATCCGGAAGAACGGGAAGGTTTTTTCAACTTCTGCGGCCATATTCATCCCGCCATCCGTTTAACAGGATTGGGCCGACAATCCGTTCGGTTAAAGTGCTTTTTTAAATTGGAAACACAAATGCTATTACCGGCTTTCGGCGAATTCACAGGTTCTTTCACAATGGAACTCAAAAAGAACTGTGAAGTTTTTGCGTTATTGGGCGATACCGTATTACCCGTAAACCTGAGAGAAGTCAAGAAAAAAAGGCGCTATTCAAAATAGCTCGGTTTAAATTCTTTAGAGCATGCCGTTAAACCTGCAAAATGCTTATTTTTAATTGCTATGAAAAAAACGCTGCCCCTTTTAAATCTCCTTTCCGTGATTTTGGTGATTGCCGTCAACTATGCATCTCAAGCGATTCGCATCAATGAGACCACGATTGGCGAAATCAGCAATAAATACTACAATTTATTTACTCCTGCTGGTTATGCCTTTGCCATTTGGGGACTCATATTTTTGGCTCTGCTCGCTTATGGAATTTTTCAGGTACGTCGGGCCTATTTCACTACTGAAAAAAGTGAGTTCATCGAACAGACGGGCTATTGGTTCATTAGCGCGAACGTGCTTAATTGTGCCTGGGTATTCGCTTTCACTTTTGATTATACGGGACTATCCGTTTTGATCATGTTGGGCATTCTTTTCTCGCTCATCAAGGTCATCTTGAATACGAATATGGAACGCTGGCACGCCCCAAAGACCATCATCGCTTTTGTTTGGTGGCCCATTTGCATTTACAGCGGATGGATCGCAGTGGCCACCATTGCCAATATTTCGGCCTATTTGTCAAAATTAGGTTGGGAGGGCGGTTTTCTTTCCGAAATAAGTTGGACGATTGTAATGATAATTATCGCGGCCGCACTCAACATTTTTATGATTTTCAATAGGAACATGCGCGAATTTGCAGCAGTCGGTATTTGGGCGTTGAGCGCTATTTTTATACGTCATAAAGATTCCCTCGAAAGCATCGCTTATACGGCCCTGGGGGCAAGCATCGTTATTTTTGCAATTGCCGCCTGGCACGGATTTAAGAATCGGAAGAGCAATCCGTTTTTCCCCTTTAGCCAATGAATTGCTAGAAGCCAAGGCTTTTCTCAGCAATCGCTTGGCGCGATGCGGCCGTAGGGGTTATCTTTGCATCTCAAATTTTAGTGTTTTTTGTCGAAGGTCAGCATTCAGGAAGTGTTTTCACAGTCTCCAAAAACAAGGAAACTGCAGGAGGCCCTTGCCCATCCCGAAAAAAGTATTGCTATAAAAGGTTTAACAGGCTCCTCTTTATCCTTTGTACTTTCGTATGTATTCAAAGAGGCCGACAAACCATTTCTCCTGATTTTTAACGACAAAGAAGAAGCAGCCTATTACCTCAATGATCTTGAGCAACTCATCGGCGAAAAAGATGTGCTGTTTTATCCCGGTAGTTATCGTCGACCATATCAAATTGAAGAAACCGACAATGCGAACGTTCTATTACGTGCGGAAGTTTTAAATCGCATCAATTCCAGAAAAAGACCTGCGGTCATCGTAACCTATCCCGATGCGCTCTTTGAAAAGGTGGTTACCCGCAGGGAACTTGAAAAAAACACCCTCAAAATAAAATTAGAAGATTCGCTTTCACTCGACTTTCTGAACGAAGTGCTTTTTGAATACCAATTTAAAAGAGTCGATTTTGTAACCGAACCGGGAGAGTTCTCCGTACGTGGTGGTATAGTTGATGTTTTTTCCTTTTCGCATGACGAACCCTATCGTTTAGAGTTTTTTGGGGATGAGGTGGAAAGCATCCGTACGTTCGATGTGGAGACGCAGCTATCTACCGAAAAGATCAAGAAAATAAGCATCATTCCCAATGTGGCGAATAAACTTTTGGAAGAAAAAAGGGAGAGTTTCCTGAAATACATTTCCTTCGAAACCATCATTTTCACAAAGAATACCGATTTGCTTTTTGACCGTTTGGATGATTTCTACGGAAAGGCCATCGAAGCTTTTGGGAGGCTTTCCAAAGACATAAAACATGCCGAACCGGAGGAACTTTTTTTGAATTCGGATAGTTTTGGGAAGCAGTTGGAAAAGTTTGGGTTGATAACCACCTCTGTCACTTCGGTTACGCTCAGCGACCGAGGGAGGACCCTGAGCGTAACCGAAGGGCAGGGTCGCGAAATTGAATTTCGGACCAAGCCCCAACCCTCGTTCAACAAAAAGTTCGATTTACTGATTGCCAACCTGAACGAACATAAAGCTGAAGGCTATACCAACTATATCTTCTGTGCCAGCGAGCAACAAGCGAAACGGTTCCATGCCATTTTTGAGGATGCCAATGAGCACGTGCATTATGAAACCCTGATATTTCCATTGTACCAAGGGTTTATCGATGACGATCTGAAAATCGTCTGCTATACCGACCATCAAATTTTTGAGCGCTATCATAAATTCCACCTGAAAAATGGCTATGCAAAAAAGCAGGCCATCACGCTCAAAGAACTCAACAAACTCGAAATCGGGGATTATGTGACCCATATCGACCATGGAATCGGCAAGTTCGGGGGATTACAAAAAATCGATGTAGAAGGAAAAAAACAGGAAGCCATCAAATTGATGTACGGGGATCGTGATACGCTTTATGTAAGTATACATTCGCTTCATAAAATTTCAAAATTCAATGGTAAAGATGGTGCCGTGCCGAAAATCTACAAATTAGGCTCAGCGACATGGAAAAAGCTCAAACAGAAAACCAAAACACGGGTCAAGAAAATCGCTTTTGACCTTATCAAAGTCTATGCGAAACGACGTTTGGACAAGGGGTTTCAATATGGACCGGACAGTTATTTGCAAAATGAACTGGAGGCCTCTTTTATTTACGAGGACACACCGGACCAAAGTAAATCTACCGAAGATGTCAAGCGTGATATGGAGAGTGAACGACCTATGGACCGTCTGATTTGTGGCGATGTAGGTTTCGGAAAAACGGAAGTCGCCATTCGCGCCGCCTTCAAAGCGGTCGATAATGGAAAACAAGTAGCGGTTTTAGTTCCGACAACCATTCTAGCTTTTCAGCATCACAGAACTTTTACAGAACGTCTAAAGGAAATGCCCGTTACGGTAGATTATTTAAACCGTTTCCGCACCACAAAAGAACGTCGTGAAACTTTAGAGAAGTTGGAAGTTGGGAAAGTCGATATCATTATCGGTACTCACCAACTGGTCAATAAAAACGTCAAATTTAAAGACCTTGGCCTGCTCATCGTTGACGAAGAGCAGAAATTTGGGGTTTCCGTAAAGGATAAATTAAAATCTATCAAAGAGAATGTTGATGTATTGACCTTGACGGCGACACCGATTCCACGAACGTTACAATTTAGTTTGATGGCGGCTCGGGACCTCTCTGTGATCAATACGCCTCCGCCGAACCGATACCCCATCGAAAGTCGGGTTATCCGGTTTGCCGAAGAAACCATTCGCGATGCAATTAGCTATGAAATACAACGCGGCGGGCAAGTATTTTTTATCCACAACCGGATAGAAAATATTAAAGAAGTCGCCGGCATGATTCAGAGATTGGTTCCCGATGCCAAGGTCGGTATCGGCCACGGTCAAATGGAAGGCAAGAAACTAGAGACCTTGATGTTATCATTTATGAATGGGGAATTCGATGTGCTCGTTTCTACCACCATCGTCGAAAGCGGACTCGATGTGACCAATGCCAACACCATTTTTATTAATAACGCCAATAATTTCGGGCTCAGCGACCTGCATCAAATGCGGGGCCGTGTAGGCCGCAGCAACAAAAAAGCGTTCTGTTATTTTATCACTCCTCCGTATGATGTGATGACTCCCGATGCCCGAAAGCGTATTGAAGCACTCGAGCAGTTTACCGCATTGGGTAGCGGATTCAATATCGCGATGAAAGATTTGGAGATTCGCGGAGCTGGAGATTTGCTGGGCGGCGAACAAAGCGGATTCATCAACGAAATCGGTTTTGAAACCTACCAAAAAATATTGGCCGAGGCCATCGATGAACTCAAAGAGACCGAATTCAAAGAGCTTTACGAAGAAGTTGAAGGTCATAAAGAAAAAGTTTTCGTCAAAGACACCCAAATCGATTCCGATTTTCAATTGCAGTTTCCCGATGATTACATCAACAACATTACTGAACGCCTGAATCTGTACACCGAGTTGAACCAGGTCAAGGATGAGGAAGGGCTACAGAAATTCGAAGCACAACTGTTAGACCGTTTTGGTGAATTGCCCTCACAGGCCGAAGATTTATTGAACTCCGTCCGGATCAAATGGATTGCCAACAGCATCGGACTCGAGAAAGTCGTTATGAAAAAAGGGAAGTTGATAGGCTATTTTATAGCCGACCAGCAATCGGAGTTCTACCAAAGTGCAGCTTTCACGAAAGTGTTGCAGTTTGTACAATCGAATCCTCAGAAGTGTAAAATGAAAGAGAAACAAACCCGGAACGGATTGCGTTTGTTATTGGTTTTTGAAGGAATCACTTCTGTAGAAAAAGCCTTGAAGTCCCTAGCTCCATTTGAATCACGGATGTCCGTCGAATCAATCACTAACTGATTAGCAATAACCCAACATCCCTCATTAACCTTTAAGGTAAATCAAAAAACTGTTAAAAACTTCTTAATAAATGCTCACCGCAATAATCAAGTACAACCTTATTTTTGTCTAACTTCGTCGCTTTCTAACCCACAATTAGAAATCATGACACCAATCACAGAAGACTTTAACGTAGTCGAAAAGCTAGCTATTGTGCGTGCTGTTGATTCTGTTATTCTTGCAGACGGCACTATTCATAAAGCAGAAATCAGCGCCTTGAACCGATTGATGCATCGCATTGATTTTGACAGTAACTTTATCTTACAGGCACGCAACTTTTCCCGAGAACAAGTTCTAAGAATTCTTCGCGAAATGCCAAGGCCCAAGAAATTATCTTTGATAGAAATTTTAGAAGAAGTGGCCATCTCCGATGGTTTTGTACATGAAAAGGAAACGGCCTTGATGGATACTATTTTTGCCTCGATGGGAATCGGCACTGCTTCTAACTATTAGTCTTACCAATCTATTTGTTTTTTGATATGAATAGGTGATTTCGCACTCTTATTTTCAAAATTCTAGCGTTTTCATATGGGTTTCCCTATATTTAAGTGAACCAAAAACTGGGCGCATGCAATCAAAAGACAAGCCACGTAGAGAATTTATAAAACAAACTGGCCTAGGGCTCTTGGGCCTTACCCTTTTACCTTCGGCATACGGCAAGTTTGCCGCAAGCGATCGTCTACAAGTAGCGCATATTGGTGTGGGCGGTATGGGCAACAACCATATGAAATGGTTTGCCAGTCTACCCGAAGTGGATGTCGTAGCCCTTTGTGATGTCGATGAAGCGCACTTGGCTAGCAGTTTAAAAACGATGGAGACCTTGCAACCCGGAAAAAAGGTGAAAGGATATGGTGATTTTAGACATATTTTGGACCGCCAAGATATTGACGCCATTACCTGCGCCACACCCGACCATTGGCATGCACAGATTGCATCCATGGCTTTTCAGGCCGGAAAAGATGTATACGGCGAAAAACCACTTTCCTATGATGTCAAAGAGGGGCAGATGATGCTTAAACATTTGGAAAAGCACAACCGTATTTTTCAAATGGGCAACCAAATACATGCCACCGACAACTACCACCGTGTCGTTGAAATTATTAAATCAGGATCCATAGGTACCGTACATACGGTTCGTTTATGGAAAACAGCTACACCGCCTGATTTGGGCAACCCAAAACCTGTTGCCGTACCCAAGGGGTTGAATTGGGACATGTGGCTCGACCCTGCACCCTATGTCGATTATATACCGGAAAAATGCCATTTTACCTACCGGTATTTTTTAGATTACTCCGGAGGCTTCTTTGCCGATTTTTGGTGCCATATTGCCGATATAGCCTTTTGGGCCTTGGAACCCAAAGGCTTAAAAAGTATTTCAGCACGTGGGGAAGAAGCCGACGGTATCGCCAATACCCCAAAGTGGATCGATATCGACTATGAGTTCGACGGGCTAAACCTCTATTGGACTACCGAACCGCCCAATGTTCCGGGTGCGGCAGACAGAAGTATTGGGGCCTATTTTGAAGGCGACAAGGGCACCCTAATCTGTGATTATAATACCCGCGAAATCACCATCAATGGTGAAACGGTGACCGATATTCCTGAAATACCGAAAAGTATCGTACGATCCCCGGGGCATCAACAGAACTTTGTAGATTCCGTTAAGTCGCGGACTCAACCCGAATCAAATTTAGCTTATGCCCGTGAGATGACATTACCCATGCATTTGGGGCTCATTTCGTACCGATTAAAAAGAAAATTGGAGTGGAACCCTAACAAAGAAAAATTCATCGGAGATTCAGAGGCCAATGCACTATTATCTCGAAAGCCTAGAAAAACATGGCGATTGGTGAAGTAGAAGTATTATAATGGTTTAATTAAAACTTTGAATATGGTTTTCAGTATATTTCTATCCTATTACTTATGCTCCTTAAACATGCCACTATATGAAACCTAAAGTACTTTTTTTCTTCGCCATTACTTTGTTTGTTTTTTTAGCCTGCAAAGAGACCCCCCGGTCGGTTAGCGAAATTCAAGATACGAACACCATTATCAATGACTCCGCCAAAACCCGCCTAGACAGCACTTTACAAGCCTTTGTCGACTCTGGCAACATCGCAGGCGTCTCTGCCCTAATCTTTGAAAAAGACCAAGAAGTCTATTTCAACACCTTCGGTTATGCGGATCGTGAAACCAACAAAAAAATGGATCGCAACACAATTGTACAGATCTATTCGATGACCAAACCCGTTACAGGTACTGCTTTGATGACCCTATACGAGGAAGGAAAATTTGAACTTGACGACCCGCTTTCAAAGTACGCTCCCGAATTTGAAAACATGAAAGTGTACGTCGATGAAGATGCACAGGGCAACCCTATCTTGGAAGATGTAAACCGTGACATTACTATTCGTGACATTACCCGGCATACAGCAGGTTTTGGCAGTGGAGGCAATTCTGGTTTGGGAAAAATAGTTTCCGAAGTCGATGCCCTCAACCGTGAAAACACATTGGTGAAAATGGCCGAAATTATGGGCCAGACGCCATTGGCATTTCACCCAGGGGAGGAATGGCTGTATGGTTCTTCGGTGGATGTACAAGCTTTTTTAGTGGAGCGTATTTCAGGGCAGCCCTATAGTGATTATGTACGCGAACATGTATTGGATCCGTTAGGTATGGACAAGACCCGCTATTTTATTCCCGAAGAAGATCAAGACCAGTTTGCAGCACTCTACCGAAGAACGGGAGAAGGACAATTGGAACGAGATACCATCACCTATGAAAATTATACAAAAAAATGGCCCTTGACCCGAGGTGGCTCGGGACTCACCTCGACCCTCGACGATTATATGAAATTTGCCCAAATGTTGGTCAATAAAGGTAGGTTGGACTCCGTCACGATCCTTAAACCCGAAACCGTAAAATTAATGGCCACCAACCAACTGGCCGACAGCGTGACCGAACGACATTTTTTACCCAGCAAAGGGCAAGTCGGTTTCGGTATAGATTTTGCCGTTCGCATAGCACCACCTGTCAACGCTGAAGAAAATATGGGCGTAGTCGGTGAATTCTTTTGGGACGGGGCCGCGAGCACTCTCTTTTGGGTAGATCCCATAAACGATTTGACCGCCGTGCTATTCGTGCAACTATTCCCCTATGATGGTATCGGACTGCACAAAAATTTCCGTGATGCAGTGTACGGCCCATTGGAGTAGGATAAAGGATTCTTTAAGGCAAGTTCGGATTACGTAACCCGTACTTAAATATTGTCTGTGCGTCCCTTTCAATTATTCCATATTACTTTGTACTTTGTACCTCATATTTCGAACCTTTGAGAAAGCATAAGCCATGAAAAAACGATTGTTACAACTAGCGATTTTTTTGTTCGTCGCAACAAACTGCCTCGCGCAAAATTCAGATTCACTCTACCTAAGACAACATTATGATTTGGCGGAATATCGCATTCCGATGCGCGATGGGGCCGAGTTGTTTACGGTCGTCTATACCCCAAAGGATACTTCTAGAAAGTATCCCATACTTTTGAATCGTACTTGTTACAATGCCTCCGGTTACACTAATTTTGAAGGAAGTGGGTATCCGTCAAAATATTTGGTGGAAGATGGCTATATTTTGGTCTTTCAAGACGTACGGGGAAGATATATGTCCGATGGTACTTTTGACAACATGAGGCCCAATATTCCCGGAAATAATAAACGGAACAAAACCGATATCGATGAAAGTTCCGATACGTGGGATACCATCGACTGGATGATCAAGAAAATCAAGGGTAATAACGGAAGGGTGGGAATGTATGGCATCTCCTATCCCGGATTTTACACCGCTGCGGCTTTGCCCGATGCGCATCCGGCCCTAAAGGCATCTTCACCCCAAGCTCCGATATCGGACTTTTTCTTCGATGACTTTCACCATCAAGGGGCATATTTGCAAAGCTATACGGCCGCCTTTGCCGTTTTTGGCTATCAAAAGGATAGCCTTACCCGTCAACCTTGGTTTATGGATAAGATCAAGCGCTTTTATGATGATCCGGCTTCGGACGGTTACGATTTTCATTTGCGTCTCGGACCTTTGAAAAACATTACCGAAAAATACCATCACGACAATTTCTTTTGGAAACAGATTGTAGAACACCCGAATTACGACGAATTTTGGCAGAAAAGGAGTATTCTACCCCATTTAAAAGGAATCGACCATGCAGTAATGACCGTTGGAGGCTGGTTCGATGCAGAGGATCTCTATGGCCCGTTGAACATTTACAAAACCGTTGAAGCTACGAGCCCTGATGCTAAAAACACTATCGTCATGGGGCCTTGGGATCACGGCGGATGGGCCGGTGAAAAAGGGAAAACTACACACAACCATATTTATTTCGGGGATAGCATTTCAACCTTTTATCAGCGAGAAATCGAGCGAACGTTCTTTGCGCATCATCTCAAAGATGAAGGCAAGAATTCGTTACCGGAAGCATATATGTTCGACACCGGTGCTAAAAAATGGGAGACTTTCGATGCATGGCCTCCCAAAGAAATAGAACCCGTCACCCTTTATTTTGGTAAAAACGGCACACTGGGCATTAATAAACCTATCGACGAAAAAGCGGTTTTTGAATATACCAGCGACCCCAATAAACCTGTGCCCTATACATCCCAGACCGAGGGACTCACCTTTACGCCGCGTAGGTTTATGTCTGACGATCAGCGGCATGCTTCAACGCGGCCCGATGTGCTCACCTTCGAAACGGAAATACTCACCCAGGATCGGGTGCTTGCCGGAGAAATCTTAGCGGCCCTCAAAGTTTCGATGACCGGTACGGATGCCGATTTCATTGTCAAGCTGATCGATGTGTACCCGAACGACCATCCGAAGTACGAACATAATCCCGATAACATCATCATGGGCGGCTATCAACAATTGGTACGGTCGGAAGTTTTCCGTGGGAGGTTCCGCAATAGTTTTGCAGCTCCTGAGCCCTTTAAACAGGGCGAGATAAACGATGTAAACTTTCGTTTGCAAGATGTACTGCACACCTTTAAAAAGGGGCATCGTATTATGATCCAGATTCATAGTACTTGGTTTCCCTATATCGACCGCAATCCACAAAAATATGTGGACAATATTTACGAGGCGAACGAAGAAGACTTTATTAAATCGACCATTCAAGTATATGGATCCTCATCGGTACAAGTGGGCGGTGTTGTAGACTCCCAACCCTTATTGGTCAAAGAAGAACAAATGATCAAGGACTAAGAACAGTATGTCCCTATATTTAATGAACACTCTTATGAAACAACTAATTTTTGTTTTAGCCCTGACCATGACATTTTCCATACAGGCCCAACATACGATTTCAGGTACTTTTTCTCCCGCCAAGGATTATACTTGGTTAATCGCCTACGGACTGAAGCCCGGCACCCAGGGATACGTAGCCGATACGGCCATAAATGACGGAAAGTTCAGCATGCAGATTCCCCAGAACGCACCTGCAGGAATATATCGTCTGGTCTACGGCGTACCACAAGAGGAATTCTATTTTGATGTTCTCTATAACGGAAAGGAAAATATTCAATTCAATTTCGATGCCCAAAAGGGAATTTCATTCGTTTCCTCGGAAGAGAACAAAATTTTCAACGCTTACTTTAGGGAAATTACTGGGGTCAAGCAAGAATTCATGGACTTTTATTCCAATGGGAAGACCGATAAGAAAGCCTATAAAAAACTGGGTGAAAAACTGGAAGATGTACAGTTTGCTTTTGAGCAAAGCACCGAGAATATGTTGGCGCACCATTTTGTAAAGGCCAATCGACCCTATATTCCCTCGGACTATGAAACCACTGAAGCTTATTGGAAGCATAAAAAGGATAATTTTTTTAAACATCTCGATGTTAAAAACCCGGTGTTACAGGCTTCCGGTTTTCTAACCGATAAATTGACCAATTATGTTTTCACCCCGATTAGCACGGAAAGAATCTCAAAGGTTGAAACCGAAAAGACGTTACAAGAAAATATAAAGACGGTACACGAAAAACTAAAAGGCACGGGCTCCCCTTTTCAAATGCATATTTTTTATAAAATCTGGAATATGGCTAATGCGAACGGTTTTAACGATACCGCGGATTTTGTCTTTACTACCTATTTAAAAAATCTTGCCCAAGCCACCGACAATCAAAAAATCATTACCGATATCGAAGTTAACAATCGTATCCGGAACGGCGCAAAAGCACCTGAAATTACTTGGAAAGATGGCAATACCACAAAAAAACTAAGTGAATGGGAAGATGCGGAGTGTTATGTTATTATCTTTTGGAGCAGCACCTGTTCGCATTGCCTCAAAGAGCTTCCACCCTTACACAAAAAATTGATGTCGAACGATGATGTAAAAGTACTGGCCGTAGGGTTAGAAGATAATGAAGCAAACTGGAAAAACGAATCTGCCAAGTTGGAGCATTTCGAACATGCCATCGCCCTGGGCAAGTGGGAGAGTGAATATGCCAAGGCCTATGCCATTCAGCGTACACCCACCTACTTTATTTTGGACAAGGAGAAACACATTATCGCCAACCCTCAAAGCGACAAAGAAGTAGTGGAGTTTTTGAACAATTAACTCGAAATTACGGGGAATGCCGATTTTAATCGGCATGACGAAGTAATCTGTTTGTTGTCAAAGAGAAAATACTATCGAGTCTAGCGTTCGAATTAAGTGCACAAATCCCCTCTCCCGACAAATATCGGCATCGTGAATACAAATATTTAAAGCGTCTTTAAATCCTTAATGGTCTTGAAAGCAATATCGACCTGATTGTCATCGACCAGAATCGTAAATTCGTTAGTGGTTGAAATGACTTCGTACAATACAATACCTTCCCAGGCCAGGCGCTGAAAAATGAAATAATAAATTCCGGGAACGGAAACATTCTCTGCAGGAAGTTTTACAGTGATAGACGATAATTCTTCAGCTTTTTGGGTGCAGCGTTCATTTTCAAAAAGTGTTTCTACGGTACGATCCAAAATGTTACTGACTACGATATTCAGTTCGTTCACTCCGCGTGAAGAAGTATAAAAAACATCTTTGTTCTTGTTTACTTCCTTCAGCAGTTGCGTTTGGTTCTCTAAAATGGTATCGGAGACCAGAAAGGTAAAATCGGTCAGGGAAGAGCGTACGGTAATTTCACCGATATTTTTTAGAACCTTGATAATCTTATGGGTCGCACGAAATTCAAGATCGTCAGAAAGTCGTTTCAAAGCCATAACGATAGCTCCGTTACGAATATCCTTTCCCAATTCATTTTCAATTTCAGGCTTTACGATCCGCGATAATGACGTAAGGTTGATGATGCCTTGTGCCAAAGCACTTTGCAGAAAGGGCTTCTTTTTGATGTACTGCTCGACGACAGAAGAAATGGTTTTCATAGTGTTGTGATTAATTTTGATTTGATGAATTTCAAAAATAACAAAATGTTATAAATAAAACAAATCACTTCCATGTTCAAAAATGATAGAAAGCACTTTCTAAATGGTCTATTTTGAAGATCTTCTTATTTTTTAGAATGGCGATGATATCAAAACGTACCTCTACATCCAAGTTTTGTTCTGTGACATAATGGTCGGCACCCATGACCAGCAGTTTTATTTTCTTCGGGGTAATGGTATCCGCAATGTTTATAATTTGATCATTGCTCCTGGCCCGTACCTCAACGATGGCAAGAACATTTTCCTTTTGAGCGATGATATCGATTTCCGATTTCAGGTAACGGTAATTCCGGTATTTGATTTTATAGCCTTTTTTTATTAAATAATCTACAGCAATCTGTTCGCCCTCTTTACCAAACTCATTATGTTTTCCCATCCCTAATCCTTGCTTTAGTATATCAAAAATGTGTATTTCATCGAAAATATACGTACTTGAACGGCGTATTCGCTCGTAAGTTCATAAATTGGCAAACCATTCAACGAAAAAACTTGGAGTAAGATACTATCCAAACCATTGAAGCGTTAAGAAACTGCCCCCTACGCACATGAACTGTTCTTAACCTTAAAACTATGGAATATTTCGTTAATTGTAATACCTCTACATTAGCGCCTTACACGACCCCTTTGGATAAATATAGGGCGGCGCATTTGTATAGAAGACTTGGCTTCAGTGCCTCTGTAAGTACCATCGACTCCGCAGAAAACGGACAAGCTGGTGCCTTAGTAGATGCGCTGATAAGTGAAGCTGTAGGGAAAGCCCCTTCCCCGGCACCCGTCTGGGCAAATTGGAACAACAGTAATTACCCCGCGGACGATGATGCGGCGAACCAACTGAGGAACCAACAACGTGCAGAATGGCAAATAACCTACGGCAACGACCTGTTCGCCAATAATCTCAGAGATCGTCTGAGCTTTTTCTGGAGCAATCATTTTGTGACAGAGCTCGATGTATATGAGTGTAATGCTTTTCTTTATAAATACATCAATTGCCTTCAACGTAATTCTATTGGAAATTTCAAGACTTTCGTAAGCGAAATAGGTCTTACCGATGCCATGCTCTATTATTTGGATGGTGTTTTTAACAACGGGAACAACCCCAATGAAAATTATGCCCGCGAGCTCTATGAACTTTTCACGCTTGGTGATGGCAATGGATATGATGAAAATGATATTATCGAAACGGCGAAGGCCATCACCGGATATGTAGAACGCGGAGAACTTGGTTGCGAAGCAGTCACGTTCGACCCCACTAAACATGATGCTGGACCCAAGACGATATTCGGCCAGACCGGAAATTGGGGTTATGACGACGTAATCAATATTCTTTTTGAGCAACGTGCTACCGAAATCGGTAGATTTATATGTACCAAATTCTATGAATTCTTCGTACATCCCGACTCAAAACAAGAGGACATTAACGCAGGAGGTACCTATCCAACAGGACATCCACAAGCAATTATAAACGGATTGGCGGATACCTTTGTGGCCAATAATTTTGAAATCGCACCGGTATTATCCCAACTTTTTAAGAGCCAACACTTTTTTGATGATGAGGCTATTGGGGTCATTATTAAGAGTCCGTTTGATATTTATTTCAACTTTCTCACGGAAACTAGTTTTAGCTACAACAATACCACGATCGAAACCATGATCAATTACAGTGGGTTGTTGGGTCAAGAACTATTCGATCCCGTCGACGTGGCCGGTTGGCAAAGAGACCGCCAATGGATAAATACCAATTTTATAATTGGACGTTGGTTGACGATGGTCGATCTTATCGACGGATTCTACGGCTCCGATGACGAACAGTTTAGGGCTTTTGCGCTGGCTGCCGTTGGTAGTGCTCAAATGAATACCAGTAACCCACAGATAGTGGTACAGGCCATCGTGGATAAGATTACACCTAAAGGAATGTACTCCCCACAAGAGTTCGAGAATTGTATGTCGGCCTTTAAGATAGAAGAGGTTCCTGAAATCTATTACTCTCCTGATTATGTACAGGATGGTACTAGCCAATGGATACTTGCTGTAAGCCAAGCGGTACCCATGCAGGTGAGAGAATTGTTAAAACATCTCTCAAGACAACCAGAATTTCAACTCAAATAAAACCTACGATTATGTGTAATAAACTGAACACCCCATATAAAGGCCTACAACATGATGGCCACGACGATGAACATAAAAACTGGAGCCGACGTTCCTTTTTACAGGCCTTGGGCATCGCCGGTTCTGGATCGATGATGCTGGGCAGTAATTTTTTGACCGCTTCAGCACCTTCTCCTCTAACTTCGGCCATTGCCGCCGCTGAAACCGACAATATTTTGATTCTCATTCGGTTGTCGGGTGGCAATGACGGTCTAAGTACTGTTATACCTATAGAACAATATGACGCCTATGCCAATGCAAGGCCGAATATCTATATCCCCGAAAGTAAAGTCTTAAAACTGACCGATGAATTTGGCATTCCTTCCTATATGAATGCATTGCAGCCCTTGTGGGCCGAAGGTAAATTCAAAGCCGTTCACGGTGTAGGATATCAAAATCAGAGTCTTTCGCATTTTACGGGATCCGATATTTTCGCGAATACCGATTTGCAGACCACTGGTTTTTCCGGGCTTGATACAGGATGGATGGGCCGACACTTTGAACACCTATATCCCGATTACCTATCTGATTTTCCGGGTAGTCGACCCGAAGGGCCCGCCGCCATTCAAATAGGAAATTATGGTAGTTTGGTCTTCGAAGGTGAGGAAACCAACTATGCCTTCGTGACGAATAATGTAGAGCAGTTACAGCAAATTGCCGAAACAGGTTTTCCTTATTCGGTCGACGAAGTAGATGACACTTGTATGTACGGCGATCAAATCAAATATTTACGAGGCGTCTCGAATGTAACCAATGAGTATGCCGGTAAAATACACGAAGCATATGTACGAGGTCAGGCATTGCAATGTGGTGTCGAATATCAAGACAACAACTTCGCAAGGCAATTGGCACTTTTGGCTAGCTTGATAAAAGGAAACTTAGGCACCAAGGTGTACATGATTTCTATGGGTGGTTTCGATACGCATGGCAATCAGCCTTTGGCCCATGAAAGGTTGATGAGCAATTTATCTATAGCGATTGACAATTTCTATGAAGATTTGGCCTGTACCCAACAAGATGAAAAAGTTTTGAGCATGACCTTCTCAGAATTCGGTAGACGAATTTTTGAGAACGGGTCCAACGGTACGGATCATGGTAAGGCCGCACCGACCCTATTCTTCGGTTCAGGACTCAATGGTAGTGCTTTTGTTGGCGAACATCCTACATTGGAAAATCCTGATGGACGCGGAAACCTCGAATTCACTATGGATTTTAGGGACCTTTATGCCACGGTCTTGGCCGAGTGGTTATGTGTGGATATTCCTTTGGTAGAACAGCATTTGTTACAACATACATACGCACCTGTAAATCTCGGGTTCAATTGTAGCGGTGTCGATTTCCCGGATATTGCGTACAGCGATGGTGAACCTACCATACCAACGCAAGAACCCACGGAGCCAACGCCCGCGTTGCTGGATGCCATTGTTCACAAACCCTTTTATCCAACGGACAGTATGCCCCATATTTATCTTGAAATGGCTTTTACGGCACACGTCGATATCAAGTTGTTCAATATTCTGGGACAACAGGTAGGCACCATCTTCAATGAGATGATGACCGAAGGTTCGACCGAGATCAATATTCGCGAACGTATGCCACAACATTTGTCGGCCGGTAAATATATTTATAGAATACAGGTCCAAGACCAGAAAATGAGTAAATCTGTTATGGTCGCTTAACAAGACCCCCACTATGTAACTTAACCTTCGGCGGTGTCTTCGGACACTCCGAGGGTTTTGTGTTTTAAGTCCCGTTACGATTATATTCTTGGGGTTTTCTAGGTACTCCACTCGTAAAAATCTGTATTTTTGGGGCTTAATTTTATTCTCGATGGCTCAAGAAGCAAATCCGAAGCGATACACGATAACAGCCGCACTTCCCTATACCAACGGCCCCATTCATATAGGGCATTTGGCGGGCGTTTATGTTCCAGCGGATATCTACGCACGATACTTGCGCATGACAGGTAATGATGTTGCATTTGTCTGCGGAAGCGATGAGCATGGGGTCGCTATTTCGATGAAAGCCAAAAAAGAGGGCATTACCCCAAAAGAAGTCATCGACAAATATGACGGAATCATACGAAAGTCTTTTCAGGATTTCGGAATTACCTTCGACAATTATTCGCGCACCTCAAGGGAAGTTCACCATAAAACCGCTTCCGATTTTTTCATAAAATTATATGAGCAAGGTGATTTTATCGAAGAGATCACCGCACAGTTGTATGACGAGGAGGCCAAACAGTTTTTAGCCGACCGTTTCGTAGTTGGTACATGTCCGAAATGCGGTCACGAAGAAGCGTACGGAGATCAGTGCGAAAATTGTGGCTCATCACTGAATGCCACAGATCTTATCAATCCGAAATCGACCATTACTGGTAGTGTCCCCACGACGAAAGAGACCAAACATTGGTTTCTGCCTCTAGATCGATATGAAGGATTTCTTAAGGAGTGGATTCTCGAGGGACATAAAAATGACTGGAAACCCAATGTCTACGGCCAATGTAAATCATGGATCGATGGCGGTCTCGAACCCCGTGCCGTAACCCGGGATTTGGATTGGGGCATACCCGTCCCCGTGGAAGGTGGCGAAGGAAAAGTGCTTTATGTTTGGTTCGATGCGCCCATCGGCTATATTTCTTCTACCAAAGAATGGGCCGAACGGAAAGGAAAGGATTGGGAACCCTATTGGAAGGACAAGGACACCAAACTGGTCCATTTTATCGGTAAGGACAATATCGTTTTCCATTGTATTATTTTCCCTGCAATTTTGAAGTCTCACGGAGATTTCATTCTTCCAGAAAACGTACCTGCCAATGAGTTTTTGAATTTGGAAGGAAATAAACTCTCCACTTCAAAGAATTGGGCGGTTTGGTTGCATGAATATTTACAGGAATTCCCTGATATGCAAGATGTACTGCGATATACCTTGACCGCCAATGCACCCGAGACGAAGGACAATGATTTTACATGGAAGGACTTTCAGGCACGCAATAACAATGAACTCGTAGCCATTTTCGGGAACTTTATCAATCGGGTGGTCGTTTTGACCGATAAGTATTATGATGGAAAGGTGCCGACTCCTGGAAAATTTTCGGATATCGACCAAGATACATTGGATCAATTACGAAAATACCCGGAAATTATCTCAAGTTCCATTGAACGGTACCGCTTTCGTGAAGCAAGCCAAGAACTGATGAACCTCGCTCGTTTAGGAAATAAATACTTGGCCGACGAAGAACCATGGAAAGTAATCAAAGAAGACGAAGAACGGGTCAAGACCATCATGTTCGTCGCCCTACAGATCGCAACCGCACTTGCCGTTTTGAGCGAACCTTTTTTGCCCTTTACTTCTACTAAGCTCAAGCAAATACTTCGTCTTAGCGCGGAGAGCAACGATGCGGCCAACGCTCAGCAGATTGCCGCGACCCTAAAAAACGGGTCTCGCAATGACTCATTGAAATGGGAAGATGTTTCCAAAAAAGAGTCCCTCCTTCCCTCAAACCATCAAATCGGAAAAGCCGAACTCCTCTTCCGAAAAGTAGAGGATGACGAAATCAAGGCCCAACTCGATAAGCTAGAAGCCACTAAAAAATCCAATGACAACGAAAATAAAACCCTAATGCCACAAAAAGAAACCATTACCTACGAAGACTTCTCAAAATTGGATATGCGCGTCGGCACCATCTTAGAGGCCGAAAAAATGCCAAAGACCGATAAGTTGATGGTCATGAAAGTCGATACCGGATTAGATAAGAGAACCATTGTTTCGGGCATCGCAGAACATTTTACCGCCGAGGAACTGATCGGCAGAAAAGTTACCGTACTGATCAATTTGGCCCCACGAAAATTACGCGGTACCGAAAGTCAGGGTATGATTTTATTGGCCGAGGGCACAGATGGTAAGTTGGTTTTTGTCAACCCAGATGAAGATGGGGTTGACGATGGGGTAAAAATCAGTTAATAACGGTGCTCAAAATAGCCTACCACCCCATCTACAAACACCCACTACCCGAAGGCCATCGCTTCCCCATGTTGAAATATGAGTTGCTGCCCAAGCAACTAATCCACGAAGGCACGTGTGAGCCTAACAATTTTTTCGAGCCTGAAATACCCAATGACAAGTACATTGTTGCGGTACATGATCCAGAATATTATTATGATTTGTTGAATATCAAGATTCCACCCAAGGAGGCTAGAAAAATCGGTTTCCCATTATCCGAGGTTTTGGTAGAACGCGAGCGGATCATTGCCGATGGCACAATGAAGGCCTGCGAATTCGCCCTACAAAATGGAATCGCCATGAATATCGCTGGGGGCACACATCACGCTTATACCGATCGGGGCGAAGCTTTTTGCATGCTTAACGATCAGGCCATTGGAGCACGATACCTACAGGCCAAGGGTTTGGCAAAAAAAGTTTTGATCATAGATCTCGATGTACACCAAGGAAACGGTACAGCGGAAATCTTTCAAAATGATTCTTCCGTTTTTACCTTTTCTATGCACGGCGCTGGGAATTATCCTTTTAAAAAAGAACAGTCAGATTTGGATATACCCTTAAAAAAAGGAACCGAAGATGCCGAATATCTTTCCATATTAAAAGAGAATCTTCCAAAGCTTATCGAAACCGTAAGTCCGAATTTTATCTTTTACCTCTGCGGTGTCGATGTTATCGCAACCGATAAACTCGGTACGCTATCAATGTCGGTACATGGATGTAGGCAACGAGATGAATTCGTATTGGAAACCTGTCAGAAAAACCAAATACCCGTGCAATGCAGTATGGGCGGCGGGTATTCTCCCGATATAAAAATCATTGTCGATGCGCACTCAAATACTTTTAGGGCCGCGAAAGAGATTTTCTTTTAATCGTCATTGCGAGCAAAGCAGAGCAATCTGTCCAACTCATCAAAATGCATCTTACAGCTTGCGCGCACAAAAGTCAAGAGCATTTTTCGTAATTTCCATTTTTAAAACAAAAATTCTTAATCATGAAGTTAAAACTGATGCTCGCCTCTTTAGTACTGATTGTGTTCATTGCTACTTCGTGCAAAGAAAAGAAGGTAATGGCCCCCTCAAAAAACGCTGTTGTTGAAACTTCAATAAAGGCTACCCCCAAAAAAACAAAGGTCATTTTCGATACCGATGCCAACAACGAACTTGACGATCAATTCGCCATCGCCTATATGTTATTTAACGGCGATGTGTTCGATGTAAAGGGAATTACCGTAAACGCTACAAGAAATGATCCCGATGTTCAAGGTCATTACAACGAGGCGGAACGTATTATGCAGTTGTGTAACCTGAAGGGGGCGACTCCACTGTTAAAAGGGGCCGAAGGAAATTTCAAGGAAATATCAGAAAACTTCGACCCTACCCATTATGACGGACAAGATGGTGTCGATTTCATCTTAGAGGAAACCAAAAAAGATTCCGTTATCGTAGTTGCGGTCGGTAAACTGACCAATATTGCCCTAGCCTTGAAGAAAGACCCGGGTTTTGCCGAGCGTACAAAAATTGTTTGGTTGGGAAGTAACTACCCAGAACCTGGCGAATACAATCAGGATAACGATACCATTGCGATGAACTATGTACTGAACAGTAAAATTCCCTTCGAGATGGTCACGGTCCGCTATGGAAAACCTTCTGGTACCGATGCGGTCGCAGTGACCAAAACAGAAGTCGATCAAAAAATGGCAGGTCTCGGCCCGAAAGCCACCGAACCTATCATCGGCCGACATGGTGGTACTTTCGAAACTTTTGGAGATTACGCAGTGAATCTATTCGAACACATATTCGACCATATGGGCACATCGGAAGTTACGCCCTCTAGACCTCTTTTTGATATGGTGGCCCTTGCAATTTTAAAAAACGAAGATTGGGGAGAAACCAAAAATATTCCAGCCCCAGTTTTAATCGATAATACATGGATGGAACGACCGGATAACAGACGTAATATTCGTCTTTGGGAAAACTTTAATCGAGAGGAGATTCTTGCAGATTTTTATGACACCATGAAAGATCCCGAGCCGATCGAACCTAATTAAACTCTGTTTTTTATCTCTCAATACCTTAATTTGGCATTAAAAAATCAAGTAGGTACTCAGTACCATCACCGTTATAATTGCACCCGTTAACAAGGCATATTTCCATGGTGTGCTATCGATTTCATCGGTTACAAGCTCTTTGTATTCGTGTGTTTGTGGTTTTAGTTTGCCCATGAGCAGCATAAAACCAACATTGAATACAAATAGAATGCCCATAATATGAAGAAAATGCGGATATGCCTCCGCCTTGATAATACTCAGCGCTTTGGGGTCGGTTATTCCGTTCGTCGCGGCTTCCGCCAGCGCACTATCGACCATCAGCGGACTGATCACAAACTGGCTCACCAAATACATAAGAACCCCAACGGTCAATACAATTTTTGCCGAAAAAGCGGGCACCCTTCGTGTATAGATGCCTACAACTACAACTGCTAAAATAGGCACACTTAAACTTCCCAAAGATTCTTGAATATAGGCGAACAACCCATCGGGTGCCGAAGCGATGAATGGCGCTATGCACAGAGAAACCAGAGCAAGACACAACCCAAAGGCCTTTCCGGCTTTTACAGTCTGCCCCTCCGTCGCATCTTTTTTGAAAAACTGTTTGTACAAATCGAAACCGAACAAAGTAGCACTACTGTTCAACAGGCTATTGAACGAGCTGAGCACCGCCCCGAACAATACCGCAGCGAAAAAGCCCAATAACGATGGTGGCAACACTTTTCGGACCAATTCAGGGTATGCCAGATCGGGGTTCGTCAAATCACCCTTAAAAACATGCCAAGCGATTACCCCGGGCAGCACAACGATTACCGGAATCAAGAACTTGACCAAGGCCGCCAGCATAACCCCTTTCTGGCCTTCCTTTAAGCTTTTGGCGCCGAACACCCTTTGTAAAATGGACTGATTGGTGCCCCAATAGTATACCTGCGCCAATATCATTCCGGTAAAAATGGTTCCGAATGGAATAGAGGAATCCACTTCGCCCTGTAGTTCGAATTTATCCGGGTGGTTTTCCCATAACACACTAATCCCCTCACCGATACTTCCATCACCCACCAATTTCAATCCAAAATATGGAATCAAGATACCACCTACAAGTAGGCCTACCGCATTGATCAAATCTGAAACGGCTACGGCTTTTAATCCTCCGAAAATCGCATAAATGGAACCGATGATACCGATACTCCACACGCATAAATAGATGGTGGCCTGCTGACTGACCCCCAAGAGGCTTGGAAGATCGAACATTGAACTAAACGCCAAAGATCCCGAATATAAAATAGTCGGAAGCAAAACCAGGCCATAGGCGAAAAGAAACAAAATGGATAATATAGACTTAGTCTGGGCATCGAACCTACTTTCGATAAATTGGGGAATCGTCGTAATACCGCCCTTCATATATTTAGGCAAGAGTACTACAGCGGTCAATACCAGTGCTATGGCGGCCAAAGTTTCCCAGGCCATGACCAAAATACCTTCGGTAAAGGCTTGCCCATTGAGTCCTACGATTTGCTCTGCTGAGAGGTTGGTCAATAATAAAGAGCCAGCAATGGTTACCGCCCCTAAACTTCGCCCCCCTAAATAAAATCCATCGGCTGATTTTTCATTGGTACCGCGCGTGGCCCACCAAGCGATAAAAGCTACCAATGCAGTAAAACCTATGAATGATATTATTGAAAGAGAGCCCATTGTGCAGTATTTTTTGGTTTATAGTTTAGTTTTCGATTGGTTTTATCACCTTACAGGGGTTGCCTGCCGCGACAACATTCTCCGGAATGTCTTTTGTAACAACACTACCAGACCCAATAACAGAATTGTTTCCGATGGTCACACCCGGATTGAGAATCGCACCTCCACCGATCCACACGTTATCTCCGATTACAACGGGTTTTGCAGATTCTATACCAGAATTGCGCACGTCATATTCCAACGGATGCGTCGCCGTAAAGATCTTGACCGCTGGTGCCAGCATCACATTTTTACCGATATGTACAGGTGCGGCATCCAAGATAACGCATCCAAAATTGGCATAGGAATTTTCTCCCCAATAAATATTGGACCCGTAGTCGCAGATAAAGGGGTTTTCTATATAAAAACGCGTTCCTGTTTTTGCAAAAAGTTCTTTAAAAAGATGTTTTCTCTGTTTTTCCTTGGTTTCTGGAATGGCCGATATTTCACGTATCAGTCTTCGGGCGTTCAACCTACCCTTAATTAATTCTTTGTCCATCGGATCGTAGGGATGTCCTTGTAACATTTTTTCCTTCTCGGTCATGGTAGCTCTTTTAAGGCAATCATTCCGCCAGGGGGAATTTCAATTGCGGTTATTCCCTTTGATAGCGCTACGGTGATTTCCGAAAAGATATTACCTAGGCAATCATAAACGATTCCAGTAAAATCTCCAAAATTCTCCGCACACTTTACAACAACCTCGTTCGTGAGCTTTACATTCAAGAAATGGATATTGGATGTAATATTCTCAATCGGAATAACAAATTCATCGTAAACTCCTATAATAGTATGATCATCATATACCACCCGCTGTGTCGGATAGTTGGCCAACGGTTTAGAGGGGACGAAAAGACCGTTCATCAGCACATCTCGATTTTGGTTCCAGTAGTTCGTATAAAACCGGATCATTTCTAGATGGTCGGGCGGTGTATCTTTTAAAAGCACCGATAATTGTGGCACACCGAACAAAGTATTCATCAATTGTAGGGCGGCCACCTCAACTCGTTCTTCAAAATGCCAGGTAACCATATCGGAATGCACGGCCGTTTCACCACACAACATTTTAATATCAGCAATGCGTACCCGGTTCATCGTCGCATCCCCTGGACAATCAAAAGCCCGGAACATATTGCCGTATTTGCGCATGGCGGGGCCTGTATATTTTTGACGGAATTCTACAAATACATCGGGGTTTATAGCTCGTAATTCATTGATTACATCGGTCATCAAACGATCCACCGCCCCGTTAATGGAGCCATAATCCCGACCGTCCTTTTTTCCTAAAGGAGTGTCTTTGTACACATGGAAGTCGTCTATAAAGTCTAATTTGAACCCGTCAAGCTTCCAATCCCTCAGGGCACTGGTGTATAACCCAATCAAATGTTCTCGAACCTCGGGATATCTCGGATCGAAAACAGGCGCCCAACGATGGTCTTCGGTCAAGAACTTGCCCTTGAACTTTTGATACGCTTCTGACTTTTTACCACAAAACGGAACCGAGTACCATAAGGCCGCTTTCATATCAAGATCATGGATTTTCGCTATAAATCGACCCATTTTCGGAATACGGTCGGGCTGCCAATCTCCGGTATAATCATACCCTCGATTTGAATCTTGGGTCTGCCAGCCATCGTCGATAATAATCGAGTTGTATCCTAATTCGGAAGCTATTTTGCACTCCGCCAACAACACGTCTTCATTCAGGTTTTGATGAAACTGGTACCATGTGGAATACACGGGTTGTTTGGCGATATCCGGCACAGGTATCGGTTTTAGGTTTTTGAAAGTTTCCCACCATGAGGAAACATCCTTCAGGCTATCGGAAAAATGAATAGACCGGGTGTCCATTCGTAATTGGGCAACATAATGGGTCAATGCCATTTCTGGCTCCATAAAAAAGGTGATATGGCAATGATAATGGTCGTCTTCTTCTCGAATACACGCATCAAACAAAACAGTACTTATGGCGTCGTTGCAAGCAAAAGTAAGGACGTTATTATCATCATGACCAAAAAGGCAAATGACCGGGGCATCTATGGAAATTCGAGATTCCATGACCCTTTTTTCCCAGTCATAATGCGTGCGTTTGTTGAAGTCAGTAGTAGGCTGCCACATGCCTTTTACATTATGCGCGGGTATTTTCCATTGAAGGGTTACGGGTTTAGGAAAGATTGCCTCCGAATAACGTATTTGAAAATCATATAGGTGAATACCGTCTATAGCACTAATCTCACGAAAAGCCATAGATTCGTAGTCTTCTTTGCAAAAGACATTAACTTCGGGTATTGGTCTGTTAGCTTTGCCTCCCATATATTAATTCTTGATGATTTCGAACATCGTAATCTCAATGTGCTCTTCCTAAGATACTAAATAAAGAAACTGTACTAGTAAACTACCTCGTGGCAAACCCCAGGCATTGAAAGGAAACTTAAATTTAGATTTCCATGCCCGCCTGCCGGACAGGCAGGCCACTGTCGGAGCATATAAATCTCGATTATCGAGTAAAATGTAAAAGCAAAATCATAAATATACTACGCAAGTAGCTAATACTAAAGTGAATCTTTAAACTTTAAAAGCCGACTCTAAAGAGGTTATATCTGTATTCTCCAAACCGTTGACCAATATTCTTTACTTTTGATAGGCAATCATGATTGCGAAGCTATTAGTATAGCATACTATTAAATAAGACCCATCTTTGAACAAAAAGACTTTGTAATATCACAATGAAAAAAAAGTTATTGGTAAATAGCATCGTGTTTTCTATAGTTCTACTGGTGGCGGCCCTTATCTTATATTTCAAATACTTCGATATGGAAGCCGATTATTATAGCCCGCCCATATTGGCCACACATTATAACGGAGAACAGTTTGTGGGTTCAACCGTTTGCATCGAGTGTCACGCGGACATCTATAAAACCCATATCGAAACGGCACATTACAACACATCGGCACTTGCCGACTCAGAAACAATTAAAGGTAGTTTTGAAAAGGGATTCAATACATTGGACCTGAATGATGTGATTTTTGAGATGGGTCAAGAAAGTGGGGGTTTATACCAGTATACCACCATAAAGAATAGAAATGTTCAAATACCCCCTGCTAAGTTCGATATTGTCATCGGTTCAGGCGTTCGTGGCCAAACTTATCTAAGTTGGAAGGATGATAACCTTTTTCAGTTACAACCTTCATACCATACGCCCAGCGATAGTTGGATCAACAGCCCCGGGTATCCATCGTACTATTTGGAGCGCCCCATACGCGATGCCTGCTTAAAATGCCACGTGACATTCGCCGAAAACAAAGACGTATCAGGGCAGGGAAACCAATACACTAGGGAGCGAATCGTTTACGGTGTAGATTGTGAAAAATGTCATGGCCCTTTAGCGAAGCATGTGAGCTATCAAAAGAACAATAAGGTAGAAACCCCCAACTTCGTATTACAGTTCGACACCCTTTCACGGCAACAGCGACTTGATGTTTGTGCCCAATGCCATTCAGGACTGCGTAGCGAGATTATAAAAGGAAAATCTTTTTCGTTTCTTCCCGGCGAGAACCTTAACGAATACTCACGAAATATAGGTGAAGAAACCAACACCGCGCTAGATGTGCATGGCAATCAGTACGGACTTTTGACCCAAAGCGAATGTTTCAAGCAATCGGCGAGCATGGACTGTACGACATGCCACGACCCGCATAAAAATCAACGTGATAACGCCTCTTATTTTAATAAAAAATGTATCGGATGCCATTCGACTAGTATTGCGACCTGTTCAGAAGAAAATTCAAAAGTGCAAGCCGTGGGGAACAATTGTATCGCCTGTCATATGCCAATAACCCCTTCGAAAACTATGACGGCACAGTTAAAAAAAGACAGTTTGGAAACCTCTTTTTATATACGAACACATTTGATCGGGGTTTATCAAGAATAATAGCAACCTGACTCCAAAGACACCCTGTTTGTCTATATCATTACTAATTTACCTTAATAAGCTGCATCCAGTCATCATTTTTGGCCACCAAAAGATGCTTTTGGTCATTCTTTGAAATCAGCTCCATACCCCTTACGTCACCCACAATTTTGAGACCCGATTCCATCATGGTCTTTACATCGAAAGCACCTGAACCATTTCCTTCCAAATAGAGGCCGAAACTGGCATCGTTTCTTGGGGTTTCCACTTCGGCATTATATAGATTACCGGCCAAGACGATATCTAGATTACCATCGTTATTGAAATCTTCGACTACAAATTGGTTAATGCTCGAAACCTGGGCCATTTGGGGCAAGGGCCTTGCCGTAAAGGCACCGTTATTGTTCTCGAGATATACACTTGCGAACGAAGTGACCTCATAGCTTAATGCGTTTTCCAACATTTCGGTCGTATATATTTGTTTTAGATTCGCACTTGCGAAAGAATTATAATCCTGAAATTTTGCTTTAATGGCGGGCATTTGTTGTGAAGAACATTGCCGCCCACGTACTGGGAATTCAGTCTCGCCCATCTTATAGCTCAAAACGATATCGGAAGTTTTATTACTGTCAAAATCGTTCAGATACACTTTAAAAGGAGATTCTTCACTGGCTTGATATTTATAGTTCTTTCCTAGATTACCTACTACCAAATCTTCGTCGCCGTCGTTGTCAAAATCCCCTTTTTGGATATCGAACCACCAACCCGAAGTCTTACCTGGTAATATTTTTTCAGAGACATCCTCAAAGGAGGTGCCGCCTTTGTTCTTGAAGAATTTTATGGGCATCCACTCGCCTACTACGACAAGGTCTTCCCAGCCATCTTTATCGAAATCGGTCCAAACCGAAGAAGTCACCAGACCCAATGATTTCAGTTCGGGAAGCACATTTGCCGTAGCATCCTGAAACTTGGGGCCTGTAGCGGTACTGATATTCTCTAGAATATAAGAATCCGCAGGATAGGGGTATTTTTTCGGGATCAATCTTCCGCCCACAAACAGGTCTAAATCTCCGTCGTGGTCGTAATCGGCCACTGATACATTCTGACCACTAGTCTTTGTGTCAGGAATAGCTCCTTTATTTCTTCGAAATGTATTGGATCCCATATTTTCATAGAGTCGATCTTCATATCCCAAAGACCCCGGCTTGAACTCGTTGCCCCCTGAAGCGATATAAAAATCATTGTCGCCATCGTTATCTGCATCGAAAATAAGAATGCCTAGGTCTTCATAGTATTTGTCCTCATCCAAATCCGGTATGTGCAGTTGCTCAAAATCACCCGCCTCATTCTGGACATAGGCCAATGCAGGCTGCCCAATGGCGGCTCCTACAATGTAATCATCGATACCGTCTCCATTCAGGTCACCTACGGCCAAAGACGGGCCCAATGTCGAGTTTTTATGAGGCAATAACACTTCTACCTCAAAATCGTTAAACGGATTCTCTTGATGCTTAAATAGCCCGGTAGTATCCAATACAACTGTTTGAAATCGTTTATCAGAATCGTTCGATTTCGAACCACTTTTGTCGGTTGTCTTGCTTTCGTCATAGGCTATGGTCAACCTCTGGTCACCCTTAACATCAGTCATCTTAGTAACCCTTCCATTAGGCCAGGTGACCAATATACTGTCCGCTTGCTTTTCATCTCCCAGACCAAAATGAAGCAGGGGGGATACGGAGGATAAATACCCTCTTACGGTATTGTACTCTTGTACCTGAGTTCCAGAAGGGGAATAGATGACAGCCTTACTTCCGTTCGGAAGCACTTTGTCTTTGCCTTTCAAATCAAGGGTCAACTGGTTTTTATTCGTGGTGTTGTTTATATAGACACTTGCAATATCCTCCAAATTATTGATGACCAGATCCAAATCACCATCATTATCCAAGTCGGAATAGGCCACTCCATTGGAGAACGTTTTTTCCTCAAAACCCCAATCCTTGGTTTTTTTGGAAAAGGTCAGGTCTCCATTGTTCTTGAACATATAGTTGCTCAATTTCTCGGAAGGTAATTCCTCGAGATATTTCAAGAGCTCCACTTCCTCTTCTTTGTCCTTATAGTTGGGGTCGTTCTCCATCTTGTTGAAAAAATCACGGTACTTACCGTAAAAATCCTTATTGTTGACATCTCTACGGATGCCGTTGGTCACGAAAAGGTCTTTCCACCCATCGTTATCAAAATCGGCCAATAGTCCGCCCCAGCTCCAATCGGTGGAAGAAACACCTGCCAAACGGGCTACATTACTAAATACGGGCAACTTATCCGCCTCATTACCATTGTTCAACTGCAACGAATTTTGCATATATTGATGATGCAATCCAGAATCTACGGATTCGTAAAAAGCCGCCGGATCCATGGCCGACATGTTAGCCTTTGAACGAAAATTGTCTTCGGCCGACATATCAAGCTGAAAAATATCCATATAGCCGTCATTGTTAAAATCGGCGATGTCGGCACCCATGCCGAAGAACGATGTCTGCTGTAGGCTGGTATCGATTTGATTGGTAAAGGTTCCGTCTTGGTTATTTATAAACAGGAAATCGGGGGCATTAAAATCATTGGAAACAAAAATATCGGCATATCCGTCGTTGTTAACATCGGAAGCAACCACCCCCAAACTCAGGCCGAAAGAACGCAGACCCGCTTCTTCCGTTACGTCGGTGAATTTGCCATTGTCGTTTCGATACAATTTATCTGAATCTTCAGGGGCATGATTTTCGAGCATATAACTGTAATATGCGACGGGTGCCACAAAACTTGTGGGTGGATAGTTGGTAACATATAAATCAAGATCCCCATCTTTGTCATAGTCGAAAAAGGTAGATTGCATGTTGTACCCGTTACAGTCAATGCCATATTCGGCCGCCTTTTCAGAAAAGGTATTGTCTTGATTGTTGATGTAGAGTACATTATTGTGCGGAGGGTTTTTGCCGCTCACAGAGCAATAAATATCCAAGTACCCATCTTGGTTGATATCGACAAAAGTAGTACCCGCGTACCAACGTTCATCACCTTCTATTCCAGCACTTGCAGAAATGTCTTCAAACTTAAAATCACCTTTGTTCAAATATAATTTATTAGGAACCATATTTCCGGTAAAAAAAATATCCTCCAGACCGTCGTTATTGATATCTCCGGTCGATACTCCACCGCCCAAATACATATACGGGTAGGTAAAATAATTGTAGGTATGGGTTTCGGTCAGGTCATTTTTAAAGGAGATACCCGTATCAGGTGCATCCAATTTAGAAAAGAGGGTCGTGGGCTCTTTTTTACATGAGAAGAACAGCACTATCAAAAAAAGAAAAAACATATACTTATTCATAGCAAATGAATTCAAAATCAAAACATGCCTAAAATAAGAATAACCCCGCACATTCGCGCTAAGGGTTATTCAAATAAAGTGTTAAAACCTAAGTAAACTATTAGTATCCTGGGTTTTGTATAAGCGAAGGATCCTTATCGATTTCTTCTTGCCATATGGGCATAAAATAAACATGGTCTAGCCATCTTCTATTCTCGAATACAATGTTCGTAGGCGTGTACTCATAATCCCACAATGATGTATCTTTTCGATAATCTTCAGGCGTTACCGAAGTACCCGGTTTTTGGGTGCCTTGAACAAGTACTGTTTGCACTTGTTTGTTAAGTGATTCCGGCCCTTCCAACCATCGCTTCATATCAAAAAGACGCGCATCTTCGTTCACTAGTTCCTTATCACGTTCGCGCTTATAGAGTTCCAGTAATGCACTACCTGATTCCGTTACGGCAGGTAGCCCATTTCTAAACCTCAATTTATTCAACCACACCTTTGCTTCGCCCTCGTCACCCGAATTGATCGAAGCCTCAACATAGTTCAATAAAATCTCTGTATAGCGTATATAAGGCGCATCGACTTTCTGAAGGTTGTTAGGCCACTGCGCAGGCAACCTCGGATCCGCAAATTTCTTGAAATAATACCCGGTTCTTGACCCGTTCCAATCCTCAATAGGGCCTTGTCGAGTATCCACACCATTCACAATCGTTCCATCGGAAAAAGTGTAAAATCCAGTTTGTAGTTCGTTGTATTTGTCAAATTTGACCACATCATCGGTTCGCGGTTTCCATGGCGCACCATCGTATAAGATGGTAGAATAAAAGCGTGCTTCTCTATTGTCGTATGGTGCCGCGGCATGAGCAGGGTTGTCCCAGTCAAATTCGGTACCATCCGCCAGTGTATATTTCGAAACCAATGCCTCTGTCGGCGTTGTACCTGCCCATTCGTGATATCCATTGGGCCCGTGATACAACGCAACCATACCTGGCCCTTGTGACCAACCATCACCACCAGGGTATGTTCTAGAACCAAAACCAAATTCTTCTACTAATCGACCCCATATGAAATCTTGATTTTGATCTCCTTGAAGCCATATATCCTCGTAATTTTGAATAGCCTCTTCCTGTGAGGCAGGAGCGGCATAATCCAGTTTATAACCTGTTGTAGCATCCAATAATGCTTTTGAAGCGGCCTTGGCAGCTTCCCATCTCGTAGTTTGCGAGCCACCGGTATATCCGATTAATTCCGGGTGGCTATAAGATGCTATTGTAGCCACACTAGACGCCTTCGAAGGTTCGTATAAGTCACTTGCCGCATGGGTGAGTACTCTTGATTTTAAGGCCAAAGCAGTAATCTTATGCACACGTGCCTTGCTGGCCGGAGCATCTTCCAAAAGTACAATGGCTTGATCTATATCGGATACGATCAGATTTACTGTTTCTTCAAACGTTCCCCTAGGGTTGTTCGCTTCGCTATCAAGCTCTAGTGGCTCGGTCAACAAAACAACGCCCCCAAATTGACGCATCAATTGCGTGTAGTAATAGGCCCTCATAAAGTAGGCCTCACCAAGCAGTCGATTTCTTGAAGCTTCGTCCAATTCGGCTTCATTTTCCTGCAACTTCGATATAGCAATATTAGCGCCACGAATAAAGGGATAGAGGTTCGACCAACTCATCCATTGCATATCCATAAAACTACCCGCCGGATTCATTTTTCCTTCGGTATATCCGTCGACCCCACGTCCAGGGTGGGTAAAAACGGCTTGGTCTGTAAAGGCATCGGTAGTTTCCTCACGCGTGAGGGTTCCTGCCCATGTTCCTTGGTACAGATCTAAAACAGCCGCTTCAGCCAATTTTTTATCCGACCATACTTGTGGTTCTGACGCTTGACTCAATGGAGTCGTCTCCAAAAAGTCATCGTTACAACTTACCATAAGCAGTGCGAACACCGCTAAGGTTCCAATTTTAAAAAGGTTCTTTTTCATTTCAATTTATTTAAAAAGTTATTTGCAATCCCATAGTTATTGTTTTTAGAAGCGGGTAGGCACCTCCATTATTGACGGCCGCGCCCGTAGCATTCCTTGTTGCGCCTATATTAATACCATTCTGCGAAACTTCGGGGTCGAACGGAAAATCAGTAATGGTAATCAGGTTTGTCCCGATTACAGATATCCGTAAACTTTCGGCTCCGATGGCACTAATTAAATCTTGGTCGAAACTATAACCCAGTTCCAATGATTTCAACCTTCCGAAATCGCGTTTGACCAAATGGGCATCGGTCTGATTGGAAAACCACTGATCTCCACGATCCGCCAATCTTGGAAATGGGGCATTGGGGTTTTCCAAAGACCAAGAACGATCTCGCACCTCTCGTTGTATGTTCGCTAAGGTACCTGACATAAAGGCCCATTCATAAGTATTATATGCTCCAAAAGCGGCAATCCAATACATGTTAAAATCTATCTTCTTATAATTTAACGAAACATTCCATCCTAATTGGGTATCCGCAAAAGGACTACCACCTACCCTAGTTCTGTCTTCTGGACCAATGGTGCCATCTCCACTAATATCCAAAACTTTGGCATCGCCGGGTCTTAATTCTGGTGTCACCGCACTATAGTCCAAGGGCTCTGCATCAATCTCGGCCTGATTTCGGAATACCCCCGCAAACCTATAACGCAAAGGTCGACCCAGTTCACCACCAGTTTGACGTTGCCATGGGCGGTCTTCCAAGAGGGGTTCGTCGAAAAAGACCAAGGTATTGTTAGTATCGCTAAAGTTAAAGTTGGTGGTATAGTTAAAGCCCTCTTCTTCTCCGCCGGCAAAAGTTAATGTAAATTCAAAGCCTTTATTCTCGAATTGACCGATGTTCACGGCAGGGGGGTTAATTCCACTATAATCCGGCAGTGTCAACTGAGGCGTGGTCAAGATATCATCACGGGTATTCTTAAAATAATCAAAACTAATACCCAATCTATTGTCAAAAACACGAATGTCAACGCCAATGTTGGTGTTCGTTGCCGTTTCCCAAGTAATATTAGGATTGGCCACGTTTTGTTCAAAAGCAGTAGTTACAACAGTTTCCAAACCTGTTTGTGATAGGCCATAGGCGTTAAGGTACTGAAATTGGCCCACTTGGTCGTTGCCCAATTGCCCCCAGGAACCCCTTAACTTAAAATAATTGAAAAACGGCAAGGCTTTTTGAAAGAAAGGTTCCTCCGACAACACATACCCTGCAGAGACACCGGGGAAAAAGCCAAATCGATTTTCTTCTGGAAACAAATATGATCCATCATATCGGAACAAGAATTCCAATAAATATTTATTTTTAAAAGCATAGTTGAATCTACCAAAATAGTTTAAACGTGCCGCCTCAAACCCGTTACCTTCGTTGGACTGCCCTTCTTGACCACCAAGATCCAACTGTGCCAGTTCGTTTGAAAGAAAGAACCGTTTAAAGGCCCCGAAAAATTGCTGCTCATTCTCTTCTCGGGTAATACCACCCAATAACCTAAAAACATTGTCGCCCAAATCTAGTTCGTACGAACCTGTCAAAGTGGCCGTAAAATCGGTATTGGTCCGATTCGTTTGTCGTAAGCTGGGGTCAGACGGGCCACGCTGGGCCGGGACAAGACCCGAAGAATTCCTATTTACGCCGTCCCAAGTAAAAAGTGTCCAAGGTCGCTGCCAAAGCCTTGTATCCGCATGGGTCTTGTCGTAAGAAACATAGCCTTGAAATTCAAGCCCTTCAACTTGGGGCACGGTATAGGTCAGGCCGATATTGCTCTGCACATAGTTATTTTGAACATCGTTAAAACCAGGCTCATCGGTCACCCGTATGGCAGGGTTGTTCCCGTTTTCAATATCAGGGCCGTATTCGCCAGTAGGCCAATAGGCCGGAAACCAGGGATATTGACGCACCAGATCATTAAAAACATTACCTGGACTATTTGTGGCCGAGTAGTTCTCTTCTTGCCTAGAATAAAGACCTACTTGCAACTTAAGGCTTTCGCTGATGTAGGCATCAAGGTTCACTCGCAGGTCGTACTGGGTGTACCCTTTCGGGGCGTTTCTGAAATTGACATCTTGACGAAGGTAGCCGAGAGAGGCATAATACCGAACATCTTCAGTACCACCCGAAATCTGTAGACCCTGTCTTGCAATTGGAGCACCCTTTGTAGTGACCTCCTCCATCCAATCTGTATCGGGGTATAACCATGGATCCGCATTTAATGCCGTGTTCGCAATTCTATCGTTGGTAAAAGTAGGGTTCACCACTTCACCGTTATCCAATCTTGTATACGGTGCCCCTCGACCTGCATAGGCAGTTTCCCATTCACTGACAGGCAACTTATATACGTTTAGTTGGTTTACCAAATCCATATATTCGGCACCCTTAAGCATGTCGGGTGTCACGGTAAAGTTCTGTAGCCCGTAGGTTGAGCTAACACTGACCTTGGGCGGTCCGACCTCGCCCTTTTTGGTGGTCACCAAAATTACCCCGTTGGCAGCCCTGGCACCATAAATGGCCGCCGAGGCATCCTTTAAAACAGAAATACTTGCGATATCGGCGGGATTGATTCTTGAAAGACCCCCGGCCCTTGCCGGAATATTATCAATAACTACCAAGGCCGATGCGTTGTTGAACGTATTCGTACCCCTGACCCTAATCGCGGTATTCTCAGCACCCGGAGCGGCATTTCCAGTGTCGATAAAAAGCCCAGGGACTTTACCTGCTAATGCCACACCGAGGTTCGGGGCAGCCGATTTTGCAAGTTCCGCACCGGTCGTGGTCGCAACAGCACCCGTCAAAGTGGCTTTTTTCTGTGTACCGTAACCGACAACGACGACCTCCTCAAGATTTTGAACATCTTCCTGCATTTGTACATCAATTGTGCTTTGACCGTTTCTTTCGACCTTCTGGGTCAAAAAACCAATGTAAGAATAGACCAAAACAGCATCAGGGCTTTCTACATCGATGGAGTAATTTCCATCGAAATCGGTCGAGACCCCTTGTGTAGTGCCATCGACAACGACACTGACCCCTGGCAACGGAGTGCCCGCTTGGTCGGTTATCGTACCGGTGACCAACGATTGTGCAATTGCCGTGGACCATAACGTTCCACTTAAAAATAAGAATAACATCATGCAGGTGCTCTTTCGAAACACACCGCTCCTTCTAAAATTCGGTTGGTTGTTCATAATAGCTTTAGGTTGTTAGTTAATTATTAAAGGTAGCAGAGAATATTGTATTCTATGATACTCTATGCTACTTGGGTTAAAAATAAGGATATGATGTCAAATAACAAACAAAATAATGATAAATGTAAGTATTTCACAAATACCATACAATATGATTGATAAATTAACATGAAACAAAGTATTTGAGGTATGGTGGATGATTTCGTTTTTAAGGCGATCACCGATATATTCCTTTATATTGTATATTGTTCGATCATATTTTGAGAAAATTCGGTATGCCGTTATTCGAGCAGATAAAAATTTTAAAAAAAAACCACAACCTATCAAAGCACGAACGTCTTGTAGAAGGTGTTGTAACATCGATCGAGAATGGTTCATTGGCAGTAGGTGACAAACTACCCTCTATCAATGCAATGGTCAGCGAAATAGGCTATGCGCGTAAGACCATAGTCAAAGCCTATGAGGAATTAAAATGCAAAGGACTCATAGAATCTAGAAGATTAAAAGGATTCTATGTAATCAGTGAAGAGACCAACATCACCCTTAAAGTTGCCTTATTACTTTTCGCTTTTGAAAGTTTTCAGGAAGAATTTTACAAAACCTTTAGGAAAGAGCTCGGCAATCGATTTCAGATTAACGTCTTTTTTCATCATAATAACCTTACTATTTTCGAGACCATATTATCGAATATAAAAGGTAAATATGGCATGTATGTCGTGGCCCCCATACAAAATACTTCGGTTTTACCATTGTTAAGAGAAATACCGCCCCAGAAATTATTATTGGTCGATAGGTACGTAGACTTAGGATCTGATTATTCATTTATTTCGCAAGAATTCGAAAAATCGATTTACGAAAGGTTGATCGAGCTGCTTGAACCCATAAAGAAGTATAATCGATTTATATTGTTCTTTGACGAAAAAGACGATTATTCCCCAAAAGGGATTTCAAAGGCCTTTCAAAAATTTTTGACCGACTATCAAATAGAGGGAACTATCTTAAATGAATATATACCACAGGATGTCGAAAAGGGTACGCTATATTTCATCAAAGATGATTCGACCTTGTGGCCCTTTCTCAAGAACTGTGTGGAGAAGGAATGGTCCATTGGCCAAGATGTCGGTATACTTTCATTCGACGATAGTATCGCCAAACAAATAGTCTTTGGCGGCATTACAACGCTTTCCACCGACTTTGTTGAAATGGCCAAAATGGCCGCGAATCATGTAAAACATGGATTAAACAGCCAAACTATAATCCCGGTGAAGTTGATGAAACGTAATTCGGTTTGAAAATTCCGACCTTCTCCGTTCTTTGCATATTTCGTACCTATCACCTTATGATATTGGCTTTAAAAACGTTCGTCATTTCTACCCTAACTCAACCTGTCCGTGTGCCAGCAATGAAGAGGTCACTAAAATATCATTGATTTAAGACACTACATTAAACCTGGGTCATAGTACCGTTTTCAAGTAAGTACAGTCCTATTTTGATTTTCCAATAAGGTACTTGTTCCTCAAAATATTCAAAATAGGATTTTAGACCTTCCGTTAACGATAAAGCGTTTTGCGCATTTTTGATACTTTTGATTTCCTCGGGAGTTATGAATTGATTTAGATCGATGTGCACCCCTTCGGAATGCATTTTCAATAGGTGAGAATAAATGGTGTTTTCGGTGAGTTCCCGTTTTTTCGAAATTTCAGGAATGGAGAGTCCTTCCTTGAACAAATTATAGGTCAGCTCTTGCGTAGATAATTTTGGCTTTAAGGAAGCCTGAAGTTCCGCAATGGCTTTCAGGAAAACGGTAGCATATTTTTCTAATTTCGTCCGGCCCACCCCGGAAACTTCCATAAATTGTTCTTCGTTCGTCGGAAGTTTCGCTTCCATATCCTTTAAACTGGCATCGCTAAAGACGATATAGGCGGGCACACCTTCTTGAGTGGCAATTTGCTGGCGCAAGAGACGAAGCTTTTCGAAAAGTCCCGTTGGCTCATCAGTAACTCTTCGCTCTTTTCTGGTTTTTGGCTTTTCCTTGACCAAAATGGCAAGCTGTACTTTTTTGCCCTCGAACAAGATCTGTTTGGCGAGGGGCGTTAGGCCAATACGGGCCCCTTCCCTAAAATTGATTTCCAGCACTCCTTGGTTCAACAATTGGATAACATATTGTTGTAGGTCTTGCCAAGAAACATCCTTGACCGCCCCGTAGGTCTTGAGGTTTTGGAGTCCCTTTTCATAAATCTGGATGTTTTGTGCCCCACGAAGCACATCGACCAAAGTACCCATGGGTTCGGCCTCCTTCATTCGTGCAACGGCCGAGCAGATTTTCTGGGTCAGCACGGTGCCATCGAAATATTTCGGCGGGCGATTGCAGATATCGCAATTGTCACAATTTTCGGTCAGGTTTTCCCCGAAATAATTCAGGAAGGCGATCCGGCGACAGCTCAGGGCCTCGGCAAATTGCTGCATACGCTCCAGTTTTGCGTATTCCACTTCGGCGTTGTCGCTTTCTGCGATGAATTTTCGCAATTGCGCCACGTCGCCGAAACTATAAAAAAGAAGCGTATGGGCAGGGAGCCCGTCGCGACCGCTACGGCCAATTTCCTGATAATAGCCCTCTACATTTTTGGGTAGATTGTAATGGATGACCCAGCGTACATTGCTCTTGTCGATGCCCATACCAAAAGCGATCGTAGCGCAGATGATCGGCACACGGTCATTGATAAAATCCTCTTGGGCCTGGGAACGTTCTTGGGCCGACATACCCGCATGGTATGCCTTGGCCTTGAATCCGGCATCCTGCAAACGCTCGGCAACCTTCTCCGTGCTTTTACGGCTCAGGCAATAAACAATCCCACTTTCATCAGGACGTTGGGCGATAAAATCCAAAATCTGTTTGATACGGTTTTGTGCAGGGCGGACTTCCAAATACAAATTCGGTCGGTTGAACGAAGCCAGATGTCTTTTTGCGTCAGAAATCGCCAATTGGTCTACGATATCATCTTGGGTAGTTTTGTCAGCCGTTGCTGTCAAGGCCATTACCGGCACCTCGGGAAAGCGCTCTTTCAGGCTTCCCAATTGGGTATAGGCCGGGCGAAAATCATGTCCCCAAGACGAGATACAATGTGCTTCGTCAATGGCGAAAAGGGCAATTTTTATGTCGTTGAACAGGCTTCCGAACGAACCCAGACTTTCTGGGGCGACATAGAATAATTTTAGCTCGCCCTGTTTTAGCTGTTGGAAAATCTCCTGTTGTACTTCCGGGGATTGCGAACTGTTGTAATAGGCGGCGGCGATACCGTTTGCCCGTAAGACATCCACTTGATCCTTCATCAGGGCGATCAGGGGAGAAACTACGATTGCAGTGCCATCCATCGCCAGAGCGGGCAATTGAAAGCAAAGTGATTTTCCCCCGCCTGTGGGCATAATGGCCAGTGCATCTTTTTTTGCCAATACATCTTCGATGACCTTTAACTGGTTCGGTAGAAACGAATCGTAGCCGAAGTGCGTTTTTAATAGGGGGAGGAGTTGTTCGTTTGTTGTTGCGGGTGTCATGGTTGTAAAAATAATAGTTATAATTCAATCTTATTTATACCCGATCTTTTTTCGAGGTTCGGTATTTTCTTTTTTCTTTATCAGTTCGTCCAAATAGTCGAACACCAGTTCTATGTTCTTGCCGTGATCGGAGAGCTTCTTTTTGATTTCCTCGATTTCCGACTTTAATTCCATGGTATCGGCAAATACCTTTCGCATTTTCGTAAAAACCCTTATTATTTGAATATTTACGTGAATAGCCGTTGGACTGTTGAGCACGCTTGACAGCATGGCGACTCCTTGTTCGGTAAAAACGAAGGGGCATGCCTAAGTCCCATTTTGTCCGAAAAATTGGAAGTGCCAAATTGGCTCCTCCAATTTTTGAACTCTTCTTCGTTCAATTCGAACATAAAATCTTTGGGGAAGCGTTCGATGTTTCTGCGAACCTGACGTTTGAGCTGTTTGGTCTCGACTTGATACAGTTCGGCTAAATCCCTATCAAGCATCACTTTTTGACCTCGAATAAGATATATTTTATTTGCGATGATTTCCTCTGAAATCGTGATTTCTTTGCTGATCGTAATTATATTATCGTAAAACTTTAAAATGAAAACCCCCGCTATCGATAGCGGGGGTTTTCAAAAAAAATTATTTTCCCAACATCAAAAGCTCGTTGCATCTCACTTCGGTAATATATCTTTTTTCACCTTCCTTCGTTTCATACGAGCGATGCGTTAATTTACCTTCAACGGCTACTTGCTTTCCTTTGACCAAAAAGTTCTCGACAATTTCGGCAAGCTTGCCCCAAGCGACGATATTGTGCCATTGGGTGTCCTCGACTTTCTCGCCTTGGGCGTTTTTGTACGAATCACTTGTTGCGATAGAAAATTTGGCCAGCTTGTTGCCGTTTTCCATAGTTACGATTTCTGGGTCTTGCCCCAAGTTTCCAATCAACTGTACTTTGTTTTTAAGTGCGTTCATAATAAATAAATTTTCGTGTTAAACAGTTAATACTATCGAACCTCCTTGATTCGACATGGCAAACATAAAACGAGCTGTAACTTTTACTCGGTTCGGAAATAATTACTTTCGTTTGTAAACGTTTGTTTTTGTTTGTAAACTTTTATAATATTGATTATCAATTACTTGATTATTTATAAGGATTGCATATTTTTCTTTAATTTTAGCTTTTTAAAGGCCAATCCAACATTTATGAAAAAACATTTTTTGCTTTCCTCGGCTTTTTTAATAGCTACCTTAACCCTTTTAGCCCAAGATGGAAACACCTCTAAATTGACCATTAAACAAATCATGCAGGGCGATGATTTTGTCGGCCACCTTCCCTCCAATGTGCAATGGTCGGTCGATGGAAAAACCATTTATTTCGATTGGAACCCCGAAGCCGTTCATAGTGACTCGCTGTATTCCTATCAACTACAGAACCAAAAAATCCAAAAAGTGGACTTCGAGACCGAGTATGATCTTCCGTCGTCAAGAGGTACTTTCAACACCAAAAGAACACAAAAGATCTATGCAAAAAACGGCGATATCTTCATGTTGGATATCGCTTCGAATACCATTACCTCGATTACCAAAACGAACGACTACGAAGGCAGTCCGCATTTTACGGAGAACGAAACCAAAGTAGCTTATGAAAAGAACAACAATATTTTCACTTGGGATATCACAACCGGAACGACCACCCAAATAACGGACTTTACCGATAAAAAAGAGGAGCCAGAAAAGAAAAGCACCAAAGACGAATGGCTGTACGAAGACCAACTGGCGCTTTTTGACGTATTGCGCGAACGCAAGGAAAAAAAGGACAGACACGACGAACTCATGAAGCGCAGCGATCTTAAAAGACCCTTAGAGATTTTCATCGGCCAGAAATCAGTCGCCAACCAACAAATGAGTCCTGATGGAAAGTACGTGACCTATCTCACCGTAAAAAGAAGCAAGGACAAACGGACCATCATGCCTCATTATGTAACCGAATCGGGCTATACCGAAGATGAAAACACACGATCCAAAGTGGGCAACGAACCCGACGAATACAAAATGTTCGTCTATGACATCGCAAATAGAAAGGTAGATACGGTAGCGTTGGACAATCTTGAAGGCTTGGATTATGTGCCCAAGTACACCAAAGATTATCCCGACAAACCCTATAAAAATGAAGATCGAATCGGCTATATTTCAGAACCCGTTTGGAGTGCCGATGGTAAAAACGCGATAGTGAACATCACTTCCAACGATTATAAAGACCGATGGGTCGTATTGCTGAATATAAAGGAAGAGACCGTGACCAATCTCGACCATCAACACGACGAAGCCTGGATCGCAGGGCCCGGCATCGGCGGTTGGGGTGGAAGCTCATTAGGTTGGATGCCCGACAACAAAAGTATCTGGTTCCAATCGGAAAAAACAGGCTATTCACATTTATATACCATGGATATTACCTCGAAAAAGTCAAAAGCCCTGACTTCCGGGGAATTCGAAATCTATGACCCGCAGATCTCCAATGATAAAAAGCGTTGGTATTTTACGGCGAACAAAAACCATCCTGGCGACAGACAATTTTACAGTATGCCGATCAATGGTGGAAAGTTGACCCAGTTGACCACGATGACGGGAAATAATGAAGTTACCCTTTCTCCTGATGAAAAAAACATGGCCATTTTGTTTTCCTACTCCAACAAGCCCACGGAGTTATATTTAAAGGAAAACCCTGTATTTTCCAAAAAAGCGGAACCTGCTCAACAGATTACCCAATCTACTACCGAAACGTTCAAAAATTACGATTGGAAAGATCACGAAATCATTACGTTTAAGGCCGATGATGGTGCCGAGGTTTACGCTCGGTTGTACCAGCCAAAAGCGGATGTAAAAAACAAGGCCGCCGTAATCTTCGTACATGGCGCCGGCTATCTGCAAAACGCCCATAAATGGTGGAGTTCATATTTTAGGGAATATATGTTTCACAATCTTTTGGTGGACAATGGGTACACGGTGCTAGATATCGATTATCGCGGCAGCGCCGGTTACGGTCGTGATTGGCGTACCGGCATCTACCGCCACATGGGCGGAAAAGACTTGTCCGATCAGGTCGACGGAGCCGAATTTTTGGTTAGCGAACACGGTATCGACAAAGACAAAATAGGGATCTATGGCGGTTCGTATGGTGGTTTTATTACCCTGATGGGCATGTTCAATAACCCCGAAACCTTTTCGGCCGGGGCCGCGATTCGGTCCGTTGGCGATTGGGCGGCCTATAACCATGGTTATACCGCACGTATTTTGAACACGCCCGTAACCGATAGTTTGGCCTACCGCAGAAGTTCGCCCATTTATTTTGCCGACGGTCTGAAAGGCGATTTGTTGATCTTGCACGGCATGATAGATGACAATGTACATTTTCAGGATATGGTCAGGCTCTCGCAACGATTGATAGAGTTGGAAAAGCAAAATTGGGAAATGGCCGTATACCCCGTAGAACGTCACGGTTTTGTGGAACCCAGTAGCTGGACGGATGAATATACGCGGATTTTTAATCTTTTTGAGGAGAGTTTGTTGGGGAAAGATTCCGAAGAATAATTCATAGGAGCCACATAGCAACAATGCCGATCGGAAAGCACATAGCATAGTTATATATTACGACCAACTCAATTCCTAAAAAAATGAAACAGTTATTTATTTTTCTCTTAAGTACTGCCGTTTTTTCGTTGTCGGCCCAAACCAACTCGACCCAAACCTCCCCCCCACTTTCCGAAGCGCAGCCCGAGTCCGTTAGAATGTCGCCCGAACGCCTCACAAAAATAGATGCGATGTTTAAAAAAACCATCGAGGAGGGCAAGCTTCCCGGAGCGGTGGCCCTCATCGCCCGAAACGGCAAAATCGTATTTCACAATGCCTATGGCATGGCCGATAATGCCAGTAAAAAACCGATGGAAAAAAATACTATTTTCAGAATCGCAAGTCAGACCAAAGCGACTACTTCAACGGCGGTCATGATGCTTTGGGAAGAAGGCAAATTCAAGCTCGACGACCCCATTTCGAAATACCTTCCCGAATTTGGGCCGGCACAAATCTTAGACACTTATAACGAGGCAGATGGTACGTACACGACAAAACCGGCAGAAAACCAGATTACAATCCGGCACCTTTTGACCCATACCTCAGGTTTGGGCTACGGCGTGATCGATGGCGACCCTCGGTTCAAAAAAATATATGAAAAAGCAGGCATAACAGATCTGTTCACAACGGAGAATATTTCCATCGAGGAGAGTGTCAAGAAACTGGCGAAACTCCCATTGCACCATGACCCCGGCACGGCCTATGTCTATAGCGAGGGCCTCGACGTTCTCGGCTATTTTATCGAAGTGGTCTCAGGAATGCCCTTTGACGAATTTCTGAGAAAACGACTTTTTGATCCGCTGGGCATGGAAGACACCTGGTTCTATCTTCCGAAGGAAAAACATAATCGACTAGTCTCGGTGCAGCAAAAAACCGATGGAAAATGGAAAAAATATCCCGTTACATTTTACGATACCGACTACCCCATCAAAGGAGCAAAAAGCTTCTTTTCGGGCGGGGCAGGACTCTCAAGTACCGCTAAAGACTATGCCACTTTTTTACAGATGTATTTGAACAATGGAGAACTGAACGGAACAAGAATTTTAAGCCGTACCACCGTACGGAGCATTATGGGCAACCAATCGGGGGAATTGTTCGGGGGCGACACCAAAGATTACGGCCTAACTTTTGGAATACTGACCTCAAAAGGCCAAGATCTAGGTGGCGAAGGAAGTACGGGCACTTTTGATTGGGGTGGTTATTTCAACACTCAATATTTTGCCGATCCCGAAGAAAACATCATCGGCATCTTGATGAAACAGACCCGAGGCAAAGTCGATGACCAGACCGGCTGGAAATTCAGGCAGATGGTCTTTGCGGCGGTGGATGATTAACGTTTTTGCGAGGAGCCTACGAAAAAGATTGCCGCGCTACGCTCGCAATGGAATGGCGACGCGGCAAGCTGTTGAACTTTGCGACAAAGGTTCAACAGATTGCTTCGCTTCGCTCGCAATGACGTGGTAAAACCAAACATAAGTGTTAACTTTCCCCATCGCAAAACATAAATGGACACTAATCCTTTAAAAATCCAAAAAATGAAAACGAATATTTCCCTTCTTGTGCTCTTTGTATGCACAGCTACTTTTGCCCAAAAAATGAAGATTGTCGACGGCGATTTTGATTTCCTTCAAGGACAAAAAGAAATCAATGTCGAGTTCGTATATGATAACATGACATTGCTGAAAAAGAATCTTCCGGAAGCACAGTACATAGAGGAACACGCTACGGAAATGGAAGAAAAGTCCCCCGGAAAAGGGGAAACCTGGAAAAAAAGCTGGGCCGCCGCCCGTGAACTGATCTGGCAGCCCAAATTCTTGGAATTGATGAACCGCTATTTCTACGAAGACCACGGTATGGCTTTCAAGGAAGGTCTTTCCGATGCCAAATACACCTTAATCGTTGAAACTGTTTGGCTCTACCCCGGTTGGGATGCAGGAGTCATGAAACAACCTGCAAAAGTAACGACCAACTTAAAATTCGTGGAAACCGCGAACCCTGATACCATTTTAGTAGAAGTAACGAGTCAAAATGCCCCCGGCGATCAATGGGGAAGCAGTTTTAGCAACGAAGACCGTTTGGGCGAAGGCTACGCCAAAACGGGAAAATCTTTTGCAAAATTGATTGAGAAGAAGGCTTTTTAGGAATACGTCATTGCGAGGAGCTTTCGCGAAGATATCGACATAATCTAAAAGATAATAGCGACGCGGCAATCTGTTGAAACCCTTGTTGAAAAGTTCAACAGATTGCCGCGCTTTGCTCGCAATGATGCCTTTTAACCCCTCTCGTTCTCCATTTCCGCTACCCTAGCTACGGTCTTTACCAATCGATGGTGGTTTTTCACGAACGGATTGCTTTTGTCCCAAACATACCCTGCTAAAACCGCGCAGATCTGTGCCTTGATTACAGGGTTTTCATTGCTATCGAAAAAGATGGTCTGTAAGTTGCCCGTGTACCACTCTTTGACGTAGGTCGAAAAAACGTTTACGCCTTCTTTCATGTGTTCCGCATAATCGGTCTCCCAATCCACGGTTTCGCCCTGTAATTGTTTGGCGATCAATTTGGAAGCTTGTAAAGCCGATTCAGTGGCAAAGGTTACTCCGGATGAAAATACGGGATCTAAGAACTCGGCACTATTCCCGGTCAAAACGAATCCGTCTCCGTAGAGTTTTTTGACCGATTTGGCGATGTTCTTTATGATTTTGGGCTCGAATTCATATTCCAATCCCTCGAAACGATCATAATAGTAGTCCGATAACTTCATCATTTCCCCCAGTTTCTGGGTATTGTCACCCTCGAACGACTCCAAATATTCCGTTGGGCCTACATAGCCGATACTGGTATATCCATTGGAAAACGGAATGACCCAAAGCCATGTATCGAGACTAACGATATCGAATGTAATGATAGTACCTTCGCGACCTTCGGGTCGCTTGGCATCCTTTACATGGGTAAAAATCGAACTATGTTTGGGAATTTCAGAAGGCTTGTCCAAATCTAACAAGCGTGGCAAAACCCTACCATGACCGCTGGAATCGACGATGTGTTTTGCGGAAACCTTAGAACGATTTCCCTCGGCGTCTATGATTGTCGTGGTCGAATTACTTCCCTCGAATTCAACGGCAACTACTTCTTGTTCAAAAGCAATATCTACGCCCCACGCTGCCAGTTCATCGGTAAGGGTTTTATCGAAATCGGCGCGAGGCACTTGCCAAGTCCAGTCCCATCCTTCGGTATATTTTTTGCTGAAATCGAAATTACAGATTTTCTCGCCGCGCATAAATCGGGCACCACCTTTGACCTCGAAGTTTTTGGCTTTTAGTGCACTCAATAGCCCAACTTCTTCAAAATGGTCCATACAGCGGGGCAAAAGACTTTCTCCGATGACGAACCTGGGGAATTTGCTTTTTTCCACAACCTTCACTTTTAAGCCCTGTCTGTGAAGGTATGCCGCCGATACCGCTCCCGAAGGGCCGGCACCGATAATCAGAACGTCTACGCTTTCATTTCGCATGGAGTACATTTTTTTTGGGATTGGATATCAGAAGGATGCCTAAAACCCCGAAAATAGGGGTCGGTCGCTTCGTATTTACCGTAAATCAGAAGTAAAAATACGATATTCCTCCCCGAATTATTATAAATTTGCGTGTCAAAATCCCTATTTTTACCCCCTGTTTGCAGAAATCATAGCGATAGAACCGACCACAAATGCCAAAAATCAAAGGAAAGTTAGGAATCGAGGAGTTTTATAAGGTACTCTTTGAAGGGGAGTCCATTTCTGTAGCCGATGAAGTACTCGATACGGTTCAAAAGAGCTTCGATTTTCTAAAGGAATTTTCGAAGAACAAGGTCATCTACGGCGTTAATACGGGTTTCGGCCCCATGGCACAGTACAAGATTAAGGATTCTCAGACCGTTCAATTGCAATACAATCTAATCCGTAGCCATGCCTCGGGTACCGGAAATCCGATTCCGCCACAATACGTTAAATCGGCCATGTTGGCTCGGTTGAACACCCTGAGTTTGGGCAATTCTGGCGTGCATGTCTCTGTTATCGAAACCATGACCGCCTTGATCAACAAAAATATTACCCCATTGATCTATGAACATGGCGGCGTTGGTGCAAGTGGTGACTTGGTACAACTGGCACACTTAGCGTTAGTATTGATCGGCGAAGGTGAAGTTTTTCATAAAAGGGAACGAAGAAATACTGCTGAAGTTTTTAAACAGGAAGGCATAAAACCCATTCAGGTGGAACTTCGCGAGGGACTTGGCCTTATCAACGGCACCTCTGTCATGACGGGAATCGGGGTCGTAAACACCATCTATACCAGACGGTTGTTGGAATGGATGATCGCCTGCTCCTCGGCCATCAACGAAATCATGGAGGCTTATGACGATCATTTGTCAGAAGCCCTTAACCTGACCAAAAAACATAAGGGTCAAAGGGAAATCGCGCGCTCCATGCGCAGCCATTTAAAAGATAGCTCCTTGACCCGAAAACGTGAGCACCATTTATATACCGATACCAACGGGGGCGTCTCGGTCTTTGAGGAAAAGGTACAGGAGTATTATTCCATTCGATGTGTACCACAAATTCTTGGGCCAATACTTGATACGTTGAACGATGTCGAGCGCATCTTGATCGAAGAAGTCAACTCGGCCAACGACAACCCTATCGTTGATGTTGAAAAGAAAAATGTGTATCATGGGGGTAATTTCCATGGCGATTATGTTTCATTAGAAATGGACAAGCTCAAAATCGTCGTTGCCAAAATGAGCATGTTGGCCGAACGACAACTGAACTATCTTTTGAATTCAAAATTGAACGATATTCTTCCCCCTTTCGTAAATTTAGGCACATTAGGACTCAATTTCGGTATGCAAGGCGTACAGTTTACCGCGACCTCTACAACGGCCGAAAACCAAATGCTGAGCAACCCGATGTACGTGCATAGCATCCCCAATAACAATGACAACCAAGATATTGTGAGCATGGGCACCAACGCAGCCCTGATCACCAAAAAGGTCATTGAAAATGCGTTCGAGGTCATCGCCATTGAAATGATTACGGTCGTTCAGGCGATAGAATATCTTGGGGTGCAAGACAAGGTTTCTTCAAAGACCAAAAGCATGTACGATGCCGTGCGAAAAATCGTTCCCCCGTTCAAAGAAGATATCATTATGTATCCGTATGTTAACCAAGTGAAAGATTTTATCACTAACCATAAGAATAAGTAAAACAGAGAAGAGAGAAAAGAAAATAGAAGTTCGGCATTGTTTTAAAAATAAGTCTCTTTTCTATATTCTCTAAACCTAAAATTCAATAGTATGAGAACTAAAATTACACTACTTCTGATGCTGACACTTGGTGTACTGGCATCTTACGCCCAAGAATTGGCTCTAGTCCGTGAAGGCGGCAAATTTGGCTATATCGATAAATCGGCCAACTACGTCATAGAACCACAGTTCGATAAGGCCAAAACCTTCTCAGATGGACTCGCTGCTGCAGAACAGGATAAAAAATGGGGTTTTATCGACCCTTCCGGAAAATGGGCGATCGAACCTCAATATGATAAAGTAAAATATTTTGATTCAGGCTATGTCGTGGTCTTAAAAGATGACCAATGGGGCTATATCGACAAAACCGGAAAAACCTTGGATGTACCCTCCGCTGAAAAATATTATGATTTTGAGGATGGTGTTGCCCTTTTTAAAGAAAACGATAAAATTGGACTTTTGGGAACCGATGGCAAGGTGGTCTTGGAACCGACTTACGACGAAATCAAAAAATTCAAGGACAACCATGCGAAAGTAAGGCAGGGAGAACTTTGGGGCATGATCGACAATACAGGCAAAGTGGTCATTCCTGTGGAGTATGAAGAAATAGGTAACGAATATAATGCATCGGGTGTAGAGGGCAAAAAAGACGGTGCTTTCGGTATCGTTCATAACGGCACTTTTAACGTTATCGACGGCGCCGACAAGGTATGGGCTTTTTACAGTGATGCAGCGCTGACCTATGCACGAAGCAACAAAAAAATCGGTTTTGTGGATAGTAACGGAAAATGGGTCATCGAACCACAATTCGACAAGGCTAGGGCCTTCTCAAACGGTCTGGCACCAGTATCCAGCGGCAAGACTTGGGGCTATATCAACGAAAAAGGTGAAATGGTCATCGAACCTCAATTCCGTGATGCCGAGGTCTTTTCCAAAAACGGAATGGCACCCGTAAAGGACAAGAATTGGGGATTTATCGATACATCAGGGAAATTGGTAATCCCCATGGAATATGACATAACCGCCGGTCTCGCTTTCTTGTCCGGGAGAGATTCCAAAGGGTTTATCGGTGATCTTGCAAGGGTAAAGACCAAAAAAGGCTGGGGCTTTCTAGATAAGAACGGGAAACTCTTGGGCGACAAATGGTTCGAGAACGCAGAGCCGTTTGCATCGGTCAAATAAGATAATTGCCCTCAAGTGGAAAAATGGAAGATAAAAAAGAAAAGAAAAAATACGCCTTGGTAACAGGAGGCTCCCGTGGTATCGGCAGGGCCGTTTGTGTACAATTGGCCAAAGACCACGATTACCCGATCCTGATCAATTATAACGGCAATCGAGAGGCCGCTGAAGAAACCCTGAAATTGGTGGAAGCCGAGGGCGGTAAGGGCGAAATTTTACAATTCAACGTAACCGATGCAGAAGGGGTCAAGTCGGTTTTTGAGGCTTGGCACGAAAGCCATAAAGATGCCATCATCGAGGTAATCGTCAACAACGCCGGCATCACAAAAGACGGACTCTTTATGTGGATGCCCCAAGAAGACTGGTCATCTGTAATAGATACCAGCTTGAACGGATTCTACAATGTGACCAATGCACTAATCCAAAAATTATTGGTCAACAAATACGGGCGCATCATCAATATGGTATCCGTATCGGGGTTGAAAGGTACGCCCGGACAGACCAACTATTCCGCTGCAAAAGGTGCCGTTATCGGAGCGACCAAGGCCCTGGCTCAAGAAGTCGCCAAAAGAAATGTAACCGTAAATGCCGTGGCCCCAGGCTTTATCAAAACCGATATGACCGAGGAACTCGATGAGCAGGAACTTAAAAAAATGATTCCCGCCAACCGATTCGGCACGGCCGAAGAAGTGGCGCATATCGTTTCATTTTTGGCCTCGAACAAGTCGGGCTATATTACGGGGGAAGTCATCAATATTAATGGAGGTATTTATTCGTAGACAATTGAACGCAGATGACGCAGACTTGCCCGTCCGGCAGGCGGGTCTGGCTGATTTTCGCTGATTATCTTAAAAAATCATAATAATCCGCGTCATCTGCGTTCCATCAATCTACAATTTCCATTTCAAAAACCCGTTAGAACCGAGAACTTTATTATATTAGGTATACGTAGCAAATACCTACAATGAGCGTATGAGGAGAGTAGTAATTACGGGCATGGGCATCTATTCGTGTATCGGAAAAAATCTTGCGGAAGTCAAGAATTCGCTATATGAGGGCAAGTCAGGCATTGTATTCGACCAAGCACGGGCCGATTTCGGTTTTCGATCGCCCATTACCGGCTGGGTCGATGAACCTGACCTTAAATCCCTTTTGTCAAGAAGGCAACGTATCAGTATGGGCGAAGAAGCGCAGTACGCCTATATGGCGACTATCGAAGCTCTTGAAAATGCCAAAATAGACCAAGATTTTTTGGATGCCAATGAAGTAGGCATCCTTTTCGGAAATGACAGTACGGCGAAGTCGACAGTAGAATCGGTAGACATTATGCGTGAAAAGGGCGACACTACCTTGGTAGGCTCCGGTGCGATTTTTAAGGCGATGAACTCTACGGTTACGATGAACCTTTCAACGATTTTCAAGCTCCGAGGTATCAATTTGACGGTAAGTGCGGCCTGTGCTAGCGGTTCGCATTCCATTGGCCTCGCCTACCATCTGATCAAAAGCGGATTGCAAGATTGCATCATCGCCGGTGGTGCACAGGAAATCAATCATCTGGCCATGGGCAGCTTTGACGGGCTCGGGGTTTTCGCTATGAATGTGGAATATCCTGAAAAAGCTTCTAGACCTTTTGATAAAGATAGAAACGGACTCGTACCGAGCGGTGGAGGCGCAAGCCTTATCGTCGAAAGCTATGAATCGGCAGTGAAACGTGGCGCGCCTATTTTAGGCGAAATCGTGGGTTATGGGTTTTCATCCAATGGAGATCATATTTCCACCCCGAACGTCGAAGGGCCATCACGGGCTATGAGAAGGGCATTGGAAGATGCCAAATTACCGGCCTCGACCATTGAATACGTGAACGCCCATGCAACCTCGACTCCAGTGGGCGATGCCAATGAGGCCAAAGCGATATACGAGGTTTTCGGGGAAAGCAATCCTTACGTTAGTTCGACCAAATCGATGACCGGTCACGAGTGTTGGATGGCGGGTGCCAGCGAAGTCGTCTATTCCCTCTTGATGATGCAACATTCCTTTATCGCCCCCAATATCAACTTGGAAAATCCGGATGAAGATTCCCAAAAATTAAACCTCGTGGCGAAAACCCTAAATAAAAAAATTGACGTATTTTTGTCGAATTCATTCGGGTTTGGGGGAACCAATTCCGCTTTGATCGTAAAAAAATGCTAGCGAAAATGGTAATGACAAAGGAGGTTATTATTGAGAAAATCGATGCCTTCCTCATCGACGAGTTTGAGGTGGAGGAAGAAGCACTAGTGCCAGAGGCCCATTTAAAGGATGCCCTGGATTTGGACAGCTTGGATTTTGTTGACCTTGTGGTCGCTGTCGAGAGCAACTTCGGTATAAAATTGGTAGGCGAAGATTTCGTAAACGTACATACCCTTCAGAACTTTTACGACCTCATCGAAAGAAAGCTGGGCTAATCGCTCACAAAATCCAAAAAAATGGCCACGGAATGGGAAGGAAAATCCAGGGGAACCCTTTTAGGATATAAAATCTACATTTTCTTTCTTAAGAATTTCGGCATCGGGGCGGCCTATTTCCTACTCCGTTTTGTGATTTGCTACTACGTGTTATTTTCCCCGAAAAGCAATCGGGACATTTATACCTATTTTCGAAAAAGGCTAGGATTTTCGACATGGAAAAGCCTGTTATGCGTCTATAAAAGCTACTATACTTTCGGAAAAACATTGACCGATAAAGTGGCTATTTCCACCGGACTCCGTGAAAAGTTCACCTATACCCATGACGGTATCGAGCATATCGACAACCTCCTCAAAAAGAACCAAGGTGGCATTTTGATCAGTGGGCATGTGGGCAATTTTGAGATTTCGCATTACTTTTTGGAAGACCGCTATTCCATATCCAAGATTAGCATGGTCACGACCCATGCCGAACATGAGAACATAAAGGAATATATGGATCGAATTTCCGTTAAATCGCACCTAAAATTCATTGTGGTCAAAGAAGATATGTCACATATTTTCGAGATACACAAGGCTATCGATGATGGCGGATTGGTCGTTTTTACTGGAGACCGCTACCTGCCCGGCACCAAAACGCTGACCGAGTCATTTTTGGGCAAGGAAGCGCATTTCCCGATTGGCCCCTACCTCTTGGCCTCCCGCTTGAACATGCCCGTATTGTTCGTATATTTCATGAAAGGCCCCAAAAGGCACTATGACCTATATGCCCGTACCGCCGAATTCAAAGCTCGGGATGCGCAAGGACTTTTAAAAGAATACACCGAAAGCATGGAATGGATCCTAAAAAAATATCCGTTGCAATGGTTCAATTATTTTGATTTTTGGAAAGACCATGGAAGTACGAAATACGAGGCACGAAATACGAAGGAAAATTAATGGTCAAGACAACATCTGTGAAACCCTTCCTGCGGCAGGCAGGTCTCTTTTCTCAGTGTAGCTCCGTAATATACCTATTTCACTGAGGTACATAGAGAGCCATTGAGGTACACATAGAAAAAGTGAATAAATTAAAATGAAGGAAATCCTGATTATACATTATTCCCAAACGGGGCAGCTAACGACCATTCTCGATAACCTCGCCAGTACCCTGCTTGGTAATAATATCAATATTTCACGATATGAAATCGTTCCTGACCCTGACTATGAATTTCCTTGGAAACCCGAAAATTTTTACGATTCGTTTCCCGAAAGCTTCCTTCAGATTCCACAGGGGTTTCATCCTCCGAAAGAAGATATTCTGAATAAAAAATATGACTTGGTAATTTTGGGATATCAAGTATGGTTTTTGACGCCGTCCATTCCCATTAATTCCTTTTTAAAATCAGAATACGGCAAAAAACTATTGAAAAATACTCCGGTCGTCACCGTAGTAGCCTGCCGAAATATGTGGATCCAGGCACAAGAAAAAATGAAACGGCTTCTAGTGGACCTTGATGCGAAACTTGTGGGCCATATAGCCTTGGTCGATCGCAACATCAACCATATTAGCGTCTTAACGATTCACTATTGGATGATGACCGGTAAAAAAGAAAGGTATTTGGGCATTTTACCTAAGCCCGGGGTTTCCGATAAAGACATCAAAGAGACTTCCAAATTTGGCATTCCTATTAAAGAATCCCTCCTTTCCAACGACTTTTCGAAACTTCAGAAAAACCTGTTAAAATTGGATGCCGTGCGCGTAAATCCCTTTTTGGTGCGTACCGACGAAAGGGGCAACGTCATCTTCTCGAAATGGGCCAACCATATTATCAAAAAGGGCGGACCGCAAAATCCGGAGCGTGTAAAATGGATTGGTTTCTTCAAATATTATTTGCAATTTGCCATCTGGGTCATAGCACCAATAGTTTTTGTCGTATTTTTGCTGACTTATTTGCCCATGACCCCGAAGCGGAATAGGGAGAAAAAGTACTATTCTTCGGTGTCGTTAAAGGAGAATTGATGAATGACGTTTACATTACACGGATTGCCAAATTTTTGCCCAATAAGCCTGTAGATAATGACCAAATGGAAGAAAAGTTGGGCATTATCGACGGGAAGGCTTCCAAAGCGCGGCGTATCGTTCTGCGCAATAACAAAATAAAGAATCGGTACTATGCCATCGATGAAAAGGGTCGGGTCACGCACAACAATGCCCAACTAACCGCTGCGGCCGTAGAGGCTCTTTGCGACGATTCGTTTACTACAAAAGATATTGAACTCCTGTCCTGTGGTACTTCTAGTCCCGATCAGATTCTGCCCTCCCATACTTCTATGGTACATGGCTTTCTGAAGAATCGGAACATGGAAATCAATTCGGCCTCGGGAGCTTGTTGTTCAGGCATGAACGCATTAAAATACGGGTATCTTTCCGTAAAGGCGGGGCAATCGAAAAATGCGGCCGTGGCGGGTTCCGAACGCACATCCACATGGATGAAATCGGATATTTTTTCTAACGAAGTGGAACATTTAAAGGAATTGGAGGAAAGTCCCATTTTGGCCTTTAACAAAGAATTTTTACGTTGGATGCTTTCCGACGGTGCCGGTGCGTTTTTATTGGAAAGCGAACCAAGGGGGGAGGCTCCTTTGAAGATCGAATGGATCGACGGCTATTCATATGCCCATGAAATGGAGACCTGTATGTATGCAGGTGCCGATAAAGAAACAGACGGACATTTAAGACCTTGGAGTGAATTTCCTGCGGAACAATGGGGCAAAAAAGCACTTTTCGCCATGAAGCAAGACACCCGTCTTTTGGGTGACAATATCCTTCAAAAAGGAGTTGACAGTTTAAAACAGGTCTATCAAAAACATAAGATCGGCCCCGAAGATGTGGATTATTATCTACCGCATATTTCATCGTACTATTTCAAACAGGGACTGTACGACGAAATGAAAAAACAAGGTGTGGAAATGCCTTGGGAAAAGTGGTTCTTGAACCTTGAGAATGTAGGTAATATCGGAGCGGCTTCCATCTATGTGATGGTGGAAGAATTAGTCGCCTCCGGAAAACTCATAAAGGGTGATAAAATTCTCTTTCATGTTCCCGAAAGTGCCCGTTTCTCTTATATGTATGCCTATTTGACCGTTTGCTGATGGCCGATTCGGGAAACATAATTGCTGATGGGGATTTCCTCCAGACCTTGATTCCCCAGAAAAATCCGTTTGTCATGGTCGATACCCTGACCGAATATACCGAACAAAGTATTGTATCGAATTTCACTATCCCAAAAGACAATATTTTAATATCAAAAAATCATTTTTCGGCACCAGGCCTTATCGAAAACATGGCACAAACGATTGCGTTGCATACTGGCTATAAATACTTTCTAAAAAAACAACCAGCACCAACGGGATATATCGGGGCCATTAAAAAAGCAGAAATATTCAAGTTGCCTAAAGTGTCCCAAAAATTGACGACCACGGTAGAAATTTTACATGACATCATGGGCGTAACCTTGGTGCAGGCCAAAGTGGAATGTGATGGGATTTTGCTCGCATCAAGTGAAATGAAAACGGCATTGGCGGGGTAATCGTTATACGCCGTGCGCCAGACGCTGAGCGCAAAGTCAAAAAAATGAAAAAAGCTCGTTACAATATCAACATTAAAAATTTCCTGCCGCATCGCGAGCCGATGTTGATGGCAACCGTAACACCTTATCTTGACGAAGACACGGTAACGACCCATTTCGAGATTACCGATGATTGTATTTTTTTGAATTCAAGTCGGAGACTCTCAGAAACCGGACTCATTGAAAACGCAGCCCAGGCAAGTACTGCCATCGTGGGCCAAAGCTATTTTGATGACGAAGACCTTGAAGGAGTGGGTAATTCCATCGTGGGCTATATCAGTGCCATTAAAAAAGCCGAAATCTACGAACTGCCAAAGGTCAACGAGCTCCTAGTGACCAAGGCCCAACTGATATCACGTTACGATACTGGCAAGATGAGCGTCTGTACCGTGGAAGCTGCCACTTTTAGAAATGACGATTTAATCGTAGATTGTACTTTCAATTTTTTGATTCACGAGGTAGAATGAAAAAAAAAGAAGTACCGCAAGACGAAAGCAAACTTGAAAAGGCCAATATCAAGGATATGGTCTATGCCGTAGACGAAAATGGCGAATACGTGACCGAACTCAGCACAGGTTGGGAACCTAAGACCATAGCCCTTGACAATGCCATCAAAGAAATTGAGGAGCGCATCGAGAATGCAAGGCAAAGGGTACTAAAAAATGAAACCAGTCCCATTGAATATTATATGGAAAAGGCCAAAATGGATGTACCCATTTTAGCGAGTTATGTTGGCTTCTGGCAATGGCGTGTAAAGCGGCATTTTAAGCCTTCGTTATTTGAAAAATTGAAAGAAAAAACACTTCAAAAATATGCGGATGTTTTTGATGTTTCGGTCGACCAATTAAAAAACATCGATGAAGGATAGCCTGCAGATAGATTTTGCCCATAAACAAGCGGCCCATTGCGAGAACGGAGTAGTTTCCAATCTAATGCGCCATAATGGGTTCGAAGTCAGCGAACCCATGGTCTTCGGTATCGGATCGGGGTTACTATTCAGCTACCTTCCCTTTATAAAAGTGAACTATGCGCCCGTGTTTACCTATCGTGTGATTCCCGGGCTTGTCTTTAGCCGCTTTGCCAAAAGGGTCGGGGTCAAAATAAAACGCGAAAAGTTCAGCAATCCGAAAACGGCAATGGCCCGATTGGACGAGAACCTGAAAAACAATAATCCTGTTGGGTTACAAGTCGGGGTGTATAATTTGATTTATTTTCCGGATGAATACCGTTTTCATTTCAATGCCCATAATATGGTAGTGTACGGGAAGACCGAAAATGGATACCTCATTAGCGATCCCGTCATGGAAAGTGTTACCACCTTGACCGAAAAACAATTGGAGAAAGTCCGTTTTGCCAAAGGGGCCTTTGCACCCAAAGGGCATATGTATTACCCCACCTCGTTTCCCGAAGAATTGGAACTTAAAAGAGCCATCGTCAAGGGGATAAAACATACTTGTAGGGATATGACCGCCCCTGTACCCATCGTCGGGGTAAAGGCCATGCGCTGGGTGGCAAAAAACATTCGTAAATGGCCCACCCAATTAGGAGCTAAAAAAGCCAATCACTATTTGGGGCAGATTGTGCGTATGCAAGAGGAAATCGGTACCGGGGGCGGTGGCTTCCGATATATCTATGCCGCATTTTTGCAGGAGGCTTCCGTCGTTTTGAACAATGAAAACCTAAAAGAACTCTCCAAAGAAATGACCGAAATCGGGGATACTTGGCGAGATTTTGCCTTGGATGCTTCCCGGATTTACAAAAACCGGAGCGCCGAAAGCGATGGCTATAACAAAATCGCTGACCAACTCTATGAACTTGCCAGACGGGAAGAAGCTTTTTTTAAGAAGTTGAAAAAAGCGGTTTAACACATATGTAAAATTCCCCATATGGGGCTAAGGGGCCTATGATTCAAATAACCCAACTCTCCAAAAAATACAAAGGTGCCGAAGACTACTCGGTTCATAACTTGGATCTAACGATTCAAGAAAAGGAGATTTTCGGATTACTCGGGCCAAACGGGGCAGGAAAGACGACACTGATTTCTATGTTGAGTTCGTTGCTAAAACCCACATCAGGTTCATTTTCCATTGACGGGTTGACCTATCAGAAAAACAATGCCCAACTTAAACAGTTGATCGGTATCGTGCCTCAAGAATATGCGCTCTACCCTTCGCTGACCGCTTATGAGAACCTGCATTATTTTGGGAGCATGTATGGTTTGAAGGGAAATTCCCTGAAAGAAAACATCCAACAACATCTCGAAACCCTGGGACTCTTACAGTTCGCCCACAAAAAAATAGCCAATTTTTCGGGAGGCATGAAACGGCGCATCAATTTGATCGCTAGCATTCTGCACAAACCTAAAGTGCTGTTTTTGGACGAGCCTACGGTGGGGGTAGACGTACAGTCGAAAAATGTAATTATCGACTATTTGAAACAACTAAATACCGATGGAACGACCATTCTCTACACCTCGCACCACCTAAACGAAGCGGAACATTTCTGTACCCGTGTCGCCATTATCGATTTAGGAAAAATCGTATGTAAAGGTAAGCCTGCCGAACTAATCGCCCAGCAAAAAGAAGCTAAAAACCTTGAAGAAGTCTTTTTAGCCCAAACCGGAAAAGCGCTACGCGACTATGCATAAACTATGGGCCTCGACATATAAGGAGTTTCTTTTGCTAACCCGAGATTTCGGGGGATTGGCCATTCTTTTTTTGATGCCGTTATTGTTGGTCATCACGATTACCACGATTCAAGATGGTACTTTCAAAACGCTAAAAGAATCCAAGATTTCCATTTTGTTGGTGGATAAGGATAATGGAAATGTTTCCGAAAACATACAAGAAAATCTAAAAAACTCAGAGCGTTTTGAAGTTGTATTGAAATCGGATGAGAATGAGGCCAAAAATTTGGTACAGACCGGAAAATACCAATTGGCCATTGTCATCCCCAAAGACTTGTCCGACAACCTGAATTTAAAAGTTGCTGAAAACGTGGAGGGCATACTAGAAAAATTTAGCGCTGAGGAAGAAAGCATCCCGCCGGTAAAATCTAAATTAGAACCCAAGGAAATCAAGCTTTATTTTGACCCGGCCACCCAGTTTTCATTTCGTAATTCAATTAAAAGTGGAATCAACCAAATGGTCTCCAAAATTGAGACCCAAACCATTTACAAAGCCTTTCAAGAAGAATTAACCGATGATCCGTCGGAGGAAATATTCGACACCGACCCCTTTATTACTTTTACGGAAATTATACCTTCCGAAACTGAGAAAGAAATCATACCCAACTCCACACAGCATAATATTCCCGCTTGGACGCTATTTGCCATTTTCTTTATCATCTTACCATTGAGCATCAATATGGTCAAAGAAAAAAATCAAGGAACGTTCGTTCGGCTGCGTACGAATCCCGTTTCCTATGCTACGGTTTTGGGCGGAAAAACAATGGTATTTCTAAGTGTGGCATTGATTCAGTTCACGCTAATGCTATTGGTCGGGGTGTATTTATTCCCATTAATTGGATTGCCAAAATTGGACATTTCGGGCAAATTACCGCTCCTCTTTCTCGTCGCCTTTTTTGTCGGGCTGGCCGCCGTCGGTCTCGGATTGCTTTTGGGCACCATAGCCAAGACACAAGAACAATCGGCACCCTTCGGGGCCACTTTTGTAGTCATTTTAGCCGCTTTGGGCGGGGTCTGGGTGCCCGTATTCGCCATGCCCAAGTTCATGCAGGCACTCTCGAACATTTCGCCTATGAACTGGGGCTTGAATGCATTCTACGATGTATTCCTAAGAAATGTCGCGCTCAAAGAACTGCTACCCGAAATCGCTTTGTTATTTTTGTTCTTTGTTGTAACCACTGTAATCTCCATTGTATATAATGAGCGAAAGAACGCAGTCTAAAATCAAAAAAGAAATCAGCCATACGAGCGAAGTCCGAGTGCGTTTTGCCGAGTGTGATCCGTTGGGCATTGTTTGGCACGGTAACTACATCCAGTTTTTTGAGGATGGTCGCGAGGCCTTCGGCCGCCATCACGGCATTTCGTATCTGGATCAAAAAGCGAATAACTTTTCCACCCCGATCGTTTCCTCAAAATGCGGGCATAAATTGCCTTTACGCTATGGCGATGTTGCCCAAATAAAAACCACCTATATCGATTCGCCGGCCGCCAAGATGATTTTCAGATATGAGATCTTGAATCCGAATGGTGCTGTGGTCTGCACCGGCGAAACCATGCAGGTATTTGTCGAACTGGGCGGCGAACTGTCTTTGATCCTCCCCGATTTTTTTAGGGAATGGAAGAAAAAAGTAGGCCTCTTGGATGAATAGCACCTACCTCTCACATAACAATATCATCTCATCGCTTGGTTTTGAAAGCGAAACTGTTGTAGATAAAATTTCAAAGGAAATCTCAGGGTTACAACTAATGGACCGACCCGAAATATTGGACCGTTCTTTTTATTCGTCAATGATTCCGGTGGATGATTTACAGGAAGCTTTTGCCAAACTAGACTCGCTAGAGCCCCATACCCAACTGGAAAAAATGCTTATGGTTTCGCTCGACAAAACCTTACGCGCATCAAAACTTGAATTGACCGATCGCGTCGGACTCATGATTTCCACGACTAAAGGCAATATCGATGTATTGGAGTCGGACAGCAAATTTCCTAAAGAACGTGCCTATCTTGGCGCATTGGGCGACCAGTTCAAAACCCATTTCGGTTTTACCACTGAACCCATAGTTTTATCCAACGCCTGTGTTTCAGGAGTATTGGCGATAGCCGTAGCAAAACGACTCATACATCAAAATAAATTCGACCATGTTTTTGTTGTAGCGGGCGATCTGGTCACAAAATTCATCATCTCAGGATTTAACGCCTTTCAGGCGCTGAGCGAAGAACCTTGCCGCCCGTATTGCAAAACCCGATCGGGCATCAATATCGGCGAAGTCGCGGCAAGCGTATTGGTCACGAAAGACAAAAATTCATTTGTGCCAGAATCAGTAGAGATTTTGGGCGAAGCTTCCTGTAACGATGCGAACCACATTTCAGGGCCTTCGCGTACTGGCGAAGGATTGTACCGAAGTGTTACCTCTGCCCTAAAGGAGGCCAACCTATCCCCCGAAAAAATCGATTACGTTTCCGCCCATGGCACCGCAACTCTCTTCAACGACGAAATGGAGTCCATCGCCTTCAACCGGGCCGGACTGGGCAGCACTCCTTTAAACAGCCTCAAAGGTTATTTCGGCCACACCCTCGGCGCATCGGGGCTTCTGGAGACTATCATCGGCATGTATTCGTTGCATCGGAATACCCTATTTGCTTCAAAAGGATTTCGAGAATTAGGGGTTTCCGAACCTTTGAACATCATCCAAAAAACTACTACAAAAGAGATACATACGTTTTTAAAAACGGCTTCAGGGTTTGGGGGCAGTAATACGGCAGCCGTTTTTAGGAAAGTAAGACTTACTTAGCACTCCAAAATATTTGTAATATTCAAAAAATACTCCTTTTCCAGTATTTCGACTCTCAAACCGAATAGCTATCTTTCGAGTTTCCTAATTAATCTACATTCCCTAAATTTACCCGCTGCAAAGATTTTCAATTCATAATGGCAAAAAAACCCATAAAAGCTATCAAGGCGCTCGAAGAAGCGCAAAAAATCGCTTTTGCCCCTTTTGTCTTCCAGACCACGGTCTCGTTGCGCAAACTGGGCGTTTTAGATTACCTTTTTGAAAACGATTCCGATGGCGGTGTTGAACTTAAGGAGCTCTCAAAAGCACTTTCCATTAGTGAATACGGACTTAGCGTGCTTTTGGAAGTCGCCGAAAGTTCCGATATCGTAAGCAAAAATGAGGATGAAGGTTACGAACTGACCAAGATCGGCTACTTTTTGAACTACAATAAAATGACCGAGGCCAACTTGAACTTTACACAAGACGTGTGCTATCAAGGTCTTTTTCATTTGCACGAGGCTATCAAAACTGGCAAGCCTGCAGGTTTAAAAGAACTTGGGCCATGGCCGACGGTTTATGAAGGGTTGTCACGACTTCCCCCAAAAATTCAAGAATCGTGGTTTGCTTTCGACCATTTTTATTCTGATGAGATTTTTGGCGAAGCGCTGCCCCTAGTTTTCCGCAGTAAACCAAAAACGCTTTTTGATATTGGCGGCAATACCGGAAAATTCGCCATGCTTTGCTGCAAATATGACCCAGAGGTCAACGTTAAGATATTCGACCTGCCGGGGCAGTTGTCAAAAGCCCTCAAAAATGCCAATGAGAACGGACTTGAAAATCGAATTTCAGGACAGAAAATCGACTGGCTTTCCGAAAATCCAAAGATTCAAGAAGGTGCCGATACGATTTGGATGAGCCAATTTTTGGACTGTTTTTCGAAGGAAGAAATCCTGAAAATCCTGAAAACCTGTGTACAATCCATGGATGATTCCGCAGAGTTGATTATTATCGAAACCTATACCGATCGGCAGAAGTTCGATAATGCCAGATTTACATTGGAAGCGACATCTTTATATTTCACGGCCTTGGCGAACGGAAACAGCAAAATGTACAAAGCGACCGAATTTAAGCAGCTGATCGAAAAAGCAGGGTTGATTTTAAAAGAAGATCTTCCCGTTGGGGAATTCCATACCATGTTCGTGTGCGGAAAAGATAGTAGTCGTTAGACTTTAGACGGTAGTTGGTCAGAATTCTTAAAAACTTGAAACAGTTTCCTTGAACAATAAAAACCACATAAAAAGATATTGCCATATCAAGGAGGGTCTTGTTTCATTGAACGGTAAAGCTGTCTATGATAATAATTCCACTGATTTCGCTTCCTTCATAAAATCGGTATATCATCATCTTGAGACGGATTATTCCAAATTTTTTAAAATGGATAATCTGAGTAAATTGGCTTTTATGGCAGCAGAAATACTATTGCAAGAAAAGTGTTCTCCTGAACAAGAACGGAATATGGCGATAGTTTTGTCGAATAGGGCATCGAGTCTTGATACCGATAGAAGATACCAAGAATCCATAGCAGACAAGGGCAATTTTTATCCGAGTCCGGCCGTATTCGTTTACACCTTGCCAAATATCTGTATCGGCGAAATTAGCATACGCCATAAACTTCATTCCGAAAATAGTTTTTTTATCTTTGACGCGTTCAATGCGGGCTATTTAAAGGAATATAGCGACAGTTTGTTGAACACAAAAAAAGTGGACGAAGTGCTATGCGGATGGGTAGATTTCGACGAAGGCCGGTACGAAGCGTTTTTATATATCGTTTCCGACCACGGAAAATATCCACATACTGAAAAAGAAATAACCAGATTATATTTGACCTGATGAGCGAATTGAAACAAGAATTGAAGGAGAAGATCATAGAGCAACTGAACTTGGAAGATGTTGCCATTGAGGAAATCAAGGATACAGACCCCCTTTTCGGGGAGGGGTTGGGCCTCGATTCCATCGACGCATTGGAACTGATCGTAATGCTCGATAAAGACTACGGCATCAAATTGGCAGACCCCAAGGAGGGCAAAAAAATATTTGAGTCGGTCGAGACCATGGCGGGCTATATCGCGGAGCATAGGAGTCGGTAAAATCCGTTCTCGGTTCCCTTCCTTATAAATCCAAAAATGAACAAAGGCGTAGCAATCACGGGAATGGGTATCATTTCCGCCATTGGAAACAATGTAGCGGAAAACTATGCATCTTTGATTTCGGGCAAAAAAGGAATTTCTAGAATTTCACAGATCGAGACCGTTCATAAAGATGAGATTATGGTTGGCGAGATTTCCCATACCAACCCCATTCTGGAAAAAAAACTTGGGTATGGAGAAAATCATGTTTCTCGTACTGTTCTGATCGGATGTATCGCCGCTCAAGAAGCTCTGGATAGTTCCGGTGTTTCCTACATCAATGATGCCCGAACCGGACTTATTTCCGGTACCACCGTCGGTGGCATGGACAAATCGGAACAATATTTCTACGATTATTTTGATCATCCAGAGGTACAACAGCATATTACCGGCCTTCACGCAGGCGATTCCACCAAAAAAATAGCCAAACATCTTGGTCTCGAAGAAAGTTTCGTAACTACCATAAGTACGGCCTGCTCCTCAGCGGCCAACGCCATCATGTTAGGTGCTCGAATGATAAAATCAGGGCAATTGGATCGGGTCATCGTAGGGGGTACGGACAGTCTTTCGAAATTTACGATCAACGGCTTTAAAACGCTTTTGATATTATCGGATACCTATAACGCCCCCTTCGATGATAATCGCAAGGGGCTGAATTTAGGAGAAGCCGCGGCCTTTCTCGTTCTAGAATCGGATGAAATGGTCGAGAAAGAAAACAAAAAGGTATTGGCCTATGTAAAGGGCTACGGAAATGCGAACGACGCCTATCATCAAACGGCATCTTCAGAACACGGCGACGGTGCGGTTCTGGCCATGGAAAAAGCATTAAAAGTCGCGGAAATGCAAGCTTCCGATATCGATTATGTCAATGCTCATGGAACGGCAACGCCCAACAACGACTTGTCAGAAGGTAGGGCATTGAACCGAGTGTTTGAGGGGAAAGTTCCTGAATTCAGCTCGACCAAGGCATTTACCGGACATACGTTGGCGGCCGCGGGCGGAGTCGAGGCAGTATATTCCGTTTTAGCGCTACAAAACAACATCATGTTCCCAAACCTGAACTATAAAACCCAAATGAAGGAATTCGACCTGACTCCGATTACCCAAATGACAAAAAAAACCTTGCGGAACGTTTTGTCCAATTCTTTTGGCTTTGGAGGCAATTGTTCCACGCTTATATTCTCAAAGGAGGCATGACAAAATCGGTCTACATCAATAGCATAGGATCTGTTTCCGCACAAAAAACATTCGATAATTCGTTGTTTTTAGTGGACATCGTGAGCTATAATGAAACCGTCTTGGAAATCATCGCCCCCGATTACAAAGAATATATTCCCCCAGCTGCAGCAAGAAGAATGGCCAAAGGCATAAAAATGAGTACCGTCAGCGCCAAAACCGCCATGACGGAAGCACAACTGGAAGAAAACGAAGTAGATGCTATCATTGTCGGTACAGGTTTGGGTTGTATCGGCGATTCTGAAAAATTTGTCAGCGACATCATCGACAATAACGAGCAATTTTTGACCCCCACCCGATTTATACAGTCCTCTCACAACACCGTTGCAGGACAGATTGCCCTGGGCATGGGCTGTAAGGGCCATAATTTCACCTACGTACATTCCGCTATTTCGTTCGAATCGGCATTGCTCGATGCCAAAATGCAGTTAGAAAATGACGAAGCAAACCATATTCTGGTCGGGGGTGTCGACGAACTTGTCGACCATCATGTGGACACTCATCGCTTGATCGGCCATATAAAACAGGAAGCAGTCGAAACGATGTCGGTTCTGTCTTCTGGCACACAAGGAGCTGTTTTTTCCGAGGGCGCTCATTTTTTTGTGCTTTCCAATGAAAAAAGACCTTCTTGCTATGCTGAATTACTGGCCGTGAAGACTTATAATACGCTTTCCCAAAAGGAAGTTTCAGAAAAAGTAGTACTATTTCTAGCTGAAAATAAGGGTACTACCGATTCTGTCGATGTAGTTATTTTGGGAAATAATGGCGATGTTGAATTTGATGGCTATTACAACGAATTGACGGAAGGAATTTTTAAAAATACCTGCCAAGCCTATTTTAAACATTTATCGGGCGAGTTCGATACCGCCTCGGGATTCGGATTTTGGCTGGCGAACAAGATCTTGAAACATCAATCCGTTCCAAAGGCGGCTCGGTTGAATTCGGTTGAAGCCACTTCGCCGAAAACCATCTTGATCTACAACCAATATAGAGGGGAAAACCATAGCCTCACATTACTCCGGAAATGTTGACAAGAAGGGTAATCAATCCCATCGTCATTCTACTTTTTTTGGGGTTGATCGCCCTTGATTTTTTCCTTGCCATTCCTATTTGGGGTTATTTCATTGTTCTTTTTTTATGGTTTCTGATAACCCTTTTCGGTTCTTTTTTTATTCGGTGGAATTATCATTTGACTTCCCTTCATTCCAATAAAAAGATTTCGAAAAATTGGGTTTCCATAACTTTTGATGATGGGCCAAATGGAAAAATAACACCTAAAGTTTTAGAACTTCTAAATAAATATAGGGCAAAAGCGACATTTTTTTGTATCGGGAAACATATAGAGGAGCATCCTCAAATCGTTAGGGATATTATTGCGAACAAACATTCCATAGGAAATCACACCTATTCCCATTCCAAGTCATTCGGATTTTTTGGCTACGAAAAAGTAAAGGGCGAATTGCAGAAAACCAAATCCCTCGTAAAAGAATTGACCGGATTGGAAATGAACCTCTACCGTCCCGCTTTTGGCGTAACCAATCCGCAGATTGAAAAAACCGTAAAACAGCTGGAATTAAAGTCCATTGGATGGAGTATCCGTTCTTTGGACACCACGCCCCGCTCCGAAGAAATGATATTCAAACGGATTACCTCAAAACTCTCCAATGGCGATATTATACTCTTGCACGATACCAGCGAAAAAACCGTGAACGTTTTGGAACGGTTATTGGTATTTTTACAGGAGAAAAATTTGGAGTCGGTTACCGTTGACCGATTGTTGGAAATTGAGGCTTATGGGTATGTTAGTATTTGTTGTCATTCCTAAAAAGACATTCGTCATTTGGAGCTTAGTTCTAATTCTCTTAAATGCCGGAATTCTCTCCGCACAAACAAAAATGACCATCTCCGAGGCGGAAAACCTAAAAACAACAGTCAAAAAACAAGCTGAAACCACAAACACGATTACCAGTGATTTTACCCAATACAAACATTTGGATTTTCTTTCCGATGATATCGAATCGACGGGGAAACTAGCTTTTAAAGCTCCCGATTTGGTTAAATGGGAATACTTAAAACCTTTTGCTTATTCCATCATTTTTAAAGAGAAGACCTTGTACATCAACGACGACGGGAACAAAAGCAATATGGATGTCGGCGGAAACAAACTCTTTACCCAGCTCAACCAATTGATCACGGCCAGCATCCGAGGAGATCTTTTCGATGATACGCAATTCGATATGGCCTATTTTAAAGAAGAGAACAACAGCTTGGTACACTTTTTACCAAAGGATGCCCAGTTTGCGGAATTTATCAAGGCATTCCATATAACTTTTAACAAAGCCGGGGAAGTTACTGAAGTAAAAATGATAGAATCTTCTGACGATTATACCCATATTATTTTTAGTGGCCGAAAAACCAACCAACCCCTTTCCGATGCGAATTTTGCTCAGTAGTCTTTGCCTATTTTTATGGGTCGGGTGTGCTTCCTATCCCAAAACGCAAGGGTTTGAATCGATTGCATCCGTTTCGAAGGAAACACTGAATCCTTATTTTTCCAATCCTGAAAAAGATTATGTATATAAGGCCAAAATCGATGCTTTCAACAGGTCTTTCGGGGGAATACTGATTATTAAAAAATTGGGCGATGAGCATCATCGTATCGTTTTTACGACCGAAATCGGCAATACCCTATTTGATTTTGAATTTCAGGACGAAAACTTCAAAATCAACCATATTTTGCCCGAAATAGACAAAAAATTGCTGACAAACATCTTAAAACGAGATTTTTTGGCCTTAATCCATGAAAATCCGACTCGGGGCGATTCTTATAAAAAATCTGGGGAAATGATGGTAGAGAGCATCCTCCTATCCAAAAAACACTACTATGTTTTTGAAAATGAAGGTTTGGAAAAGATTTCACGAACGGCCAAAGGAAAAGAAAAGGTAACTTTTCTATTTTACGGAATAAATGATAACATTGCAAGACAAATCGAAATAGAACATAAAAATATCGATTTAAAAATTGCGCTTATGGCCATTTGAGTTGCCATTACCCCAAAAATGAATTATGTTGATAAAAGGACTTTACGAAATTGAACAACTTAAACAAGAAGATCATACTGTTCATGCAACCATAAAATTGAACAAAGATCACGAGGTGTTCAAAGGTCACTTCCCCGGAAACCCCATTTTACCTGGTGTCTGTACCATTCAGATTATCAAGGAGCTTACGGAGAAAGCTTTTAGCAAAAAGCTATTTCTTTCCATGGTCTCCAATGTCAAGTTTATGGCCATCATCAATCCTGAAAATAAGGAAACGCTTCAATTTAAATTGGACTTTTCTGAAGTCGAAAACCAAATAAAAGTGAAGAGCACAGTAAGTTTGGATGAAACCTTGGCACTAAAGTTGAATGCAAGTTTTAAACAAATGAACTAAATGAAAACCTTGATTTCATTACTGCTTTTTACTGCTTTCTGGAGTTTGGCTCCCGAACTTGCTAAAGTGAGGACAGACTATCGAGAAGCTTCGAATAGCGAGGAAGTGACCAAAAAACTTCACGACAACCTAATTGCCGTAAGCAAAAATGACAAAACGGTGTTAGTGGCCTACAAAGGAGCTGTAACCACGATGATGTCAAAATTTGCGGAAGACATCAAGGATAAAAAGACATTTTTCAAAGATGGCAGGGAGCTTTTGGAACATGCCGTGTTAACACAACCGGAAAACGTAGAAATCCGATGCATCCGTTTAAGCGTTCAGGAAAATGCTCCGAAAATTGTGGGCTATAGAAAGAACATAGAAGAGGATAAACAATTCATTTTAGATAACTACGCTTCCATGACCGATACCGGTGCCCAGGAATTTGTAAAGGGATACGCCCAACAATCCGATGCCTTTACCGACACCGAAAAGCAATTGTTTTAGGGTTTGCAATCGTTATCTTTGTAAACCAATAACGTACGTGCCGGAGAGCGCAGTTGTCAGTCTGAGCGCAGTCTAAGACCTTTCTTGTACCAGAGCATTTCGACTTTAGCCAGTCTTGAGTGCGGTCGAAAGGCTCAATGTGACATCCCTGTTTCTTTCTACAATACGTTTTAAACAAACGATGAAGTGCCGACCCCTACCCCAAAACTCCAGGAAACCATGCAACAGTTCAACTGTTGTGTACTCATTCCGACCTATAATAATTCGGGTACTTTGGGGCGGGTTCTAGATGGAGTTTTAGGGCAGACCCAAAATATCATCGTCGTCAACGACGGGTCGACGGATAGCACTTCTGAAATTTTAAAGGCCTATCCACAAGTCGAACAAATCCACCTTTCCAAAAACAAAGGAAAAGGAAATGCTCTGAAAATCGGATTCAAGAAAGCCACCGAGCTAGGCAATGATTTCGCGATTACCATCGATTCCGATGGGCAGCATTTTCCCGAAGATATTGCCGTATTCCTTGAAGCTTTGGAAAAAGAAAAAACCAAGAACGTGTTGTATATCGGATCCCGAAATATGCGACAGGCCGACGTGCCCGGTTCCTCCAGTTTCGGTAATCGATTTTCCAACTTCTGGTTTTGGTTCGAAACGGGAATTTCACTTACCGATACGCAATGTGGCTATCGCTTATATCCCCTGAAAGAAATCGAAATATTGAACTTGTACACCCCAAAATTCGAGTTCGAAATTGAGGTGATTGTCAAGGCCGCTTGGAACGGTACCTTGGTCAAAAACGTTCCGGTCAAGATTTCGTATGAAGATCCGGAACGGGTTTCTCATTTTCGAAAAGTCCCAGATTTTGCGCGTATCAGCGTATTGAACACCCTTTTCGTTATCGCGACGGTCTTTTACATCAAGCCACGGGACTTCTTTCGAAGGGTCAAGAAAAAAGGAATCAAAAAATTCTTGACGGAAGATGTTTTGGGAAGCAACGATTCCCCCAAGAAAAAAGCATTTTCCCTTGCTCTAGGAGTCTTTATAGGGCTAAGTCCGTTTTGGGGATTGCACACTCTTTTGGTATTCGGACTTGCGGTGCTGTTCAAACTGAACAAGGCGATCACCTTTGCGTTCTCAAACATCAGTCTGCCACCCTTTATCCCATTTATCCTCTTTTTTGGGCTTCAATTAGGCATTTGGATTACCGGAGAAAAGCTCGCCATTTCCTTCGACGAACTGACTGTCGCCGTTGCACTAAAAAGTCTAAAAACATACTTCATAGGATCCCTTGTATTCGCAAGTGCGGTTGCCATCATTTCAGGATGCGTAGGATATGTAACCCTGACCCAAATGGCCAAACGAAAAATAGCCGTTGAAAATGGGTAATTTCTTTTTTAAAACCTATCTGGCCCTATCCAAAAGAAAATGGTTGGCTCTTTTGGGGGTATCGGTCTTTGTATTGGGATTTTTCGCTATCATTCGACAAATTGGGTTCGACGACGACATTTCTTCCCTGATTCCCGCCAACGAAGAAACACAGCGGATACAAAAGGTATTGAAATCCATTGCCTTTACGGATAAGATCGTGGTCAACATCAGAAAAGGGGAAAAAGGTGCTGTCGAAGATTTGACCCAATACGCGACCGAATTTCTGGACAGCATCCAAGTAAGCCAAGGCGAATTCATCAAGAATATACAGGGAAAGGTCGATGACGAAGATTTACCTAAGACTTTGGACTTGGTTTATGAAAACCTACCGCTATTTTTGGATTCCTCAGATTATAAAACTATCCAACAAAAACTTCCCAAGGATAGTATTGCCAAGATTACCGAACAAAATTACCGCACGCTCATTTCTCCGACCGGAATCGTCGCCAAGAAGAACATTATAAAAGACCCGTTGGGCATTTCCTTTATCGCCCTAAAAAAATTGCAACAATTGGGTTTCGGGGAAGGGTTCAAACTCAAAAACGGATTCGTTCTTAATGAACAGGAAGAAAATATCCTCTTATTTATTACGCCGACCTTCGGCTCTGGCGAAACGAACAAAAACCTGCCTTTCTCGGATGCACTCTATAGCATTCAGGAAACCCTGAACGCCAAATATGGACCCAAAGTACAGAGTGAATATTTTGGCGCTGCGCTAAGTGCGGTATCCAACGCCAACCAAATCAAAAAGGATATTCAATTTACGGTCAGTATCGCAATGACCTTGCTGATCGTTTTGCTGATCGTTTTCTATCGCAAATTGGCCTTGCCCTTTATTCTGTTTGCCCCGACCTTTTTTGGCGGGTTATTGGCCATCGCCTTTCTCTGTCTGATGCGGGACAAGATTTCAGCAATTTCCTTAGGCATAGGATCCGTTTTGTTAGGCGTAACCTTGGATTATGGACTGCATATCTTGACACACATCCGTAATGGCGAGGACGTCAAAAGTCTTTACAAAGAGGTTGCTCCAGCGGTTTTGATGAGTAGTCTGACCACCGCATCCGCCTTTCTCTGTTTGTTGTTTTTAGAATCCCAAGCGTTACAGGATCTGGGTATTTTCGCGGCCGTAAGTGTGCTAGGGGCTTCTGTTTTCGCGCTGCTTTTTATTCCCCAAGTCTACAAGGGCAAAAAAGTTCCAACGAACAAGAAAACGATTCTTGATCGCTGGGCCTGTTTTGAATGGCATAAGAGCAAATGGGCCATTGGCGCGCTTTCCGTTCTGTTTGTTATTGGCATTTTTACCTATAACAAAGTAATCTTTGATCAAGATATCGCCAAACTGAATTACGAGACGCAAGCATTGCTGGATGCCCGCGACCGCCTCGAAAAACTGACGGATATCGGTTCAAAATCGCTCTATCTCTCTACATATGGAGAAAATTTGGAGGAGGTGCTACAACGGAACGACAGTCTGTATTCGCAACTTGATAAATTAAAAGAAGAAGGCAAAATCATCAGTTTTGGCTCCATCGGAACTTTGGCAAAATCCGAACGGACACAAAGACAAAAAATTGAAGCTTGGAAGCAATTTTGGAATCCAAATCGCATCGATTCCCTGAAAAAAAATCTTGTTCAAAGTAGTTCCGAACTTGGTTTTAAAGAAAATACATTTTCGCAATTCTATTCCCTTTTGGATGCCGATTTTAAACCTTTGGAACTATCCGACTTGGGGGAAATAAAATCATTCTCTTTGGACGATTACGTGGTAACGGATGAAAATGGCATCACGATTACTGCTCTGGTCAAAGTTGATGATGCGAACGCAGCCAGAATCCGTGAACAATTTGCGGATGTTCCGAACACCCTCGTGATCGACCGGCAAAACGTGAACGAGACCTTTTTGGGAAGCCTTAAAAACGATTTCAACCACTTGCTCGGCTATTCGCTAATCGTGGTATTGTTGATCTTGTTCCTGTTTTACCGAAGTGTTACGCTGACCTTGATTACCAGCATTCCCATTTTCTTGACTTGGTTTTTGACTGTTGGTATTATGGGGCTTTTCCATATCGAATTCAACATTTTCAACATCATCATCTGCAGTTTTATTTTCGGTCTCGGAGTCGATTATAGCATTTTTACGACCAACGGATTGTTGACCGAATACCGTACGGGAGAAAAAATGTTGGTCACACACAAAACCTCGATTATACTCTCCGTTATTACCACAATCGCAGGGGTCGGGGTGTTGGTGTTTGCAAAACACCCTGTTCTATATACCATTTCGGTCGTTTCGCTGATCGGTATTGGCTGCGCGATGTTTGTGACATTTACCCTCCAGCCCTTGTTGTTCCGGCTTTTTATTGGGAATAAACAGAAAAGACCGATTAAACCAAGGTATTTGGTGCATTCGCTTGTTTCGTTCGCTTATTTTGATCTGGGCGGATTGGTACTTTCCGTGTATTCTTGGTTCGTGATGAAATTGAATCCGAAGGCAAGACTTGAACCGCAACCCGGACTGCATAAAATGACTTCAAAGTTTATGAAGTCGGTGTTGTATACCAATCCCTTTTTATCCAAGGAAATCAGGAATCGCAATAACGAAACTTTTGAAAAACCGGCCATGCTGATTGCCAACCACGCCTCCTTTTTGGATATTCTGGCGATGGGCATGCTGTACCCGAAATTAATCTACCTCGTAAAAGACCATGTGTATAATTCCAAGACCATTGGCTATGCGGCGAGGTTGCAAGGTGCTTATCCCGTTTCCGGAGGCATTGAAAACGGCGAGGCCTACCTGCGCCAAAAAATGGCGCAAGGCTTTTCTATCATCGCCTTCCCCGAAGGATCGCGATCTGAAACGAATAAGATCAAGCGCTTTCACAAAGGGGCCTTTTATCTGGCGGAACAACTTGGTCTTGACATCTTGCCAGTTATGATCCATGGGTCGTCGGAAGTTTCTCCCAAAGGTAGTTTCATTATCCGTGATGGAAGCATAACTGTGGAAATCTTACCGAGAATTAACCCTGACGATTTACGTTTTGCAAAAAACTATGCCCACCGCCCTAAAGAGATAGGCCAGTATTTTAGGTCGGAATTCAGACGTCTGCGCAACGAAATCGAAGGAAATTCCTATTGGCACAAATTACTTTTAGAAAATTACCAACATAAAGGTGATACCATCTACAAAACGGTCAAAAAAGATTTAAAAGTTCATAGGGAAACCTATGCGAGTACCTTAGATGTTATCGGCGAAAAGGATAGTATCATTCATCTCTCTGAAGATTTTGGGCAACTCGATTTGTTATTGGCCTTGGATTCTATAGACCGGAAAATTTATTCCTATTTGGAGGATGGGGAAGCGCGGGCCATCCTAAAAAATAATTATCTAACCCATAACTATAGTAATATTACTGTTGTGGATTCGGAAGAGGAAGCCTTACAACATTCGGCCAATGTGCTGATCGTCAACTTGAAATCTTTTGATGCGGCCTCCCTCAAAAAGGAGAAGTTGGCAGAAATCGGTATCTTGATATTACTAAAATCTGGATACAAATCCGATATGTCAAGTTTTACAGGGTATGGTTTCAAAATCGGCAATCAAAATAATGACTTTATAGTATTGACCGCAAATCATTAAACCTATGGACGTTAAGAAATTCAAGTTCTGGCAAAAATGGTTGACCTATGCCAATGTCTTGACCGTTATGGTTGGGCTTCTAGTCGCATTTGCTGGAAATTCAATTTTCTTCGATATTCACAACGATTATACCAGAGAGGTATTCTTTCAATCAAATGAATTTAAGTCTGATGTACTGGATTTCAAAAATTGGCTTTTCGGGATTATCGGTGGAACCATCGTCGGTTTTCATATCTTAATGATCATGATTTCAGAAAATTCCTTTAAAAAGAAAGAACTTTGGGCATATAAGGCGATGTGGTATGGATTATTGTCATGGTTTTTAATCGATTCCGGAATCTCATTGCATTATGGCGCTATCCACAATGTTGTTATTATTAATTTGGTCGCGTTGATTTTAATTGGTCTGCCATTGATCGCCACCAGAAAAGAATTTAAAAAAGAGCAAAGATGAAACCCCGTTACGACATCGTAATCATCGGCAGCGGAATGGGCGGCCTGGTCGCCGCCAATATTTTGGCACGCGAGGGGAAATCGGTCTGCGTGCTCGAAAAAAACAACCAGTTCGGGGGAAATCTACAGACTTTTGTACGCGAAAAGACGATTTTCGATACCGGAGTACATTATTTAGGAGGACTTTCAGAAGGCCAGAACCTATACCGTTATTTCGATTATTTGGATATTCTCGACGGACTCCATTTTAAAAAACTCGATGAAGACGGTTTTGACATCATTACTTTTGATGATGACGATACCGAATATCCGCATGCCCAGGGGTACAAGAATTTCGCAAAAAAACTAGCGCAAAAATTCCCGGAGGAGAAAGAAGCGATTCAGACCTACTGTTCCAAATTACGGGAAGTTTGCCAAAAATTTCCGCTGTACAATCTGGAAGATGGCAAACCGTACCATCAAGATTCAGATTTGTTCCAACTTGGTGCAAAATCCTATATAGATTCATTGACTAAAAACGAACGCCTGCGTGCCGTGCTCGCTGGCTCCAATTTATTGTATGCTGGAGACCCGGAAAAAACACCGTTTTACGTACATGCCCTTTCGGTCAATTCATTTATAGAAAGCTCGTACCGTTGCGCCGATGGTGGCAGCCAGATTACCAAATTGCTTGTCCGCAGGTTAAAAGAATACAGTGGGGATGCCTTTAAGCATCAAGAAGTCGTCCATATCAATATCGAAGATAAAAAAGTAATTTCCGTGAGTACAAAAACTGGGGAGGAAATCAGGGGTGACCTTTTTATTTCGAATATCGACCCGAAAATGACTCTAAAATTAACCGGAGAAGACCACTTTAGAAAATCGTTTACACACCGTATCGAAGAAATGGAAAGTACTATTTCGGCCTTTAGCATCCACATCGTGTTAAAGCCGAAATCTTTCAAATACCTGAACCACAACTATTACCATTCAAAAGACCTTGATGCGGTTTGGAACGGTCATAACTATACCCAAGAAAACTGGCCCTTGAGCTATATGGTCTCTATGGGCGTGCGCAAAAATCAGGACGAATGGGGCGAACAATTGACCGCCATCGCCTATATGCGCTATGATGAGGTTTCAGCTTGGGCCGATACGTTCAACACGGTCGCCAACAAAAATGACAGGGGCGAGACCTATGCGGAGTTCAAAGCTAAAAAGACCGAGATTTTTCTGAATGAACTTGACAAAAAATTTCCAGATATTAGGGAATGTATTCAATCGATATATACCTCGACACCATTGTCATATCGTGACTATATAGGTTGTAACCGGGGTTCGATGTATGGCTATGTCAAGGATTTTCAAAATCCTCTAAAATCATTTATTTCCCCAAGAACGAAAATCAACAACCTCTATTTCACTGGGCAAAGTTTGAATATGCATGGCATTTTGGGAGTCACAATCAGTGGTGTAGTTACCTGTTCCGAAATTCTTGGTGCTACATATTTGCTAAGTAAAATTACCCGGCAAACGGAAAAAGAAAAGGTCGATGCTAATTAAATGCTACTTAAGAAAGCAGGTTCTTTTAGTGGTCGCATGCCATCTTTTGGTTTCCTGCGGGGTAAAAAAGTCATTGCGAGATATGCCAGATGTATCACAATACGAATCAAATATCCCAGAACGTGTCAAACTGAACGATTCAACGTTTGTTTTAGAGGATAACTTCCTGACAAAAAACCGCCAAGGCCAATGGGAACTATATGTCGATGGCGACCCCTACGAACTCGGTCTCAAGACCGGAAGCCTAACCCAAGAACTCTTTAACCAACAAGAACATATTTTTATCAAAAAAATCGATGAACTTGTTCCCTCCAAGGGGAAACAGAACCTGCTTCGAAAGTTCTTGGCCTGGTTCAACCGAAAAATGTACCTCAACATAGACGATCAGTATAAAGCAGAAATCTTGGGAATGTCACAATACGCCTCAAAGGATTTCGATCATATTGCCGAGGCCTATCCAAGGGTCATGTATTTTCACGGAGCACACGATATTGGACATGCCCTGCAAGATTTGGCGCTGGTAGGTTGTTCCTCCTTTGCGGCTTGGGGCGACCAAACCGAGGATGGTAAACTGATCATCGGCCGCAACTTTGATTTTTATGCGGGAGATGAATTCGCGAAGAATAAAATTATCGCTTTCGTGAAACCTGATGAAGGTCATAATTTTATGTCCGTGACCTGGGGCGGATTTATCGGAGTTCTCTCCGGTATGAACGACCAAGGCCTGACAGTTACCATCAATGCGGGCAAATCAAATTTTCCCTTAATTGCAAAAACTCCTATTTCATTGGTTACCCGGGAAATATTGCAATACGCCTCGACTATTGAAGAGGCCATCGCCATAGCAAAAAAACGGGAAGTCTTTGTCTCGGAATCTATTTTTGTGGGAAGTGCCAAAGATAAGCGGGCGGCAATCATCGAGGTATCCCCAAAGAATTTCGGAGTATACGAGGTTGAAAATTCCAATCAGCTTATTTGTTCCAACCATTTTCAGAGTTCGGCCTACGCCGAGGACAAAAAAAACCAAAAACACGTTCTAGAAAGCCATTCGCAATACCGCTATGAAAAGATGGAGGAATTGTTAGAGGAAAACCCAAAAGTAACTCCGGAAATCTCAGTGGACATCCTAAGAAATAAAGAAGGATTGGATGATAAGGAAATCGGCTATGGCAATGAAAAGGCGTTGAACCAGCTATTGGCGCATCACGGTATTGTCTTTAAGCCGGAAGATTTAATGGTCTGGGTCTCTTCAAATCCATATCAATTAGGAGAGTTCGTTGCTTACGATTTAAAAGAAATATTTACGGAAGACCGAAAAATCGGCACAAAAAAATCACTATCAACATCAAATCGGAATATCCAAGCCGATTCCTTTTTATATTCAGAAGCGTACGAAAAATATGAGAAATACAGGAAATTAAAGGATGTTGTCAGCAGCGCAATTGCTCAAGAAACGTATTTAGATAATGACGTGCTCAATGAATTCGAACAAAGCAATCCCGAATTTTGGGAAGTACATTATCTGATTGGTCTCTATAATTATAATAAAGGATACGACACTGTTGCATTAAAGGCATTTGAAAAGGCTGCATCCAAAGAAATCACGACGATCCCCGACGAAGAAAATGTAGAGCGTTATATTCGTAAGTTGAAAAGAGGAAGTGGTAAATAGTATACCTTCATAAATAGAACGTCGATAACGCAGATTGGGCAGATCAAAGCAGATAAATCATAATAATCAGCGTCATCTGAGTTCCATTATCAAAGGGTTAATCCTTTTTAAAATATGATTCCAGAAATCGAAAAAGTATCCACGGCCGAGATAAAGGCCTTTCAAGAGAAAAAACTTCAAGAACTTTTTAAATACCTGAATGCCCATTCGCCCTACTACCGTCGGTTGTTCCGAAGACATAAAATTAGTTCTGACGCTATTCAAACTTTGGAAGATTTGGACAAAATTCCGACCACTTCCAAAGAAGAATTGCAACAATACAATGACGATTTTATATGCGTCCCTAAGAACAAAATAGTGGATTTCGTAACCACGTCGGGCACCTTGGGCGAACCCGTAACCATTGGTCTGACCGATGCCGATCTGGATCGATTGGCCTTTAACGAGGCGATTTCTTTTGCTTGTGCCGATGTGACCAAAGACGATATTCTGCAACTGACCACGACCATCGACCGCCGTTTTATGGCTGGGCTGGCCTATTTTTTGGGTGCCAGAAAATTGGGTGCTGGAATTATTCGAGTAGGCGCAGGTATTCCCGAACTGCAATGGGATACCATTCAAAAATTCAAACCTACCTATTTAATCGTGGTGCCTTCTTTCCTATTGATATTGATTGAGTACGCACATCAGCACAATATATATTTGAATGCTTCAGGAATCAAGGGAGCCATTTGCATCGGTGAATCGTTGCGCGAACAGGATTTTTCGTTGAATACTTTGGGAAAGAAAATCAAATCCGCCTGGGACATTGAACTGTATTCCACCTATGCTAGCACCGAAATGAGCACTGCTTTTACGGAATGTACCGAACAACAAGGCGGACACCAACACCCCGAATTGATCATTACCGAAATCTTGGACGAAGATGATAATCCCGTTCCGGCCGGAACAGAGGGCGAGCTTGTGGTTACCACTTTGGGCGTCGAAGCCATGCCCCTTTTACGCTTTAAGACAGGTGATATCGTTATCTCACATGACGACCCATGTTCTTGTGGTAGAAATACAAGACGTCTTGGCCCAGTGGTCGGTCGCAAAAAACAGATGATCAAATATAAGGGCACTACGCTATATCCTCCCGCAATGCACAATGCTTTGAACGATTTCCCAGAGGTGGATAGTTTTGTCATCGAAATTTATCACAATGACATCGGTACCGATGAAATCCTAATCAAAATCGCATCCAAAAATCCTTCCGAAGAGTTGCTACAGGATATTAAAGACCACTTCAGATCCAAACTTCGGGTTACGCCCAATCTAGAGTTCCGTCCGAAAGCAGAAATAAATAAATTAAGGATGTCGAAGTTGGGAAGGAAGCCAGTGAGCGTGATAGATATGCGCAAGAACTAAACCGACATACTATGCGAAGAATAATGTTGCTTATCTGTATATCGATCGTTGGTTTCGCCATGGCACAGTCTTCGAAGGGAGAAAGGGAACTCCGCACCGAGATCAACATACTTTTCCAAGCAAATCAAAAGGAATGTTCCATCCAACAGAAAAATGCAGTAACGAACGCGGACGCAAAAACCGAATTCTGGAAAGTCTGCAATCTTGAAAACGGCAACCGCATCATCCAAATAGAATCACATTCCGGACAGACTTTTTATCAGGAAATCTATTTTGAGAAAGAAGGCCAACTGTGCTACGCCAAGGAAACCGAAAATTTTATGCCCCTAAACTCTTTTACCCAAGTGGCATGGAACTGTGAATTCTATTTTGAAAAAGGCGAACTCGCCACATATATTTCGTTAGGTCATGGCAAGACCGAAAATGACGAATGGAATCCCGAATCGATAATTGTAATGTATCAAGAACGTCTTAAGGAGTTTGCGGCGATAAATCAATAACGAACAGTCTTTTCATACTACCTATCTTTCCTTGTTCCCAAAGAGGTTGAATTCCTATTTATCCTTATATTAGTTTCCGCTATTCAAATAACTCTAAGAAAATGAAAAAACAACTACTATCCACTCTTTTCGCGCTTTTTATCTGTGGAACATTTTTATCAGCACAATCGACCGATGAAATCGTTGCCGCCATTCAAAAAGAAGCCAATGAGAACTCACAATTGGAACAACTCGCCCATGAACTGATAGATGTCATCGGCCCACGTTTGGTGGGTACACCACAAATGAAAGCTGCCCATGATTGGGCGGTAGCCACCTATAAAAAATGGGGCATAGAAGCCAAAAACGAAGAATGGGGCAAGTGGCGCGGTTGGCAACGCGGTATTACCCATATCGATATGGTCGAACCAAGAGTGGTTTCATTAAGTGGTATGCAATTGGCATGGAACCCGAGTACCGGTCCAAAAGGAATTACCGCCAATTTGATCGCCCTGCCCATGGTGTCCGATTCTTTGGAATTCGTGAAATGGCTGCCCAATGCAAAAGGAAAGTTCGTGATGGTCTCTATGGAACAACCGACCGGAAGACCTGATTACAACTGGGAAGAATTCGCTACCCCGGAATCGTTCGATAAAATGAAAAAACATCGAGATTCTCTAGAAGAGGCCTGGCGACAGAATTTCCGAAATATCGGCTACACGAGCCGTAACATTAATGAAGCCCTGGAAAAAGCCGGTGCCGTCGGTATCGTACAATCCCGCTGGTCAGATGGTTTCGGGGCCAATAAGATTTTTAGCGCAGGCACTAAAAAAATACCTGCGGTCGATATTTCGTTGGAAGATTATGGAATGCTGTACCGAATGGTCGAGCACGGCGACAATCCGAAAATAAAGATCGTGGCCGAATCCAAGGAATTGGGTACGGTACCCACTTTTAATACTATTGCCACCATTCCCGGAAAAGAACTTCCCAATGAATACGTCATTCTTTCGGCCCATTTCGATTCTTGGGACGGAGCCACAGGGGCCACCGACAATGGCACCGGAACGATTACCATGTTGGAGGCCGCACGAATACTTAAAAAAGTATATCCAAATCCGAAACGGACGATTATTGTCGGACACTGGGGCAGCGAGGAACAAGGGTTGAACGGCTCGGCGTCTTTTGTGGAGGACCATCCGGATATTGTTGAAAATATGCAGGCCCTTTTCAATCAAGATAACGGTACTGGGCGTGTCGTGAATATTTCCGGACAAGGATTTTTACATGCCTACGATTATTTGGGCAAATGGTTGGAAGCTGTTCCCCAAGACATCACGCAACACATCGAAACTACGTTTCCCGGAAGTCCTGGAGGTGGTGGGTCAGACTACGCTTCCTTCGTCTCAGCTGGCGCGCCTGGATTTTCGTTGAGCTCCTTAAGTTGGAGCTATTGGAACTATACGTGGCACACCAATCTTGATACCTATGACAAAATCGTTTTCGACGATGTTCGCAACAATGCGATTCTGACTGCTATCTTGACTTATATGGCTTGTGAAGACTCCGAAAAAACTTCACGTGAAAAAGCGGTCTTAGGTATCAACCCGAGAACCGGGGAACAGCGCACTTGGCCTGAGCCGCGTAGCCCTGAACGCAATGGAGGACAGAATTAAAATGGATTTCAATGCAGACCTCCCGATTACTTTCGGCCTTTTTAATATTTACTTTATTTGTCAATTGTCGCCCTAAGGGAGAAGTTTTTGAGGAAGCCTACTGCATCGAAAATATTTCCGTTATCGATCCTGAAAAGGGTCTTATCGAGAATCAGACCGTTATTGTTAAGGATGGTAAAATTCATAACGTCATTCCATCAAATCAGATACAACTTTCTGCGGATAACGAAATTATAGATGGCACCGGAAAATTTCTCATGCCCGGTCTTTGGGATTCTCATATGCATTTTGCCTATATCGAATCGTTGGCCCCGAGCATGTTCAACTTATTTTTGGCTTATGGCATAACCAGTGTGAGAGATACAGGGGGCCGCATGGAATTCGTAAAAAAATGGAAGGATGCGTCATTGGCCAATCCGACGGACGCCCCTCGGGTCATGATAGCGGGGCCACTTCTCGATGGAAAACCAAATGTATATGACGGTAGTGACCCAGACCATCCACCACTTTCTGTCGGATTGGGTTCTGAAGTGGAAATCGAAAAAAAGATAAACGAACTTGACAGCCTTGGCGTTGATTTTCTGAAGGCTTACGAGATGCTGAGTCCTGAGCAGTTTATGACCATTATGCGGCTTGCCAAAGAAAAAGGACTTAAAGTTACAGGTCACATTCCGTTAAGTATGGATGTCACTAGTGCTTCGAATGCAGGGTTGAACAGCATGGAGCATATTCGCAATGTCGAATTTTCGTTTGCATCCAATACTGATGAGCTTTTACTTCAAAGACGAAACATTCTTGAAAACGAAAAAAACCTTGAAGGTGCCGCACTGCGTACACAAATTCATCAACTGCAACGAATCAACGCCATCAATAATTACGATGAAAACAAGGCCTCGGAAGTGCTGGAAGTAATCGCTGAAAATGACACCTGGCAAATTCCTACCCTTACTTTGGCAAAAGCATATAGCACACGATATTTCGCTGATGCTGATTGGCAAGAAAGTTTTGAGGCATTGCCAGATACCATAGCTACTTCCTGGAAACAGGAGATTGAAATTATCATGAAAGAACCCGTACAAAATTCAGGACATCAATATTCTAAATGGTTCTTGAATATCGTGGGCAAAATGCACCGAGCCGATATACCCATCATGGCAGGTACCGATGCTCCCATTTTCTTTTTGACCCCAGGCCGTAGCCTACACCAAGAATTGGCTTTATTAGTGGAAGTCGGACTAACACCTTTGGAAGCAATCAAAACGGCAACCTTAAATCCCGCAAAATACTTCGAAATGGAGAATGAACTAGGACGTATTCAAGAAAATATGTGGGCCGATATGGTTATCTTGGATGCCAATCCACTCGAAAATATAGACAATACCAGAAAGATCACTGCTGTAATCAAACAAGGAAAATATTTGGATAGAAGCGCTTTGAACGAACTTTTACAAAGGGCAAGAAATCCCGAAAAGAAAAAAGATTCATTCTAAATACGTAAAAATGACCGAACAAAAAACATTTCCTAGGAAATTGTATGCTTGTTGGCATCCAGTAGGTTATGGACATGAAATAAAAGAGCAGCCTTACGGTACTTTTCTGCTTGATCAAGCCGTGGTCATCTGGCGCACATCGGATGGCAAAGTACATGCCATGCGAGATTTATGCATCCATAGGGGAACCGCTCTTTCTTTAGGTTGGATAAAGGATGATTGTCTCGTCTGCCCTTATCACGCCTGGCAATATGACAAAAAGGGAGACTGTGTACTTATTCCCCAGGCGCCAGAGGCCCAAATACCTGATAAGGCTAAAACTCCCGTATACCATTGTCAGGAAAAATTCGGACTGGTATGGGTGGCCTTAAAAGAACCTGTTTACCCACTACCGGAAATCCCTGAATACGAAGATGGCTCATGGAAATTAGTCAACACTGGCCCCTTCGATTGGAAAAGCGACAGTTCTCGTCAAGTGGAGAACTTTACCGATTTTGGGCATTTCCCCTGGGTACATCCCGGACTTTTAGGCGATCCCGAACGACCGAAAGTGCCCGAATGTAAGGTCGAAACTAAAGAATCGGTTCTTCATTACTCCGTGGTACGGCCAGAGGCCAGCAATACCGATGATTTTCCCGTATTCGCAAATGATGATGTGGTCAAACCTGAACGGCGTAGTACCTATCAGCTTCATTTACCTTATACCATAGTTCTGCGCCTCGGATGGGGCGGCGAAAAGGGCATGGTGTATTTTTTTGCCTCTCAGCCTATATCCCAAAATAAATGCAGGGGCTTTTGCATTATTGGCCGCAACTATAACTTGGACGAACCAGATACGATTTTACAGAATTTTGAACAGGTCATTTTTGATCAGGATAAACGAATCGTTGAATCGCAACGACCAGAACAAGTTCCCTTTGATTTTACGGAAGAACTGCATCTAAAATTCGATACAGTCGCCATGAATTATCGCCGAGCGATGAAAAAACAGGGCTTGGATTATTAAAGTTTATGACTATGAAAATTTTCTATTTTATACTATCAGCATTTATTTTTTTCGGCATTGCAGCAAATGCGCAAAAAAAGGTCGATCAAAATCGGCTCGAAGCGCGAATTTTCGAGCTGGCCAAATTCGGACTTCAAGAGAATGACGAAACCGAACGGGTGGCCTTTAGCGATGCCGATATCGAAGCACGAAAATGGGTCATTGACGAACTAGAGAATATGGGCCTAAAAACCTCCATCGATTTTGCCGGAAATATTATTGGCATTCGCGAAGGAAAGAAATCTGATTTGAAACCGATTTCGTTCGGGTCGCATATCGATAGGGTACCCAATGGCGGCAATTATGATGGATGCGTAGGATCGATGGCGGCTTTGGAAGTCATTCAGACCTTGAACGAGAACAATGTCAAAACGAAGCATCCTTTGGAAGTCATTATTTTTTCCAATGAAGAAGGAGGCGTGATGGGAAGTCGCGCCATGAGCGGACATTTATCCAAAAAAGCTTTTGAAGTGGTCAATACGACGGGCTATTCCATGGGAGAAGGAATTATGAGGCTCGGCGGGGATACGACCAAAATCTCCGCAGTGAAACGCGAAAAAGGCGATATGGCCGCCTTCTTGGAATTACATATCGAACAAGGTGGAATTCTCGACAAAGAGAATCTTGACATCGGCATCGTAGAAGGTATTGTCGGACTCAAATGGTGGGATGTCGAATTTACCGGCTTTGCCAACCATGCCGGTACCACTCCAATGGACGCTCGGCAAGATGCACTTTTGGCCGCGGCCAAATTTATTGTGGCCGTTAACGAAACGGTCACTGGTTTTAAAGGTGCCCAAGTCGCTACCGTCGGACGAATCAAAGCCGAACCGGGCGCACCGAACGTCATTCCCGGAAAAGTCGTGACCAGCTTGGAAATTCGCGATCTTTCTTCCGAAGTCATCGAAAGCGTGTTTCAGGCCATAAAGAAAAAAGGCGAGGAAATTGCAAAAAGTTCAAATGTGAAGATTGAATTCCGGCCACTCGATACAACGGCAGATCCGGCATTGACCGACACCTCCATCCAAAAAGAAATTGAAGATTCCGCTAAAAAATTGGGGCTTTCAACAAACTACATGCCAAGCGGGGCCGGGCACGATGCACAAGATATCGCTACCATTGCTCCCACGGGAATGATCTTCGTGCCTAGCAAAGGTGGTATCAGCCATTCGCCTGAAGAGTTTACCTCTGCCGAAGACATGGCTAATGGGGCGAATGTGCTTTTGAATACCATATTGAACCTGGATAAAAAATTAGATTGAACCAAGAACATTAAAATCATAGAAAATGAAGACCATCCGACTATTGCTTGTTGTTTTGTTAATTATTCCGTTGACATCTAACGCACAGCGCAGAAAAAAGAAAAACACCGAACCTGCAACCATAGTTCAAGATTCCACATTTCACGGTCTCAAATGGCGTAATATAGGTCCGTTTCGGGGCGGACGCAGTGTCGCCTCCTCCGGCGTGGTAGGCCAACCCATGACCTATTATTTCGGAACCACCGGCGGCGGTATCTGGAAAACGGTTGACGACGGCATCACTTGGAAAAATATTTCCGATGGATTTTTGAAAACCGGAACGGTGGGTGCCATTGCGGTTTCCGAAAGCAATCCGAATATTGTCATTGCCGGTATGGGCGAACATGCAGCACGCGGGGTCATGACCTCTATGGGCGACGGCGTCTATAAATCAACGGATGCGGGAAAGACTTGGAAGCATATCGGTCTCGACAAGACCCGACATATTTCGGATGTGATCATACATCCCACAAATCCAGATATTATATTTGTGGCAGCGCAAGGGGCGCAATACGGCCCGACTTCCGAACGCGGTATCTATCGTTCTACGGATGGCGGCGCAAACTGGGAAAAAGTACTTTTTGTGGATGAAAAAACAGGAGCATCCTCTTTATCAATGGATATGAAAAATCCTTTGATTCTCTATGCGGCGATGTGGGAACATCAACGATATCCGTGGACGATGGAATCGGGCGGAAAGGGTTCGGCACTATACAAATCATCAGATGGTGGCACTAGTTGGGAAAAATTAAAAGAGGGCCTTCCGTCAGCATTCGGCAAAGCGGGAATTTCCGTTTCAAGAGCGAATAACGAACTAGTCTTCGCCGTAATCGAAGCAGAAGGAGAAAAAGCCGGCGTTTACCGTTCCGACGACGCAGGGAAAAAATGGAAGCAGGTCAATAAAGACCGTATCAATGTAACCCGTTCTTGGTATTATATGGAAATCTTTGCCGATCCACAGAACGAGAATATCGTGTATGTACTGAATGCACCCGTGACAAAATCCATCGATGGCGGAAAAACCTTTTCGACCGTTTCGGTGCCACATGGAGACAACCATCATTTATGGATCAATCCGAAAGACAATCAGAAAATGATAAATTCGAACGATGGAGGGGCTAACATATCGAACAATGGCGGAAAAAGCTGGAGTTCGCAGCAAGAACAGCCCACGGCGCAGTTTTATCGCGTTAATACCGATAATCTAGTGCCTTACAATGTGTATGGCGGACAACAAGACAATTCGGCAATCGCCATTGCAAGTCGGACGAATGGTAGGGGAATCGACTGGAAAGACTGGTATTCGGTAGCGGGCTGTGAAAGTGCCTATGCGGCTTTTGATCCCGATAATCCCGAATTTATTTTTGGAGGATGTTACCAAGGTATCATCGAAAAATGGGTGCGGGCGACCCGATCCGGGAAAGCTATCAAGGAATATCCTGAACTGGCACTAGGCAATGTACCCAAAGATTTCAAATTTCGATTCAATTGGAATGCGCCTATCATCAGCTCTCCACACGACCGAAATACAATCTATCATGCCGGCAATGTGGTTTTCAAAACTACGGATGGTGGCAACAGTTGGGAAGTCGTGAGTCCGGATCTGACCCGAAACGACAAAAGCAAACAAGGCCCGGGTGGCGGACCCTATACCAATGAGGCCGCAGGTGGCGAGAATTACAATACGCTCATGTATCTGGTGGAATCTCCACACGAAAAAGGAGTGCTCTGGGCAGGATCCGATGACGGACTCATTCATATTACCAAAGACGGTGGCCAAAATTGGGAAAATGTTACTCCGTCCAACCTTCCCGAAGGCATCATAAACAGCATCGAGGTTTCCCCACATAACCCTGCGACAGCGTACGCTGTGGTCATGCGCTACAAACAAATGGACCTGAAACCTTATATTTTCAAGACTTCCGACTATGGGGCGACTTGGGCGAGCATTACCAATGGCATTACCGGCGACAATACCTTCGTTCGTGTGGTGCGTGAAGATCCAAAACGTAAGGGGTTGTTATATGCAGGCACTGAAACCGGACTTTTTATTTCGCTGGATGACGGAAAGAATTGGCAACCGTTTCAGTTAAATCTTCCGATAGTTCCGATCAACGATCTTAAATTTCAGACCAACGATTTGGTTGCGGCCACAGCAGGGCGTTCTTTTTGGATTTTGGATGATGTAGGAGCCATTCAGAGTTTAGGAAATCCGAAAAAACCGATTGAAATATTTAAACCCAAGAACACGTATTTGTTATTCGGAGGAAGTGCTGACGAAAATGTTCCGGGCCTCGGGCAAAACCCTAAAAATGGGGTTACCATGGATTATTATTTGGACAAAAACGCGGATAGTCTTGACTTGAAATTGGAGGTTCTCAAAAGCGGGCAGGTCATCCGAAGTTATTCCAATAAAAAAGATAAAGATTTCAAATCATGGCCCGGTGGGCCATCAAAGCCCGAAGTCATTCCTTCCAAAAAAGGTTATAATCGTTTTACTTGGGATTTTAGGCGCGAAACGCTTCCGGCCGTCGATAAAGTATTTGCTTATGGTAGTTATTCAGGTTCTCGTGTGGGTCCAGGCACCTATACACTACGATTGACTTTTAATGAAACGACTTCAGAAACCGAAGTTACCATACTTCCAAATCCGAATGTTGGAGGTTCCGCACAGGATTATTCCGAACAGCAACAGTTTTTAAAGGAAGTCGAAGGAGCTATCACGAATATTCATGAGTCAGTTAGTAAAATGCGTTCCGCTAAAACACAATTGGAGACCTACGCCAAATTGCTAAAGGATAACGATAAGGCAAAAGACCTATTGGAAAAGGGCAAGACCTTGGTTGAACGTATCGAAACTTGGGAAGGGAAATTGATACAACCCAACCAAAAAACCTTCCAAGACGTCATCAATTACCACAACCAGTTGAACGCCGAATTCATGGAACTGAAAGATTATGCCGATGCCGCCGAGCCGAAGGTTACCAAAGGTGCCAAGGAACGATTACAAGATTTGAAAAACCAGTGGAAAACCTTTGAAACCGAACGTGATGCCATTGTCAATACGGAGATGCAAGCCTATAACGAAATGTATCAGTCTTTGGGGCTTCCGGCGATAATAATGGGCGAATAATGTACGTCATTGCGAGGAGCCATGAACAAGTTGAACACAATCAGCAAGTTTTGGCGACGCGGCAATCTGTTGAATTTATGTAAAATGTTTAACAGATTGCCGCGTCGCTTTGACCTTTTGAAATGAGAGATTATCATCCGGAATGCTCCTCGCAATGACATCCCATTAAAAACATCGCACAATGACCTTTGTATCGGATCAAACCTTCAAAAACCAAAACTACACAAAAAACCGTCTTCCCAAAGGCGAATACGAAAACTGCGTTTTCGAAGGTTGTGATTTTTCGAACGGGTATCTAGATAATCAGAACTTTCTGGAGTGCGAGTTTATCGACTGCAATCTTAGCAATGCCAATATCACTCACACTACTTTGAACGAAATACATTTTTCACATTGCAAGATGATGGGACTCAAATTTGAATCCCTAAATGATTTTATCTTATCCTTAACCTTTGATCATTGCATTTTGAATATGTCATCCTTTTATCAAATGCAGTTAAAAAATCAGCTATTCGTTCATTGCAAGCTTATTGAAACCGACTTTACCGAAGCCGATATGACCAATACCATATTTGATCATTGCGATCTGCAACATGCACTTTTCGAGAATAGCGTTTTGGAAAAAGTCGATTTCAGAACGGCTTCCAATCTCAGTTTCAATCCTGAAAAAAATAAAATCAAAAAAGCGAAATTCTCCAAAGAGAGTGCGTTGGGATTACTTGGCCAATATGATATAGTCATCGAGTAGTTTCCTCAAAAACGATTCCTTTGGGCATTTAGTCGTTTGTAAACGGATAATTTGTATCTTGTTCTTCATACAATCCACCTTGATGAAAAAATTATTTTTTTTACTCTTTTTAGCGGCTTTTAGTTGTAAGGCCCAAAACACATTATCCTTTGAAGCAGGAACCACTTCGCCTAAAGCGGACCTATCTCAAGTCGACTGGATGGAGGGGCATTGGAAAGGCGAGGCTTTTGGTGGCATAACCGAAGAAATTTGGAGTCCTGCCCTTGGTGGTTCCATGATGTTCGTGTTTAAATTGGTCAACGAGGGGAAAGTCAGTTTTTATGAAATCGGGCATTTTAAGGAACTGGATGAATCCCTAGTTTTCGAATTGAAACATTTTGGGGGCGACCTAAAAGGCTGGGAAGAAAAAGACGAGGTACAGGCCTTTAGACTCATCAAAATAGAAGGAAACCGGGTTTATTTCGACGGATTCACTTTTGAAAACGTCAGCAATGATGAAATGAACATTTACGGACTGATAGGCAATGAAGATGGAAGCTACGAAGAAGTTACTTTCAATTATAAACGCCAATGAATACCAAGAAAAAATGTTTGGAATGCGGTACGGATATTATGGGTCGCGTCGATAAAAAATATTGTTCGGACGGTTGTCGTAATGCCTATCACAATCGAACGAAACCGGAAAGTAAAAACCTCATTCGCAATATCAACAACCGTTTAAAGAAAAATTATAAAATACTTGATAGTTTTAAACTGAATGATGGTAAGACCCGCACAACCAAAAACCGTTTGCTCGACAAAAACTTCGATTTCGATTACATCACGAACCTTTATACTACCAAAAAAGGTACGACATACTACTTTATATATGATCTAGGGTACCTGCCTTTGGACAATGATTATTATATGATCGTGAAGCGGGAATAAGTCTACGCCCCCCCCTTTAACTCACCCAAAAGGGGAGAACACTTACTCTTGTGTATAAAAAATGCTTCCCTTTGGAAAGCATTTATTTTTTATTCGAGTTGGAGTTCCCTTTCTGGGGCTAAGGAGCTATTTCCAATTATGACCACTGAGCCGAAGCGCGGCCACAACTATATCTTTTCTACTTATCTGACCGACCAGAAGTCCGTCTTTCATGACGGGCAATCTACGGCGATTGTGTTTGTCAAAAATTCCCGCAGCATCGAAAATACTGATGTCATGTGGAATCGTTTCAACTTCTTTGGTCATATATTTTTCCACACTCTTATCTAAAATAGGCTGGTTGAAATACCGGCTTTCGGAAATCTGTTTCATACAGTCAGCTTCTGAAATGATACCGACTAAAAAACCGTCATCGTTCAGCACAGGGCCACCCGAAATGTTGTATTTCGTAAACTGTTCCATGACCTCAAGAATGGATTGTTCAGGAGAAAAAGTTACTAGTTTTTTTGTCATATAGTCCGACACCAAGATAGGGGCATCAAACTCTTTTTTCGTCGTCTTGCGTATGCCTTGAAAACTTTTGATTCCCATAGTATTTTAGTTTTAGGTTAAAACCCTCCTCATCAATGGGGCAGTCAATTTTGAGAAGAGTTAATCTTAAATATAGTGATTTTCGCCGGATTTTCTAAATTTTTCAGTCAAAATGCTACATCCTAGTGGAATTTTATACTTTTAAGCCAGAACATTTTTAATGAAAAAAATCGCATCCGTTATCGCTCCGACTTTGATAATCCGCAATGCCTACCGATATTTAGAAGATTCTAGGTTCTCATATAATAAAAATCGCTTTGAATAAGACGTTAGGCATTCTAGGTTGTGGCTGGTTAGGATTCTCCTTGGCGAAATCATGTATTGCAAAAGGATATCGCGTTCATGGTAGTACTACATCCGAAGAAAAATTGACTGTGCTTGAAAATGCCGGTATTTCTCCATTTTTAGTTCAATTGGAAGAATATCGTACAAAAGGTAACCTCACAGAATTTCTCAAAGGTACCGATACCCTTGTCGTCAATGTTCCTCCAAAACTTAGGAGAAACCCCAAGCAAAATTTTATCGGAAAAATGGAACTGTTGCACACGGCTCTTAAAAAATCTTCTGTTCAAAAATTGATTTTTGTAAGCAGTACCTCTGTCTATGGGAACATAGAGGGCGAAGTTACCGAAGAAACCATACCTACGCCCGCCTCGGAATCTGGCAAGCAATTATTGGCCTCCGAGCATATTTTCAGTGATGATACCGAATTGAAAACTACTATTTTGCGCTTTGGTGGACTCATAGATGCCGATAGGCATCCTATCTCGATGTTATCCGGTAAAACCGGACTTTCAAACGGTAATTCCCCGATAAATCTCATTCATAAAGATGATTGTATCGATATTATTCTGACTATCATAGAAAATGATTGGTGGGGCGAAGTTTTCAATGGCGTTTATCCATTGCATCCTTCAAAAAAGGAATATTATTCTCAAGAAGCACAGAAAAGAGGGCTTCCTTCGCCCGATTATGGCGATGAAAATCTTAAAAAAGGTAAGATTGTGCGCTCATACAACCTCATAAATGTTAAAAAATACCATTTTAAGACCTCTATAGTTAGCTAATACACCACAAATAAAAGTGTTTTCACAACAAATACTGCACATTTTTGTTAATTACATCGTTGATTTTAAGCTATTTATCGATGAAAAGCATAACTTTAAGTAAATAATTAAAATCGATTGCCATGGAAAATTCAACAGTAAAAAAGAAGATTACGGCGGAAATCGAAAGCTTGATTTCCAAAAGTTGTACCAACCAAAAATCGACCGACCAATTTAAATCCCTGCATGAAGCAATACTCAAAAAGTATTACAATGCGGCCGATATTACCATTGATTATCACAGAAAAAGGGTAGAAATGGACATCGTAATCGATGATACCTATTACAACCCGAAAAAGGTAAACACCTATCTACCTACCCTACACGCCAATTTGATCTTTAAAAACTTAAAGGATTTCTTGAAATCTTGTATTGAAAAGGATGCAAAAAGTATTGGCTTTTATGCCAGTCTTTTACGTTCGTTTACAAAAAACGACATGCCCTTAACCGTGGTTTGAGCTAAAAGATTCATATAAACATGCAAAGGACGCCTAGGGCGTCCTTTTTTTATAGCCATATCTTTAAGGGTTTCCTTAACAGCTTGCTAAGAATAATTTTTATAGTTTAGCGCACCAAAAATCAACAGAATGAAAAAAATCATTTTCTTATTCGTGTGTACCGTTGGGTTTGCAGGAATAGCTCAAACAAATACCGACCTTCAAAAGCATTATGAGGCATTTTATAAGCAAATGCGGCTTCAAGGCGATGTAGACGGCGTTATCAGTGCCATGACCCATTTGAACGTTATTACCCCTTCAGTAGAGCGCAGAGATACCCTTGCTTTTATATATGCCAATGACGGCCAACATTTACAGGCCTTGAACACCATTGGAATCGAAAAAAATGCTACGGATTCAGATCTGGCCGTGCAGGTCAAGGCCATCTCGCTTAAAGCATTGAACCAACCCAAAAGGGCCCTTGAGCAATTTGAGGAACTCTATTCTAGAACGCCTACCGCTTACTTGGCCTATGAACTTGCCGACCTTAAAATTCAGACCGGCGATAACGATGGGGCGGCAACCAATATTGAATATGGCATTACCAATGCCAAAGATGATATGAAATACGCCTTTTATGAGCGGCAACAACCTTACGAAGTGCCTTTAAAAGCTGCCTTTGTACATTTAAAGGCTCTAGTGCAATATAACAAGGACAAGGATAATCTCGATGCTGCAATCACCCTTATCGATGAGGCTTTGGCCATCGACCCCAATTTCAATTTGGCCAGTTTGAGCAAGCAGGCCCTTGAAGCAAGAAAGAATCCGCCTGCGGCAGCCGAAAAAAAAGATTAGACGCTTTAACTAAGCACTATTAAAATGCGGACCATGGGTCCGCATTTTCATCTTAGAATCATTCATTTGATTTATCTGCACGAATCTACAAAACCAATATCAAAGGTCCGTTCACGAAATTGCCACCTGTTTTGTAGCGAATAAACTGAAACAGGAGTCTCCCTATTGTTCAAAAATCATTTTGGTGTCCAAGGTATTATTGGCAATACTGTTGAACTGGTCTCTTAAAGCATTGTACGCGGTTATCGTTTCAAGAATAGGTTCTTCGGTATCCAAACGGTATTCGAGATTTCCTTTTATTTTCAAAAAATAGGTCTTGAATACCTTCTGTCGGCTTTTTATTTGTGGTATATCGAAGGTCTCAGGATATTCAGAAGCTTCCAATAGCTTCTGTTTTTCTATCAGATCTTCAACTACCAGTGCCAAATCTTCTCGATTTTCAACCGTATATAACGCATCAAAACCAATGTCCATGGCACTATACTCGGGCCACTCACTTATTATCGACAAGGCCTTGGCGCCGATACTGTTTTTTTTAGGCCATTTTTCGGTTGAAATCGTACTATCGTAGGTGTCCTCCGGTTGACCGCTGCCATTGTTTGAGTTGCACGACACCAACATCAAAGCAAGCAGGACCGAAAACAAGAATTTATTCATCTGACGAATGTACAAATTTTTAGAAACGGTATATTTACCTTCAATTTCTTTAACTTTATTTTAATGCAAAAATCTATCTTGATTTTAGGTGCCTGTGGCCAAATCGGTACGGAACTTACTTTCGCACTTCGGGAAAAATATGGTAGTGAAAATGTCATCGCCAGTGATATTCGAGAGGGAAACGAAGATATTATGGCTTCCGGGCCTTTCGAGATACTGGATGCCACAAACTACGAAGCCATTGAAGATGTCGTCATGCACTATGAAATTGACGAAGTATATTTAATGGCCGCCATGTTGAGTGCCACCGCGGAGAAATTTCCCATGAGGGCATGGAACTTGAATATGAACTCTCTTTTTAATGTTTTAAATCTGGGGAAGGAAAAAAAAATCAGTAAAATTTTCTGGCCTTCGAGCATCGCTGTTTTTGGCCCGAACACCCCTAAGGAACATACACCTCAAAATACAATTATGGAACCCAGCACCGTTTACGGTATTAGTAAACAATCGGGAGAACGTTGGTGTGAGTATTATTTTAAAAAGTTCGGTGTCGATGTACGGAGCATACGCTACCCCGGACTCATAAGCTGGAAGACCCTGCCCGGTGGCGGAACCACCGATTATGCCGTGGAAATCTATCACAAAGCGTTAAGTGATAAAAAATATACCTGTTTTCTACAAGAGGACAGCAAACTACCGATGATGTTTATGGATGACGCGATTCGGGCAACACTGAGCATTATGGAAAGTGATTCTGGAAATATTCAGGTTCGGTCTTCGTATAACCTTGCGGCGATGAGTTTTACCCCAAAAGAAATCGCCGAAAGTATTCAAAAGCATATTCCAGAGTTCAAAATTGATTACGAACCCGATTTTCGTCAAGCCATTGCCGATTCATGGCCTAGTGGTATCGATGACTCCAAAGCTCGCCGAGATTGGGGCTGGAAAGCAGAGTTTGATTTAACAAAAACTACTGCCGAAATGTTGAAAAATCTTCAATAGGACTAAGTTAAACACTAAAACGCAATTTCTTCTCGATAGCCATAATCATGGCATTTGCAATATCTTTTCCTGTAGCATTTTCAATACCCTCCAAACCTGGAGAAGAATTGACTTCGAGCAATAAAGGACCTTTGTTCGACCGGATAATGTCGACCCCCGCAACTGCCAGATTCAATATTTTGGCCGCTTTTAATGCCAGCTTTTTCTCTTCCGCCGTAATTTTTATGATGGAAGCTTTTCCACCCTGATGAATATTGGCCCGAAATTCTCCTTTCTCGGCCTGACGTTGCATCGACGCCACTACTTTACCGTTCACAACAAAACATCGAATATCTTGACCGTTGGCTTCCTTTATGAATTCCTGTACCAAAATATTGGTGTTCACACTCTTAAAAGCGTTGATAACACTTTCGGCCGCCTTGTTGGTTTCGGCCAAAACGACTCCTTTACCTTGGGTACTTTCCAAAAGCTTAATGATCAAGGGCGCACCGTTGACCATTTTGATAAGGTCTTTGGTATCCATCGGAGATTTTGCGAAGCCCGTTATAGGAATATGAATGTCATTTTTGGAAAATAATTGCGAAGCGAACAACTTATCACGTGATTGTGAAATAGCCTCGGCAGAGTTCTGGCAATACACGCCTAAATTGTCGAACTGACGAATCAAGGCGCAAGCGTAAAATGTTACGGAAGGTTTAATCCGTGGAATGACCGCATCGAATTCGTTCAATATGTTCCCTCCCCTATATCGTATTTCAGGAGAATGCGCATCCAATTTCATATAGGCCAACTCTACGTTCAGAAAAACGATTTCATGGCCGCGAGCCGTAGCGGCCTCAATCAATCGCTTGTTACTGTACAGTTCAGGATTACTAGCCAGGAGTGCGATTTTCAATCCAGACTTTTCCTTAAGAAAAGGAGCATATTTTTTGGTAATCTCTTCATCCGTAAACCCTTGAACATTGTAACTCTGCGCGGGGTTCACGATGTAACGCTCACTTAAGGCCTCTCGACCCAAGAGCATCCTGAATTCCATAGTGTCACGGCTGGCAAGTGTCAATTCAATGTCAAAAATTAGATCGCCCAATTTTACCGGGGTCTTTACCACCAAACGTTCTTCTGAAATACCCGAAGAACTTTTAACGGTACGCCTATCCACCAATCTGGCCTTACATTCGATGGCGATACTTCGATTTTCTTGTATCGGGTTGACCTCAAAGCGAACCCATTCTTGGGATCCTTTATTGTATAATTTAATGTTGGTCGCTTGAATCGACGATGTTTTGGCCCCAGAATCGACTCTTGCCTTTATCGCCGGTATACCTAATTCTTCAAATACGCACCATTCTTCGCTACCAATGATTTGTAGGTCTTTGGGTTTTGGTTTATTTTCCAGTATCATATAATTTTAAACATTGAGCATTTCATACTACAAAAAGTATACGCTGCCACTACTGTTCGAACATTTCCTTTTCGTTCTCAAAGCTTTTAAATTCAACCATGTGCCCATTAGGATCCTGAATGAAGAAAGACACATGCTCGCCCACCTTGTCTTTTAAAAAAGTGACTTCCGTCGTTATTTCATATTCGGATGCCATTAACCTTTGATAAAGCGTTTGCCAAATTTTACGATCAACGATTACCCCAAAATGAAAAGCAGGTAAAACGGAATCCTCGAATTTATAGGAGCGATACGAAAAATTAAAATCTCCCGATTTTGTAAATGTAATCTGGTTGCCAAAGAGATTGATATCCAACCAACGGGAAGAATGTCGTCCCAATCCGGCTCCTATAACATCAACATAAAAATCTTCTGTCTTTGAAATGCTCGTGCATGGCAACGACATGTGAAAGGGTGCTTTTTTCATAAGCTATATATTTAAAGACAGGTAGGTTTTTATTTCTTACGTAGTTCAAAAAGATCCTTTCTTCTATCCTTTAAGTTTCTAACGGCACCGAATTGGTTCAGTTCCCTAAGCAGATCGATATCGACATCGGCAATCAAGATCATTTCGGTATTCGGAGTCGCTTCCGCTTTTATGCCATTGGTCGGGAACGAAAAATCACAAGGTGTGAAAACCATGGATTGTGCGAATTGAATGTCCATATTCTGCACGTTGGGCAAATTGCCTACACTCCCGGCAATGGCAACGTAGCACTCATTTTCAATGGCCCTGGCCTGGGCACAATGACGTACCCGAGAATATCCGTTCTGGGTGTCCGTCAAAAACGGAATGAAAAGGATGTCCATTCCCTCATCGGCCAAAAGTCGGCTCAGTTCAGGAAACTCAGAATCGTAACAGATCAACACCCCTATTTTGCCGCAATCGGTATCGAAAGCCTTGAACTGGGTACCCCCTTGCATGCCCCATACCTTCGCCTCATCTGGCGTTACATGTAATTTCTCGTAGCGTTCCATGCTTCCGTCCCTTCTGCAGAGATACCCCACGTTATATAATCTGCCATCGATTACTTCAGGGAAACTTCCGGTAATGATATTGATGTTGTATGAAATTGAAAATTCGGAAAACTTTTGTACGATGGCCGATGTGTGTTTGGCCAGTTCACGAATAGCATCGGGGGTCGACAAATGATTATCCTTAGCCATCAAGGGCGCGTTGAAAAATTCCGGAAACAAGGCAAAATCAGAACGATACCCCGAAACCGCATCGATAAAGTATTCGGCCTGCTGTAACAATTCTTCCAAATCTTTATACGGACGCATTTGCCACTGTATCAAACCAAGACGGATAATCTTTTTCTTGGTCGCGGCTTTCTTCGAAGGTTTTTGGTAGTAGATATTGTCCCACTCCATCAGAATGGCAAAATCGTTGGAAGCCTTATCCCCTTCTAAATAACCCTTCATTACCTTAGCGGGATGAAAATCATTACTTATCTGAAAGTTCAAAACCGGGTCTTGAATCTCTTTCCGACGAACCTTGGCAATATATTCTTTTGGTGTCAGCTCGTCAGCATACTTATGAAAATTGGGCATTCGACCTCCAAAAACGATGCTCTTCAAATTTAACTTTTCGCAAAGCTCCTTTCTATAATCATACAATCTTCTGCCCAAGCGAAGCCCCCTAAATTCAGGCTTTATAAAAACATCGATTCCGTACAGCACATCGCCATCACCCGTGTGTGTGTCAAAAGTATATTCTGCAGTTATTTCCTCATAGGTATGATTGTCTTCAAAATCATCGTAATCGACGATAATCGAGAGCGCACAACCTGCGAGTTGGCCATTGATTTTTATAACGACCTGCCCATCGGGAAACTTGCCCACCAGATTCTCGATCTGTTCTTCTTTCCAATAGGATCCGGGCATGTTCGTATAGGAAGAAAGCATGGCCTCTTTAAGTTCTTTGTAATCATCGAGATCCAAAAACTTTAACTCGATATTTTCTATTTCTTTTATTTTCATTTGTTAACGGGTAAATGGTTTATGCCCAGATTAGAGCATACTATTTTTAGGAAATGGAAAAATTAAAACCAGTATTGAACTGGTTCTACATGTATTCTAGAAGCACTCGACTTTACATCTTCTATTCTTCATCTCCACTTTCTTCGGCCATGTCTTCGGGGTCGGGTTCCACAACTGCATCCGGATCATCGTCTTCGAAATCTTCATAATCATCTTCGTCGTAGTTTTCCATGGTATATTCAAGCTTGGCACTGATCTTGACCAAATATTTGGTGTCTTCGGTCAAGACCTCAACGGCCTCGATACGCTCGCCTTGGGCATTTCTAAAGGAGATGATATTGCGGTCATCATACCCGTCGGGATATCGTTCCACCAAAAGTTTGAGTACTTCGGGGGTCAATTTTTTGAAATCGACGATAACGCGTTTCAGATTTGAATGGTCTTGTTTACTCATAGGTCCAAAAGATAGGCAAAAATTAAGGGCGCAACAATAGTCGCATCACTTTCGATTATATACTTTGGGGTGTTGATGTCCAATTTTCCCCAGGTGATCTTTTCGTTGGGCACGGCACCGGAATACGATCCATAACTGGTAGTGCTGTCACTAATTTGGCAGAAATAGCTCCAAAAAGGGGTATCGGTACGTTCCATATCTTGGTATAGCATTGGCACAACACAGATTGGAAAATCGCCTGCAATGCCTCCTCCTATTTGGAAAAACCCTATGCCTTTTGATGAATTATCGGTGTACCAATCCGCCAAAAAGGTCATGTATTCGATGCCCGATTTCATGGTACTGGCCTTCAATTCCCCTTTTAATACGTAGGATGCAAAGATATTCCCCATAGTACTATCTTCCCAACCGGGACAAATAATCGGAAGGTTTTTTTCGGCGGCAGCATACATCCAAGAATCTTTGATGTCGATTTCATAATGCTCTTCCAACACTCCCGAAAGCAACATTTTATACATGAATTCATGCGGAAGATACCGCTCTCCCTTTTCCTCGGCATCCTTCCAGATCTTAAAGATATGCTCTTGCAATCTTCGGAAGGCCTCTTCCTCGGGAATACAGGTATCCGTTACCCGATTAAGGCCTTTTTCCAATAGGTCCCATTCTTCTTGTGGGGTCAGATCGCGATAATTGGGAACGCGTTTGTAATGCGAGTGCGCTACCAGATTCATGATATCCTCCTCTAAATTCGCACCTGTACAAGAGATGATATGCACCTTGTCTTGGCGGATGACCTCGGCAAAGATCTTACCGAGTTCTGCCGTCGACATCGCACCTGCCAAGGACACCAACATTTTGGCCCCCTTGTTCAACTGATCCTCGTACCCTTTTGCGGCATCGACCAATGCGGCCGCATTGAAATGCAGGTAATAATTTTCAATGAATTTCGATATTTCGCCTTTAGTCTTCGTCATCTTCGAATTTTGAATTTCCGTTACCGGATTTATAGTCGACATCATACGTATTGTCGTATTCATCGTCAACGGCCTCGCCCATAAATTTATAGCTTAGCATTTTGTAATACAACTTTGCCGCCAAAAAGTCAGAAGATTTATCGTTCGGGTTCGGACATAGTTCTACAATGTCGAAACCGACCACGTTCTTTTCTTCAAAAACCTGTTTTAAGAACTCCAAGGTTTCGTACCAAAAGAGCCCGCCCGGTTCAGGAGTCCCCGTTGAAGGCATAATCGAGGGATCCAGCGCATCAAGGTCAAAGGTGATCAACACATTGTCTCCCAAGGCCTCAATAACCTTATCGGTCCAGTACTCATCGTTGGCCATATCATGGGCGAAAAAAGTTTTTTCCTCATCCATAAAGGTTTTTTCAATGGCGTCCAAAGAGCGAATGCCCACTTGAACCAAATTGGTAGTTTTGCTAGCCTCATGAACCGCGCAGGCATGATTGTATTCAGAACCTTCATACGATTCGCGTAAATCGGCATGCGCATCGATCTGCAAAACGGTCAGATTATCAAAACATTCGTTAAAGGCACGAATGGTTCCTATCGATATCGAATGTTCTCCACCGAAAAGCGTCACAAATTTATTGCGCTTGATGTGTTCCTTGACCATTTTATGCACCGCGTTCACTACCGCCTCCGGCGATTTGTTTTCGGTAATGGCTTCCGTCAAATGAATCCCTTGTTCATATACCTCGGTATCGGTTTCGATATCGTAAAGCTCCATATTCTCCGAAGCATCCAAAAATGCTTGGGGACCTTTATCTGCACCTTTTCCCCAAGTACTGGTGCCATCATAGGGCACGGGTATCAAAACTACCTTTGCCGTTTCCAATTGTGCAAATTCATCCGGAATGCCGGCATAATTCTTAGTTGTGCTCATATCCTAAAATTTTAAGCAGGTCCTCTGCCTTTTGTTGTTCATTAAAAAGTTCGGTTGAAATATTCCCTTGAGCATCCTTGTCGATCAAGATATGCTTGGGCTGGGGGATCAAGCAATGTTGGAGGCCTCCGTAGCCCCCTATGGTTTCTTGGTATGCTCCAGTATTGAAGAAACCGATGTAAAGAGGTTTGTCCCTTTTATATTTGGGCAAATAAATGGCATTCATATTCTGCTCACTATTGTAATAATCATCGCTATCGCAAGTCAGTCCACCTAAAAGTACCCTTTCATATTCATCGTTCCAACGGTTGATGGGCAACATGATAAAACGTTTGTTGATGGCCCATGTATCTGGCAATGTGGTAATGAAAGATGAATCGATCATATTCCATTTTTCTCGATCGTTCTGTTGCTTTTGGTAAAGTATCTCATAAATGGCACCACCGCTCTCGCCTACCGTAAAACTACCAAATTCCGTAAAAATATTTGGCACGGGCACATCGGCTTCCTTACAAGCGATATTGATTTGGTTGATGATCTCGTCGATCATGTACTGATAGTCGTATTCAAATGCCAAGGAGTTCTTAATAGGAAATCCGCCCCCAATGTTCAAGCTATCCAAAGAGGGACAGATTTTTTTCAACCGAACATAGACTTTCAGACACTTGACCAGTTCGTTCCAATAATAGGCATTGTCACGAATACCGGTATTGATGAAGAAATGGAGCATTCGCAGGGTTACCTTCTCGTTGTCCTTGATCTGGTTATCATAAAACGGAACAATGTTTTTGTACCCGATTCCAAGTCGTGACGTATAGAACTCGAATTTTGGCTCTTCTTCGGATGCAATACGTATGCCTACCTCGAAATCATCGTTTATGGCATCGGAAAGTAATTCGATTTCTTCATAATTATCGATGATCGGGATGCAATTGCGATGCCCTTCATTGATCAACCGCCCAATGTTCTCGATATATTGAGAACGCTTAAAACCATTACAGATAACATAGGTGTCGTCTTTGATTTTTCCTTTTTTTTTCAGTTTTTCAACAATATTGATATCAAAAGCGGAAGACGTCTCAATATGAATGTCATTTTTCAGCGCCTCATCCAACACATGTTGAAAATGTGAACTTTTTGTACAGTAACAATATTGATACCTACCCTTATAATCATGTTTTTCTATGGCATTGGCGAACCAATTTTTCGCCCTACCGATATTTTCGGAAATCTTGGGTAGATAGGTGAACTTTAAAGGGCTGCCATATTCTTCGACCAATTCGTTCAAGGCGATACCATGAAAGCGAAGATATTCGCCATCGAGCTTAAATTCTTCTTGGGGGAAATAGTAGGTTTGATCAATAAGATCAATGTACTTGGTATTCATTTAGTCTGGAATATGATGAGTTGCAGAATATAAAAGGATTGTCGAAAACCCATGACACAAATGATTAAAAAAATGGTCCAATCCCTTTATTATATTTGAGGTACAGTAAAAGCGAAAAGCGCCTTAAAATTCATAGAACAAATGAAAACAAAAATTCTTAAAAAACAAGGGCTTAGAAGGAAATTACGATAAATCGGGCAAAAAAGATTTTACCCAACCAACTTCACTCTATTTTTAAAATAACCTATGCATCGATAGCGGATTAATTTTTACTTTTAGAGGATAAAATGCAAGAACATGAAAACAAAAAAATATTTTTCACAGATTATATTCTATTTGTTAATGGGAAGCATGGGCATCCTACATGCGCAAATCGTACCCGGCGTCTATATTACGGAGGTAGACAATATACGCCACGAATTAAAAATCAATTCTGATTATCTGACACATTCAGAGTACCAAATTGATCCAGCCAAATTCATTAAAACCGTGGGCGGCTTCTATACAGTGGACAACGATATTCTAAAAGTCAAATTGGAATTCAATTCGAACTATGAAACAGATGGTCTGAAAGAATTGGCCATTCCTATAATTGTCGAGGACAATCAGCTGACCTTGCCCCGTGAGGCCAATCTCGTATTCTCGAAGAACGGACCTATCAACCAAGCCCTAGACGGTACATGGCTATTTGCCACCCGTGGACCCGATAAGGGCCAAGAACACCGTGGCAATGAGAATGCCAGAAAGACATTGAAGTTTCTACAAGACGGTCGCTTTCAATGGATAGCCTACAATACCGATACTATGGAATTTTTCGGTACTGGGGGCGGTGCATTCACCTCGAAAGGAGGAACCTATACCGAAAATATCGAGTACTTTTCAAGAGATGATTCTCGGGTCGGCGCAACCTTGGACTTTTCCTATCAACTCAAAAAAGACGACTGGCACCATAAAGGAAAAAACAGCAAGGGCGAGCCGATGTACGAGATTTGGGCACGTAGATGAGTTGGCGGTAGATTTTATTATGTTCTGGAAATCTATTTTATTACCAAAAGTTTTACTTTTGCACCTTCTTTATCGGCCCCGTAGTTCAATGGATAGAATAGAAGTTTCCTAAACTTTAGATGCAAGTTCGATTCTTGCCGGGGCTACAAAGTAGAACCACAGAATAATTTTTGTGTGTCTTGAAAGTTTGCCACATCGGAATAAAAAATTGGTATTAATCGTATACCTCAACAATCATCTCGACTTCCACGGCAATATTACTAGGCAAAGACCCCATTCCCACAGCAGCACGTGCATGCTTCCCACGCTCACCGAACACCTCGACCATTAAATCGGAATACCCATTGATAACCTTCGGTTGGTCTGTAAAATCGGTAGTCGAATTGACCATGCCCAAAACTTTAACGCATCGTTTTACTTTGTTCAGATTGCCAAGTTCAGCTTTGAGAACCGATAACTGATTTATACCGACGATTCGTGCTGCTTCATAGCCTTCTTCGATAGTCAGGTCGGCACCTAATTTACCCGAAATATTCTCTCCGTCAGCCTTTCTAGGACCTTTGCCGGATAAGAAAATAAGATTCCCCACACGAACGGCATTTACATAGTTTGCAACAGGTGCTGACGGGGTATTTAAAGTAATGCCCAATTTTTCCAAATTGGCCTCAGGGTCATAACCTGCTTCGATTTGTTCTTTTTCTTCTGGTTCGGCCGTTTTTTGTTTTTCTCTGTCAATATTGGTGTTACAAGAACCTAGCATCACTACTAAAAATATAATCCCGATTTTTCTCATTTTTAAAGTTTTTGTTTCGATTATTGTAATCAATCAAAAATTCAGCGTTCGTCCCAAGCCGAGGCGGCCAAACCGTTTAGGTCATACACAACCTCCCCATAAATAAGG